>NZ_JBITSF010000012.1:0-264218 GCF_044540485.1 Streptomyces sp. NPDC085946 | reverse complement strand
CCTCATCGGACAACACGACTTCGACAGCACGAGGACCTCGAGACACGAAAACAGGCTACAGACTTAAGCCTGCGATTTCAGGCGCATCACACTAGGGGCTGTTGTTCGGATCACGCCGCGGACGCGGCACCGACGGCATACGGTCGATTCCCCGCGACCTGATCCGAACGACAGCCCTCAGCGCCTGGCCAGCACGGAGTGCCGGTAGGAGTAGCCGAAGTAGATCACCAGTCCGAGCGCCAGCCACACGGCGAAGCGGGCCCAGGTCTGCCACTGCAGGAACGTGATCAGCCAGAGGGAGAAGACGACGCCCGCCGCCGGCACGAACGGCATCCAGGGCGTCCGGAAGGTGCGCGGCAGGTCCGGCTGCCGGTACCGCAGCACGATCACCGCCGCGCACACCACCACGAACGCCAGCAGGATGCCGATGTTGGTCAGCTCGGCCGCCTCGCCGATCGGCAGGAACCCGGCGATGGCGGCCGAGGCGAACCCCACGATCCAGGTGACCCGGGTCGGCACGTGCCGCCTCGGGTGCGTCTTGGCGAACCAGGCGGGCAGCAGCCCGTCGCGCGACATGGCGAACCACACCCGGGTCACCCCGAGCATGAACGTGAACATCACGGTGAGGATGCCGATGATGGCGCCCACCGCGATCACGTTGGCGAGCCCGTCCAGCCCCACCGACTGGAACGCCGTCGAGAAGCCGCTCTCCTTGTCGATCTCCGTGTAGTTCTGCATGCCCGTCAGCACCAGGCACGCCGCCACGTACAGCACCATGGAGATCGCCAGCGAGTACAGGATCGCCTTCGGCATGTGCCGCTGCGCGTCCTTGGACTCCTCGGCCGCCGTGGACATGGCGTCGTAGCCGAAGACCGCGAAGAACACGGTGGCCGCGCCGGTGAACGCCCCGCCGATCCCGTAGGGGAAGAACGGGTTGTAGTTCGCCGTGTCGATGTGGAAGACGCCGACCCCGATCACCAGCAGCACGACCAGCACCTTCAGCACGACCACCACCGTCTCGAAGCGGGCCGCGTTCTTGATGCCGAGGTTCAGCAGGTACGCGATCAGCAGGCACAGCAGCGCGGCGAACAGGTCGACGCGGTGCCCGTCGCCGGTGCCCGGCGCGCCCAGCATCCAGGCGGGCAGATCGGCACCCAACTCGTTGATCAGGAAACTGAAGTAGCCGGAGATGCCGATCGCCACCACGGCCACGATCGCCGTGTACTCCAGCAGCAGGTCCCAGCCGATGAACCAGCCCGCGAGCTCCCCGAGCACCGCGTAACCGTACGTGTACGCCGAGCCCGCCTTCGGGATCAGCCCCGCGAACTCGGCGTACGACAGCGCGGCCGCGGCACTCGCCACGCCCGCGACGAGGAAGGAGATCAGCACCGCGGGCCCCGCCGTGCCGTTGGCCACCGTCCCGGCGAGCGTGAAGATGCCCGCCCCGATGATGCCGCCGACCCCGATGGCGGTGAGCTGCCACAGACCGAGCGACCGGTCCAGCCGCGTCCCCTCCCCGACTTCCGTCTCCTCGATGTGCTCGATGGGTTTGCGGCGGAGAACACCCTCACCCATACGGAGCCCGGCCATGCGCCTCACCTCTTCACGATCGGCAACGGCTGACGGCGGCTCATGATGGCCCAGCGGGCGGCCGGGAGGAAGGCACCACGCACACCACGCACCCGAGCGAGCCCATCCAGGGGTGAGGCGGCTAGGGGCTGTCGTTCGGATCAGGTCGCGGGGAATCGACTGTGTGTCGTCGGCCCCGCGTCCGCGGCGTGATCCGAACGACAGCCCCTAGGGCACCACCGTCACCGGCCAGCGCCCCGCCTTCACCAGGCGGACCGCGACGGAGCCGACGAAACGGTGGCCCGCCTGCTCGGAGGCGCCCACCACGACCGCGTCCGCCTTCAGTTCGCCCGCCGCCCGCACCAGGCCCGTGTAGGGGTCGCCGCGGAACGTGTGGAACTCCCAGCGCACGTCGAATATCCCCTTCACCCGCTCGGCGGCGTCCCGGATCTGCGCGATGAGGTCCTCGGCGATCTCGTCGGTGGTCTCGGCGACGGGCGCCCCGAAGGCCGCCCCCGCCGCCAGCACCGGCTGCACGTACACGACGGCCAGCAGAGCCCGCTGACGCCGGGCCAGACCGCCGGCGTAGGCCGCCGCGCGGAGGGAGGAGTCGGAGCCGTCCACGCCGACCACGATGACCTTCGGCCCGTCCGTGCCCCGCTCGAACTGCCGGGAGTGCTGTTCCGTCACGTCCGTGAGGCTATCGGAGCCGTCCGCTCCGCCCGCCGCACGGGCGGGCGGACGGGGGACGGGCGGCGCCCGGCCCCGTCCCCTCCGGCGGGGCCGGGCGCCGCCCGTGCGGGCAGCCCCGGGGCGCCGGGGCGCTGCCCGGCCTTCCGGGTGCCCCGTTCGCCGGATCATGTACCTCGCACCACGCCCTTCCGGGCCCGCGCGGCGTCCCCCGAACGCACCACCGCCGGCCCCAACGGCGCTGCCGTACGGGTGGATTCGTACCGCCGCTCCGGTGCCGCACTGGTGCGTCGGCCTTCCACCGGGCGACGGATGAGTCATGCACAAGGATCACTTGCTCACGCGGCGCCGCGCGTTGATCGCCGGTGCCGTCGCTGCGGGGGCGGCCGGTACGGCCGGGGTGTTCGCGGTGGGCGGCGCGGGGCAGGAGCCTGCCCGGCCGCTCGCCCCCGCGGCCGGCGCCCTGGTGCGCCGCCCCCAGGCCGCCTCCGCCTACCGCCTCCAGCCCTTCACCGGACACGCCCCGCCGCGCGCGGCACCCGGCCGGACCCCGGTCCGGCGCGAACCGCTGCTGAGCGTCTCCGGACGCGGCCGCACCATGGTGCTGACCTTCGACGACGGACCCGACCCCGCCTACACCCCGGACATCCTGGACACGCTGGCGGAGTACGACGTCCGCGCCATGTTCTTCGTGTGCGGCGAACGGGCCGCCGAGAACAAGGACCTCCTGGCCCGGATGGCCGACGAGGGCCACGTCGTCGGCAACCACACCTGGTCCCACCCCCTGCTCACCCAACTCCGCCGCAGCCGCATCCGGTCCGAGATGGAACGCACCTGCGACGTCATCGAGGAGGCGTACGGGGACCGCCCCGAGTGGTTCCGCGCGCCCTACGGGGCCTGGAACCGCGCCGCGTTCCAGCTCGGCGCCGAACTCGGCATGGAGCCGCTGGCCTGGACGGTCGACACCCTCGACTGGACCACGCCCGGCACCCGCACCATCGTCGACCGGGTCGAGGACGGCGCCGCCCCCGGTGTCGTGGTGCTCTCGCACGACGCCGGGGGCGACCGTTCCCAGAGTGTCCGGGCCCTGCGCCGCTACCTGCCGCAGCTGCTGGACTCCGGTTACCGCCTCACCGTCCCGAGGCGGCAGTACCTGTGATGCCGCGCGCCCGCCGGCCGGGGTCCGCTCAGCGGACCTCGACCAGGCGGGCGAACACGACGACGTTCCCGTCGTATCCGGTCTGCTCCGAGAAACCGCCCCCGCAGGTGATGACCCGCAGTTCCGGCGCGCCCTTGGAGCTGTACACCCGGTCGCCGGGGAAGTTGTTCTTTTCGAAGACCTCGACGCCGTAGATGTCGAACACGGCCGTCTTGCCGTCCTTGCGGGCGACTTCGACGAGGCTCCCCTTCTTCAGGGCGCCCAGACCGTAGAACACGGCGGGCCCCAGCTGGTTGTCGACGTGACCGACGACGACCGCCGTGCCCTTCTCGCCGGGAGAGACGGCGCCGGTGAACCAGCCGGCCAGGTTGGGGTCCTCCGCGGGTGGCGCGGCGACCCAGCCGTCCGGATCCAGACCCACCGGGATGACCGGCGCGTCCACTTGGATCGCCGGGATCCGGACCCGGTCCGGGACGGCGTGCGGCAGCGGGCGCACGGCCGAGACGAACGTCGGCTCGGACACCCGGCTGTCCGCGGCGGCGGCGCCCGCGGGCTGCGGCGGTCCCACGTCGAACTCCCCCGATCCATTGCGCAGGAGCGCCAGGCCGGTGAGCAGAACCAGCGCTATCACGCCCCACGGAGCGCGCTTCTTCGGCCGCGCCTCCTCTTCGGCGTCGGCCAGATCGGACGCAGACATTCGCCATCCCCTCTCGACGCGGCCGTCGCCGCGTCATTCGCGCATAGCAGAACGCTAAGTGCGGTGCGCGTGACCGGCGACGGGGCGAGGGCGAACGGGTGTCGCCTTCCTTTATTGGTGAGCCATCCGAGTTGCCGTCATCAGGAAATTTCCCACGGTCCTTGACCTGCGGCGATATCCCCTCCTGTGGTGATCGCGCGGTGCGTCTGCTCACCAGGACGGACCATCGCCGACATGCGGCCCCGAGCAGGGCAACTGAGGGTCTTCACCGGGAGGCGCTTTCTCGCCGATCGACCGGGGACGGGTCCCGGGGCGTCTTCCGCGGAGGATCTCATGCGTAACTCTCGTGCCCTGGTGGCCGCCGGCGCGGCGGTCGCCGTCTTCGGACTCGCCGCCCCCGCGGCCGTGGCGTGGGACGGCGTCCCCGGCGCCAACTCCGGCAGCGGAGACGGCCCCGGCCTCGCCCAGAACAACAACGGCGGCTTCGGCGGAAACGGCGACGACGGCCGTTTCGGTGGCGGCGGGGGCGGTAACGGCGGCTTCGGCGGCGACGACGGTTTTGCCGGGAACGGGTTCCACGGCAATGGCGGATTCGGCGGAAACGGTGGATTCAACGGATTCGGTGGAAACGGGGGATTCGGCGGAAACGGCGGATTCGGTGGTAACGGTGGATTCGGCGGAAACGGCGGCGACAGGGACGGGGACGGGCGCGGCAACGCCGGCGGGAACGGCGGCCGGAACGACGACAACGACAACAACGGCGGTAATGGAGGCAATGGCGGCAACAGGGGTAACGGCGGATTCGGCGGCAACGGCGGGGACAACGGCCGCGGCAACGGGAACGGCGGCGGCAACGGGAACGGCGGAAACGGCGGCGGCAACGGGAACAACGACGCCGGCGGGAACGGCCACGGCAATGCCGGTGGGAACGGCGGCGGGAACGGCAACGGCGGGAACGGGAACGGGAACGGCGGCAACGGCGGGAACGCCGGCGGCAACGGCCACGGCAATGCCGGTGGGAACGGCGGCGGGAACGGCAACGGCGGCGGCAACGGCGGCGGCAACGGGAACGCGGGCGGCAACGGCAACCACGCCGGCGGGCCGAGCAACATCGTCGCCCTGCCCAACGTCATCGCCCGCGGCGGCCGGCTGACCATCACGGTCGACGGCTGCCGGCAGGGCGGCACCGCCAACTCCAACGCCTTCCAGGCCACCCGGCTGACGCAGCTCAACCGCGCCGGCGACACGGCCCAGGGCACGGTCACCATCCACGACGACGCCCGCCCGGGCACGTACGACATCACCGTCAACTGCTCCGGCAGGACGCTGACCCGCCCGGCGGCCTTCACCGTCCTCGGCGGCGTGCGCGGCGGCCTCGGCGGCAGCAGCACCACCGGGGCGACCCCGACGGACATGGCGATCGGCGGCGGTCTGGTGGCCGCGGCGGCCGTCGGCGGCGGAGTGTTCTGGATGCGGCGCCGCGCCGAGAAGCGGATCTGAACGGTCCGGCCCTCGCCGGCCGAGGGCCGGACCGCTCTTCCCCTCTCCTGCCCGCCTCAGCCCCCGGCGTGCGGGAAGAGGTGCAGGAACGGGTCCGCCGTCGCGGCGATGCCGCGGCTGTAGGGCGCGTCGAAGTCCCAGATCAGGAAGAGCAGGAACGCGATCAGCGCGGAGAACAGCCCGGCGAGGATCAGTTCGCGCGCCGTACGCCGGATCTGCAGCGCGAAGAGCATGCCGACGGTGACGACGGCCCCCACGATCAGCCCGAACCACACGACCCCCGGCATGGTCGGTTCGGTCGACTCCGCCCGGGCGTTGCGCGCCTGGTCGGCGGCGGTCACCTGGTCCAGGAGCGGCTGGTAGGCCTGGGCCTCGAAGTCCGTCCTCGGCTGGTAGTCGGTCACGTCCCGCCGGACCCGGCCCAGCAGTTCGGTGCCGCGCTCGGTGACGTGGCCCTCGTCGGCCATGGTCCGCCACTCGGTGGTGACGACGTGTCCGACATAGGCATTGACATCGTCACGAATGCGGTCACGCACGTCGGCCGGGTAGACCCGTACCCGCTCCGAGATCTCGTGCAGCGCCACGGCCTCCGCCTGCACGTGGTCCTGGGCCGCGCTGCGCGCCTCCCAGACACCGGCGATGGCCAGGCCCAGCACGATCGCGTACAGGACGCCGATCCACATGGTGATGTACTCGATGACGTCCGGGGTCTCGCTGGGGTCCTCGTCGTCGGACGCCGTGCGGTGCCGGACGAGGGTGATGACGACCACCACGGCGCAGGCGGCCAGCATCGCGAGGGTGAGAACAAGCCATTCCGGCAAGAGGTGCCTCCTGGGCGTCGGTGATCAGCGCGGGCGCAGCGCGGCGGCGGCGACCACCGCGGGCGTGGTGATGAGCAGGACGAAGACGAGCGGTGACGGCGCGCTGCCGGACGGCCGTCGTGGCCGCGTGGCGCGGTACGGCGGATAGTGCACGGGCGCGGCGGACGGACGCGGTGCCGGTGAGGCCGACGGCTCGGGCGCGGGGGCCGGCGGCGGTGCCGGTACGGGCACGGGCAGCGGCCGGGGCGCGGGCGCCGCCGGGCGCGGGGCCGGTGGCGGCGGTGACGACGGTCGCGGTTTCTCCGTGGGCTCCGGCTCGGGAGGCGGGGGCGGCGGCTTCGACGGGGGAGGGGGCGTCGGCCGGGGAGACGGAGGGGGCGGCGTCGGACTCGGCGTCGGCGTGGGGCTCGGCGGCGTGGGGCTGGGCGTCGGGGTGGGGCTGGGCGTCGGCGTTCGGCACACCGGGGGCACCGGCCAGGTGAGGCGTCCGGCGACCGCCACCGCCTCCGTGCCGCCCGGCCCGGTCGAGGCGTAGGCGCAGGCGTCGGCCACCGCGGCGCCGGCCGGCGCGCCGACGAGCGCCCACGTCAGCGCCAGCACCGCCAACGCCCTTACGCCACGGCCGGATTGGGTCGGTAGGGGTCCATGCACGACGAGGATCATGGGCCCTGCCGCGCCGGGGCGCGCCGCAGTCCGCGGGTGATTGCCTCGAAGGAGGGACAACCGGACGCGGGCGTTTCGATCACCGGTCGCCGGCCCGGGCCGCGGGCGTACGCGTGTGCGGAGGGAACGGGCCGCGCGCGGGATCGGGGAAGAAAAACCCCGGCCGGTTGAACACAACCCCCGCCGCCGTGCGTACCCCATGTCGTGCGGCGGCGCAGCAGGGCGCTGCAACACCCTTTTGATCATGGGGAGTTGACGATGAAGACCTCCTGGCGGAGCGCCTCACTCGTGGCGAGCGCCGCGGCGGTGCTGGCGCTGACGACGGCCTGCGGTCAGAACACGGCGCCCCCGGCGAGCAGCCAGAACGTGGGTGCCACGGCCGCGCCGGGGGACTACGGCTCCATCGGCAGCGGGGCCGCCGGCGCCGCGGGCGGCCAGCAGGGTGCCGCGAGCCAGTCCAGTGCGGTGCCCTCCGCGGGCAAGCTGGGCGTCTCCACCAACGCCGAGATCGGCAAGGTGGTGACCGACACCCTGGGCCTGACCCTCTACCGCTTCGACCAGGACACCGCGGAACCGCCCAAGTCGAACTGCGACGGCGACTGCGCCAAGACCTGGCCGCCGGTGCCGGCGGACGACGCCACGGCCGGCGAGGGCATCGACAAGGCGCTGCTCGGGTCGGTCACCCGCGCCGACGGCACCGAGCAGCTGACCATCGGCGGCTGGCCGGCGTACCGCTACGCCAAGGACGTCAACGCCGGCGACGTCAAGGGCCAGGGCGTGGGCGGCAAGTGGTACGCGCTCGCCCCGGACGGCAAGAAGGCGCAGGGCGGGGCCGAGGAGCTGCCCGGTCTGTCCACCCGCAACGATCCCGAGCTCGGCGAGATCGTCGTCGACGGCAAGGGCATGACCGTCTACCGGTTCATGAAGGACGAGGCCTGGCCGAAGCCGGTCTCCGCGTGCACCGGCGCCTGCCTGGAGAAGTGGCCGGTGGTGTCGCCCGTCGACTTCGCGGACACCAAGGGCATCCAGAAGAAGGGGTACATGACCTTCACCCGGCCCGACGGCGCCGAGCAGCAGACGATCAACTGCTGGCCCATGTACACCTTCGCCGGGGACGAGGCCCCCGGCGACACCAACGGTCAGGGCGTCGGCGGCACCTGGTACGCCGTGCGGCCCGACGGAAAGCCGGTCGGCGCGCCGGACAAGGAGTAGGAAAACCTCCCCAGGGTGTTCGTCTCCCGTCCACCCGGCGCCGCCGGCCACCGTCCGCCCCTCCGCTCCCCCGCGGAGGGGCGGACCCGTGTGCGGGGACGTGCGTCCGGCGGCGCACCGGGGGGTATCAACTGGGCACGTGCCGCAGGCAGTGACCGGGAACGGATGGTCAATTTCCGTTTCTGCTCGCTCCATTGGCGGGCGATCAGTAGCCTCTGCTCGAACACCGGATCGCCTACGTCTTGGAGAACCAGATGGAGCGCCCCGCCTGGGCACCACGGAGCATCGACATCTCGGTGCCGAGCGTTTCCCGGATGTACGACTACTACCTGGGCGGTTCGCACAACTTCGACGTCGACCGGGAAGCGGCCCGCAAGGCAATGGAGTTCATGCCGGGACTGCCCAAGATCATGCAGGCGAACCGGGCGTTCATGCGCCGCGCGGTGCGCTTCGCCGCCGGGCAGGGCATCACGCAGTTCCTGGACGTCGGCTCCGGCATCCCGACCTTCGGCAACGTGCACGAGGTCGCCCGGACGGCCAGCCCCGGCGCGCACGTCGTCTACGTCGACCACGACCCGGTGGCCGTCGCCCACAGCCAGGCCGTCCTCGACGGCGACGACACCGTGGACGTCGTCGCCGCGGACCTCCGCAAGCCGCAGGACATCCTCGGCAGCCCCCAGGTGGAACGGCTGATCGACCTGAATCGGCCGGTGGCCCTCCTGCTCGTTGCCATACTGCACTTCGTGGAAGACGCGGACGACCCGTACGGGGCGGTGGCCGAGCTCGGCGCGGCGCTCGCGCCCGGCAGCCTGCTCGTCCTCACCCACGCCTCGTACGAGGGAATCCCGCTGCCCGCGGAGCGGACCGATGGTGTGGTGGACGTATACAAGGATATTCGCAGCCCGCTGATCATGCGGTCGCGCGAGGAGATCGCGCGGTTCTTCGAGGGGTACGACATGGTGGAACCCGGACTGGTGCCGATGCCGCACTGGCGGCCCGACACCGCACCGGAGGACGAGGACCCGTATGCCTTCTCCGGGTTCGCGGGCGTGGGGCGTACGGCGTGACGGCGGAACCGGACGGGCCGGAGGACAGACTGCGCCGGTTCGCGACGATCTGGAGCCGGGCCGTCTTCCCCGTCACCTCGACCTCGTCGACCCGGCCGGAGTTCGAGGCGCAGCTGCTGCCGCTGGCCCGGCGGCTGAGCCGGGCGCTGCGGGCCCGGGCCTTCGACGCCGACGAGGGCAGGGCCGTCGGCGCCGCCCTGGTGGCCGCGCACTGCACCGACCCCGAGGCGCTCAGCCGGAGCCTGGACTGCGTCGACGCGTACCTCGTGCTCTACTGCGGCGAGGACGGCGACCGCGAGGACCTGCGGGCGCGCAGCGCGCGGCTCCAGCACGCCATGGCCGCCGGCTACGCGCAGGCGCTGCGCGAGCGGACGCTCGCCGAGCAGGAGTCCATCGCGCAGGCCGCGCTGCTCGCGCAGGGCGTGGTGGCGCAGGCGCTGCACGCCAGCGAGGCCCGCTTCCGCGCGGTCTTCGAGGGCGCCGCCATAGGCATCGGCATCGCCGACCTCGACGGCAACATCCTCCAGGTCAACGGCGCGCTGCTGCGCATGTTCGGCGTGTCCGACCCCACCCTGCGCGGCCGCAACGTCCGGGAGTGGACCCACCCCGACGACGCGCCGCACACCTGGCGGCTGTACGACGAACTCGTCCAGGGCGAGCGCGAGCACTACCACGTGGAGAAGGCGTTCTACCGCCCTGACGGAACGGTCCTGTGGACCAACCTGACGGTCTCCCTGCTGCGCGACGCCCAGGGCGACCCGCAGTACCAGCTCGCCCTCATGGAGGACACCACCGAGCGGCGGCTGCTCAACCTGCGGCTGCGCTACGAGGCCACGCACGACGCGCTCACCGGCCTGCCCAACCGCACGTTCTTCTTCGAGCGCCTGGAGAAGGCCCTGGGCGCCGGCGAGGGGCAGCGCTTCGGCCTGTGCTACCTCGACCTCGACGGCTTCAAGACCGTCAACGACAGCCTCGGGCACGCGGCCGGCGACCGGCTGCTCGTGGAGGTCGCCGACCGGCTCCAGTCGTGCGCGACCGCGCCCGGCGAGATGGTCGCCCGGCTCGGCGGCGACGAGTTCGTCGCGCTGACCACCGGCCCCGACACCCAGCGCACGGTCGACGAGCTCGCCGGCCGCATCATGAACGCGCTGCTCGCCCCGATCAGCGTCGACGGCCGGGAGCTGACCGTGCGCGGCTCCATCGGCATCGTCGAGGGCCCGGCCGGGGAGCGCAGCCCGGCGGAGGTGCTGCGCAGCGCCGACATCACCATGTACCGGGCCAAGTCGGCGGGCGGGAACCGGTTCGAGCTCGCCGACCCGGAGGCCGACGCCCGCGTCATCACCCGGCACGGCCTGACCACCGCGCTGCCCACCGCCCTGGAGCGCGGCGAGTTCTTCATCGAGTACCAGCCGCTGGTGCACCTCGGCGACGGCAGCGTGCGCGGCGCGGAGGCCCTGGTGCGCTGGCTGCACCCGCAGCACGGCGTGCTCGGGCCGGACCGGTTCATCCCGCTCGCCGAGCACACCGGACTGATCGTTCCGCTCGGCCGCTGGGTGCTGGAGGAGTCGGTGCGCCAGGCCCGCGAGTGGCGGGAGCTGCACGGCGGCGCCGAGGCGCTGGGCCCGCTGCGCATCAACGTCAACCTCTCGCCCTGCCAGCTCACCCACCCCGGCCTGGTCCAGGACACCGTCGACATCCTGGAGCGCGCGGGCGTCGAACCCGCCGCGCTGTGCCTGGAGGTCACCGAGTCGGCGCTGATCGGCGCGGACGACGACCTGCTCAAGCCGCTGCGCCGGCTGGCGGAGATGGGCGTGGACATCGCCCTGGACGACTTCGGCACCGGCTACTCCAACCTCGCCAACCTGCGCCGGCTGCCGGTGAGCATCCTCAAGCTGGACCGGTCCTTCACCCAGAGCATGCAGCAGTTCCCGGCGGATCCCGTCGACCTCAAGATCGTCGAGGGGATCGTCTCACTCGCCCACAGCCTCGACCTCGCGGTGACCGTGGAGGGCGTGGAGACGGGCGCGCAGGCCGAACAGCTCCGCATACTCGGCTGCGACACGGCGCAGGGCTGGTACTACGCCCGCCCCGGCCCGCCGGAGCGGCTGCACGAGCTGGCCCTGGTGGACGCGACCGGCTAGGCGGGCCGTCCGGGGACGGCCGGCGGCCGGAGCTCCCGGACGGCGGTGTGCCGCGGCCCGTGGAACGTGCCGCGGCCCCCGGGCCGGGAGCGGGGCGCCGCCCCGCGCACGCCCGGTGCGCCGGCACCCGCGTCCCGCGGGCGGAGCTCACCGTTCCAGCAGCATCCGCTGCAGCTCCCGCGCCGCCCGCGGCGGTGCCACGTCCGTGCGGTGGGCCAGGGCGATCGTGCGGTGCAGGCCGGGGCGGGCCAGCGGGGTGACGCGCAGGCCGCGGCCGGAGCGGGCGGCGACCATCCGGGGGACGACAGCGACGCCCAGACCGGCCCGGACGAAGCCGAGCACCGCGTCCATCTCGCCGCCCTCCACCGCGAAGTCCGGCTCGAATCCCTCCGCGCGGCACGCGGCCACGGTCAGTTCGCGCAGGTCGTAGCCGTGCCGGAACATCACCAGGCGCTCGCCCTCCAGGTCGGCGATCCGCACGGTGCGCCGCCCCCCGCCCGGGCGGGGGGCGTCCGGCGACGAGACCACGACCAGGTCCTCGCGCAGCAGCTCCACCGTGGTCAGCGCGGGAGAGGGCGTGGGCAGCGGCAGCACGACGAGCGCGAGGTCGAGGGCGCCGCGCGCCAGCTCCCGCACCAGGTCGTGCGAGCCGCCCTCCTCGATCAGCAGCCGGATGCCGGGGTAGCGGTCGTGGAAGGCGCGCAGGACGTCCGGCAGCAGGCCCGTGCACA
The DNA here is from genome assembly GCF_044540485.1 of Streptomyces sp. NPDC085946. Classification (NCBI taxonomy): domain Bacteria; kingdom Bacillati; phylum Actinomycetota; class Actinomycetes; order Kitasatosporales; family Streptomycetaceae; genus Streptomyces; species Streptomyces sp. NPDC085946. Next base: position 251,968 of record NZ_JBITSF010000012.1, on the reverse strand, counting down.
GGCTCGGGGTCGCGCCCAGCCGGACCCGGCCGCGCCGCAGCTGCACCAGCTCCTGCACCTCGTGCCGGGCGGTGTCCGCGTCGGCGAGGATGCGCCGGGCCAGCGGGAGCAGCGCCTCCCCGGCGTCCGTCAGCGAGATGTTGCCGCGCGCCCGCAGGAACAGGTCCGCGCCGAGCTCCCGCTCCAGGGCCTTGATCTGCTGGGACAGCGACGGCTGGGCGACGTGGACGAGGTCGGCGGCCCGGGTGAAGTGCCGGGTCTCGGCGACGGCCACGAAGTACTGGAGCTGCTGGAACTGCATCCAGCCATGATAGGCACTCCCTATCGAATCAAGGCGGACCATGTCTTGGACCGATGGGGCCGTCCGGCCCTAGCGTCTTGACCATGGCTCTGGCAACCCGGACGGACCGACGGCCGTCCTTCGCACGCACCGTGTGGAACTCGACCGTCGGCAAGAAGACGGTGATGGCGGTCAGCGGCCTGATCATGCTGCTGTACCTGGTCGTCCACATGATCGGCAACCTGAAGATCTTCTTCGGGGCCGGCGAGTTCAACCACTACGCGCACTGGCTGCGCACCGTCGGCGAGCCCTTCATGCACTACGAGTGGACGCTGTGGCTGGTCCGGGTGGTGCTCGTCGTCGCCGTGGTCGCGCACGCCGTCTCCGCGTACCAGCTCAGCCGCCGCGACCTCAGGGCGCGGCCCAGCAAGTACGTGCACAAGAAGCCGCGGGCGAGCTACGCGACGCGCACCATGCGCTGGGGCGGGATCATCCTCGGCCTGTTCATCGTCTGGCACATCCTGGACCTGACCACCGGCACCGTGCACTCCGGCGGCTTCCAGTCCGGCCGCCCCTACGAGAACGTCGTCGACACCTTCTCCACCTGGTACGGCAACGTCCTCTACATCGTCGCGATGCTCGCCCTGGGCCTGCACGTCCGGCACGGCTTCTGGAGCGCCGCCCAGACCCTCGGCGTCGGCAGCCGGAGGCGCGACCGCGCCCTGAAGACCGTCGCCAACGTCCTCGCGCTGCTGCTCACGGCCGGCTTCGTCGCCGTGCCCGTGGCCGTCATGACCGGAGTGGTGAGCTGACATGACCGCTGAATACGCCGCCTACACGACCGGCGACCCCGTCGTCGACACCAAGGCACCGGCCGGTCCGATCAACGAGCGCTGGGACAAGCGCCGGTTCGAGGCCAAACTGGTCAACCCGGCCAACCGCCGCAAGCACACCGTCATCGTCGTCGGCACCGGGCTCGCGGGCGGCTCCGCGGGCGCCACCCTCGCCGAACAGGGCTACAAGGTCATCCAGTTCTGCTACCAGGACTCCCCGCGCCGCGCCCACTCCATCGCCGCGCAGGGCGGCATCAACGCGGCGAAGAACTACCGCAACGACGGCGACTCCGTGCACCGCCTCTTCTACGACACCGTCAAGGGCGGCGACTTCCGGGCGCGCGAGTCCAACGTGCACCGGCTCGCGCAGATCTCCGTGGAGATCATCGACCAGTGCGTCGCGCAGGGCGTGCCCTTCGCCCGCGAGTACGGCGGCCTGCTCGACACCCGCTCCTTCGGCGGCGTCCAGGTGTCCCGGACCTTCTACGCCCGCGGCCAGACGGGCCAGCAGCTGCTGCTCGGCGCCTACCAGGCGCTGTCCCGGCAGATCGCGGCCGGCAACATCGAGCTGCACCCGCGCACCGAGATGCTCGACCTGATCGTCGTCGACGGCCGGGCCCGCGGCATCGTCGCCCGGGACCTGATCACGGGCAGGATCTCCACGTACTTCGCGGACGCCGTCGTCCTCGCCTCCGGCGGCTACGGCAACGTCTTCTACCTGTCGACGAACGCGATGAACTCCAACGCGACCGCGGTCTGGCGGGCGCACCGGCGCGGCGCGTACTTCGCCAACCCCTGCTTCACGCAGATCCACCCCACCTGCATCCCGCGCACCGGCGACCACCAGTCGAAGCTGACGCTGATGAGCGAGTCGCTGCGCAACGACGGCCGGATCTGGGTGCCGAAGGCCAAGGGCGACACCCGCCCGCCGAACGAGATCCCCGAGGACGAGCGCGACTACTACCTGGAGCGCATCTACCCGTCCTTCGGCAACCTGGTGCCCCGCGACATCGCCTCCCGCGCCGCGAAGAACGTCTGCGACGAGGGCCGCGGCGTCGGCCCCGGCGGGCAGGGCGTGTACCTCGACTTCGCGGACGCGATCCGGCGGATGGGCCGCGAGGCCGTCGAAGCCAAGTACGGCAACCTCTTCGACATGTACCAGCGGATCACCGACGAGGGCCCGTACCGGGTGCCGATGAGGATCTACCCCGCCGTGCACTACACGATGGGCGGCCTGTGGGTCGACTACGACCTCCAGACCACCGTCCCCGGCCTCTTCGCGATCGGCGAGGCCAACTTCTCCGACCACGGCGCCAACCGGCTCGGCGCCTCCGCGCTGATGCAGGGCCTGGCGGACGGCTACTTCGTCCTGCCGGCCACCATCAACGACTACCTCGCCCGCAACCCCCACAAGGACCGGGTCACCGCCGACCACCCGGTGGTGCAGGAGGTGCTGGCCGAGACCGAGGACCGGCTCAACCTGCTGCTGTCCGTCGACGGCGACCGCACCCCGGACTCCTTCCACCGCGAACTCGGCGAGCTCATGTGGGAGTTCTGCGGCATGGCCCGCACCGACGCCGGCCTGCGCAAGGCGCTGGAACGCATCCCGCAGATCCGCGAGGAGTTCTGGCGCCGGATCAAGGTCCCCGGCACCGGCGAGGAGTTCAACCAGTCGCTGGAGAAGGCCAACCGCATCGTCGACTACCTGGAGCTCGCCGAGCTGATGTGCCTCGACGCGCTGCACCGCACGGAGTCCTGCGGCGGCCACTTCCGCGAGGAGTCCCAGACCCCGGACGGCGAGGCCGCCCGCAAGGACGAGGAGTTCGCCTACGCCGCCGCCTGGGAGTTCACCGGCACCGGCGAGGCGCCCGTCCTGCACAAGGAAGACCTGGTCTTCGAGTACGTCCACCCCACCCAGCGGAGCTACGCATGAAGCTCACCCTGCGCGTCTGGCGGCAGAAGAACGCCGACGCCGACGGCACGATGTCCACGTACGAGGTGGACGGCATCTCGCCCGACATGTCGTTCCTGGAGATGCTCGACACCCTCAACGAGGAGCTCATCCTCAAGGGCGAGGACCCGGTCGCCTTCGACCACGACTGCCGCGAGGGCATCTGCGGCGCCTGCTCGCTGGTCATCAACGGCGACGCCCACGGGCCCGAGCGCACCACCACCTGCCAGCTGCACATGCGGTCCTTCCGGGACGGCGACACCATCGACGTCGAACCGTGGCGGGCCGCCGCCTTCCCGGTGATCAAGGACCTGGTCGTGGACCGGTCGGCCTTCGACCGGATCATCCAGGCCGGCGGCTACATCACCGCGCCGACCGGCGCCGCGCCCGAGGCGCACGCCACACCGGTGCCCAAGCCGGACGCCGACTTCGCCTTCGAGCACGCCGAGTGCATCGGCTGCGGGGCGTGCGTCGCGGCCTGCCCCAACGGCGCGGCGATGCTGTTCACCTCCGCGAAGGTCAACCACCTCAACGTCCTGCCGCAGGGCGCGCCCGAGCGCGAGACGCGGGTGCTGGACATGGTGGCGCAGATGGACGAGGAGGGCTTCGGCGGCTGCACGCTGGCCGGCGAGTGCGCGACCGCCTGCCCGAAGGGCATCCCACTGGTGTCGATCACGGGCATGAACAAGGAGTGGCTGCGGGCCACCCGCAAGGCCGCCAAGCGGTAGCGCCGTCCCGGGGCGCGGATGCGCTGCGGCTCCTCGCGCAGCCCCCGCGCCCCGGCGCACGGCGCGGCACGGACGTTCGCCGGGAAGGTGCGGACGGGCGGGACCGGGCGTGGTGCTCATCCCCGGTCCCGCCAGGCACTCTCCGGCGGCGGCGGAGGCGGTCCCTCGGTAGGGTGCGCGCATGATCTTCGGACGCAAGGGGAGGGAGCGGTTCCGCGACGCCGTCACGGCGTTCGAGACCGCTGTGCGCGAGCGGGACGGCGACCGCTCCCAGCGGGCGCTGCGGGACCTGTACCGGCACTTCGACGGGGCCGGGCAGCACGAGGCCGCCGAGGCCGGGCCGCGCCTGGCGGCGCTGCTGCCCGAGCTGCCGCCCGGACCGCGCGGGGTGGTCGCCGTGGCGGCCGGCGCCTGCGTGGAGCGCGGCGCGGACGCCGGGGCGTGCGCGCCGTACGTCTTCGACGGGCTCGCCGGGACGCTGGCCGCCGCCGGGGAGTTCTGCGCGCGGTGGGCGGTGACCGGGGGAGGGGAGTTCCCCGAACCGGAGCCCGGTGACCCCGCGCCCGACGTCGTCGACCGGGTGGGACCGGACGCGGCCGTCGGCTGGTGGACGCTGCCGCAGTGGGAGATGGCGTCCGTCGCCCTGCTCAACCACCCCCGGGTGTGCACCTCCCTCGGCGGGGACCGGCGCGCCCGTCTGCTGGAAGCGCTGGCGGCGGTGCGGGAGGCGTCCGGCCACGACTTCAAGTGCCTCGCCTACGCCCTCCTGGTGCTCGACGACGAGCCGCTGGTCGTGCTGCACCGCCCCACCGGCACCGGATACGCCCTGCGGATGAGCGGCATCGGCGACAACTTCCAGCTGCACACCCTGCTCGCCGACGCGCTCGTCGGCGGCGGCCACGTACCCGGCCGGGCCCCGTCCGCGCAGGAGGTGGCCGTCTGCCGCGACGCGCCGGGCCAGGTGCCGACCACCGGGTCCTTCAACCTGGTCGCCCCGGACGGCGCGTGGGTGTGGAACGAGGGCACCCCGGCGGACATCCCGGTCGTCGACGGCGTCCGCCTGCTCGTCCTCGACCCGCCGCCGTACGCACGCGGCTGGCCCGCCGGCCGGTTCTTCCCCGGCATGACCGGGGACCTGCGCCTGGAGCGCCCGCTCGACGCGCGGGAGGCGGAGCACCTGCTCGCCCGGTGCGCGCCGGCGGCCTGACACCCCGCGCGCGCCGTTCAACAACCCCACATCCGCTCTCCCGGCCCCGGTCACGCGCCGGTCAGCCCGCCTCGGAAGAACTGGGGCGGGCAGGCCGTACCGCTCGGGTCTGCCGCGCACCGCCGACCCGGCCCGCGACCAGGAGAAGCCATGACCGGCGCACTGACCGTCGACCGTCCCCCCACGCCCTCCGCACCCACCCGCTACACCGTCGGCCTCGCCCGGGACGAGGAGGACGTACGGGCCGCGCAGAGGCTGCGCCACGACGTCTTCGCCGGGGAGATGGGCGCCCTGCTGACCACCCCGCAGCCGGGGTACGACATCGACGCCTTCGACGCGTACTGCGACCACCTGCTGGTGCGCGAGGAGGTGTCCGGGCAGGTCGTCGGCACCTACCGGCTGCTGCCGCCGGAGCGCGCCGCCGTCGCCGGGCGGCTGTACGCGCAGGGCGAGTTCGACCTCGGCGCGCTCGACGCGATCCGGCCGGGCCTGGTCGAGGTCGGCCGGTCCTGCGTGCACCCCGACCACCGCGACGGCGCCGTCATCGGGCTGGTCTGGGCCGGCCTGGCCCGCTACATGGCCGACCGCGGCCACGAGTGGCTGGCCGGCTGCTGCTCCCTGCCGCTCGCCGACGGCGGCGCCCTCGCCTCCGCGGCCTGGGAGCGGGTCCGCACCCGGCACCTGGCCCCCGAGGAGTACCGCGTGCGGCCGCTGCTGCCCTGGACGCCCGGGGAGCCCGGCACCGGACGCACCGACCTGCCGCCCCTGCTGCGCGGCTACCTGCGGCTGGGCGCCTGGGTCTGCGGGGAACCCGCGCACGACCCGGACTTCGGCGTCGCGGACCTGTACGTGCTGCTGTCGATGCGCCGGATCGACCCGCGCTACCTGCGGCACTTCCTGTCCCTGGTGCCGGCCTGATGGGCACGGCCGGCACCGGCGCGCCCGGCCCCGCCGCGGCGCACGCGCACCCGGCGGCGGGCAGCGCCTGGCTGCCCGCCGCGCCCTGCAGCCCGGCCGCGTGCCTGGAGCCGCCGGGCGCGACGGCCACCGCCGTCCCCCGCGCGGTGCTGCGGCTCGCGGCGGTCGCCCTGCTCGTGCTGGCCGGGGCCGCGCTGGTCCCCCTCGGCAGGCACCTTCCCGCCGGGCCGGTCGCGCGGTGGTGCCGGTGGATCGTGCGGGCGGCCGGGGTGCGGGTCCGCGTCACCGGCGCCGCCGCCCCCGCGGGCGGCCTGCTGCTCGTCGCCCACCACGTCTCCTGGCTGGACGTCCCGCTGCTGGCCGCCGTACGGCCGGCCCGGATGCTCGCCAAGGCCGAGGTCCGCCGGTGGCCGGTCGCCGGCCCGCTCGCCGCGCGCGGCGGCACGCTGTTCATCGACCGGGACCGGCTGCGCGCCCTGCCGGAGACGGTGGCCCGCCTCGCCGGGGCGCTGCGCGCCGGGCGGGCGGTCGCGGTCTTCCCGGAGGGCAGCACCTGGTGCGGGCGCGCGCAGGGCCCCTTCCGGCCGGCCGTCTTCCAGGCCGCCCTCGACGCGGGCGCGCCCGTCCAGCCCGTCCGCATCCGGTACCTCGGCGCCGACGGCACCGCCCGCACGGCCCCCGCCTTCGTCGGCGAGGACACCCTGCTCGCCTCCCTGTGGCGGGTGGCGTCGGCCCGCGGGCTGGTGGCCGAGGTCGAGGTCCGCGCCCCGATCCCGGCCGGCCGCCACCCCGACCGCCGCGCGCTGGCCCGGGCCGCCGAGCACGCCGCGCTGCCGTGGCCGCACCAGCCCCGTGTCCCCGCCCCACACGGCCGGGACCGCCCCCTGCCCTCCGCGGCGGGCCACCGCCTCCGCCCGGGGGAGGAGCCGGCACCGCCGGGCCGTGTCCCCGGCCGCCTCCCGGCCGGCCGCCCGCGGCAGGCCGCCCGTGTCCCGGTCCGGCGGCGGACGCCGGGCGGGCTCCCGGCGTAGGCACGGGTCGTCCGGACGCGCCCCGGCCGGGCCCCGGGGAGAGGGCACCCATCTCCCCGTCCGGCCGGTCCGGCACGACCCGGGCCCGGGGCAGGGCACGGCGTCGCTCTCCGCGCGGGCGCCCCCGTCGGCCTGCCTGCCCCCGGAGACCGCCCCGCGGCCGCGCCGGGCTACGGCGCCTTCGTCCCGTCCCTCCCCGGTCCCGGGCCCGCCACAGCGGCTCGGCTACCGTCCCCCGGCGTCCGCCCGGGACATCTCCCGGGCCAGATACGGCGCCGTCGCGCTCCCCTCCGCCCGCGCGGCCTGGGCAGCGGTCCCCGCCGCCACGATCCGCCCGCCCGCGTCGCCGCCGCCCGGCCCCAGGTCGATCACCCAGTCCGCGCCGGCCGCGACGGACAGGTCGTGCTCGACGACGACCACCGTGTTCCCGGCGTCGACGAGACCGTGCGACTGGCGCATCAGGACCCCGACGTCGGCCGGGTGGAGGCCGGTGGTCGGCTCGTCGAGGAGGCAGAGGGTGTGGCCGCGGCGGGCCGGCTGCAGCTCGCTCGCCCGCTTCACGCTGCGCCTCCCCGCCGGACAGCTCGGTCGCCCCGGGGGCTTTTCCTCCGGATCATTTCGCCGACCAGATGAAGATGGCGGCGAGGTGCAGTCCGGCGAGGCAGGTGGTGGCCGTCTTGTCGTACCGAGTGGCCGGGCCGGGCCACTGCTCGAAATCAGGTGCCGTCGGCGGTCCACTTCCGCAGCCGGTCGTGGGCGCCCTTCCAGGAACCGAAGTGCTCGGGCAGGTCCACCGACGGCGTGCCGGTGCGGTACTCGAACGCGATCGTGTCGATCACCTGCCGGTGATCGACGCCACCGCCCTCCCCGCTTCGGTGTCCGGTCCGGCAGCAACGGCTCGATCCTCGCCCGCTGGGCGTCAGCCGATGACACACCGGACCAACGATCGGATGATCCGAAGGGAACAGCCTAGGCCGTGAAGATCCGCGCGAGCCGCCGGTAGGAGTCGAGCAGGGCCGCGCGGTCGTACGTGCTGGTGGTGACCAGCACCTCCTGGGCGCCCGTCTCCTTGAGCACCGTCTCCAGTTCGTGCGCCACCCGCTCCTCGGTGCCGGCGAGGTGCCCGGTGAGCCCGGACTCGTACAGGCCGCGCTCCTTGGCGGTCATCGTCCGGGACTCCACGCGCCCGGCCGGTTCCAGCGGCGGGAAGGTCCCGTGCGTGCGGGAGTACGCCATCGACCAGGCCTCCGGGACCAGCAGCCGCCGGGCGTCCTCGTCGGTGGCGGCCACCGCGACCGTGCCCGAGACCACGACGTACGGCTCGCTCGCCCAGGGGGAGGGCCGGAAGTGGGCGCGGTAGTGGTCGATGCCCCGGCGCATCCGCTCCCGGTCGCGCAGGTCGCCGATGACCATCGGCAGGCCCGCGCGGGCCGCGATCGCCGCGCCCTCGCCCATGGCCAGGACGAACGGCGGCACGGTCAGCCCCTCGGCGGGACGCGCCCGCACCCCCGTGGGCGAGGTGCCCCGGAACCAGCCGAGCAGCTCCTGGAGCTGCCCGGCGAAGTCCTCGGCGTCGCCCTTGTCCCGCCCGAGCGCCCGGCGCACGCCGTCGGTGAAGCCGACCGACCGGCCCAGCCCCATGTCGATCCGCCCGGGGAAGAGGGACTCCAGCACCCCGAACTGCTCGGCGACCACCAGCGGCCGGTGGTTGGGCAGCATCACCCCGCCGGTGCCGACCCGGATCGTGCGGGTCGCGGCGGCCACGGCGGCGGCCAGCACGGTCGGCGCGGATCCGGCGACGCCGGGCACGCCGTGGTGCTCCGACACCCAGAACCGGTGGTAGCCGAGCGGCTCCAGGTCCTGTGCCAGCCGGACCGTGTCGCGCAGCGCCTCGGCGTTCGTACGGCCCTCGCGGGTGCGGGAGCGGTCGAGGACGGAGAAGCGGGTCGCGGCGATCACGGAGCTCATGAAGGGTTCAACACCGCGGGGCGCGCGGGATTCCCCGGGGCCCGGTCCGGGGCGAGCGGCCGGGGTCCGCCGCCGGTCAGTGCGCGGTCGCCGCCGCCGGCTGCGCGGCGTGCTCGTGGTCGCAGGCGTCGTCGATGCCGTGCGTGGCCCAGGCCGGGAACGGGTCGGCCGCCGGGAGGTCCTCGCCGGGCCGCATCAGGCAGCCGGCCAGCGCGGCGCGCACGGCGTCCGCGTCCAGGCCCGTCCCGATGAACACCAGCTCCTGGGCGTGCGGCGCCTCGGGGTCGCGGGCGCCGGACGGCTCGAAGCGGGCGACCGCCCCGGCCTGCGACCACAGCCCCGTCACCCGCGGGCGGGACGCCAGCGTGAAGAAGCCCTTCGAGCGCAGGACCCGCCCGTACGCCCCGCCGTCGAGCTCCCCGGTGACGAAGGCCCACAGCCGGCCCGGGTGGAAGAGCCCGCCGGAGCGGAAGACGGTGGAGGAGATGCCGTACTCCTCCGTCTCCGGGACGTGCTCGCCGTTCAGCTCCCGCACCCAGCCCGGCGCCTGCTGCGCGCGCTCCAGGTCGAACAGGCGGGTGCCGAGCACGTGGTGGAGGTCCACCCGGCCGTGCACGGCGGGGACGATCCGGGCGACGGGGTTGAGGCGGGTCAGCGCCGCCCGCAGCCGGGCCGCCTGCTCCGCGCCGACGAGGTCGAGCTTGTTCAGCACCAGCACGTCGGCGAACTCGATCTGGTCGACGAGCAGGTCGCTGACGGTCCGCTCATCGTCCTCGAACGGGGCCAGGCCCCGCTTGGCGAGGTCATCGCCGCTCTCCAGCTCGGTCAGGAAGTTCGCGGCGTCCACGACCGTGACCATGGTGTCCAGGAGCGCGACGTCCGCGAGGGTGGCGCCGTCGTCGCGGGCGAAGGCGAAGGTGGCGGCCACCGGCAGGGGTTCGGAGATGCCGGAGCTCTCGATGAGCAGGTGGTCGAACCGGCCCTCGCGGGCGAGCCGGTCGACCTCCTGGAGCAGGTCGTCGCGCAGGGTGCAGCAGATGCAGCCGTTGGTCATCTCGACCAGGCGTTCCTCGGTGCGCGACAGCGCGGCCCCGCCGCCGCGCACCAGCGCGGCGTCGATGTTGACCTCGCTCATGTCGTTGACGACGACCGCGACCCGCAGGCCGTCGCGGTTCGACAGCACGTGGTTGAGCAGCGTGGTCTTGCCCGCCCCGAGGAAGCCGGACAGCACGGTGACGGGCAGTCGGCCGGTGCGCACCGCCTCAGCCCTCCGGGCGCAGCAGCCCGCGCTCGTACGCCTTGACCAGGTGCTGCGGGACGAGGTGGCGCACGCCGTCGACGGTGACCGGCACCAGCGCCGGCGTGGCCGCCTTCCACCGGGCGCGGCGGTGGCGGGTGTTGCTGCGGGACATCTTGCGCTTGGGGACGGCCATGGTGGTTCCTCCTCGGTCGGACGGCACCGAGGACGCTATATGAAAATGGTTCCCATGAGCAATTCGGTCCCGGTCCGGGGTTCAGCGGCGGGCGCGGGTCCGCCCGCCGCGCGGCGGGCGGATGAACTGCAGCTCCAGCGCGGCGGGCGGCCGGGCGACGCCGGGGCCGCCGGCGGCCGCCCACTGGGCGACCTCGCGCGTGCAGTCCTCGTCCGCCGCGAAGCCGATCCAGGCGGCCCGCCCGCCGGCCCGCCGCCCGGCCGAGGAGGGCATGACGACGAGCACGTTGGCCTGGTCGCACGGACCGAGGCAGTCGGTCGTACGGATCCGGAAGCCGTGCTCGGCCGCGGCGGCGCGCAGGTGCTCCACCTGTCCTTCGTGGTCCGTGCCGGGGTGCTTGCGGGCGTTGCCGCAGCAGCAGCCCCGGCAGACGACGACCGTGCAGGGGAGGTCTCGGGCGGCGCCGAACGTGATCGTGCGAGGGGACATGACAGCAGCATGAGGGGTGCGGCGCCGCCGCGGACAGGCGGGTCGGGCGTGCGGTGCCTCACTCCTCGGCGCCCACCAGCATGCGCACCTCGAACTCCTCGTACGCGTCGTCCTGTTGACGGCCGCTCAGGACCGAGCCGAGCCAGCCGAGGAGGAAGCCCGCCGGGATGGAGACGATGCCCGGGTTCTGCAGGGGGAACCAGGCGAAGTCGGCGTCCGGGAAGAACGAGGCCGGAGTGGCGGAGACCACCGGCGAGAACACCACGAGCAGGACGGACAGCAGCAGGCCGCCGTACAGGCTCAGCAGCGCGCCCGTCGCGGTGAAGCGCCGCCAGAACAGCGTGTACACGAGCGTCGGCAGGATCGCGGACGCCGCGACGGCGAAGGCCAGGAACGCCAGGGTCGCGGTGTTGGCGCCCCAGGAGACCAGCGCGAGCAGCATGCCGAGGACGCCGATGACGACCGCGGCCAGCCGGGCGACGGTCAGTTCCTCCGTCTGGCTCGCCCGGCCCTTGCGCACCACCTCGCCGTACAGGTCGTGGGCCAGGGACGTGGCCGCCGCCAGCGTGAGGCCGGCCGCCACCGCGAGCAGCGTGACGAAGGCCAGGCAGGACAGCAGGGCGGTGAGCAGGCCGCCGCCCAGGGCCTGCGCGAGGAGCAGTACGGCGGCGTCGCCCCTGGGGTCGGTGCCCACGATGGTGTCCCGGCCGACCACGGCGGCCGCGCCCAGCCCGAGGACGCCGGCCGCGAGGCAGACCAGGCCGACCAGGCCCACGGCCCACACGACGGAGGCGCGCAGCACCGCGCCGGAGCGCGGGGCGAGCAGGCGCATCAGGACGTGGGGGAGGGCCGCGAGGCCGAGCACGATGGCCAGCTCCAGGCTGAAGAAGTCCAGCTTGCTCGCCACGCTGCCGCCGTAGCGCAGCCCGGGTTCCAGGAACCGGCTGCCGCTGCCGCCGTGGTCGGCCGCGGCGCCGAGCAGGGCGTTCGGGCTCCAGTCGAAGCGGTGCAGCACCAGGGCCGCCGTGACGGTCACGCCCGCCACCAGCATCACGGCCTTGATGACCTGGATGGCCGTCGCGCCGGGCATGCCGCCGATGGCGGCGTACACGATGACGATCGTGCCGATCACCGCGACGCACAGGGTGCGCGTGGTGGCGCCGGGCTCGCCGGTGAACTGGGTCAGCAGGGCCACACTGCCCACGAGTTGGGCCACCAGGTACAGGGTGGTGACGACCAGGACGCACACCGCCAGGGCCAGCCGCACCGGCCGCTGCCGGCGGGGCATGCGCAGGGCCACCGTGTCGCCGAGCGTGAACCGGCCCGCGCGGCGCAGCGGTTCGGCGATCAGCAGCAGCACCAGCATCCAGGCGACGGTGGTGCCCCCGAGGTACATCAGCCCGTCGTACCCGGTCAGCGCGACCAGCCCGGTACTGCCCAGCAGGGTCGCGGCGGACAGGTAGTCGCCGCACATCGCCAGGCCGTTGCGCAGCGGCGACATCGCGCGGTTGCCGAGGTAGAACTCGCCGATCTCGTCGCGCTGGGGCGCGGTCAGCAGCGCCATGAACAGGGTGACCACGACGACCGACAGGAACAGCACGAACGTCAGCTGGAGACTGAACCGGTCGACGGCGCCGGCGGACACCGTCACCACGTGCGCAGCCCTCCGGTGCCGTGCCCGCCGTCCCGCCCGGCCGCGCCGCGCGGCCGGGTGTCCGAACGGCGCAGCCGCGACCGCAGGCCCCGGGCCAGCGGATCGACCCGGGTGCGCATGTGCCGGAGGTGGCACCAGGCCGTCACGGCCATGACCGGGAACTGCGCGAGCCCCAGGGCCAGCCCCACCGTCAGATGGCCGAACAAGGGCTGGTTCATCGGGCCCGCGGCGAAACTCGACAACAGCACGTACACCAGGAAACCGCCGGCGGACACGGCGCTCGCCCGTGCCCCGGAACGGCGCTGGGCACGGCGCAGCGAGTGGAATTCCGGAGCGTCGGAAATACGGAGCGGCGCTCCCGGCGCGCCATTTCGGACCGGGGGACTGAACGCATGGTCGGACCACGGTGAGAATTCGGGCAAGAGCGCACCTTCTTTGCTGCGTCATGCCGCGCAACTCGACTCCTCGGAGTCGACGGGGCGTCCGGTTCCCGGGCGATGCGGGCACGCCGGACGCACGGGGGATGCGGGCGGTGTGGGGGACTCGTGAAAGCGAAAATCTCGCTTTTCGTTTTCACGTGGAGCGGTTCGTGGGGGTTCCGTGTGAGGGCCCCCGGGCCTTGCGCCGACGGGTGGGAGCGAAGGCCGGAAGCGGAGTATGGCAGCGGGCTCTTTGACGTATCAACCGGATAGGGAAATCGAAGTGTGCCGCTGGCTCGTTCCTCGTCCCCGAACACCGTTCGAGTCGCGGGGCGGCCCGTGAAAAGGAACAGGACCGGGGGCGGAGCGCGGAGCGGTCCGGGCTTCTCCTTCCGGCCGGACTGTCTCAAAAGCGCCGTGCGGCGCCCCTACGCTGGGGGGTGTGACCGACAGCAGCAGGGCGCCCCTCGCCGTCTTCGACCTGGACAACACCCTCGCCGACACCGCGCACCGGCAGCGGTTCCTGGAGCGCAGGCCGCGGGACTGGGACGGCTTCTTCGCCGCCGCCCCGCAGGACCCGCCGCTCGCGGAGGGCGTCGCGCTGGTCCGGGAGAGCGCGCGCGAGTGCGAGGTCGTCTACCTGACCGGGCGGCCCGAGCGCTGCCGGCGGGACACGCTCGACTGGCTCGCCGCCCACGGGCTGCCCGAAGGGCGCCTCCACATGCGGCGGGACAGCGACCGCAGGCCCGCCCGCTTCACCAAGCTGGCCGTCCTGCGCCGCCTGGCCCGCACCCGGGAGATCCGCGTCCTGGTGGACGACGACGAGCTGGTCTGCGCGGACGCCGAGCGGGCGGGCTTCACCGTCGTCCGGGCGCGCTGGGCGACACCCTCCGCCGAGCTGAAGGCGGCGCAGGAGCGGGAGGGGCGGACCTGAGGGACCCGGTCCTCCGGGCCCCCGCCCGTCGGGGCGTCAGACCTCGTCCTCCAGGCGGAAGCCCACCTTCAGTCCCACCTGCCAGTGCGCGATCCGCCCCTCGTCGAGCTGGCCGCGCACCTGGGTCACCTCGAACCAGTCCAGGTTGCGCAGGGTCCGCGAGGCCCGGTCGATCCCGTTGCGGATCGCCTGGTCGACGCCGTCGGGCGAGGTGCCGACGATCTCCGTGACCCGGTAGGTGTGGTTCGACATGCGGGTGCTCCTCTCGCTGCGACCGGTGTGCGGGCGTGCCGCCGTGCCGGTGGGGCGCGTCCGTGCGGCGGGTGTGGCGCGCGTCACTCCACCGTGCCCCACGCTGCGGCGGAGCGCGAGGCGTCGGGCCCGGACCCCCGGCCCCCTTGACCTCCGCATTGGTCCATACCAAAATCCGGCACACCCGTCCGAGCCCCGCGCTCGCCCCCACGCCGGGCCTGCCCGCCCTGTCCGCCAGACAGAACAGGACCCCTCGTGAGACGTCGTCTGCTCGCCCTCGTGTGCGCCTGCGCCTGCCTGCTCCCCGGCTGCGGCCTGGTCCCCGGGGACGGCGGGGCCGAGCGGCGCACCGTCACCGTGTGGCTGATGAAGGACAGCGCCTCCCGGGACTTCCTGGACCGCTTCACCGCGGACTTCGAACGCCGCCACCCCGACCTCGCCCTCGACATCCGCATCCAGCAGTGGACCGGCATCGGCCCCAAGGTGGAGGCGGCGCTGGAGGGCGCCGGCGGCGACGGGCCCGACGTCGTCGAGGTCGGCAACACCCAGGTCGCCCAGTACGCCGAGGGCGACGCGCTGCTCCCGCTGACCCTGGAGGCGATGCGGGACTGGGGCATGCGCGACTGGCTGCCCGGCCTCGCCGAGCCGGGCCGGTGGATGTCGCACCAGTACGGCATCCCCTGGTACGCGGCCAACCGCGTCGTCGTCTACCGCAAGGACCTCTTCGCCCGGGCCGGCATCACCTCCCCGCCCACGACCCAGGAGGACTGGCTCGCCGTCACCGAGCGGCTCGACACCGCGACGGACCAGGGCATCTACCTGGCCGGACAGGACTGGTACACGCTCGCCGGCTTCGTCTGGGAGGAGGGCGGCGAGCTCGCCGTGGAACGCGACGGCGTGTGGCGGGGCGCCCTGGACAGCCCCGCCGCCCTGCGCGGCATGGAGTTCTACCGGCGGCTGCAGGCGCTCGGCGACGGCCCGGCCGACGCCGACGAGGAACACCCCCCGCAGGCCGAGGTGTTCGCCCGGGGCCGGGTCGCGCAGATCGTGGCGGTGCCGGGCCTCGCCCGGGCCGTCCTTGAGCGCAACCCCGCGCTCGAGGACAAGCTGGGCTTCTTCCCCGTGCCCGGGAAGACCGCCGGCCGGCCCGGCGCCGTCTTCACCGGCGGGTCCGACCTCGTCGTGCCGGCGAACACCGACGAACAGGAGGGCGCCGTCGCGGTCGTCGAGGCGCTCGCCGGCACCCGGTGGAACACCGAACTGGCCCGCACCATGAACTACGTCCCCAACAAGACGACCCTGGCACGGGCCGTCGCCGGCCAGGAGGGGGTCGCGGCCATGGCGGCCGGAGCCGCGCGGGGCCGGGCGACCCCCTCCACGCCGCTGTGGGGCGCGGTCGAGGCGGACAACCCGATCAAGCCGTACATGACGGCGGTGCTGACCGGGGCCGACCCGGCCGCCGAGGCCCGCCGCGCCTCCCGCCGCATCACCGGGGCGCTGGACCCCGCCCCGGAGTGAGACCCGCGCACGCGCACGGCCCCGCTCCGGGGCACGGGGTCAGCGCGCGACGCTCAGCGACAGCGCGAAGCGTCCCCGGCCGTCCGTCCACCAGTGGGACAACTCCATCCCCGCGGCGGACAGTTCGGACCGCACCCCCTCCTTCCGGAACTTCGCCGACACCTCGGTGCGCAGCTCCTCGCCGGCCGCGAAGTCGACGGCCAGGTCGAGCGCGGGCACCTTCACGGTCTGCGCCGTACGGGAGCGCAGCCGCATCTCGATCCACTCGTGCCCGGCGTCCCACAGCGCCACGTGGTCGAAGGCGGCGGGGTCGAAGTCGGCGCCCAGCTCGCGGTTGATCACGGTCAGGACGTTCTTGTTGAACGCGGCCGTCACCCCGGCCGCGTCGTCGTACGCCCGGACCAGCACCTCCTCGTCCTTGACCAGGTCCGTGCCCAGCAGCAGGGCGTCGCCCGGGGCGAGCAGGGCGCGCACGGAGGCCAGGAACGCGGCGCGCTCGGCGGGCAGCAGGTTGCCGATCGTGCCGCCGAGGAACGCCACCAGCCGGGGACCCGGCGTGTCCGGCAGCGTCAGCTCCGCGGTGAAGTCCGCGATCAGCGCGTGCACGCCCAGTCCGGGCCGCCGCGCGACGAGCGCCTGCCCGGCCCGGGTGAGGGCGCTCTCGCTGACGTCGACGGGGACGTAGGTGCGCAGGCCGGCGAGGGCGTCGAGCAGGTACCGCGTCTTCTCGGAGGACCCCGAGCCGAGCTCCACCAGCGTGCGGGCGCCGGTGGCCGCCGCGATCTCGCCGGCGCGGGCGGCCAGGATCTCCCGTTCGGCCCGCGTCGGGTAGTACTCGGGCAGGCGGGTGATCTCCTCGAACAGGTCGCTGCCGTGCGCGTCGTAGAACCACTTCGGCGGCAGCGTCTTGGGGCGGGAGGCCAGGCCCCGGCGGACGTCGGCGCGCAGGGCGGCCTCGGTGGCGTCCTCGGGCAGCGTGCGGGTGAGACGGAACGGACTCACGTACGGGGCTCCTTGCGTCGTGCGGGTGCCGTGCCGCCGCCCGGCTCCCGGGCCGCGCGGTCCGGTTCCCCGGCGTCGCCCGGCTCCTTGAGCGGGGTGAGCAGCACGTCGGCGGGGCCGGCCGCGAGCAGGGTGCGGTCGGGGACCTCGCGCCAGTGCGGATCGTCGTCGTAGGGCTCGGAGGCCACGACAGTGCCGCCGCCGGGCCGGGCCAGGTACCAGAGGGTGTCGCCCCAGGCGGTCGCGGTGATGGTCCGGCCGTCGGTGAGCAGCAGGTTGAGCCGGGAGCCGGGGGCCGCCGCTGCGACCTCCAGCACCGTGTCGGCCAGGGCCTGGCCCTCCTCGTCGCCGGCGCGCAGCCGGGCCAGCACCAGCGCCCACACCAGCGCGGAGTCGTTGCGGGCCTCCAGCGCCAGCAGGTCCTCGGGCGGCAGGGTCCGGGACAGGGCGGCCAGCGAACCGGGCCAGCCGGTCACGGCCCCGTTGTGGCTGAACAGCCAGGTCCCCGCGGCGAACGGCGCCGCCGCGGCCTCCGCGTCGGCGCCCGCCAGCGTCGCGTCGCGCACCGCGCCGAGCAGGGCGGTGGTCCGCACGACCCGGGCGAGGTCGGCGAAGGACAGGTCGGCCCAGACCGGCCCGGCCCGCCGGTACCGGGCCGGCACCGGGTCGTCCCCGGCGTACCAGCCCACCCCGAAACCGTCGGCGTTCACCGTGCCGTACCGCTGCCGGCGCGGCGCCCACGACTGGCGGTACAGGCCGTGCGACGGTTCCACCAGCAGCCGTCCGAGCGGTTCCCCGGGCCCCACGTAGGCCAGGTGACGGCACATCAGACGTCCTCCGAGCGGGCCGTGCGGAAGCCGGAGAAGATCTGCCGCCGGATCGGGTAGTCCCAGTTGCGGAAGGTGCCCCGGCAGGCCACCGGGTCCACGGCGAACGAACCGCCGCGCAGCACCTTGTGCTCGGCCCCGAAGAACACCTCCGAGTACTCCTTGTACGGGAACGCCCGGAACCCCGGGTAGGGCAGGAAGTCGCTCGCCGTCCACTCCCACACGTCGCCGATCAACTGCCGTACGCCCAGAGGCGACTCACCGGCCGGATAGCTCCCGGCGGGTGCCGGCCGCAGGTGCCGCTGGCCGAGGTTGGCGTGCTCGGGCCCGGGGTCGGCGTCGCCCCACGGGTAGCGCATCGAGCGGTCGCCGGCCGGGTCGTGGCGGGCCGCCTTCTCCCACTCCGCCTCGGTGGGCAGCCGGCGGCCGGCCCACCGGGCGTAGGCGTCGGCCTCGTACCAGCACACGTGCAGCACCGGCTCGTCGGGCGGTACGACCTCGGTGACGCCGAAGCGGCGCCGGAGCCACTGCCCGCCGTCGCGGCGCCAGAACAGCGGCGCGGTGATGCCGTGCCGGCGGATGTGCGCCCAGCCCTCCGGGGCCCACCAGCGCGGGTCGTCGTAGCCGCCGTCCTCGATGAACGCCTGGTAGGCGGCGTTCGTCACCGGCGTGGTGTCGATGCGGAAGGACGGCACGTGGCGCCGGTGCGCGGGGCGTTCGTTGTCCAGGGCCCACGGTTCGTCGGAGGTGCCCATGGTGAACGGCCCACCGGGGACCAGGACGTCGGCCGGACCGGTGAACAGCGGCACCGGCTCGGGGTCCGGCGCGGTCAGGGCCTGCGGACCCTTGCGGAGCTGATGGGTGATCAGCATGGTCTCGTCGTGCTGCTGTTCGTGCTGGGCGATCATCCCGAAGGCGAAGCCGGCCTCCGTCAGCCGGGTGCCGCCGAAGGCGCTGCTCCCCAGCACGTCCAGCGCCCGGTCGCGGACCTCGGCCGCGTACCGGCGCGCCTCCCCGGGCGGGAGCAGCGGGAGCCGGGGGCGCTCGGCGCGCGGGTGCTCGAAGGCGTCGTAGAGGCCGTCGATCTCGGGCCGTATCGCCTCCTGCCCGGCGACCGCCCGCAGCAGCCACTGCTCCTCCTGGTTGCCGATGTGGGCGAGGTCCCACACCAGCGGGGACATCAGCGGCGAGTGCTGCGCGGTCAGGTCCGGGTCGTCGACGCAGCTGGTCAGCAGGGTGGTGCGGTCGCGGGCGGTGGTCAGCGAGACGACCGCGCGTTCGCGCAGCGCCTCGGCGTCCGGGGCGGCACCGCCGGTGTCGCGGGCCGGTGCGCCGTCGGCCGGGGTGTCGAGGGCGGGATCGGTCATGGGCGGATGTCCTTCCCGTGCGGGGGCGTTCCGGCGGGGTCCGGGCCGCCCGGCCGGTCCAGCAGGTCGTCGGCGGGGCAGCGGCCCCTGAGGACGTAGCGGTCCCGGTAGGCGGCGACGGCGTCCGTGACCCGGGTGGCGGCCCCGAGCCGGGGCAGGGCCCGCAGCGCCGCCTCGAAGCAGACGGCGGCGGTCTCGCGCAGCTCGGGGTCGGCCAGGCCGTGGCGGGCCGCGTCCCGCCACAGCGGGTTGTGCGGCGCGGGCAGCCCCACGGCGCGCTCGGCCAGCGGCTTGACCGCCCGGTAGGCGGTCTCGGCGGCCTCCGGGTCGTCGAACAGCGCGGCCGTGACGGCCAGCGGCACGATCCAGCCGTCGTCGCCGGGCTGCGCGTCGATCATGCGCAGCTCCAGGTGGCCGCGCGGCCGGACCGGCGGGAACAGTGTCGTCAGGTGGTAGTCGAGGTCGTCCCGGGTGGGCGGCCGGGGCGTGCCCGTCCGGGTCCACTCCCGGAAGGTGAGGCCCTCCGGGATGTCCCAGGGCCCGCCGTCCCGCCGGACGCACATCACCGGGGAGTCCAGGACGTGCCGGGCCCAGGCGCCGCGCGGGTCGCCGTCCAGGGGCGGTCCGCCCGCCCGGCCGGCGCCGATCTCGGCCCACCGCAGCTGCCGGGTGGACCGCCAGCCGGTGGCCCGGCCCTCGGCGAACGGGGAGTTGGCGAACGCGGCGACCAGGACCGGGCCCAGCCGGTGCGCCAGCCACCAGCGCCGCACGTGGCCGAGGGCGCCGGGTTCCTCGTACCCGGCGTCCAGGCACACCTGGACCGAGGCCGAGGTGCACATCATGGCCCGGCCGGCCGGGCCGGTGCGGTCCAGGCACGCCTCCATGGCGTCGTACCGCGGTTCGCGCAGGAACCGGCGGGGCCGCTGCCAGGGGTCGTGGCCGATGCCGACGAGTGCCAGGCCGTCCTCGCGCAGGACCGCGCGGACGGCGTCCAGGTCGGCGGAGACCGTGCCGATGCACTCCGCCAGGGAGGCGGCGGGCGGCGAGCTCAGCTCCAGCTGGCCGCCGGGCTCGACGGTGAGGGCCGATCCCAGGGGCACGGTCCGCAGTGCGGCGTAGGCCGCTTCGAGCCGTTCGGGTGACACGGGGAGCCGCGGGGCGCGCGGCTCGTGGACGAGCCATTCCACCTCGACGCCGAGGCGGCGGGGCGGTCCGGTCTTGAAGCAGATGCCCCGCACCAGAGCCTCCACCTCGGCTTCGGTGATGGCGGTGGGTGGCTCGGTACAGCCACCGGCCGGTTCGGACATGTCGGGATCCTCCTGAGATTCCACCATGTCGCCGGTCCGGGCGCCGACGGCCCGGACCGGCCTCGCTCGTCCCACCCAAGACGCTCGCGTCGCTCCGCACAAGAGCGCGTACCGGAGCGTCCCGGGGCGGTCGTCTCCGCTCCCCGGTCGTTTCCGGGGACTCTCCCCGGTGGCCGCCGGGGTGCGGTACGGGTGCGCGGGCCCCGGGAAAACCCGTTGCCCGGCCGGACCAGGATCGCTCAGGATGCGTGCGTGAGCACGACGGGGGAGGCCGCGCACCGGGCGGTCACGGCACGGACGGGGGTCGCGCCGTGAGCGCACGGCTGCGCGGTGTCGCGCAGGACACGGAGAAGATCGTGGCGGCGGGGTCCTACCGCGCGCCGGACGGGCGCGAGGTGTCGATCGCCGCGGCGGTCGCGGCGGCGCGCGCCGGCACGCGGATGTACGGCCCGGAGCCGGTGGAGGTCCCGCCGCTCCCCGCGGGCGAGCCGGTCCTGGAGGTCACGGGGGAGAGCAGCCTGGAGGCCGCCCGCCGGCTCGGCGGGCGGGTCGCGGTCCTGAACTTCGCCTCGGCGCGCAACCCGGGCGGCGGCTACCTGAACGGCGCCCAGGCCCAGGAGGAGGCGCTGTGCCGCGCCTCCGCGCTGCACACGTGCCTGCTGCGGGTCCCGGAGTTCTACGACCACCACCGCGCGCACCGCGACCCGTTCTACTCGGACCGCGTCGTGCACGCCCCGGCCGTGCCCGTCTTCCGCGACGACCGCGGCCGTCTGCTGGACGAGCCGTACACGGCCGGCTTCCTGACCGCGGCCGCGCCGAACGCGGGCGTGGTCCTGCGGACGGCGCCCCATCGCGCGGCCGAGCTGCCGCGCGCCCTGGCCGTGCGCGCCGAGCGGGTGCTGGAGACGGCCGCCGCCCACGGCTACCGGCGGCTGGTGCTGGGCGCCTGGGGCTGCGGGGTCTTCCGCAACGACCCGGCGCAGGTGGCGGGCGCGTTCCGGGCGCTGCTGGGGCCGGGCGGCCGGTTCGCCCCGGCCTTCGAGCACGTCGTGTTCGGCGTCCTGGACCGCACGCCGGGGGCCACGGTCCGCGCCACTTTCGAGCAGGTGTTCGCCCGGCCGTAGCGGGGCACGGCCGCACCGCGTTCGCCCGCCCAGCCCCAGCCCCAGACGCCCAGCCCCAGGCGCCCAGCCCCAGCGACAGCCTCGGCCGGCCGCCGCAGCGGGCCGCGGCCCGCCCCGGCGGTCTCAGCTCCAGCCGTACCGCTCGCGCAGCCGGTTGCGCACCAGGTCGAACCGCATGCGGTCCAGAGCGCACGCCTCGCGGCGCATGCCGGCGTCGTGCAGCCGCAGCACCCGGTCCACGTCGACCCAGGACGCCCGGCCCGACCGGTCCCACGGCCCGCTGCCGATCGGCACCCACTCCCGGTCGCCGTCGTGCCGCCTGCTGGACAGCCGCACCGCGAGGACGGTCCCGGCGGCCTCCCGGGCGACGACGAGCACCGGACGGTCCTTGCCCCGGCCGTCGTTCTCCTCGTAGGGCACCCAGGTCCAGACGATCTCCCCGGGGTCGGGGTCGCCGTCGTGCGCGGGCGCGTACTCGGTGCGCACCCGGCCCACCCGGCGGGGGTCGGCCTCGGTGGTGGCGAAGGGGCCGTGGCGGCCGGGGGAGTTCTCATCGGTCATGGCGGTCACAGCCGTACCGTACGGGACCTCCCGCGGCTCAGAGGACCGGGGCGCCGGCGGCGGCGGGCTGGGGCGGCCACGCCTCGTGCCAGCGCAGCTCCGCCTCCAGCTGCGCGGCGAGCCGCACGAGCAGCGGCTCGCTGTGGGCGGGGCCGAGCAGCTGGGCGCCGACGGGCAGGGCGGCGGAGCTGCCCTCGTCCGGCACGAAGCCGGCGGGGACGTTGACGCCGGGCCAGCCCAGCACGTTCCACGGCCAGGCGTAGGGGCAGGCGGCGATGATGGCGCGGTCGGTGGCCAGGCCGCCGAGCCGCGCCAGGGACCCGATGCGCGGCGGGGGAGCCGCGGTGGTCGGCGCGAGGACGACGTCGTACGACGTGAAGAACGCGCCGATCCGCCGGTGCAGGACCGCCTCCGCGCGCCGGGCGGCCCGCAGCGGGGCCCCGCCGAGCAGCCGGCCCAGCCGCGCCGTGCTCCGGGTGCGCCGGTCGAGCAGCGCGGGGAACGGCGCCTCGCTCACCCGCTCGGCGATCCCGGCCGTGGCGCGCGGGACGAACGCCAGCCCGATCCGCCCGTACGGGGGGTCGGCCTCCTCGACCGTGTGCCCGAGCCGGGCGAGCCGCTCGGCGAGGGCGACGACGCGGGCCCGCACCTCCGGCCGGAGCCGGGCGGGCACGGCGGTGAACGGCGGTGTGAGCGACAGCGCGATCCGCAGCCGCCCGGGATCACGGCCGACGGCCTCGAAGGCGCGCACGGGCGGCGGCCGGTGCGGGTCGCCGGGGTGGTTCCCGCTCGCCGCGTCCAGCAGGAGGGCCGCGTCGGCGACCGTGCGGGCGAGGGTGCCGTTGACGGTGATGCCCTGGAAGGACTCGCCGCGCGGCCAGGTGGAGATGCGGCCGCGCTGCGGCTTGATGCCGATCAGGTGGGTCCAGGCGGCCGGGATCCGCACCGATCCGGCGCCGTCCGAGCCGAGCGCGGCGGGCACCAGCCCGGCCGCGACCGCGGCGGCGGAGCCGCCCGAGGAGCCGCCCGGCGTGTGCTGCGTGCTCCACGGGTTGCGGGTCGCGCCGAACGCGGGCCCCTCGGTGAACGGCCACTGGCCGAACTCGCAGGTGTTGGTCTTGCCGACGACGATCGCGCCGGCCGCGCGCAGCCGCCGCACCGCCTCGCCGTCCTCGGCGACCGGCGGGAACTCCCCGCAGCAGCCGAACGCGGTCGGCTCGCCCGCCACGTCCATGTCGTCCTTCACGGCCACCGGCACCCCCAGCAGCGGCCCGCGCGCGCCCGCGGCCAGTTCGCGGTCGGCGGCGTCCGCCTCGGCGAGCGCCGCCTCGGCCCGGACGATCCGGAAGGCGTTGAGCGTGCCCTGCGTCGCCTCGATCCGCGCGAGGGTCCGCTCGACGAGCGCCCGGGACGTCACCTCCCCGGCGGCCAGCGCACGGGCGGTCTCCGTCAGGCCTGCGGCACGGTCGAGCGTCATGCGGACACCTCCGGGAGCGGGTCGTCCACCGCACGGTAATGTCCGCGGCGCCGCCCGCGGAACGCCCGCGGCGGCCGGGCGGCGGAGTTCCCCTCGTCGGCGGTACGCGGCCGGCGCGCGGTCGCTGCGCGGACTCTCCCGCCCGCTCGCCGCCCGCGCGCGAACCATTGACGCCCCCGGACCCCGCCCCTACCGTCTGACCGACTTCCCGAACTCCGTTCGAGATACCGGCAGTTGCCGTCGTCGAGGGAGAGCCGCCGTGACCCCGCCCCCCGCCCCGTCCCGCCGCGCCCTGCTGCGCGCCGCGGCCGTCCTGCCCGCCTCGGCGGCCCTGCTGGGCCGGACGCCCGGCCTGCTCGGCAGCGCCCGGGCCGCCCCGCCGCCGGGCGGCTCGGCCACCCGCTGCACGATCCTGCCGTTCCCCGACAGCGGCGACGGCACGGTGGACCTCTACCAGTCCGACGACGCCACCGACTTCCGGCTGGTGCGCGCGTCCGCGTACCGGCCGCCGGTCCACCGCATCCGCGACGCGAGCGTCATGAGGCACACGGACGGCTTCGCCTACCTCACCTACACGACGCGCACCTGGCAGGACACCAGCACCACGATCGGCTTCGCCCGCAGCTCCGACCTCGTCGACTGGACGTTCCTGTACGACCACCCGGTCCCCGTCCCGAACCTCTCCCGGGCGTGGGCGCCGGAGTGGTTCGTCGACGGCGACGGCAGCGTGCACGTGATCGTCTCCTGCTCCACGGCCGACGACGAGTGGATCTTCACGCCGTACGCGCTCCGGGCGGCCGACCCCGCCCTCAGGACATGGGGGCCGCCGGTGCCCCTGGCCGGCATCGGCGCCAACCACATCGACACCTTCCTGGTGAAGCTCGGCCCGACCTACCACGCCTTCACCAAGAACGAGACGACCAAGTACGTCGAGTACGCCACCGCCGCGCGGCTCACCGGCCCGTACACCCTGCGCAGGACCGGCGACTGGGCGGGCTGGGGCAGCTACCGGGAGGGCCCGGCGCTGGTGCGGCTGGACAACGGCGACTGGCGGATCTTCCTCGACGGGTACGGCGACGGCGGCTACTACTACAGCGACAGCCGCGACACCTTCGCCACCTGGACCGCGCCGGCCCGGCTGCCCGGCATCTCCGGCACCGCACGCCACTTCACCGTGCTGAAGGAGACGGTCCCCGGCGGCCCGTCCCTGGCCCGGAACGCGCCCCGCTCCTTCCGGTCCGTCAACTACCCGGCCCGGTACTGGCAGCAGCGGTCCGCCCTGCTCGACCTCGCGGTGGTGAGCGGGACCGCCACCGCCGCCGAGCGGAGCGCGGCCACCTTCACCGTCGTCGCCGGCCTGGCCGACGCGGGCGGCTGCTCCTTCCGGGACGCGACCGGCGCGTACCTGCGCCACCGGGACTTCCGCGCCCGCTTCGACACCGGCGACGGCACGGCCGCCTTCGCCCGGGACGCCACCTTCGTGCCGCGGGCCGGCACGGCCCCGGGCTCCGTCCGCTTCGAGTCGTACGGCCATCCCGGCCGTTATCTGCGGCACTACGGCTACCAGGTGCGCGTGGACCTGCCGGACGGCACGGAGCTGTTCCGGCAGGACAGTTCCTTCACACCGGTGACCGCCTGGGCGTAGGGCGCGCCGGGCCGGTGCCGTACGCCGGGGTCAGCGGCCCACGGGGTCGGCCTCCGCGCCGTCGGCCGGGGTGCGCAGCAGGGCGTGGCCGCCGTGGTGGAGCGGGGTGCCGGTCCTCAGGCGGGCCGCCTCGCGGCCCGTCCGGGCGTCGACGACGTGCACCTCGCCGTGGCCGCCGCGGGTGACCGCCACCCAGGGCGCGCCCGGTGAGGCGGCCACCGCGCGGCGCTGGACGCCCTCCCAGGGGGTGCCGCCCCGGCGCGGGGCGCCGTCCATCGCGGGCAGCGGCATGCGGCGGATCCGGCCGGCAGCGTCCAGCAGGACCAGTTCGTCGCCGTCCGGGTGGACGCGGGTGAACGCGGTGTGGTCCGCGGCGAGGGCCAGCCGGAAGACCAGCCCGGGGCCGAGCTCCGTCACGGTCGTGCGGCCCGTCCCCAGGTCGTGGCGCCACGCGTGGTTCGTCCACCGCGGCCACCGCAGGGGATCGGCCGGGCCGCCCCGCAGCGTCGACCACAGGGCCCGGCGCCGCGGATCGAGGCGCAGGTACCAGCCGCGAGCGGGCGCGCCCCAGGGGATCACCGGCTCCGCCACGAGCGCGTCGCCCTCCCGGCGCGCCCGGTGCACGCCCTCGCCCGTGGCCGCGAACACCCGCCCGTGCAGCGGGTCCTGGGCGTCCCCGTGGCCGTCGTCCGGCAGCGGGAGACCGGTGTGCGGGGCGGCCGGCGGGCAGCCGGGCGGCGCGGCGAGCAGGTCGGCGAACCGGTGGACGGCCAGCGCGCCGGGTTCCCGGTGCCGCAGGACGACGAGGGGGTCGCCGCCGCCGAGGACCGTCACCCCCGGTTCGCCCGCGCGGGTGCGGACCCGGGCCGCGTCGCCGGTGGCGAGGTCGGCGACCGTCAGCAGGTCCGACCACGGCTCCCCGTTCCCGCCCAGTCCCGTGGTGACGGCCACCCGGCGGCCGGACGGGTCGCAGGCGAGGTGCTCGGCCGGTACGGCGACGGGGACCGCGGCGACCAGCAGCTCGGGCCCGAACGGGTCCAGCACCAGCAGCTCGCCCCGGCGGTCGTCGACGCAGGCCGCCCGGCCGTCCGGCAGTGCGAGGAAGCCGGCGTGCTCGGAGAGGTGACGGCCCGTCAGGCGGTGGGTCTCGACGCCGTCCGGCACGGTCAGCACGTGGACGGTTCCCGCCACGTGGTCGGCGAGGAGCAGGCGCGGGGCGTCGGTCATCGAGGGCCTCCGGGGGCGGTGGGGCGGGGCAGGGGCGAGGAGCGGAGCGGGGACGCGCAGCGATCTTCTGAAAATGATTATCATGTATCTTCGTGGGCGATCCGACACCCTGAGAAGAAGTGAGGGCATCGATGCTCCGCTCACCGTCGAGACTCGTCCGCGGCGCCGTCGCCGCCGCCCTGGCCGGCACGGTCCTGGCCGGCTGCGGCACCACCGCGGAACCCGCGGGCGACAAGGCCCGGGCGACCGGCGCGACGACCGACGTCACCGTCGAACCCATCAAGGCGGCGAGGGAGGTGACCGACGCGAACGGCGTCCGGATCTCCCTCGACAAGGAACCCGAGCGCATCGTCTGCCTGTTCGCGCTGTGCGACGACATCCTCACCGAGCTGGGCATCGTGCCCACCGCCACCAACAGCGCCCTCCTGGCCCACCCCGCCTTCCTGGGCGAGAAGAAGGCCGGGGAGGTCGACGTCGTGCCCGGCGGGTTCATCGCGCCCGAGGTCGAGGCGGTCCTCTCCCACAAGCCCGACCTCGTGATCGGCCTGGAGGACACGCACGGCAAGCTCGCCCCGGCCCTGAAGGACGCGACCACGTTCTGGCCGATGCAGCCCGAGACCTGGCAGGACAGCGTGGGTTACCTGCGCGACGTCGCCGCGCTGACCGGACGCACCGCCGAGGGCGAGAAGGCGGAGAAGGCCTTCCGCACCAAGCTCGCCGCGGCCGAACGGGCCAGGAGCGGCAGGACCGCGCTGATCATCTACGGCAGCGACGAGAACTTCGGTGTCGCCACCCCGGAGACGGACGTCGCCGCCAGCCTCTTCCCGAAGATCGCCGACTATCCCTGGAAGTCCCGTGGCGTGGAGGGGAGTTACAGTCTGGAGGAGATCCTCGCCCGGGACGTCGACGTGCTGTTCGTGGAGACGATGAGCTTCGGCGAGACGGACGGCACGCTGTCCGAGAAGCTGTCCGGGAACCCGCTGTGGGGCAAGATCCCGGCCGTGCGCGACGGCGACGTCCACGAGGTGAACTCCGAGGTGTGGGCGAAGGGCCGGGGCACCCGCTCGCTGGGCCTCGTCCTCGACGAGGCCACGGCCGCACTGCGGTGAGCGCGTCCGCCACCCGGCCGGCACCACGGGACGCCCCCGGAGGCGCACCGCGGCGCCGGCCGCGCACGCACGGGCGCGGACAACTCCTCGCGCTCCTCGGGCTGACGGCGCTCGCCGCCGCCTGCTCCCTCAGCCTGGGCACGCCCTGGGTGCCGCCGCACCGGCTGCCCGCCGCGCTCCTGGAGGGCGACACCTCGCTCGCCGGGATCGTCGTCACCGAACTGCGCGTGCCGCGCCTGCTGCTCGGACTGCTCGCCGGGGCCTGCCTGGGCGCGGCGGGGCTCGTCCTGCAGGAGGCGCTGCGCAACCCGCTGGCCGTCCCGGAGATGCTCGGCGTCTCGTCCGGGGCCGCGCTCGGGGTGGCCGCGCCGCTGGTGCTCGCGGTGTCGGTCCCGGCCGCCGTCCAGCCGCTGCCGGCCCTCGGCGGAGCGGCCCTCGGCGGCGGGCTCACGCTGCTCGCCGCCGGGTGGGGGCGCAGCCCGTCCGCCGTGCTGCTCACCGGCGCGGCGGTGGCCGCCGCGCTGCAGGCCGCGCTGCTCGTGCTGATGGTGATGGCCGACCAGTTGGACCTCCAGCTGATCTACCGCTACCTGCTCGGCTCGCTGTCCGCCCGCACCTGGGACGACGTCACCGGCCTCGGGCCCTGGCTGCTCGTTGCGCTGCCCGCGCTCGTGCTGTGCGCGCCGGTGCTGTCGGTGCTGCGGCTCGGCGACGAGGACGCCGAGGCCCTCGGGGTGCGCGTCCGGCGGGCCCGGCTGGCCGCGCTGGCCATCGCCGTCGTCCTCATCGCGCCCGTGACGGCGGTGTGCGGGCCGGTGGCGTGGGTGGGGTTCCTCGCCCCGCACCTGGCGCGGCGGCTCAACCCCCGCACGGACGCCGTGCGGTGGCTGCCCTGGTCGGCGGCGTGGGGTGCCGCCGTGGTGACGGTGGCCGACGTCCCGGCCCGCCTGGCCCTGGCGCCCGTGGAGACACCGGCCGGGGCCTGGACGGCGCTGCTCGGCGTGCCGGCCGGGGTGGCGCTGCTGCGGTCGGGCGGACGGGGGCGGGCCGCGCCGGGACCGGGAGGACGGTTCCGGGCCCGCGCAGTGCGCTTGCGGCGCCGCACCGCCTCAGAGGATGAGGCGTCGCGTTCCGACGGGAGGGGGAAGGACGTGATCCGGCGGGGCGGGGTGGTCCGGTCCGGTGCGCGGGAGCGTCCCGCGTCCCGCGGGACGGCGGTCCCGCCCGGTGGGCGGACGCCCCCCGTGTTCCGCGGGGCGCTGTTCCGTGTCGATGGCCGTGCGCGCCCCCGGGCGAGGCTCCGGTCCGGCGGGCGGGAACGCGCGCCGTTCTGCGGGGTGCCGTTCCGCTGGGGCGGGCGGGGGCGGGCCGCGGCGGACGCCGCGCGGCCCGGTGGGGCGGAGGTGGCCTCGTGAAGCGGCGGTTCCTGGTGCTCGCCGGGCTCCTCGCCGTGTGCGCCGCCGTGGAGCTGGTGGCCGGTCGGGGCATGTCCCCGGCCGTGGTCCGGGAGGTCCTCGGCGGGGGCGGGGACGCCACGGAGCGGCACATCCTGTTCCAGCTGCGGGTGCCCCGGCTGCTCGTGGCCCTCGCGGCGGGCGCGTGTCTGGGCGTCGCGGGACTCGTGCTCCAGTCGGCCCTGCGCAATCCGCTCGCCGGGCCCGAGGTCACGGGGGTGACGCCGGGCGCGGTGCTCGGTGCCGTCGCCGCGACCGGGCTCGGGCTCGCCGGCTGGGAATCGCCCCTCGCCGTGGTCGTCGCCGCGTGCGTCGGCGGCCTGGCCGGGGCCGGACTGCTGTGGCTGCTCGCCGGGCCCGGCCGGAGCGACCCGGCGCAGACCGCCGTCCACGGCGTGCTCGTGTCCGCGGTGCTGGGCGGGCTCACCGCCATGGTGCTGCTGGTCGCCCCAGGCGAACTCGGCAGTGTCGTGCAGTGGCTCGTCGGCACCACCGAGGGGCGCGTGTGGCAGCACTGGCACCTGCTGTGGCCGTGGGCCCTGGCCTGGGGCGTGGCCGCGTGGCTGCTGGCCGGGCCGCTGACCCTGCTGCGCTGCGGCGACGACATCGCCACCGCCGCCGGGCTGGCCGCGGCGCGGGCCCGGGGCCTCGCCCTGCTGTGCGCGGTGGCGCTCACCGCGGGAGCGGTGGCCGCCGTCGGGGCGCTCGGCTTCGTCGGCCTGCTCGTCCCGCACCTCGCGACGGCCGTGTTCGGAGCGGACCTGCGGGTCGCGCTGCCCGGCGCGGCCCTGGTGGGGGCGGCGGTGGTGTGCGGGGCGGACGCGGCGGCGCAACTCGCCTCCCGGTTCCTGGTGTTCGCCCTGGACGCCGAGCGGCTCACGCTGCCGGTCGGGGCGCTCACCACCTGCCTGGGGGCCGTACTGCTGCTGGTCGTCGTACGCCGGACACCGGACCGGACGTTCTGATGCCGGTGGGGACGGGACCTGCGATGCCGGCGGGGACGGGACTTCTGCGGCCGGCGGGGACGGGATCTCTCGCACCGGTGCAGGCCGGATCTCTCGCATCGGCGGGGACGGGATCTCTCGCACCGGTGCAGGCCGGATCTCTCGCACCGGCGGGGACGGGATCTCTCGCACCGGCGCAGGCCGGATCTCTCATACCGGCGCGGACCGCACCACTCGTGCCGGCAAGGACCGGCCTCCCGGTCCGGGCCGAGGACGGACAGGGACGAAGGACGAAGGACGGAAGATGACCGAACCCGTGGGTATCCACGTCGAGCAAGTCCACTTCGGCTACCCGGAGCGCCCGGTGCTGCGCGGGGTCGACCTGACGGTCGGAGCCGGCGAGCTGACCGCCCTCATCGGGCTCAACGGGTGCGGCAAGTCCACCCTGTTGCGGCTGGCCGCCGGACTGCTGCGGCCC
Organism: Streptomyces sp. NPDC085946; assembly: GCF_044540485.1. Taxonomy (NCBI): domain Bacteria; kingdom Bacillati; phylum Actinomycetota; class Actinomycetes; order Kitasatosporales; family Streptomycetaceae; genus Streptomyces; species Streptomyces sp. NPDC085946. The sequence goes on along the minus strand of NZ_JBITSF010000012.1, from coordinate 221,831 downwards.
GAGCGGGGCCGTGTCCTGCTCGGCGGGGACGACCTGGCCCGGCTCTCCCGGCGGGCCACCGCCCGGCGGGTCGCGCTGCTGCACCAGTCCACCCCGGCCGTCCCCGGCATGACGGTCCGCCAGCTGGTGCGCCAGGGACGGTACGCGGCCCGCGGCCCGCTCGGCATGCTGCGCGAGGGCGACGACCCCGTCGTGGAGCGGGCCCTGCGCGACGTCGGGGTGGCGGGGTGGGCGGAGCGCCCCGTGGACGCGCTGTCCGGCGGCGAGCGGCAGCGGGTCCGCCTCGCGATGGCCCTCGCCCAGGACACCCGCGTCCTGCTGCTGGACGAGCCGACCACCTACCTAGACCTGCACCACCAGCTCGACGTGCTGCAGACCGTCCTGCGGCTGCGCGAGGAGCGCGGGCTGACCGTGGTGATGGTGCTGCACGACCTGGCCCACGCCGCCCGGTTCGCCGAGCGGATCGTCGCGCTGCGGGACGGCCGGGTGGTGGCGGACGGGCCGCCGAAGGACGTCGTCACCCCCGGGCTGCTGGCGGACGTGCTCAAGGTGGCCGGCCGGGTCGGCCGCGACCCGGAGGGCGGCTGGCCGGTGTGTTACCCGGATCACCCCCTCACAGGGGTAGCGGAATGAAAATCATATTCATTAGAGTGACGTACGGCGCTCAACAGAACGCCGCACCTTCCTTGTGAAGAAGGAGAGTTCATGGACAACGAGCAGATCTTCGCGCCCATCGCCGACCCGGGGCAGCTGGCCCACGACTCGGCCTCCCACTCCAACGCCCTCGTGGAGAACCCCTTCGAGGACACCGAGGAGTAAGCGGCCGAGGGGCCGAACTCCCCTCCAGCGTGGGCCCGCCCGCCGCCTTCCGGGCGGGCCCACCCCCGACCCACCCGTGACCGCCCCCGCCGCCCAGGAGAACCCACGTGTCCCGCAGCCAGCTCGCACCCGGTGTCGAGGTCGTCGCCGTCCCCGGGCGGGGGCTCGCCGTCCGCACGGCCGACGGGGAGTTCCTCAGCGTGCGCACCGGCGACGCGGACCCGGACGCCCTCCTGGCCCGGCTCACCGGCCGGGCGGCGGACGCGGCGGACGCCGGACCCGGACTCGACCGGCTCGTCGGCGCCTTCCGCCGGGCCGGATACCTGACGGATGCCGCGCCGGACCCCCGGTGGCCCGCGGAGCGCCGGGACGTGCGGCTGCTGGGCGACCCGGTGCTGACCGGGCCGCTGACAACCTGCCTGCGGGCCGCCAGCGCCGAACCGCGCCCCGCCCGGTCGCTGGACGAAGCGGCCGACGCCGGGCCCGCCGCCGTCGTGTGGTGCCTCGACGGGCCCGTCCCCGCCGGGCTGTGGGACGCCGCCGACCGGCTGCCCGAGCGCGGCATCGCCTGGCTGCGCTGCCACCGCGAGGGCCGGCAGGCCTGGCTCGAACCCCTGGCCGCCGTGCCCGGGGACGTCACCTCCGCCCACGTCCGCGCCCGCCGGCTCGCCGCCACCCCCGCCCACCGCGAACTGGACGCCTACTGGCGCGGGCCGCGCGCCTCCGGCGCACCCGCCGCCCTGACCGCGCCCGCGGCCGCCCTGCTCGCCGCCCTGCTCGCCGACGACCTGGCCCGGTGGGCCGCCGGCACCCCCGACGGCGGCGGACTGCCGCCGCGGCGCCGGCTGCGCCGCGTCGACCTGCGCACGCTCACCGTCACCGAGCACCCCGTGCTGCCCGTCCCCGCCGTCGCCCCCCGCCCGGAGGACGCCGGATGACGCCGCGCACCGAGACGGTCGCCGGTCTCGCCACCGACGTCCTGCTCCCGGAGGGCGACGGCCCGTTCCCGGCCGTCCTGGTCCGCACGCCCTACGACCGGCTGCGGCACCGCGCCGAACTGCGCGGCTGGGCCCGGCACGGCTTCGCCGCGGTCGCCCAGGACGTCCGCGGGCGGTACGCGTCGCCGGGGGAGTGGCACCCGTACCGCGACGAGACCGCCGACGGCGCCGCCACCGCCCGCTGGATCCGCCGCCAGCCGTGGAGCGACGGGACCCTGGTCGCGGCAGGCGGTTCCTACGCCGCCCACTGCGCCCTGGCCCTCGCCCTCGACGCACCCGAGGACGCCCGCCCGGACGCCGTCGTCGCCGCCGTACCCGCCCTCGGCCCCGCGGAGACCGCCCGGGAACCCTCCGGGGCGGAACGGCTGGCGGCCCGGGCCGGATGGTGGGCCGCCCACGGCGACCGCCCCGACTCCGACGAGGACGCCCTGGCCGAGGCCCGCGCCGCGGACCCCGGCCTGCTCACCCACCTCCCGCTCACCGACCTGCCCCGGCGGCTGGGCCGGGACCTGCCCTCCTGGCCGGACCTGTGGCGCCGGCGCACACCCGACGGGCCCGGCACCCGCGCGCGGACCGCCCGGATCCCGCTGCTCGCGGTGGGCGGCCACCACGACCACTTCACCGCGGACACCGTCGCGCTCTGGCGCCGCTGGGGCGGGCCCTCCGCCCGGCTGCTGCTGGGCCCCTGGGGCCACGGGCTCACCGCCGCACCGGGACCCGGCGCGCACCCGGCCCACCGGATCGACCTCGGGACCCTCTACGCCCGGTGGGCCCGCCGCGCCCTCGCCGGACGGCTGAGGGCGGGGCGCGCGGGCGCGGTCGCGCTGGGCGGCAGCCCGCTGTGGCTGCCCGCCACGCTGGAGGGCGAGCCGCGCACCCAGCGCCTGCGGCTGCTGAGCGGCGCCCGGTTCACCGCCGACCCCGAGCACCCCGTGCGCTCCGACGACCTCACCGTCCCCGCGGCCGGCACCCCGGACCGCTGCCTGCTCGTCACCGCGCCGCTGCCGCGTCCGCTGGACGTCGCCGGACCGGCCGAGGCACGGCTGCGCGCCACCGCCGACACCCCGTCCGCCGACTGGGCCGTACGGCTCGTCGCCGTCACCCCCGGCGGGACGGCCGAGCGACTGGCCGTCGGCGTCGGCCGGCGCGCGGACCCCCCGGGGCGCCCCGCCGCGTTCACCGTCGCCCTCGGGCCGCTCGCCCGGCGGCTGCCCGCGGGCACCCGGCTCCGCCTGGAGATCGCCGGGCACCACTTCCCGGCCCACGCCCGCAACCCGCACACCGGGGAGGACCCGGTCACGGCCACCCGGCTGGCGGCCTCCCGACGGCACGTCGACGCCGGCTCCGTCGCGCTCAGGCTGCCCGTCCTCCCGTCCCGTCCCACCCCCCTCGACCCCGCACAGGAGATAACGCGATGACGGCGCTGCCGCTGGAAGCCCTCGTCGACCCCGTCTGCGGCGTCGTCCGCAAGGTCAAGCCCGTCGAGCACCCCGCGGGCACGCCGCCCCGCTACACCGCGCTCACCGCCGAGATAGCCGACGCCCGCCGGCTCGGCCTGTGGCCCGCCGACCGGGTCTCCCTCGGCACCACCTTCGACGACCCCGGGGCCGCGCGGACGGCGGCGATCGCGGAGGGCGTCGAACGGTACTGCGGCAACCGCGTCCCGCCGCCCGGCCACCCCGGCGCCCCGCTGCGCGCCACGGCCGCCGAGCTGCTGGAGAAGGGGCTGCGGCTGTACGGGCCGGACCAGCTGCCGGCGTATGCCCCCTGGCAGTACGCCCGCGCGCGGTTCCCCTACCGCCCCCTCACCCCCGACACCCCGGCGCTGTGGACGCGCGGCGAGGAGCGGCTGCCCGGCGGCGGCACCGCCGAGGTGTGGGCACCCGTCGCGCTCACCCACCTCAACTGGCGCCAGGGAGAACTGCGTTCCCTGCCCCGCACCCACCACCTGAACTACGCGGGCATCGCCACCGGGCAGGGCCTGGACGACGCGGTCGAACGCGGCCTGCTGGAGATCGTCGAACGCGACGCGCTGGAACTGTGGTGGCACCTCGACGGGCCCGCCCGGGGCATCGACCCGGCCACCGTGCCCGGCCTCGCCGACGACCTCGCCGGGTCCGCCCTCGACGTCCGCCTCGTCGAGATGCCCTCCGAGTTCGCGCCCTGCATGGCGGCCCTCGTCCACGACCCGCGGCTCGGCCTGTACGCCGCCGGGTTCGCCTGCAAGTACGACCCGGCCGAGGCCGCCCGCAAGGCCGTCCTGGAAGCCGTCCACACCTGGGTCTTCACCCAGGGACTGACCGGCCCCGACGGCTGGGTGTTCCAGGCCGTCGAGGCGGGCCTGCTCGCCCGCGGCCTCTACCTCGACCACCGCGCGGACGGCCGCTACCTCGACGCGTGCGGCGAGCAGTTCGAGCACGTCCGGGACCTCGGCGCGCACGTACAGGTCTGGCTGGACGCGCGGATGGCGGCCGAGGCCCGGCGGTTCACCGAGCCCGCGCTCGGCACCGTGGGCATCGAAGAGGTCCGGCCCGGTGACCGGGACCGGCTGGAACGCGCGCTCCACGAGCGCGGCCACCGCGTCATGACCTTCGACCTCACCACCGAGGACGTGGCCGAGACACCGCTGCGCGTCGCCCGCGTCCTCGTCTCCGGCCTCCTCCCCAACGCCCCCGCCGCCTTCGGCTACTTCGGCTGCCCGCGGCTGGCCGAGGCCGCCGTCGAACGGGGCTGGCGCACGACCGCGCCGAGCGCGCCGGAGGACTTCACGCTGGCGCCTCCGCCCCACATGTGAGGCCGGGGTGGAGCACAGGGGGGAGGGACACGGGGCCGGGGGACGGACCGGAACCGCATGCCGGGACGCGTTCGGAGGTGAGGGTGTGGACCGGGCCGGGGGCGAGAGGGCGGGCCGGAGCGGGGACGGCCGCGCGGACCGGGCCGGGGACGGCCGTGCGCTGCGTGCCGGTGGCGAGGACGCGGGCCGGCCCGAGGACGGCGACGCGGGACGGCCCGTGGACCTCGTCGCGGTCCTCGCCCGTGCCCGTTCGACCGAGGCACCCGGACCGGACACGCCCGCCGGACCCGCCGTCCGCCCCTGGCCCGGGCCCTCGCGGCCCCTGCCGGCGGCCGGCCCCGGGGAGCTGGACCTGGACCGGCTGCTCCGGCTCTCCCTGGCCGCCCAGGACGGGACCGGACGGCTGCGGCCCGCGGCGTCCGCGGGGGCCCTCCACCCCGTGGACGCCCGGCTCGTCGTGGGGCCGGGCTGCCCGCTGCCGCCGGGGCGCTACGGGTACGACCCGGTGCGCCACCGCGTCCACCGCCTCGCCCCGGCACCCGACGGGCCACCGCCCGGTGCGACCGTCGAGCTGTCGGTCACCGTCCGCCGCACGGCCTCGCACTACGGCCACCGCGCCTGGCCGCTGGCCCTGCTCGACACCGGGCACGCCGCGGGCGCGCTGTGGCTGGCGGGACGGGCCCGGGGCGGCACGGAGCCCGTCCTCCGCCTGGACGGACGCGGCGAACAGCCGCTCGCCGCGGTGCACTTCGCCCCGCCCGGCGACGCGGCTCCGCTCGCGGCCGGGGCCCACGAGCCGCCGGCCCGCCGCAGCGCCCCGCCCCCGCTGCGGGGCACGCCGTCCCCGGACGACCTGCGGACCGTGCTCGCCACCGCCGCCGAGGCGGGGGCCGGCGAACTCGCCTGGTGCGCGGCCGTCGGCGAACCGCGCCCCGCACTGGTCGGGCTGGCCCCCGACGGCACGCTGCGGCGGCTGGCCGCCGGGGAGGCCCGGCCGACGCTCGCCGTGTGGGCCGCCGGGCAGCGGTGGATCGCGGACGCGGGCGCCGTCCTGCTCGGCTACGGCTGCCCGGCGGACGCCGGACCCCGGCGGATCCGCCGCGCCCACCTGAGAGCGGGCTTCGCCGTCCACCTCGCCCAGGTGGCCGCCGTACGCCGCGGGCTGGGCGCCCGTCCCGTCGGCGCCTGGCAGCAGGCCGACCTCGGCGCCGCGCTCGGCGCCGCACCGGGCCGGGACTGGATCGTCCACGGGCTGGCCCTGGGCACGACGTACCCGGCGACCGGCCCGGCCCCGGGCGCCACCGGACCCCGTCCCGCCCCGGCCTCCGGCACCGCGCGGCCGGGCCCCACCGCCCCGCCCCCCACCATCCGTACCCCCCACCCCGACGAAGAAGGACCCTCGTGATCGTCCACCCCGAGCTGCGCCGGGCCGCACGGTACGCCCGGCGCCCCCTGCTCGCGGCCACCCTGCTGCAGGGCGCCGTCACCCTCACCCACCTCGGGCAGGCCGTGCTGCTGGCCGTCGCGCTCGCCGACACGGCCCGGGGCGACACGGCCCGGCTGCCGCTGCTGCTCGCGGCGGTGCTCGGCGTGGTCGCCGTCCGGGCCGGCCTCGGCTGCCTCCAGCGGCGCACGGCCACCCGCGCCGGGGCCCGGGTGCGGGTCGCCCTGCGCGACGAACTCCTCGCCCACCTGGGGCGGCTCGGCCCCGCCCACCTGACCACCGCGCGCGCCGGAGCCGTCCGCACCACCCTGGTCGACGGGGTCGAGGGCGTCGACGCCTACGTCTCCCGCTACCTCCCCCAGCTCCTCGTCACCCTCACCGTGCCCCCGCTGCTGCTCGTCGCACTGGCGGCTTCCGCACCGGTCGCCCTCCTCGGCCTCGTCCCGGCCCTGCTGCTGGCCCTGGCGGGGCCGCGCGCCTGGGACCGGCTCCTGGCCAGGCGGGGCAAGGAACACTGGGACACCTACGAGCAGTTGGGCGCCGACTACCTGGAGGCCCTGCAGGGCATGCCCGCGCTGCGGGCGGCGGGCGCCGTGGGGCGCACCCGCCGGCGGCTGGAGGAGCGCTCGGCGGCGCTGCACCGGGCGACCGTGGCCAAGCTCCGCGTGTCGCTCGTCGACACCGGGCTCACCGACCTCGCCGTCCAGGGCGGCGTCGTGGCCGCCGCGCTGCTCGCCTGCGGGGCGGCCGTCACCGGGTCCGGCACACCGACCGGCACCTACCTGCTGCTGCTCCTGGCCTCCGAGTGCTTCCGCCCCGTACGCGACCTGTCCCGCGAGTGGCACGCCGGATACCTGGGCGTGTCGTCCGCCGACGGGATCAGGGCCCTGCGGACCGCGGAACCCGCCGTCCCCGACACGGGCACCGCACCGGCCCGCTGGGCGGCTCCGCCCGAAGTGCGCTTCGAACACGTCGAGTTCACGTACGGCGGCGCGGGGGAGCCCGCGCTGCGCGGCGTCACCTTCACCGCCGAGGCGGGACGCACGACCGCGATCGTCGGCCCGTCGGGCGCCGGCAAGTCCACCCTACTCGCCCTGCTCCTGCGCCATCACGCGCCGGGCCGGGGACGGATCACGGTCGACGGCCGGGACGTCGCCGCGTACACGCTCGGCTCGCTGCGGCAGGGCATCGCCGTCGTCTCCCAGGAGACGTACCTGTTCCACGCCACCATCGCCGACAACCTGCGGCTGGCCCGGCCCGACGCGACGGACGACGCGCTGGTCCGCGCGGCCCGCGCCGCGGGCGTCCACGACGAAATCGCCGCCCTTCCCGACGGCTACGCCACGGTCCTCGGCGAACGGGGCGCCACCCTCTCCGGCGGCCAGCGGCAACGGCTCGCCCTCGCACGCGCCCTGCTCGCCGACGCGCCCGTCCTCGTCCTGGACGAGGCGACGAGCGCGGTCGACGAACGCCGCGAGGCCGACATCGTCCGCGAGCTGCTGCGCGCCGCGGGCGGCCGGACCGTCCTGGTCATCGCCCACCGGCTCGCCGCCGTCCGGCACGCCGACCGCGTCGTGGTCCTGGACGGCGGACGCGTCGACGCCGTCGGCGACCACACCGCCCTCGCCGCCGCGGGCGGCCTCTATACACGGCTCGTCACGGCCGGCGAGGTGCGCGAAGGGGGGCGTGCCGCATGACCGGCTCCACGAACACGTCCGGTGCCGCCGCGGTGCCCGCGCGGGGCGCGCTGCGGGCCCTGCTGCCCGCCCTCGCCGCGCACCGGACGATGGTGGCGCGGACCTGCGCGGCCGCGCTCGCCGAACAAGGGTCGCTGGTCGCCGTGTCGACGCTGGCCGCGTACACCGTCGGCACCGCGGTCACCGAGGGCCGTGCCCCCGCGGCCGGCACGGTCGCCGTGCTGGTCGCCCTCGTCCTCCTGCGCGCCCTGACGACCTGGCGCGAGATGGACCTCTCGCACGACCTGGCCTACCGGGTGCTGGCCGCGCTGCGCGTGCGGGTCTTCGACGGACTGGCCCGCAGCGCGCCCGCCCGGGTGGCCGGCCGGCGCAGCGGCGACCTGGCCGCCACCGCGATGGCCGACGTGGAGGCGCTGGAGTTCTTCTACGCCCACACCACCGCCCAACTCCTCGCGTCCGGGACGGTGTTCACCGCGGGGACCGTGCTGCTGGCCGTGGTGGAGCCCTGGCTGCTGACGGCCCTGCTGCCGGTCGCCGCGCTGCTCGCCGCGGCGCCGTTCGCCGACGCGCGGGCCCGTGCGGTGCGCGGCGCCCGCACCCGGGCCGCCGCGGCGACTCTGTCGGCCGACACCGTGGAGGCCGTCGGCGGGCTGCGCGAACTGCTCGCCTTCGGCGGGCTCGACGAGCGCCGCCGCCGCCTCGCCGAGCAGGGCCGCGCGGTGGGCGCGGCCCAGCGGGCGGAGGCCTCCTGGGAGGCGCTGGCCGCGGTCCTGCGTGACGTCCTCATCGTGACCGCGGTGCTCGGCGTGGTGACGGCCGCGGCCCACGCGGCCACCGCCGGCCGGCTGCACGGCGCGTGGGTGCCCGCGGCGATGGCCCTGGCCCTGTCGGTGCTGGGCCCGGTCGCCGAGTCGGCCAGGGCGCTGAGCCAGGCCGTGTCGCTGCGCGCCGCCGCCGCCCGCGTCGACGCCGCCGTCAAGGCGCCCGCGCTCGCCCCGCCGCCCGCCGCGCCGCGCCGCCTCCCGCCCGGCCCGCTGGGCGTACGCCTGCACCGGGTGAGCTTCGGCTACGGGGACCGGCCCGTCCTGGACGGCGTCGAGCTGACGGTCCCCGCGGGCCGGACCGTCGCCCTGGTCGGCGCCTCCGGCGCGGGCAAGACGACCTGCGCCCACCTGCTGGCCCGCTTCTGGGACCCGTCGGGCGGCGCGGTCCAGCTGCTGCCCCGCACCGGCGGCCCCGTCGACCTGCGCGACCTGGCGGACGCCGACCTGCGCCGCGCCGTCGCGGTGGTGGGCCAGGACACCCCCCTCTTCCACGGCACCCTCGCCGAGAACCTGCGGCTGGCCGCGCCGGACGCGGACGACGCGTTCCTCGCCGAGACGGCCCGCCGCTGCGGGGTCGACCGCATCGCCGCGCCGGACACCGTCGTCGGCGAGCGCGGCGCCACCCTCTCCGGCGGCCAGCGCGCCCGCATCGCCCTCGCCCGGGCCCTGCTGGCCCGGCCCCGGGTCCTCGTCCTGGACGAGACCACCGCCCACCTGGACAACACCGGCGACGCGGAACTGGCCGCGGCCCTGGCCGAGGACCCCGACCGCACCACCCTCGTCATCGCGCACCGCCCGGCCACCATCCGCCGCGCCGACCGCGTCGCCGTGCTGGAGGCCGGCCGGATCGCCGAGGAAGGCACCTGGGACGAGCTCACCGCCCGCCCCGACAGCGCCCTGAACCGCGTCCTGAGGCCCGCCGCCCGGTGACCGGCCGGGGGCCCGGCCGCCCCCGTCCCCCGCCCTCGTGCACGCCCGCCCCCACCCGTCCACCCCGACCCCGCTCCCGCCCTCACCACCCCGTCCCCCTCGCCCCCGGCGCGCCGGAATGTCCTTGCGGGCGACCGGAGTTCACCATGAAGACCGGCCTGCCGGAGTCCGCCGCGGACACCGGCCGCCGGACCGCCCGGCACCTCCGTCCGGCACGCACCGCCCGCACGGCGGACGGTGCGTGCCGGTCCGTACCCGGGGCGCGGGACGGCCCGGTCACGCAGGACGGCGGCAAGCGGAAGGCACGCGTACAATCCACGCGACCGATTCGGGGGAGTCACCCATGGAAACGATCATCGTCCAGCTGCCGGGCCCCACGCGGCCGGCCGCGGACGAGACCGGCAGGCCCGAACTGCTGCACCTGGGACCGGGGGACGTCGTCGACTTCGGCCGCGGCACGCCCGGCGGCGGGGGAGTGGCCATCCCCCTGGCCGATCCCGGCGTCTCGCGCCGGGCGGGGCAGCTGGAGGCGGCCGGGGACTACTGGCGGCTGTCCAACTTCAGCCGCAGCGTCTCCTACGTCGTGGAGAACCTGGAGGGCGCCGGCGAGTACCTCACCGTGGCGCCGGGACGGCTCGGCGCGCCCGTGCCGTTCGAGTTCTCCCGGGTGGTGCTGCCCGCGCTGACGGGAACCGCCGCCTTCAAGGTGTTCGCCCCGCAGCACGCCTACCTCGCCGACGGACCGGCCGACGGCGCCGGGGAGCAGACCGTCCACCCCTTCGCCCTGGACCCCACCTCCAAGTACTTCCTCGTCCTGGTCGCGCTGTGCGAACCGCGGCTGCGCGACGCCTCGGACACCGTCCTGCCCGGCGTCGGCGACATCGTGGAACGGCTGCGCCCGCTGGAGTCCTGCCGCGACCTGACCCGCTCGGCGGTCAACTACCACATCGACTACCTGGCCTTCGCCAAGCTGCGCCTCGACCTCGGCGACGACACCGCCGGCGACGGCGCCCGCACCGGCGCCAAACGCGCCCGGCTGGCCTCCGTCGCCCTCCGCTTCGGCCTGGTCCGCGAGGAGCACCTCGCCCTGCTGCCGCCCCGCGGCGCCGGGCGCCCCGCCCCGCAGGAGGCCCGCGCATGACACCGTCCGGCACCCGGGAGCCCCTGGGCGCGCCCCGCCTCCCGGAGGGCTTCCGCATCGACCGCTGGGAGATCGGCGCGGTCATCGGCTCCGGCGGCTGGGGCACCGTGTACGAGGCCCGTACGGTCGCCGACGGCACCCCGGTCGCGGTCAAGGTGCTGCCCACCGACGCCCTCGCCCCCGGCCAGCGCGCCGCGCTCGGCGAACTCGTCGCGCGCGAGGTGCGGTTCAGCTCCGCGGCGGACCACCCCCACCTGGTCCGCACCCGCGCCGTGCGCACCGTCGACGCGCCGGGCCTGCCCGCGCTGGACGGGGCCGTCGCGCTGGTCATGGACCGGGCCGAGGCCAGCCTGAAGGACGTCCTGGACGCCGCCGGGGCCGGCCGCCCGATCCCCGACGCGGGCCGTGTGCTGCGCGGGATCGCCGCCGGGCTCGCCCACATGCACGACGCGGGCTGGGTGCACGGCGACCTCAAGCCCGCCAACGTCCTGCTGGGCGCGGACGGGCAGGTGTGGCTGGCGGACTTCGGGCTGGCCACGGAGCTCGACGGCAGCCACGCCCACCTCCCGCCGCTCGGCACCCTCGACCACCTGCCGCCCGAGTGGTGGTCCCAGCGCACCGGCGCCCGGGGCGCCGTCATCCGGCCGACCGCCGACGTCTGGGCCTTCGGCGTCCTCGCCCACCAGGTGCTCACCGGCGGCCTCCACCCGTTCCCGGGCGCGACGGCCCGGGCCCGCTCGCTCGCCGCGCAGACCTACGCGCGCGGCACCGCGCCGCTGCGCCTGGACGCCGGCCTCGACGAGGGCTGGCGCCGGCTCGTCGCCGACTGCCTGGCCCCGGACCACGCCGCCCGCCTCCCGCACACGGCGCGCACGCTCGCCGCGCGGGTGGAGCGGCTGGCGGGCGGACCGCGCCGCCGGCGCGGACGCCGCGTCGCGGCCGTCGCCACCGCGCTGACCGGCCTGGCCGCCGCCGCGGTCGCCGGGACGCTGCTGCTCGGCGGCGACGGCGACGGCGACACCGGCGGCGACGACCGCGGCCGCGGCACCGCCGCCGTCGTCACCGGCGCGCACAGCACGGCCCCCGGGGAGATCCCCGCCGGCTCCGACGTGCCCCGGGCGCTGCGCCCGGTCATCACCAAGGCCGCCCACCGCTGCACCGACGAGGAGATCACGCCCGCCCTGCTCGCCGCCCTGCTCAAGGCGGAGAGCGGCTTCGACGCGAACGCCGCCCGCCCGGCCACCGACGAGTACGGCATCGCCATGTGGACGCCGTCGGTGTTCCGGGCGTGGGCCGTGGACGGGGACGGCGACGGCGACAAGGACCACATGTCGCCGCCGGACGCCATCGCCTCCATGAGCGGCTACGTGTGCTGGCTCGACCAGCGGTTCAAGGAGGCGGGCCTGCCGAAGGAGGACCTGCCCGCCCTGGTCGCGGCCGGCTACCGCACCAGCGACCGCGCGGTCATCGAGCAGGGCGGGGTGCCCGAGCGGGTCCGCCCGCACGTCGACGAGGTGCTGCGCCACCTCGCCGCGTACGGCGGGTGAGCCGGTCCCCCGTACCGCGGCCCACCCGCCGTGCCCTTCGCCGCCGGTCACGGCTGCGCGACGCCCCCTCGCCGGTCGCCCGGCGTGGGCACCGGCCCGGGACCGGCACGGTCCCGGCGCACACCAGCGGTGACGCGGCCGCGGCCGTCGCACCCGGCCGTCGCACGCCGGCCGCCGCTCCGAGCGGGTGGCCGAGCCGACCGGACCGAGGCCGGGGCACGGCCCGTGCCGGGCGCGGACGGTGCCGCGGCGGTGCCGGTGACCGCGCCACCACGGTAGGAGGACCCGGGGCGGCAGCGGTCCTGACGTCTGTCAGGGGTGTGCGTCCGGCCCGCCGGCTAGGGGCTGTCGTTCGGATCAGGCCGCGGGGAATCGACTGTAGGTCGTCGGCCCCGCGTCCGCGGCGTGATCCGAACGACAGCCCCTAGTCCTTGCGCCCGGTCGCGGCCACGGTGACGCCGAGGCCGATCATCGCGAGGCCGCCCGCCCCGCCGACCAGCGAGAGCCGCCGCGGCGAACGCGCGAACCAGTCCCGGGCGGTGGCCGCGGCGAGGCCCCACACGCTGTCGCAGGCCACGGCGATGACGTTGAAGACCAGACCGAGCAGCAGCAGCTGCGCCGTCACGTGCCCCCGGTCGCGGTCGACGAACTGCGGCAGCACCGCCGCGAAGAACACGATGGTCTTGGGGTTGGCGACCCCGACCGCGAAGCCCTCCCAGAAGGTGCGCCGCCCGCCGGGCGTCGGCCCGTCACCGGTGAACGCGGCCCGCAGCGCGCCGCGTTCGCGCCACGCCCTGACGCCGAGGTGCACCAGGTAGGCGGCGCCCGCCAGCTTCAGCACCGTGAAGAGGAGCACCGAGCGTTCCACGACGGTGCCCACGCCGAGCGCGACGGCCACGACGAGCAGGTAGGCGCCGGCCGTGTTCCCCACCACCGTGACCAGCGCGGCGCGGCGCCCCCGCGCCAGCGCCCGCCCGATCACGAACAGCACGCTGGGACCGGGGATCACGATCAGCACGAGCGACAGCGCCGCGAAGGCGAGCAGACGGTCGGGGGACACCATGGGCCCATGGAAGCACGGGCGGAACCCGGCCGACGATCCGTTTTCCCGGGGCCCCCGGGCCGGTTCCCGGGGCGTCCCGCTCCGTCTCCCCGGGGGCTCCGGCGGCTCCGGCACGGCCGGAAACCGCTCGACGGGCGCGGACCGGCGCGTCTACGATCCGGGTCGCGGCATCGCGTGCCGGTCACCGGCCGGGTGAGGCATGGAGGCGCCGCGGAGATGCCCGTGGAGGCATTGACCCGTGTCAGTCGAGTTCAACCACACCATCGTTCTCTCCCGCGACCGGGAGACGTCCGCACACTTCCTCGCCGACGTCCTGGGACTGGAGGTCGGCGCGCCGGCCGGGATGTTCCTGCCGGTGACGACCGCCAACGGCGTCACGCTGGACTTCGCGACGATCGACGCCGACATCCCCGTGCAGCACTACGCGTTCCTCGTCTCCGAGGACGAGTTCGACGCGGTCCTGGCCCGTCTCGTGGCGCGCGCGATCCCCGTCCAGGCCGATCCGCACGGCAGGCACCCGGGCCGGATCAACCGCAACGACGGCGGTCGCGGCGTGTACTTCAGGGATCCGGCCGGTCACGGCCTGGAGGTCATCACCCGCCCGTACGGCAGCGACCCGTCCTCGGCGCTGAACGGCGTGACGGAGGAGGTGCCGGGGGCCTGCTGAGCCCGCGCCGGGGCCGGGTGCGCGGCACACGTCCGCACCCGGCCCCCGGCGGGGGCCGGGCGGGTCAGCGCCGGTACAGGCCCACCAGCGTCCCGCTGGCGACCTCCTGTTTCCCGACCGCCTCGTGCACCTGGTCCGCGCTGGGCGCGTCGGGCAGCACGCAGGGCCCGGACAGGGCGTAGAGCCGGAAGAAGTAGTGGTGCGCGTCGTCGCCCGGCGGGGGATGCGGCCCGCCCCAGCCCCGTTCGCCGTAGCCGTTGACGAGTTCCGTGCCGCCCGGCGGGCACCGGCCCGCGCCGACGCCCCCGCTGCGGGGGTCGACGCCGACCACCACCCAGTGCGCGAAGGGGCCCGAGGGGGCGTCGGGGTCCTCGCACAGCAGCACCAGTTCCGACGCGTCGTCCGGTACGCCGCTCCAGGCGAGCGGAGGAGAGACGTTCTCGCCTTCGTACGCGTACCGGCGCGCGATGAAGGAATGGTCGTCGAATGCGTCACTGGTGAGTTCGATGCCGGCCATGTGGCCGGGGTACCCCCGCGGTGACCGGATATACGGTTGGGGCCCCGCCGCCCCGGGTACCCGGAGGCCCGCCGGAAGAGAACCGGGAGGGGACGGAGGAAGCGACGATGTCTCCCCGGGCAGAACCCTTCGCAGCGGACACGCACGAGGACCACCGCGCCCGCGCCCGCACCGCCCGGCTGCGCAGCCGCATTCCCGAGCCCGACGAGGAACCCGACCTGCTCGGCCAGTACCTGGCGCAGATCGCGGCGACGCCCCTGCTCGACGCGGCGGACGAGGTACGGCTGGCCCGGCGCATCGAGGCCGGCGTCCGGGCGCTGGAGGAGCTGGAGCGGGCCGACGCCGGCGGACCCGGCCTCACGCCCGAGCGGCGCCGGCAGTGCGAGGAGACCGTCCGCGACGGGCAGGCGGCCAAGGACCACATGGTGCGGGCCAACCTCCGGCTCGTGGTGTCGATGGCCAAGCGGCACGCGCACCGGGGCCTGCCCCTGCTGGACGTCATCCAGGAGGGCAACCTGGGGCTGATCCGGGCGGTGGAGAAGTTCGACCACACCAAGGGCTTCAAGTTCTCCACGTACGCCACCTGGTGGATCCGCCAGGCCATCGAGCGGGGCCTGGCCGCGCACGCCCGGACCGTGCGGCTGCCGATGCACGTCGTGGAGCAGCTGCAGAAGCTCGCCAAGGTCGAACGCAAGCTGCAGCGGGACCTGGAGCGCGAGCCGACCCCCGACGAGGTGGCCCGGGACAGCGGCCTGGCCGTGGAGAGGGTGGTCTGGCTGCGCCGCGTCGGGCGGCACGCGGTCAGCCTGGACACGCCGGTCGACGAGACGGGCGAGACCGTGGTCGGCGACCTCATCCCCGACACGGAGGTGCTCCAGGCCCCCGAGGTCGCCGAGTACCGGGCGCTCGCCGAGGAACTGCGGGAGGCCGTCGGCACGCTCGGGCCGCGCGAGGCGATGATCCTCAGCCTCCGGTACGGCCTGCACGACGGGAAGACCCGCACCCTGGACCAGGTCGCGCGGCACGTGGGCCTCACGCGGGAGCGGGTCCGCCGCCTGGAGAAGGCCTCCCTCGCCCACCTGCGCGCACCGGAGAACCGGGAACGGCTGGGTGCCTGGACGGGCTGACCGGTGACGGCCGGCCAGGGTCCCGGGCGACGGCGGCCGGCCCGCACCCCAGCCCACGGCGGTCGGATCTCGGCCGATGCCGTGGCGGCCCGCACCCGGCCCGCGGCGGTCGGATCTCGGCCGATGTCGTAGCGGCCGGGTTCCCGCCCGAGGTCATGGCGGGTCCCGTACCGCACCCAGCCCGTGGCGGTCGGACCTCGGCCGATGCCGTGGCGAGCCGGGCCCCCTTCCGAGGCCACGGCGGGTCCCGCACCGCACGCACCCGGCACCATTCACGCCTCGCGCGTCCCCACCAGGACGCCGTCCGGCCCCAGCGCCACGCGCACCCCCCTGCCGATCCGGTCCAGCGTCGCCCGCAGCCACGCCCGGTCCGCCCCGGGCGCGGGTTCCAGCCGCATCCGCCGGGCCCGCAGCGGCACCATGCGCAGCCCGGCCAGCCGCCCGGTGCCCGCGTCGAGCCGGACCAGGTAGGCCAGGCGGAGGTCGTCGCGGTACCGCTCGTAGCCGGAGATGCCCTCGTAGTCGTCCACGAAGTCGCCGCAGCCGTACAGGATCAGGCGGTCGCGGTACACCTCCAGCGGGCGCGGGTGGTGCGAGGAGTGCCCGTGCACGACGTCGGCCCCGGCGTCTACCAGCGCGTGCGCGAAGCGGACCTGGTCGCGGGGCACGGAGTAGCCCCAGTTGGAGCCCCAGTGCACGGACACCACCACCAGGTCCCCGGCGCGCCCGGCCCGCCGGACGCGCTCCGCGACGGCGGCGGCCGTCCCGGGCGACAGGTCGGCCAGGTACGCCACGCCGGGCCGGTCCGCCGTCGCCGCCCAGTCGGGCGGGATGCCGCTGGACCGCGCCCCGAGGGCGAACACCAGCACCCGTCCGCCGGGCACCGGCACCGCCGCGGGCGCGTGGGCCCCGGCGGCGTCGCGGCCCGCGCCCGCCGTCCGCAGGCCCGCCGCGGCCAGCGCGTCCAGGGTCTCCAGCAGGCCGGGCCGCCCGAAGTCCAGGACGTGGTTGTTGGCGAGGACGCAGACGTCGGGCCGGAGCGCGGTCAGCGCGGGCAGGTTGCCGGGGTGCATCCGGTAGTGGATGTCCTTGCCGGGCGCGAACGCGCCGCAGCGCGTCACGGACGTCTCCAGGTTCACGATCCGGACGTCGACCGCGGCCTCGTCCAGGACCCGCAGCGCCCCGCCCCACGGCCAGGCGGGGGAGACGGGCGCGGGGACCGGCCCGTGCGCCGACTCCGCGAGCCGGACGTAGACCCGGGCGTCGGACACGTACGCCTCCCGCAGCGCCGGATCGCCGGGGTGCGGCAGGATCTGGTCGATCCCGCGCCCGAGCATCACGTCACCGCACAGGAACAGCGTCACCGCACGGCCGGGGTCACCGCCTGAGCCGCCCATGACTCCACGGTAGGCCGGGTGCGGCGGGTGTCGGCCGGGCCCCGGCGCGGTACTCGCGGCACGTCGCAGGAGGTCGCCATGGAACCGGCCGTCGACCTGGTCGAGGAAAGCCCCTACCGCTTCCGCATCCCGCCCCGGGCGCCGATGCGCGTCCCCGGCGTGGTGTTCGCCTCCCGGGACCTGCTCGCCGACGCCGCCCAGTCGCTGGAGCAGGTCGCCAACGTGGCGACGCTGCCGGGGATCGTCGGCGCCTCGTACGCCATGCCCGACGTGCACTGGGGCTACGGCTTCCCCATCGGCGGGGTCGCGGCCACCGACGTCGACCGGGGCGGAGTGGTCTCGCCCGGCGGGGTCGGCTTCGACATCTCCTGCGGGGTGCGGCTGCTGGCCGCCGACACGGACCGGGACGCGCTCCGGGCGGCGCTGCCCGCCGTCATGGACGGCCTGGACCGGGCGATCCCGCGCGGCGCGGGCCCCGGCGGGGTGTGGCGGCTCTCCGGCCCCGGGCAGCTGGAGCACATCCTGCGCGGCGGCTCCCGGTACGCGGTGCAGGAGGGGTACGGCGAGGAACGCGACCTGCTGCGCTGCGAGGACGGCGGCGCGGTCGCCGACGCCGACACCGGGCAGGTCGGCGAGCGGGCCCGCGAGCGCGGCCTCGCCCAGGTCGGCAGCCTGGGCTCCGCCAACCACTTCCTGGAGGTCCAGCAGGTCGCCGAGGTCTACGACGAGACGGTCGCCGCCGCCTTCGGACTCGCCGCCGGCCAGGTGTGCGTGATGATCCACTGCGGTTCGCGCGGGCTCGGGCACCAGATCTGCACCGACCACGTCCGGGCCATGGACCGCGCGATGGCCCGGTACCGCATCACCGTGCCCGACCGGCAGCTCGCCTGCACCCCGGCCGGCTCCCCGGAGGGACGGCGCTACCTGGGCGCGATGGCCGCCGCCGCCAACTACGGCCGCGCCAACCGCCAGCTCCTCGCCGACGCGGCCCGCCGCGTCTTCCGCCGGACCGCCGGCACCCGCCTGACCCTGGTCTACGACGTCTCCCACAACCTCGCCAAGACCGAGACCCACGAGGTCGACGGGCAGTCGCGCCGGCTGTGCGTGCACCGCAAGGGCGCCACCCGCGCCTTCCCGCCCGGCCATCCCGAACTCCCCGCGGACATCCGGGAGTTCGGCCAGCCGGTGCTCATTCCCGGCACCATGGGCACGGCCTCGTACGTGCTCGCCGGCGTGCCCGGCGGCGGCGCCTTCTTCTCCACCTGCCACGGCGCCGGCCGGGTGCTCAGCCGCCACCGGGCCGCCCGCGCGGTCACCGGCAGGGAGCTGCGCACCCGGCTGGAGGCGTCCGGCATCGCGGTCCGCCCCAAGTCCTGGCGGGGCCTGGCCGAGGAGACGCCGGAGGCCTACAAGGACGTCGACGCGGTGGTGGCCGCGAGCGAGGGCGCCGGCCTGTGCCGCACGGTGGCCCGGCTGGTCCCCCTCGGCGTGGTCAAGGGCTGACCGTCCCGGAGCCGCCGGCGTCGCTCACGCGCCGACGACCGACCGTCCCGGAGCCCTCGGCGCCGCTCACGCGCCGACGACCGACCGCCCCGGAGCCCCCGGCGCCGCTCACGCGTCGATCGTCACCGCGCAGGACCACCCGTAGGGGCCCGGCCCGATCCGCAGCTCGTTCCAGGCCACGGCCTTCGGCACGGCCCCGGTGATCTCCACGTCCGCGAGCCGGGCGACCGCCAGCCGCACGTCCAGGTCGCCGTCGGCCTCGTCCGCCTCCACGTCCACGGGCACCTGCCCGTGGACCTCCAGCCGGTAGATCACCTCGTCCAGCAGCGCGGCCAGCAGATCGTCGTCGCTGGCCTCGGCCAGCCGGACCCGGTCCACGGCGGTGGGCCGCACCCCCGAGAGGTCGGCGAAGCACTCCACCATCCCCAGCACGGCCTCCGCCAGACAGTGCTCCCGGCTCCCCGCCCACGCCTCGATTCTGATGTCGGCGGTGTGCGGCACCGCCCGGTGCCCGCTCCCACCCGGCCGCCGTACCCGCCCGTCGTCGCCCGTGTCACCGACCATGTCTTCCGACTGCCCGATCACCGGCGACGCATGCGGGGGCGCGGGGGAGGAACGTGCCGGGGAAGCGCGCGCCGGACGCGCGCCCTCGGGGCGCGGGACAGCACGGCCCGCCGTGTGCACCCCGCCGCCACCCGGGTACGCGGCCCGAGGGGGCCACCACCGGGGGAGAGGAGGCCGACCATGATCTCCCGGACGGTCACCGTGCCCGCCGACGGGCGGGAGCTCGTGGGTGATCTCGCGGTGCCGGCGCCCGCGCGGGCCGCCGTGCTGTTCGCGCACGGCAGCGGCAGTTCGCGGCACAGTCCGCGCAACCGGCAGGTCGCGACCGGGCTGCGCACCGCGGGGCTCGGCACCCTGCTGATCGACCTGCTCACCGAGGCGGAGGAGCGGCAGGACCTGGTCACCGCCGAGCTGCGCTTCGACATCCCCCTGCTGGGGCGGCGCCTGATGGCCGCGATCGACTGGCTGGGGGCGGAGCCCGCCACCCGGAACCTGCCCCTCGTCCTGTTCGGCGCGAGCACCGGTGCCGCCGCCGCGCTGGTCGCCGCCGCCGGCCGGCCCGACCGGGTCCTCACCGTCGTCTCGCGCGGCGGGCGGCCCGACCTGGCGGGCGACGCCCTGGACGCGGTGCGCGCGCCGGTGCTGCTGATCGTGGGCGGCCGCGACCACGAGGTCCTGCGGCTCAACCAGGACGCGGCGCGGCGGCTGCACGCCCCGCACGCCCTGCACGTCGTGCCCGGCGCCACCCACCTGTTCGAGGAACCCGGCGCCCTGGAGGAGGTCACCGACGCGGCCCGGCGGTGGTGCGACGAGCGGCTGAGCGCGGCGGCGCGCTGACCCCGCGACGCCCCGCCGGCCGCCCCCTTCAGATCGCCTCGGGCACCTCCGTACGCAGGCGCGCGCCCTGCCGCAGCAGTTCGCGCTGCACCAGCCGGTACGGCACGCCCCGCGGCCCGTGCCCGTGGCGGACGGTCAGCGCGGCGCACACGCCGGCCGCCTGGCCGGTCGCCATCGCGATGGGCATGACGCGGTACGACGAGTGCGCCACGTGCGTCCCGGAGATGCAGCGGCCGGCGACCAGCAGCCGGTCGGTCCCACGCGGGACGAGACACCGCAGCGGGATGTCGTAGAAGCTGCCCTCCGGGACCCGTTTGAGGGTGGTGCCGGAGCCGCGCGGGTTGTGGATGTCGACCGGGTACGCGCCGTGCGCGACGACGTCCGGGAAGGGGCGCGCGGCCAGGATGTCGTGACCGGTGAGCTGATAGTCGCCGAGGACGCGCCGGGTCTCCCGCACCCCGATGTGGCTGCCGCTCTGCACCACGTACGACTCCTCGAAGCCGGGCACGCGGGTGCGCAGGAAGCGGTCGATCTGGGCGAGCTGGCGCCGGGCCGTGTACTCGGCGCGGGTCAGGTCCCACACGCTGGTGCCCAGCACCCTGGTCACGCGGGTGCTGTTGACGGCGACCTCGCGGGGACGCGGCGTCGCGAAGAACAGGATGTCCTCGCGCGGCAGCCGCAGGTCGCCGTCGGCCCGGGCCTCCTCGATCAGGTCCCACAGGCCGTGCACCCCGCGCCACTGGTCCGGGTGCGCCCGCACGTACTCGGCGAAGTCCGGCCGCGCGAAGTCCGCGACGCGGAACATCAGCGTCATCGGCTGCACCAGCCCGTCCTCCGGGCGGCCGATCTCGTACGGCGCCCCGCAGGCGGCCGCCACGTCGCCGTCGCCGGTCGCGTCCACGACCACCCCGGCGTCGATCACCACCGGCCCCGACTTGGTCTCGAACACCACCCGCCACCCGGAGTCGTCCGCCAGGCGCAGCGCGGTGGAGGCGAAGGCGTGGAACAGCATCCGCACCCCCGACTCGTCCATCATGTCGAGCAGGACCAGCTTGAACAGCTCCGGGTCGAACGGGACCGTGTACCCGGTCTTCCGGGAGGGCGGCAGGCAGCCGCCGCGCCCGGCGAGCTGGTCCAGCAGCCGCCACAGCACGCCCGCGACCACCGGCTCGCCGTCGCCGTGGTCGGTGGGCAGCAGCCGGGCGTTGTCCCCGGACTCGGTGAACATGGCCTGCTTGTGCTCGTTGTGGAACGACATCAGCGGCATCACCAGCGCCACCGTCGCGTTGCCGCCGAGGAACCCGTACCGCTCGACCAGGACGGTCTCGGCCCCGGCGTCGGCCGCGGCGACCGCGGCGGCGCACCCGGCGGGGCCGCCGCCGACCACCAGGACGTCGGTCCGGCCCCCGTGGCGGGCGGGCCGCGGGGGCAGGGTGACCGTGCGGGGGTCAGGGGGCTCGTGCAGGATCGGCATCGGGGTCCTTCCGCGCGACGGGCTCGGCGGCGGCTGCGTGCGGCGCGCTCGGCGGCGTCACACGCCCAGCGGGCGCGGCTCCGCGCGGGCCCGGGCCGCCGCGTCGGACCCGCCGTCGACCTCGTCGAGCAGCACCCCGCAGCGCGCGCAGGTCTCCCGGGCGAGCACGGTCAGCTCCCGCATCCGCGCCTGCAGGTCCGTACGGCGCTGCGGATACTCGTCCCACAGCCGGTCCACCTCCGCCAGCAGCAGCCCGGCCTGCTCGCGGGCCACGCCCACCAGCGCGGGCGCGCCGATGCGGCTGGCGAAGTCGAACACCTTGCCCGAGTAGGGCAGCGGCAGCACCGGCAGCCCGGACAGCGCCGCGAAGATCACGAAGTGCAGCCGCATGCCGACGGCCAGGTCCAGGTGGCGCATGAACCCCAGGACCTGCCCGGGGCTGTAGGAGCCGTGCAGGATGCGTCCCTTGTCCGGCGCGGTCATGTGGGACAGCACCGCGTGCGCGTGGCGCACGTCGTGCCGCTCCATCGGCAGGAACACCACGTGTGCGTCCAGGCGCCGCACCAGGAAGTCCGCCACGTCGGCGAGGAGCGCGTGGTAGTCGGCCTCGTCCAGCTTCTCGGCCGCCCGGCCGGGCTCCCGCACCGACATCCCCACCAGCCGGGAGTCGGTGGGCACGCCCTCGTGGCGCATCATCCCGTCGGTGAAGGGCTCCGACGTCAGCAGCAGTGCCGGGTCGGCGGTGACGGTGATGTCCCGCTCGACGCCGACCTCCTCCAGCACCAGCCGGGACTCCTCGTCGCGCACCACGACGTCGTCGAAGTCCGCCAGCACGGTGCGCACGGCCTCCCGGTCGTCGGCCTCCCGCAGCGGGCCGGCGCCCAGCGCGTAGGCGAACGTGCGGATGCCGCGTTCCTGCGCGGCGCGCACCAGCCGCAGGTAGCGGCGCGCCTCGCCGTCGAACAGGAGCCCGCCGCCGCCCAGCACCAGCAGGTCCAGGGAGGCCAGCGCGTCCATGACCCGGTGGCGGCTGACGCCCTCCCAGTCCACCACCTCGTCGGCGCCCGGGTGGTGGGCGCGGGTGTGTTCGGCGTTCCGGCTGAACACCACCAGCCGCGCCCCGGGCCGCTGCGCCCGCAGGCAGCCGAGGACGCAGGTCAGGATCGACTCGTCGCCGATGTTGAAACCGCCGTACGAACCCAGCACGCCGATGCGCGGGCCCGGCCGGTCGAGCGGGGGGTGGGGAGGGGCACTGATCATCCGGGAGCTCCCGTCACGTCGGGGACTGCGGGGACTGGGGTGCCGGTGACGCGCACGGGCCGTGTGCGTGCCTGCCCGTGCGCACGGTCCCGGGTTGCCTGCGGACCCGGCCGGAAACACCCCGCGTTCCGAGTGTGACCGAGGTCCGCCCGGCGCGCATCGCGCGCGGGGGGAGGGGTACGCGGGCAGACGGACCGAAAGGCCGTCCCCGGTGACGCAGGACGCAGGAAGGGGGCCCGCCATGCGGTTCCGTGACCGCCGGCAGGCCGGCCGGCAACTGGCCGAACGACTGCTCGCCCGTCAGCGTGAGGGCGCCCTGCCGGACCCCGTCGTCCTCGCCCTGCCCCGCGGCGGCGTCGCCGTCGCCGAGGAGGTCGCCCGGCTGCTGGACGCCCCGCTCGACGTCCTCGTCGTCCGCAAGATCGGCGCCCCCTTCCAGGAGGAGCTGGGCGTCGGCGCGATGGCCGGCGACGGGGAGCCGCTCTTCGACGAGGACGCCCTGCGCCGGCTCCGCCTGAGCAAGACCGAGCTGGGCCCCGTGGTGGAGCGGGAACGCGCGGAGCTGCGCCGCCGGGAGCGGATCTACCGGCAGGGCCGCCCCGCCCCCGAACTGCGCGGCCGCACGGTGATCGTGGTCGACGACGGCCTGGCGACCGGCTCCACCGCCCGCGCCGCGCTGCGCTCCGTCCGCCGCCAGGACCCCGCCCGGCTCGTGCTCGCCGCCCCGGTCGCCTCCCCGGAGGCGGCCGACCTGATGAGCGCGGAGGCCGACGAGGTGCACTGCCTGGCCCGGCCGGCCGCGTTCCTGGCCGTCGGGCTCTGGTACGACGACTTCGACCAGCTGACGGACGAGGACGTGCTGTCGGCGCTGCGGGGCCGGCACGGGCACGTGGGCCGCTGACCCGGTGCGGCGGCACGGGAGCGTGAGCCGGTGACCCGGTCCCGGCGGGCGGGGTTCGGCGCCGCGACCCGCCGGCCCACCTCCTCCCGCACCTGCCGGTCACCCGGGTCCGCTGCCTGAACGGCACGCGCGCAGGCTCCTGACCCGCACCCGGGCGGGCGGTCGCGTCCGCCCGGCGGTGGCGGCCGCGCTGCGGGACCCGGCGCCCACGGCGGTGGCCCGAGGGGCGCGGTCCGGGGCGCACCGGTGCCCGGACGTGCCCGAGGGGGCCGCGGCCGGTCCGGCCGCGGCCCCCTCGGGGTGCCGTGCGGAGGTGTCAGGCGGCGGCGGGCTCGGTGGCCGTGCCCTGCACCCGGGTGATGACCTCGGTGAGCTGCGCGGCGACCTCGGCGTCGTCGGCCGGGTGGGTCTCGGCGAACCGGGTCATCGAGCCGGGGATGGACAGCTTGATGTCCTCGATCACCTTGGCGCCGGCCAGGCCCACGGACTTGCGGGTGTCGTCGTGCGCCCAGACACCGCCGTACTGGCCGAAGGCGGTGCCGACCACGGCGACCGGCTTGCCGTTGAGGGCGCCGGCGCCGTACGGGCGGGACAGCCAGTCGATGGCGTTCTTCAGCACGGCCGGCATGGTGCCGTTGTACTCGGGCGTGAAGAAGATCAGGGCGTCGGCGGCGCCGGCGGCCTCGCGCAGCTTGACGGCGGCGGCCGGGGTGCTGCCCTCGACGTCGACGTCCTCGTTGTAGAAGGGCACGTCGGCCAGGCCCTCGAACACCTCCACCTCGGTCCCTTCCGGGGCGAGCTTGACGGCCGCCTCGGCGAGCTGGCGGTTGTGCGAACCGGCGCGAAGGCTGCCGACGAGCGCAAGGATGCGGACAGACATGAAGAACTCCCAGGGGATGAAACACTGCCGTAACGATCCGGACCGAGGTCCGTTTAAGTTCTAGCACCCTAAACGGACCGCGGTCCAGTTTTCTTCCCGATGCTCTACCCTGGTGCCATGTCCGCCGCTCCGCCCTTCCCGACCCCCCAGGAACCCGTCCACCGGCGCGAACTGCCGCAGCTCGGCACCGACACGGACTTCGTCGAGCCCTGCCTGCGGGCCGACGCCGCCCGCAACCGCGCCCGGCTGCTGGAGGCCGCCGCCCGGCTGGTGGCGGAGCGCGGCGCGGCCGGCGTCACGATGGAGGCGGTGGCCGCGGCGGCCTCGGTCGGCAAGGGCACGGTCTTCCGCCGCTTCGGCGACCGCACCGGCCTGCTGACGGCCCTGCTCGACCACACGGAGAAGAAGTTCCAGGCCGCCTTCCTCAGCGGCCCGCCGCCGCTCGGCCCGGGCGCGCCGCCCGCGGAGCGGCTGCGCGCGTTCGGCCAGGCCATGCTGCGCCGGTCGGCCGACGAACTGGAACTGATGCTGGCCGCCGAGCCGGGCGCGGACCGCCGGTTCGCCGCCCCGCCCCGCCGCGTGCTGCACCAGCACGTGGCGATGCTGCTGCGGCAGGCGGTCCCGGACGCGGACTGCGAGCTCCTCGCCCACGCCCTGATGAGCCAGCTCGACCCGGCCCTGGTCCACCACCTGACCCGGCAGAACGGGGTGCCGCTGGAACGCCTGGAGGCCGCGTGGGCCGATCTGGTCGACCGGGTGACGGGCTGCGGCGGGGCCTGCTGACCGGGAGCGGCGCGGCCGGCCCCCACGGTTCCCTCACAACTCCCCCGGCCGACACCCCGATCCGGGCTTCTGCAAGGATGCGGGGCGTCATGGTGCAGATACCCAACACGCCCCCGCCCGCACCACCGCGCTCCGTTCCCACGAGCGCCGATGTGGCCCGCCTGGCCGGCGTCTCGCGCGCGACCGTCTCCTACGTGCTGAACAACACCAGCGCGGTACGGATCAGCGAGCCCACCCGCCGGCGCGTCCACGAGGCCGCCAAGGAACTCGGGTACGTCCCGCACGCGGCCGCCCGCAGCCTGCGCGCCGGGCACAGCCGGATGGTCCTGATGCCCGCGCCGGACTTCCCGGTCGGGCCGCTCTACAGCCGGTTCCTCACCGACCTGCAGGCCGCGCTCGCCCGCCTCGACTACACGGTCGTGCAGTACGGCACCGCCGGCCGGCACGGCGACGAGGCCGCCCGCGCCTGGGCCGAGCTGCGGCCCGTCGCCGTCCTCGTGCCCGGCTCCGGCCTCGGCCCGCACGGGGTGGCGGTGCTCAAGCGGTCCGGCGCCCGCGCGGTGGTCACCCTGGGGCCGGAGACCGTCGAGGGCGCGTACGCCCTGCTCATGGAGCACGAGGCCGTCGGCCGCAGCGCCGGGGCCCACCTCCACGACCGCGGCCGGCGCCGGATCGGCGTCGTCGTCCCCCGGGAACCCGGTCTGGAGGTGTTCTCCGCGCCCCGCCTGGAGGGCGTGCGCCAGGCGCTGCGCGGCACCGGCGCCACGGTCACCGAGCTGCCCCTCGCCTACGACGAGGAGGCCGCCGCGCGGCTCGCCGCGCGCTGGCGGGACCTCGGTCTGGACGGCGTGTTCGCCTACAACGACGAGTACGCGATGCTGCTGATGCGCGCCCTGCAGGACGAGGGGGTGCGGATCCCGCAGGAGACGGCCGTGGTCGGGGCCGACGACCTGATGCTCGGCCGGCTGCTGCGGCCGCGGCTCAGCACGGTCCGCCTCCGGCTGCCCTCCGGCCGGGAGCTCGCCGAACTGGTCGACCGCGCGGTGCGCGACCCCGGGGCCGCGCCCGGGACACACAAGGTGCTGGGCACCACGGTGATCCACCGCGACTCCAGCTGACCGGCCGCCGCTCACCGCCCGGCCGTCCCCGTCGTGCCGCCCGCAACGGCCGGGCGGATACTCGGGGATGTGCCCGCTCCCGGGTGCGGCCGGCGACGCGCGGCCCCGCGGCATCGGATGCGGCCCGGCCGGCCGCGCCGGACCGCCGCTCCGGTACGCGCCGCGCACCGCACGGGCGTCCGCCCGCCTCCTGGGCCGGTGACCGATCGGAGAGCCCCATGCCGCTGCTCGACCCCCGGACCTGGCAGCCCCGCGCCCTGGCGGGCAGGGAGCACACCGTCATCGAGCCCGCCACCGGCGGCCCGCTCGGCACCCTCACCCTCGCCGCCGCCGAGGACGTCGACGCGGCCGCCGCGGCCGCGGCGGCCGCCCAGGCCGAGTGGGCGCGCGTGCCGCACTTCGCGCGCGCCAGGGTGCTGCGCCGGGCCGGCGACCTGTTCACCGCGCACGCCGGCGAACTGCGCGAGTGGCTGGTGCGCGAATCGGGCTCCGTCCCGGACAAGGCCGACTTCGAACTGCACGTCGCCGCCCAGGAGTGCTACGAGGCCGCCGCCCTCGCCTCCCGCCCCTCCGGGCACGTCCTGCCCACCGAGGCGGCCCGCCTGTCCTACACGCGGCGCGTCCCGGTCGGCGTGGTCGGCGTGATCTCCCCGTTCAACGCGCCGCTCATCCTGTCCGTCCGCTCCGTCGCCCCGGCCCTGGCGCTCGGCAACGCCGTCGTCCTGAAGCCGGACCCGCGCACCGCGGTCTGCGGCGGGCTGTCCCTCGCCGCGGTCCTCGCCGAGGCGGGCCTGCCCGAGGGCCTCTTCCACGTGCTGCCGGGCGGGCCGGAGGCCGGACAGGCCCTGGTCGCCGACCCGCGCGTGCCCGTGCTGTCCTTCACCGGCTCCACCGCCGCCGGCCGGGCCGTGGGCGAGGCGGCCGGCCGCCACCTCAAGCGGGCCCACCTGGAACTGGGCGGCAACTCCGCCCTGATCGTGCTGGAGGACGCCGACCTCGACGCGGTGATCTCCACCGCCGCCTGGGGCTCGTTCTTCCACCAGGGCCAGGTCTGCATGACCACCGGCCGCCACCTCGTGCACGCGTCCCTGTACGACGAGTACGTGGAGCGGCTGGCCGCGAAGGCGGAGTCGCTCGCCGTGGGCGACCCGCACCGCGAGCGGGTCCACCTGGGCCCGGTCATCGACGCCCGTCAGCTCGGCAGGATCCACGCGCTGGTCGAGGCCAGCACCGCGCGGGGCGCCGAGCTCGCCGCGGGCGGCACGCACGAGGGGCTCTTCTACCGGCCGACCGTCCTCGCCGGCGTCGACGACGCCACGCCCGCGTACGTGGAGGAGGTCTTCGGCCCGGTGGCACCCGTGCGGCGGTTCGGCACCGCCGGGGAGGCGGCCGCCCTGGCCGCGCGGAGCGCGTACGGACTCTCCCTGGGCATCGTCACCTGCGACCCCGCCCGCGGCCTGGCGCTGGCCGAGCGGATCCCCACCGGCATCGTGCACATCAACGACCAGACGGTGAACGACGAGGCCGTGGCGCCCTTCGGCGGCGTCGCCGCCTCCGGCACCGGTGTCCGCTTCGGCGGCGAGTCCAACCTGGAGGCCTTCACCGAGCTGCGCTGGACCACGGTGCGCGGGGACGTGGCGACGTACCCGTTCTGACGGCCGCCCGGGGCGGCCTCCGGCTCACTCGCCCGGCTGCGGCTCCTGGGCCTGCTGCTCGGCGATCTGCTTGCGCACCTCGTCCATGTCCAGCTTGCGGGCCTGCCCGATCACGTCCGTCAGCACGGCCTCGGGCAGCGCGCCCGGCTGGGCGAACACGGCGACCTGGTCGCGGACGATCATCAGCGTCGGGATCGACTGGATGCCGAAGGCGGCGGCCAGCTCGGGCTGCGCCTCGGTGTCGACCTTGCCGAACACCAGGTCGGGGTTCTCCTCGGCGGCCTTCTCGTAGACCGGGGCGAACTGCCGGCACGGCCCGCACCAGGACGCCCAGAAGTCGATCAGGACGAACTCGTTGTCCGTGACCGTCTGGTCGAAGTTCTCCTTGGTGAGCTCCACAGTGCTCATGGCGTGTTTCCCTCTTCCTGGTAGCGGGGCGGGCCGTCGGCGACAACACGGCCGACCGGGCGCGTATTCCGCGCACGTACCCCTGTGGCCCCCGCGCACACCACCCACCAGACTGACCCCATGACGCAAACGGATTCCATCGCGTACGACGTCGTGGTGCTGGGCGCCGGTCCGGTGGGGGAGAACGTCGCCGACCGCACCCGCGCGGCCGGCCTGACCACCGCGGTCGTGGAGAGCGAACTGGTCGGCGGCGAGTGCTCGTACTGGGCGTGCATGCCCAGCAAGGCCCTGCTGCGGCCGGTCGTCGCGCGGGCCGACGCGCGCCGCGTGCCGGGCCTGCGCCAGGCGGTGCAGGGCCCCCTCGACGCGGCCGCGGTCCTCGCCCACCGCGACTTCTACACCTCGCACTGGCACGACGACGGCCAGGTCGGCTGGCTGGACGGCATCGGCGCCGACCTGTACCGCGGTCACGGGCGGCTCACCGGCCCCCGCACGGTGACCGTGACCGGCCCCGACGGCACCGAGCGGGTGCTGACCGCCCGGCACGCCGTGGCCGTCTGCACCGGCAGCCGGGCCGCGCTGCCCGACCTGCCGGGGCTCGACGGCGTGCGGCCGTGGACGAGCCGGGAGGCCACCAGCGCCGAGGCCGTGCCCGGCCGGCTCGTCGTGGTCGGCGGCGGTGTGGTCGCCACCGAGATGGCCACCGCCTGGCAGGCCCTCGGCGCGCGGGTCACGCTGCTGGTCCGCGGCAAGGGCCTGCTCAACCGCATGGAGCCGTTCGCCGGGGAACTGGTCGCCGAGGCGCTCACCGAGGCGGGCGCCGACGTGCGCACCGGCACCTCCGTGGAATCCGTGACCCGCGAGAACGGCACCGTCGTGGTCGTCACCGGCACCGGCGAGCGCATCGAGGCCGACGAGATCCTCTTCGCCACCGGCCGCGCCCCGCGCACCGACGACATCGGCCTGGAGACGGTCGGCCTGGAACCCGGCGGCTGGCTGGAGGCCGACGACAGCCTCCGCGTCCCCGGCCACGACTGGCTGTACGCGGTCGGCGACGTCAACCACCGTGCCCTGCTCACCCACCAGGGCAAGTACCAGGCCCGCATCGCGGGCGCGGCCATCGCCGCCCGGGCCACCGGCGGCCCCCTCACCGAGGACGCGTGGGGCGCCCACGCCGCGACCGCCGACCACGCCGCCGTCCCCCAGGTCGTCTTCACCGACCCGGAGGCCGCGGCCGTGGGCCTGTCCCTGGCCGAGGCCGAGGAGGCCGGGCACCGGGTGCGCGCCGTCGACGTCGACCTGTCCTCCGTCGCGGGCGCGGGCCTGTACGCCGACGGCTACAAGGGCCGCGCCCGCATGGTCGTCGACCTGGAGGACGAGATCCTGCGCGGCGTCACCCTGGTCGGCCCCGGCGTCGGCGAACTCATCCACTCGGCGACCGTCGCCGTCGCCGGGCAGGTGCCCGTCGGCCGCCTGTGGCACGCCGTGCCGTCCTACCCGACCATCAGCGAGGTGTGGCTGCGGCTGCTGGAGGCGTACCGCGACAGCTGACACGGCGGCCGGCCGGGGCCCACCGGTCCCGGCCCGCCGGGCCCGTCAGGGCAGTTCGAACCCCAGCGCCCGCGCGGCCTCTTCGGGCGTCGGCTGGGACCAGCGCTCCGCCACCGCCCGGTTGGCCGACAGCGAGCGCAGCTCCGCCCGGTCCAGGTACAGCGTGCCGTCGAGGTGGTCCGTCTCGTGCTGCACGATCCGCGCGGGCCAGCCGCCGACCTCCTCGTCCACCGCCCGCCCGGACTCGTCCTGCCCGGTCAGCCGCACCCGCGCGTACCGCGCCACCACCGCCTGCCAGCCGGGCACGCTCAGACAGCCCTCGAAGAACGCGGCCCGCGCGGTGCCGGCCGGCGCGTAGGACGGGTTGACCAGCACCCGGAACGGCAGCGGCTCCCGCCCGCGCGCCCGGCGCACCTCCTCCGGCACCGGCGCCGGGTCCTCGATCACCGCGATCCGCAGCTCCACCCCCACCTGCGGCGCGGCCAGCCCGACCCCCGGCGCCGCGCGCATGGTGACGCGCAGCGCCTCGACGAACCGGGCCAGCAGCGCGGGATCCAGCTGGCCGTCGTAGGGCGCGGTGCCGCGCCGCAGCACCGGGTCGCCGGCCGCGACGATCGGCAACGGGCCGCCGGCGGCGAGGAGTTCCTCGACGCGCTCGGCCAACGGCGGGCGTTCGTACGGAGTTCCCATCGCGCCAGCATGCCACGGCCCGTGCCGTCACCCCGCTCCGCCGTGTGACCCAGCTCACTTCTCCTCCCGGGAACCCGGTGCCCCGCCACCCCGACTACTGCTCTGCCACGGCCCCTTGACGTCCCCGGAGAACCCGCTGATGACCACCGCTCCCCCGACCGCCACGGACGAGGCCCCGCCACCGGACGCCACCGCGCCGCACCGGAGCACCTGGGCCCCGTTGCGTCCCCTGGTCCTGCGCCTGCACTTCTACGCCGGAGTGCTGGTGGCGCCCTTCCTGCTCGTCGCCGCCGTCACCGGCCTGCTGTACGCCGCCTCCTTCCAGGCCGAGAAGCTCGTGTACCGCCACGAGACGACCGTCCCGGTCGGTGACCGCAGACTGCCGGTCTCCGAGCAGGTCGCCGCCGCCCGCGAGGCCCACCCCGGCGGCACGGTCGCGGCGGTGCGCCCCGCGCCCGAGGCCGACGCGACCACCCGGGTGCTGCTGTCCGGCGTGCCGGGCGTCGACGAGACCCACACCCTCGCCGTCTTCGTCGACCCGTACACCGGGCGGGTGCGCGGCGCCCTGGAGCAGTACGGCTCGACGGGCGCGCTGCCGCTGCGCACCTGGATCGACGAGTTCCACCGCGACCTGCACCTCGGCGAGAGCGGCCGCCTCTACAGCGAGCTGGCGGCCAGCTGGCTGTGGGTGATCGCGGGCGGCGGCCTGGTGCTGTGGTTCTCCCGGCGCCGGGCCCGGCGCACGGTGCGCGGCACCGCCGGGCGCCGCCGCACCCTCGGGCTGCACGGCACCGTCGGGGTCTGGGCCGCCGCCGGGTTCTTCTTCCTGTCGGCCACCGGCCTGACCTGGTCGGCGTATGCCGGAGCCACCGTCGACGAGCTGCGCACCTCGCTCGGCCAGGCCACCCCGGTCCTCTCGGCCGCGGCCGGCGAGGAGCACTCCGGGCACGGTGCCGCGGCCGGTTCCGGCGGCAGCGGCGCGCACGGCGTCGGCCTGGACCGGGTGCTGGCCGCCGCCCGCGCCGAGGGGCTGGGCGACCCCGTCGAGATCGTCCCGCCCGCGGACGCCGGGTCCGCCTACGTCGTCAAGCAGGTGCAGCGCAGCTGGCCGACCAAGCAGGACGCGGTCGCGGTGGACCCGGCCACCGGCGAGGTCACCGACGTCCTGCGGTTCGCCGACCACCCGGTGCTCGCCAAGCTCACCCGCTGGGGCATCGACCTGCACACCGGTGTGCTGTTCGGCCTGGTCAACCAGATCGCGCTGATGCTGCTGGCGCTCGCCCTGATCCTGCTGATCGTCTGGGGCTACCGCATGTGGTGGCAGCGCGGCCGCGGCGGCGCGTTCGGCCGGCCGATTCCGCGCGGAGCCTGGCAGCAGGTGCCGCCGTACGTCCTCGTCCCGCTGCTCGCGGCGGTCGCGGTGCTCGGCTACTTCCTGCCGCTGCTCGGCATCTCCCTGGCCGCCTTCCTCGCCGTCGACATCGTCCTCGGGGAGGTCGCCCACCGGCGGGGACGGCGCACGTACGGCAGGGGGCCGGCCGCCCCGTAGCGCCCGGGACGCGCCGGTGCCCGGCTCCGGGGGACGGAACCGGGCACCGGGGCCGCGGGGTGCCGCTCAGAGCCGCGCGAAGTCACCCGCGAGGGCGGCGGCGAGGCGCAGGTGCGGTTCCGCCTCGGCGTGCCGGCCCTGCCGCTGGAGCGTGCGGCCCAGCATCAGCCGGGCGTAGTGCTCCACCGGGTCGCGCTCGACGAGGAGGCGCAACTCGGCCTCGGCGCGGCCCAGTTGGGCCGAGTGGTAGTAGGCGCGCGCCAGCAGCAGGCGCGGCCCGGTCTGCTCCGGCACCTCGGCGACCAGTCCGGCCAGGACGCGCGTGGCGGCGGTGTAGTCCTTGGCCTCGAAGAACTGCCCCGCGCGCTCCCAGCGCTCCGTCAGGGTGCCGTGGTCGTAGTACGTGGTGTCCACTGGTGACCTCCTTCGAGGCCGTCAACGGACCCTGTTCGTTGAATATTCCACTACTTCCGGGGGTGGGCGCGGAGGTGTTCCGCGCCGGCCCCCGTCCGGGCGAACTCCCCGTCGGCAACGCCCTTTTCGCGTGCGTTCCCGAGAACTGGTTAGATCGGTCCGGGTGACGGGGCGGGGCCGTGACGGTGGCCCGGGCGTGACAGAGGGAGACGGCAATGAGCAGGGCCGCGAGGACGGACACGGCGTCGTGCGCGCCGCACGTCGCCGACAGTCACGACGTGATCCGCGTGCAGGGCGCGCGGGTGAACAACCTCAAGAACGTCAGCGTCGAGATCCCGAAGCGGCGGCTGACGGTGCTGACCGGCGTCTCCGGCTCCGGCAAGAGCTCGCTGGTGTTCGACACGATCGCCGCGGAGTCGCAGCGGCTGATCAACGAGACGTACAGCGCCTTCGTGCAGACCTTCATGCCGACGCTCGCGCGGCCGGAGGTCGACGTGCTGGAGGGGCTGACCACGGTCATCGTCGTCGACCAGGAGCGGATGGGGGCCAACGCCCGTTCCACGGTCGGCACCGCGACCGACGCCAACGCGATGCTGCGGATCGTCTTCAGCCGGCTCGGCGAGCCGAGCGCCGGGCCGGCGTTCCACTACAGCTTCAACCAGCCCGCCGGCGCGTGCCCGCGGTGCCAGGGCACGGGCCAGGTGACCGACCTCGACCTGACGCAGTTCTACGACGAGAGCAAGTCGCTCGCGGACGGCGCGATCACCGTCCCCGGCTACAAGGCGGGCGGCTGGTTCGTGCGGGTCTTCGCCGGGTCGGGTTTCGTCGACCCCGACAAGCCGATCCGTGACTACAGCGGGACGGAACTCCACGACTTCCTGCACCGCGAGCCGACCAAGGTGAAGGTCGACGGCATCAACGTCACCTACGAGGGGCTGATCCCCAAGGTGCGCAAGTCCATCCTGGCCAAGGACAAGGACGGACTGCAGCCGCACGTCCGGGCGTTCGTGGAGCGGGCGGTCACCTTCGTCACCTGCCCCGAGTGCGACGGGACCCGGCTGAACGAGGCGGCCAGGGCGTCGAGGATCGAGGGGATCAACATCGCCGACGCGTGCGCGATGGAGGTCCGCGACCTGGCCGGGTGGGTCCGCGGCCTCGACCGGCCCTCGGTCGCACCCCTGCTGGCCACGCTGCGCAGGACCCTCGACTCGTTCGTGGAGATGGGACTCGGCTACCTCTCGCTGGACCGGCCCGCGGGCACCCTGTCGGGTGGCGAGGCGCAGCGCGTGAAGATGGTGCGCCATCTCGGCTCGTCGCTCACCGACGTCACCTACGTGTTCGACGAGCCCAGCACGGGTCTGCACCCCCATGACGTCCAGCGCATGAACGAACTGCTGCTGCGGCTGCGGGACAAGGGCAACACCGTGCTCGTGGTGGAGCACAAGCCCGAGGTCATCGCGTTCGCTGACCACGTGATCGATCTGGGACCCGGCGCGGGGACGGCGGGGGGCACCGTCTGTTTCGAGGGCAGTGTCGAAGGACTGCGGGGAAGCGGGACGCTGACCGGGCGGCACCTGGACGACCGGGCGTCGCTGAAGGAGTCGGTGCGCAAGCCGAACGGTGCGCTGGAGATCCGCGGGGCGCGGGCGAACAACCTCCGGGACGTCGACGTGGACATCCCGCTCGGGGTGCTGACCGTGGTGACCGGAGTCGCCGGGTCCGGCAAGAGCTCGCTGCTGCACGGGTCGGTCCCGGCGAGCGCGGGAGTGGTGTCGGTCGACCAGGCGCCCATCCGCGGCTCGCGGCGCAGCAACCCCGCCACCTACACCGGGCTGCTCGACCCGGTCCGCAAGGCCTTCGCCAAGGCCAACGGCGTCAAGCCCGCCCTGTTCAGCGCCAACTCCGAGGGTGCCTGCCCCACCTGCAACGGCGCCGGGGTCGTCTACACCGACCTGGCGATGATGGCCGGCGTCGCCACCCCCTGCGAGGAGTGCGGGGGCAAGCGGTTCCAGGCCGCGGTGCTGGAGTACCGGCTCGGCGGACGGGACATCAGCGAGGTGCTGGCGATGCCGGTGGCGGAGGCGGAGGAGTTCTTCCGCGCCGGCGAGGCGCGCGTCCCCGCGGCCCATGCCGTCCTCGGCCGGCTCGCGGACGTCGGGCTGGGCTACCTGACTCTGGGCCAGCCGCTGACCACGCTCTCCGGCGGCGAGCGGCAGCGGCTGAAGCTGGCCACCCACATGGCCGAGAAGGGCGGGATCTACGTCCTGGACGAGCCGACCACGGGGCTGCACCTCGCCGACGTCGAGCAGCTGCTCGGGCTGCTGGACCGGCTGGTCGACTCCGGCAAGTCGGTCATCGTCATCGAGCACCACCAGGCGGTGATGGCGCACGCGGACTGGATCGTCGACCTCGGCCCCGGCGCCGGTCACGACGGCGGCCGCGTCGTCTTCGAGGGCACCCCGGCCGACCTGGTCGCCGCCCGCTCCACGCTCACCGGTGAGCACCTGGCGGCCTACGTCGGCGCCTGACCGGCAGGACCCCGCCGCGTACCGCCGCCGGAATCAGCGGCGGTACGCCGCGGGGGAGGGGGCGAGGTGCCCGCGCAGGATCCCGCACACCCGGTCGCGCTGGGCGTCCAGGAAGAAGTGGCCGCCGGGCAGTTCGTGCAACGCGAAGCCGTGGCGGGTGAGCCCGGACCAGGCGGCGGCCTCCGCGACCCGCACGTACGGGTCGGCGGTACCGGTGAGGGCCACGATCGGGCAGTCCAGGACGGGCTCGTCGCTCCGGCGGTACGTCTCGATGGCCCGGTGGTCGGCACGGATGGCGGGCAGCAGGACGTCGAGCAGTTCGGGGTCGGCGAGGACGGCCGCGTCCGTCGCGCCCAGGCGTTCCAGTTCCGCGGCCAGCCGGTCGTCGGGGAGGGCGTGGACGCCGCGGTCGCGCCGGGCCGAGGGAGTGCTCTGCCCGGAGACGAAGAAGGTCCGCAGCCGGTGGCCCCGGGCCTGGAGCCGCAGCGCCACCTCGTAGGCCACGGCGGCTCCCATGCTGTGGCCGAAGAAGGACAGCGGCCGGTGCAGGAGCGGACGCACCGCGTCGGCCACCCGGTCGGCCAGCTCGCCGACGCTGTCGACGGGCGGTTCCCGGAAGCGTTCTTGCCGGCCCGGGTACTGGACGGCGAGGATGTCGATGTCCGGAGCGAGCGCCGCCGCCATCGGACGGTAGTAGCCCGCGGTGCCCCCGGCATGGGGGAAGCACAGGAGCCGCGAGGGCGCGGCCGGCGCGGGACCGAGACTGCGAATCCAGGGATCGACCGGAAAGAACACGTGTTCTCCGAGCTGTTTCGGGACATGGTGGGCACTGCATTTCCATGATTGCGGCCGGTGCATTCCGTGTCCCGCCGGCGGGACACTCGCCGCATTTCCGCCCGCCGGGCCGGGGGTGTGCCCGGCCACTCCTGCCTTGATTCGGCTTTCCGGCCGCCGATATGGTTCCGCGAGCCAATAATTCGGCGCGGGAAACGTCGGCGAAAGCCTGCGTTCATTTCTTGACGGTGCCGTCGGAGGGGAAATCGACAGTAATGTCAATAGATGTGTTGGCAGTCGACGTCGGGAAAGCCCTCGACAGCGTCGACGAATGGCTGGATTCCTATATCACCCAGCCCCACGAGCAACTCGGCAGGTCCGGCGCGGTGTGTCCGTTCGTGGCGCCCGCCCGGCGGGCCGGCGCGGTCGAGACAGCGGTGCGGCTGGTGGGCCCCGCCGCCGGCCTCCCGCTGCTCAAAGAGGTCGTCCGCTGCGGGCTGGACGAGTTCGAGCAGCTCGGCTGGCGGACGTCGAACCCGGCCCTGCGGTCGCTGATCATCGTGCTGCCGGACCTGCCGCCCGAGGCGTTCGCGCTGCTCGACGAGGCGCACGCGCAGGTCAAGACCGAGAGCGTGGAACGCGGCCTGATGATCGGCCAGTTCCATCCGGCCTGTGCCGAACCCGCCGCCCGCAACCCGGCCTTCGAGGTCAGCCGGTCACCGGTCCCGCTGGTCGCGGTACGGGCGATGGCGGTGCACGACATCCTCTTCCTGGGCGAACGGGCGGACTGGTTCGCCCAGTACCACCGCCGTTTCGGCGAGCGGTACCGGTCCCGGCCGGCCGGCATCGGCCCGCTGCTCACGACGCTGTACCACAAGGCCCTGGCCCTGCACGGACCCGGAGGGACACCGGATGACCGCCGCACGACCGGGTGACGGGCGGGACGGCGCGGTGGCGACGCGCTGCCCCTACGGCGGCGCGGTGGACGCGCCCCCGACGGCGTACGCCGAGTACGCGGAGATGGACGCCCTCCTGGCGCTGCAGCGTCCCCGGACGACGGCGGCCACGGAGCCCGGCTTCATCATCATGAGCCAGGTCATGGAACTCCTCTTCAAGCTGCTGCACACCGAATTCACGGCGACCCGCGACCGGCTGGCCGACGACGACGTGGACGCCGCGCTGTGGACGTTGCGCAGGGCGGCTCGGGTGCAGCAGGTGGCGCTGTCGTCGTGGGACTTCTTCAGCGCGATGACGCCGGGTGAATTCGCCGAGTTCCGCGAGGTCCTGGGCACGGCCTCGGGGTTCCAGTCCGCCTCGTACCGGCGGCTGGAATTCCTGCTCGGGAACAAGGACCCGCGGATGGTCGGGCCGCACCGCGACGCGTCGAGCCATGAGGCGGTGGCCCGCCAGCTGCGCGAGCCGAGCCTGTACGACGCCGTGCTGGCCCTGCTGCGCCGGCGCGGCCTGCCCGTCGCGGACGCCGTGCTAACGCGCCCGTGCGAGGCGCCGTACGAACCCCACGACAGTGTCGAGCGGGCGTGGCGCGAGGTGTACGACGACGGCGCCGGGCACCGCCCGCTGTTCCTCCTCGGAGAGGCGCTGACCGATGCCGCCGACTCCTTCGCCCGATGGCGCTACACGCACCTGACGGTGGTGCAGCGCGTGCTCGGGGGCAAACCCGGCACCGGCGGCACCGACGGCGTGTCGTGGCTGGAGCGCATCGCGGGCCACCGGTTCTTCCCGGAACTGTGGTCCGTGCGGTCGCTCCTGTAGGGCGGAACGCCCGGCTGCCCGCCCCTCCGCTGTCACCTATCGATCACCGACCCCACGAGGGAGTCCTTCATGACCAAAGCCGGTTCCGTGGACCACGAAGACCTGACCCGGATCCTCTTCGGCGCCTCCGCCTTCCACCTGCTGCACGCCGGGTGCGAACTCGGCCTCTTCACGCGGCTGTTCGAGGAGGGACCGCTGACCACGGAGCAGGTGTGCGCCGGTCTGAAGCTGGAGCCGCGGGCGGCGCAGATCCTGCTGCTGGGCACGACCTCGCTCGGTCTGACCGCCTGCCACAGCCGCCGCTACCTCAACGCCGAGCTGATCGACTCGATGATCTCCGACGGCACGTGGAGCATCATCGAGGACATCGTGCGGTTCCAGGAGCGGATCGCCATGCCGGCCGCCGCCGACCTGGTGGAGGCGCTGCGGCAGAACACCAACGTCGGCCTGCGCCGTATCCCGGGCGAGGGCGGCGACCTGTACCACCGGTTGGCGTCACAGCCGGAACTGGAGGCGCTGTTCTACCGCTGCATGCGCTCGTGGTCGCGGCTGTCCAACCCGGTCCTGGTGGACCGGGCCGACCTGAGCGGGGTGTCCCGGGTGCTGGACGTCGGCGGCGGCGACGGGGTGAACGCGATCGCGCTGGCGGAGGCGAACCCGGGGACGTCCTTCACGGTGGTCGACATGCCGGGGGCCCTCGACATCGCCGAGCGCAGGATCGCCGAGCGCGGCCTGGGCGACCGCATCGCCGTGCGGGCGGGCGACATCTTCACCGACGACTTCCCGGCGGGCCACGACTGCGTGCTGTTCGCCAACCAGCTCGTCATCTGGTCGCCCGAGCAGAACGCGGCCCTGCTGCGCAAGGCGTTCGACTGCCTGCCGCCGGGCGGGCAGGTGCTCATCTTCAACGCGTTCTCCGACGACACCGGGGACGGGCCGCTGTACGCCGCGCTCGACAACGTCTACTTCGCCACGCTGCCGGCACCGAACAGCACCCTCTACCACTGGGGGCAGTACGAGGAGTGGCTGCGCGGCGCCGGGTTCCGGCGGGTCGAGCGGCTGCCGGGCGGGACGTGGACGCCGCACGGAGTGCTGCGCGCGTGGAAGTAGGCGGGACCCGGAGCGGGTGGGGCGGGCCAGGTGCCCGGCCCACCCGCTCCGGCGGGCGTCACCCGGGAAGGCTGGCGAGCGCCGCCTCGTCGAGGGCCCGGAGCACCCACTGCTCGAACTTGTCGCCGGAGAGTTCGGCGGCCTTGCGCCACCGCTGCACCCGCTCGGCCGGGGCGCTGAGCTTCGGCAGGTAGTCCTTCGGCGGTTCGCCCTTGCCGTCGCCCTGCCGGTGGGAGCGTATGTTGCGGCGCAGTTCGTTGCGTGACCAGTTGAACTCGTCGGCCAGGTCCAGCCACTTGTCCTGCTCGCAGGGCGGCAGGGAACTCACCTCGGCGTGGTGCTGGAAGCTCAGCGTCTCGCGGCGGCGGCCCAGCTCGAACTTGCGGGCCACCCACGCGTAGTTGCGCAGCGTCTGGTAGTCCAGCCCACAGGCCTCGATCGCCCGCAGGTACCGGTCCGAGAACTCCTCCTGCCCGTACACCAGCCAGTCGCCGAGGCACCAGGACGAGGAGTCGACGATGCGCGAGATCTGCGAACCGACGTGCTGCCACCGTTCGAAGGTGAGGGCCTCGGGGATCCTCAGTCCGACGCGTGTCGTGAGGATGTCCTTGCCTTGCCGCCCTCCGTCGGTTCTGTTCCTCCGAACGGGCGCGCTGGTACGCGGGCGGTTCCGCTGAGCGCGGTCCACGGAGTGCTGCATACGAACCTCTCTTCCGCCGGTGGTCATGCCTCTGGTGGTACAGAAGCCGCGTGGTTGAGGTGATGCGGGCGACGGACGCGACAAAGCGCCGGCTGGATGCCGGATACCGACCGCGGCCGTGCGCCGGAGCAGCCGAACGCCGAAAAAGACGTCCGGTGCGGATGGGTGGTTCTTCGCGGTGGCAGCTGATGGTGAGGGCGGCGTGGAGGTCGAAGCCCGCCGCTGTGAGATACCTGCTAAAGGCTGCGATATCTCGGATGGCTCACATGGCCCGCGATGATCGATTTCAAAGAAAACACCCCCGTTGAAATTCTGGCGAGGCAGACGAGCCGAGAAACCGCGTCGCCGTCCGGGCGGCGACGCCGACCGGCTATGCCGTGCACATATTATCGGATCAGTGCCGAGGGCGGGGGTGGGCGTAGCAAGAAAATATTCTCACCCGCATGAGGCGAATTATTTGGCTTGATAGGGATCCGCGGTCTTGACGGCGCCGGCAGACGAACGACCGGGACGCGTCGGCGGGTGACGCGTCCCGGTCGGGGAGCGGCGGATCAGGAAGCCTGGGCCTGCGCCTCCGCCAGGCGCTCCTGCGCCTCGGCGAGGTCCTCCGCGGTGGGGGCGTCGTCCTGGGTGAGCTTCAGGCGCCAGCAGCCGGAGAACTCGATCCGGCTCTTGGCCATGCCGCGGTCGTCCACCAGGTGCCGCCGCATCCGGCGCACCAGACCGGCCTCGCCGGCGATCCAGGCGAACCCCTCGCCGTCGGGCAGCGTGGCGGCCCGCAGCGCGTCGGCCAGCGCCTCGCTGTGCCCCGGCTCGGTCGCGCCGCGGTGCAGCCACGTCGTGGTCAGATCGGCCTCGGTACGGAAAGGCTGCTCGTCGGCCGCCTCCTGGACCTCGACGAACGCCAGCGCCCGCTTGCCGGCCGGCAGGCTCTCGACGATGGTCGCCATGCCGGGGACGGCGGTGTCGTCACCGGCCAGCAGCACCCAGTCGGCCTCCGCGAGCGAGGCGGACAGCGGCCTGGGGCGCGCGAAGTAGTCGCTGGGCCCGAACACGCCCAGGCAGTCGCCCTCCTTGGCGTCCATCGCCCACCGCGTGGCCGGTCCGGCGTGCCGGTGCAGGACGAAGTCGAAGGTGAGGGAGTCCGTGGCCGGGTCGTGCGCGCGGATCGTGTAGCTGCGCATCCACGGCCGCTCGTCCTCGGGGATGGCGCTGAAGGCCTGGTACCACGACGTGAGGTCGGTGGTCCCGGTGACTTCCGGCAGGACCGGCCGGGACTGCCCGGGGCGCGGGAAGTAGAGCTTGACCTGTTGGTCGGGTTCCGTGAGGGAAAAGCCCCGGACGTCGTCGCCGGTGAGGGTGATGCGTGCCATGTGGGGGGTGATCTGCTCTGTCCGGCTGACGTGCAGGAGCCAGATCGGCAAGCTGTTCATGGATTCCTTCGCGCGATCGGGGCGGATGGTGAGGGGGGTGTCGCCCGTCCGGTGCCGCCGCCCCGGCCGTGACGTCTCCCCCGACCCTCTTGCCCACAACACTTTACGGCATAAGGAGCTATCGGGGCGGGTCCGCGGGACGGCACCGGTCAGTCCCGGCCGTCGGCGTACGCGGCGAGTTTCTCCCCGACCAGCCGGCCGATCGCCTCCAGCGAGGCCTCCCGGTTCAGCAGGGTGCCGTGCTCGCCCGGCAGGCCGTGCCGCTCGATGCGCCCCGCCACCCAGGGCGTCCACGCGCGGTGCGTCTCCGCCGGGTCCTGCTGGTCGGCGGCGGTCAGCAGCAGCAGGTCGCCGGACAGGCGCTCGGGGCGGTAGTCGATGAGCAGGCGCGTGTTGTTGGCGGAGATCTCCATGATCGCCCGCAGCTGCTCCTCCCCGAGGTTCGCCAGCGCGCTGCCCCGCTGCCGCAGGATCTCGTTGGTGCGCTCGAACGTCAGCCGTTCCCCCTCGCCGAGCGCGAACGACTCGTCGACGAGCCCCACGAGGTAGGCGAGGTGCTCGTGCAGGTCCTCCTCGTCCAGCTCGGGCACGTCGTCGTGGGTCAGCCCCTTCCAGCCCGGGCAGGCGTCCACGACGGCGAGCACCCCCACCCGCTCCCCGCGCCGCCGCAGTTCCACGGCCACCGCGTAGGCCGCCACTCCGCCGAACGACCAGCCGAGCAGATGGTAGGGGCCCGCGGGCTGGACCCGCTGGATCTCGTCGGCGTAGTCGGCCGCCATCGCCTCCAGCGTGTCCGGGCGGGGTTCCGGCTTGCCCAGACCGCGCGCCTGGAGCCCGTAGACCGGCCGCTCGGGGTCGAGGTGCCTCAGCAGACCGGCGTACGACCAGCTGATGCCGCCGCCGGGATGCACACAGAACAGCGCCTCCCGCCCGCCGCGCGGGCGCAGCGGCAGCAGCACCTCGTAGCCGTCGCCCGGGGCGCCGTCCCGGAGGCGTTCCGCCATGCCGGACGGGGTCGGCGTCTCGAACAGCGCGCGCAGTCCCACGTCCACGCCGAAGGCCGCGCGGATCCGGGCCTTGAGCCGGGCCGCCAGCAGCGAGTGGCCGCCCAGCTGGAAGAAGTCGTCGTCGACCCGGACCCGGGGCAGACCGAGCACCTCGGCGAACAGCTCGCACATCAGCTCCTCCTGCGGCAGCCGCGGAGCACGGCCGTCCGGGCCGGAGCCGAGGTCCGGGGCGGGCAGCGCCGAACGGTCCAGCTTGCCGTTGCGGGTCAGCGGCAGCCGGCTGAGCGGCACCACCGCGCTGGGCACCATGTACTCCGGCAAGTGCCGCCGGGCGTGGTCGAGCACGCTGCCCACCAGCGCGCCCGCCGCCCGCGCGGTCAGCGGCGCCCGCACCCAACGGGTCACCGGCGTACCGGTGCCCAGCGGGGACCGCGGCCGGTACAGATCCACCACCGAGGGGGCGGACTCCGGATCGGTGAACACCACGTCCAGGCGGCCGGGGTCGGCCGACCAGGTCACGTGCGCGGCGAACCCGAGCCGGCCGGCCAGCTCGTCGAACGCCGCGAGCGGCGGGGCGCCGCCCGCGACCTCCGGGTCGTGCTCGTGGATCGCCGCCTCGACGGCCGCGTCCTCGGCCAGGCGCTCGTTCGGCACCCCGGTGACCCGCAGCGGCACCCGCGCCCGGCGCAGCATTTCCTCCAGCCCGGCCGGCCCCGCCGCGTCGTCCCAGGCGACGACGGGCACCTCGCGCGCCGAGACGAGCGGCGCCCCACCCTCCTTGAAGAGCGTGACGTCATAGCGGTACCGCGTCAGCTCGTTGTGGAAGGTGCCCCGCTTGACCTCGACGCGGGCCCCCGCGAGGCCGCCGACGTGCTCGCCCAGCCCGGCGAACAGCTCGGGCGCGACGAGCAGTTCCTTCTCCATCACCAGGGCGCGCTCGACGGCCCGCCGCAGGCTCGCGCGGTCGTGCCGGTCGTGCACCCTGCGGGCCAGCGCCGCGGAGGTGAGCATGCGGTGCAGACGCAGGTCGCGTACGTCGCCGAGGAACAGGGCGCCGCCCGGAGCGAGCAGCCGCAGGGCCGACTCGATCACCCGCAGCAGGTACTCGGAGCTCGGGAAGTACTGCACGATCGAGTTCAGCACCACGGTGTCGAAGTGTCCCCGCGGCAGATCCCCGGCGTCATGGGCAGCCAGGACCCGCAGCCGCACCCGGTCGCGCAGCTCCGGATCGCCCGCCACGTGTCCGCGCAGCGTCTCGACGACCGCGGGGGAGAAGTCCGTGGCCCAGTACTCCCGCGCGTCCCGGGCGAGCCGTGACAGCAGCAGGCCGGTACCGGCGCCGATCTCCAGCACCCGGCGCGGCCGCAGCCGCCGGATGCGGGCGACCGTCTCGCGACGCCACTCCCGCATCTCCTCCAGGGGGATGGGCGCGGCGTCGTAGCTGCTGTTCCAGCCGGAGAAGTCCTCGCCGAACGCGGCCGTCGGCGCGGCGTACAGGGACTCGTAGATCCCCTGCCAGGCCTGGACCTGGTCCTGCTCGGCCGCCTCGTCGTGCTCCGCGGCCTCCGGGTCGGCGACCACGTACGCCACCAGGCGCGGGTCGGCCGGCCGGTCCTCGCGGACCAGCACCGCCGCCTGCCCCACGCCGGGATGACGCAGCAGCACGCCCTCCACCTCGCCCGGCTCGACCCGGAACCCGCGCAGCTTGACCTGGTCGTCGTCGCGCCCGACGTAGTCCAGCGCGCCGTCCGCCGTCCACCGCACCAGGTCCCCGGTCCGGTACATGCGCGCGCCCGGCTTGCCGAACGGGTCGGCGACGAACCGCCGCGCGGTCAGCTCCGCCCGGCCCGGGTAGCCGCGGGCCAGACCGGTGCCGGCGATGTACAGCTCGCCGACCACCCCGGGCGGGACCGGGCGCAGCTCCGGATCCAGCACGTACAGCCGGGTGTTGGCCATCGGGCGCCCGATCGGCACCGACGTGGCGTCGGCGGGCAGCGCGTCGACCGGCCAGCTCGCGGCGAAGGTGGTCGTCTCGGTCGGCCCGTACCCGTTGACGACGACCAGGCCGGGGCAGACCGCCAGCGCCGTGCGCACCGCGTGCGGCGACACCGCCTCGCCGCCCGTCCACACCTGCCGGACCCCGGCCAGGCACTCGGGCACGCTCTCGGCGACCAGCGTGAACAGGGAACTGGTCAGCCACAGACCGGTGACCCGCTGCCGCACGATCGTGTCGGCGAGCACGTGCAGGTCGAGTTCGCCGTCCGGGCCGATCACGACGGTGCCGCCGGTGAGCAGCGGCACCCACAGCTCGTACGTCGACGCGTCGAACGCCGGTGACGAGTGCAGCAGCACCCGCCGCTGGGCCTCGGTGCGCCAGCGCGGGTCGGCCGCCAGCTCGGCCACGTTGCGGTGGGTGACCCCGATGCCCTTGGGGCTGCCGGTGGAGCCGGAGGTGTACATGATGTACGCCAGATCGTCCGGGCCCGGCCGGCCGGCCGGGGCGGGGAAGGGCGCCCCCTCCTCCTCCTGCGGTACGAACCCGTCACCGAGGTCGGTGCCGACGAGGACGACCGTCGTGCCCTCGGGCAGCGACTCCGGCGCCGGGGCGCGGTCGGTGACCAGGACCCGGGCCCCGGTCTCGGCCAGCACCGCGCGCGTCCGGGCCGCCGGGTGGCGCGGGTCCAGCGGCACGTAGGCGGCGCCCGCCCCGAGGATGCCGAGGACCGCGGCGACCAGGCCGGGGGAGCGCGGCATGAGCAGCGCCACCGTACTCGCCCGGCGCACACCGCGGCGCGCCAGCACCGCCGCGACGTCCTCGGCGGCGTCGCGCAGCGCGCGGTAGCCGATCTCGCGGTCGCCGTGCACCAGGGCCGGTGCGTCGGGGCGCTCGGCGACCCGGGCGGCGAACAGCTCGGGCAGACCGGCCTCGGCCGCCGGCCGGTCGGTGTCGTTGTGCCGCTCCAGCAGCAGGCTCTCCCGCGCGGTGAG
Organism: Streptomyces sp. NPDC085946; assembly: GCF_044540485.1. Lineage (NCBI taxonomy): Bacteria > Bacillati > Actinomycetota > Actinomycetes > Kitasatosporales > Streptomycetaceae > Streptomyces > Streptomyces sp. NPDC085946. The sequence continues at coordinate 176,966 of NZ_JBITSF010000012.1, read as the reverse complement.
CAGATCGGCCGAACCGATCGTCCGGTGCGGCGCCGCCACCAACGACGTCAGCAGCCGCACCCAGCGGTCGAACAGGCCGGTCACCGTGCCGGCGTCGTACAGGTCGCTCGCGTACTCGACGACCCCGGTGATGCCCTGCGCGCCGCCCGTGCCGTCGAGGTGCTCCGACAGACTGAAGAACAGGTCGAACTTGGCCGAGCCGGTGCGCCCCGGTTCGATGTCGACGCGCAGCCCGGGCAGCCGGAAGGAACCGGCCGGCGCGTTCTGGAGCGCCAGCATCGTCTGGAACAGCGGGTGCCGGCCGAGCGAGCGCGGCGGGTTGAGCCGCTCCACCAGGTACTCGAACGGCACGTCCTGATGGGCGTACGCGCCCAGCGCGGTGTCGCGCACCCGGGCTATCAGCTCCCGGAAGCTCGGCCGCCCCGAGGTGTCGGTGCGCAGCACCAGCGTGTTGACGAAGAAGCCCACCAGGTCGTCGAGTTCCTGGTCGGTGCGCCCGGCGATCGGGCTGCCGATCGGGATGTCCGTGCTGCCGCTCAGCCGGGACAGCAGCGCCGCGAGCCCGGCCTGGAGCACCATGAACACCGTCGCGCCGGACTCCCGGGCCAGTTCCGCGATCCGCCGGTGCAGCTCCGCGTCGATGCCGACCCTGACGTAGTCGCCCCGGTAGGAGGCCACGGCCGGCCGCGGACGGTCGGCGGGCAGCCGCAGCTCCTCCGGCAGGGCGCGCAGGCGCCGCACCCAGTAGTCGAGCTGGGTGGCGAAGAGGCTGTCCGCGTCGCCCCGGTCGCCCAGCAGTTCGTTCTGCCACAGCGTGTAGTCGGCGTACTGCACCGGCAGCGCCGCCCACGACGGGGCCTCGCCCCGGCACCGCGCCTCGTACGCCCGGGCCAGGTCACGGGCCAGCGGGTTCAGCGACCAGCCGTCGCCGGCGATGTGGTGCACCACCAGCAGCAGCACGTGCTCCTCGGCGGACAGCGCGAACAGGCGCACCCGCAGCGGCGGTTCGGCGGACAGGTCGAAGCCCTGGCGGGCGGCGGAGTCCAGCCGCGCGGCCAGGCCCTCCTGGTCCGTGCCCACCACCTCCACCGCGGGAGCCGCCTGCGCCGGGTCCATCACCCGCTGCCACGGCACCCCGCCGCTCTCCGGGAAGACCGTGCGCAGGCTCTCGTGGCGCGTCACCACGTCGGCGAGGGCCGCCCGCAACGCGCTCCGGTCCAGGGACCCGGTCAGGCGCAGCGCGAGCGGGATGTTGTACGCCGGGCCGGTCCCCTCCAGCTTGTGGATGAACCACAGCCTGCGCTGGGCGAACGACAGCGGCAGCCGCTCGGGCCGGGCCCGGCGGGCGAGCCGCAGCCGGCTCGGCGCCGCGGTGTCCACCCGGGCGGCCACCGCCGCCGGGGTGGCGTTCTCGAACAGCGCCCGCAGGGCCAGTTCCACGCCGAACGTGGCGCGGACCGCGGCGATCAGCCGGGTGGCGAGCAGCGAGTGCCCGCCCAGCTCGAAGAAGCTGTCGTCGGCACCCACCCGGGGCAGCCCCAGGACCTGCGCGAACAGGTCGCACACGATCTGCTCCTGCGGGGTGCGCGGATCGCGGCCGGTGCCGCCCGCGGTCAGCGTCGGCGCGGGCAGCGCGGCCCGGTTCAGCTTGCCGTTGGCGGTCAGCGGCAGCGCGCTGACCGGCACGAACGCGCTCGGCACCATCGGGGACGGCAGCGTCCGCTCCACGTGCCGGCGCAGCCGCGCCATCAGGGTGCCGCTGGTGCGCGGCACCATCGGGTCGCTGGTGAGAGCCGACAGGCCGGTGCGCGGACCGGGCGCGGACACCGGCGGGCAGGTGCCGGTGAGCGGGGCGTCCCCGCGGGCCAGCACGAAGTCCACCAGCCGCGGATGCGACGACCACGCCGCCGCCGTGCGGTAGCCCAGCTCCGCGCCCAGCCGGTGCAGGTCCGCCAGGTCCACGGCGGGCGCGGGCACCACCGGTCCGTCACCGGTGCGTATCGCCTCGGCCAGCGCCAGCTCGGCCGCGACCCGGTCGTTCGGGACACCGGTCAGCCGCAGCCGCTCCGGGCGCCGCTCGGCGAGGTGCGCCCGGACGGCCGCCAGGTCCCCGAGCTCGTCCCAGGGCACCGCGGGGGCGTCCCCGACGTCGGTCGTGGGCGCGTCCCGGTGGTGCAGCGTCACGTCGTAGCGGTAGCGGCTCAGCTCGTTGTCGTAGGAGCCCTCCTTCAGCGACACGCCCACCGCGCCGATGCCCGGCAGGCGCTCGGCGACCGCGGCGAAGTAGTCCGGGTCGACGAGGAGTTCCTTCTCCGTCATCAGGTCGTGCTCGACCTCGCGGCGCAGCGCGGCGAGGTCCGGCGGCCCGGACGCCCGGTGCGCGTGGACGCCGGCCTTCAGCGCCCGCAGCAGCCGCACGTTGCGCACGTCGCCGACGAACAGCGTGCCGCCGGGCGCCAGCAGGCGGGCCGCGGTGGTGAGGACCTCGGTCAGGTAGTCGGCGCTGGGGAAGTACTGGACGACGGAGTTCAGCACGATCGTGTCGAAGTGCCCGGCGGGCAGCCCGCCCGGATCGTGCGCCGCCTGGACCCGCAGCGTGACGCGCTCGCGCAGCGCCGCGTCGGCCGCCACGTGCCGGCCCAGCTCCCCGACGACGTGCTCGGAGAAGTCGGTGCCCCAGTACTCCGCGCAGTGCGGCGCGATCCGGGACAGCAGCAGGCCCGTGCCCACGCCGAGTTCCAGCACCCGGCGCGGCCGGAGGCCGAGGATCCGCCGCACCGTGTGCTCCCGCCACTCCCGCATCTCGGGCAGCGGGATGGGCTCACCGGTGTAGCTGCTGTTCCAGCTGGCGAAGTCCTCCCCGAACGGCGCCTCGGCGGCCCCCGCGTACACCGAGTCGTACAGCAGCCGCCAGTCCTCCAGCTGGTGCCGCTCCGCGCCCTCCTCGCGCGCGTCCGGCGTGGCACCGGGCACGACGTACGCCACCAGCCGCCGGTCGCCGGGCCGGTCCTCGCGCACGGTGACGGCGGCCTGCCGCACCCCGGGCTGCCCGCCGAGGACGCGCTCGATCTCGCCGGGTTCGATCCGGAAGCCGCGCAGCTTGACCTGGTCGTCGGCGCGGCCGGCGAACTCCAGCCGCCCGTCGCCGGTCCAGCGGGCGAGGTCGCCGGTCCGGTACATCCGCTCACCCGGCGCCCCGTGCCGGCAGGCCACGAAGCGGGAGGCCGTCAGGCCCGCCCGGCGCAGATAGCCGTGGGCCAGACCGGTCCCGGCGAGGTACAGGTCCCCGACGACACCGGGCGGCACCGGCCGCAGGCGCGCGTCGAGCACGTACGCCCGGGTGTTGTCGATCGGCGTGCCGATCAGCGGGGGCCGCGTCCCCGGCTCCCGGCTCGCGGTCGACCAGATCGTCGTCTCGGTCGGCCCGTACAGGTTCAGCACCTCGCCCAGCTCCGCCAGCTCCGCCGCCAGCCGCTCGGGCAGCGCCTCGCCGCCGGTGAGGACGCGCAGGCCCCGCAGCGGCGCCGGGTCGTGCGCCACCAGCGTCTGCCACAGCGACGGCGTCGCCTGCATGACGGTGATCCCCTGCGTCGCCACCCGCTCCAGCAGCGCCGACGGCTGCCGCACCACGTCGCGGGGAGCGAGGACGACCCGGGCGCCCCGCAGCAGCGGGAGCCAGATCTCCAGGGCGGCGATGTCGAACGAGACCGTGGTGACGGCCAGCAGCCGGTCCTGCGAGGTGAGCGGCACCAGCCGCCCCATCGCGTGCAGGAAGTTCGCCAGCGCCTCGTGCGGGACGACCACGCCCTTCGGTGTGCCGGTCGACCCCGAGGTGTACAGGACGTACGCCGGCTGCCGCGGCGCGAGACGGACCCGCGGCGGGACGGCCGGGCGCGCGCCCAGGGCCTCGACCGTCCCCGGATCGTCCAGCGTGATCCGCGCCGGGCCGTCGGCGTCGGCGTCGGCGTCGAGCACGAGCTTGCCGGCGGCCCGGGTGGTGAGCAGCACCGCGGGCCGGGCGTCGCGCAGCATGAACTCCAGCCGGGACACCGGGTAGTCGGTGTCGAGCGGCAGATAGGCCGCGCCGGCCCGCAGCACCGCCAGCAGCGCGACGGGCAGCACCTCCGTGCGCGGCAGCGCCAGGGCGACCACCGTGCCCGGCCCGCCGCCGTGCGCCAGGATCTCCCCGGCCAGCCGGTTCGCCCGCTCGTCCAGCTCGCGGTACGTCAGCGTGGCACCGTCGGCCACCACGGCGACGGCGTCGGGCGCCGCCGCCGCCCGCTCCTCCAGCAGCCTCGGCAGCGGCCGCGGCGCGACCGGCACCGAGGTGTCGTTCCACCCGCGCAGCACCTGCTCCCGCTCGGCGGCCGTCAGCACGTCGACGTCCGCGATCGGCCGGTCCGGGGCGTCCGCGACGGCGGCCAGCAGCCGCCGCCAGCGCGTGAACAGGGCGCGGACCGTGGCCGGTTCGTACAGGTCGCCGGCGTACTCCACCGCACCCTCGATGCCGGCCGGCGCCCCGTCCCGCGTCGTGCGCTCCACCAGGCTGAAGAACAGGTCGAACTTGGCGGTGCCGGTGCGCGCCTGGGAGACGGCGACCTCCAGACCCGGCAGTTCGAACCTGCCCTCCGGCGCGTTCTGCAACGCCAGCATCACCTGGAACAACGGGTGGTGGGCCAGCGAACGGGCCGGGTTGAGCACCTCCACCAGGTACTCGAACGGCACGTCCTGGTGGGCGTACGCGTTCAGCGCCGTGTCCCGCACCCGCCGCAGCAGCTGCGTGAACGTCGGGTCGCCGGAGGTGTCGGTGCGCAGCACCAGGGTGTTGACGAAGAATCCGATCAGGTCGTCCATGGCCTGGTCGGTGCGCCCGGCGATCGGGCTGCCGATCGGGACGTCCGTGCCGCAGCCCATCCGCGTCATCAGCGCGGCCAGCCCGGCCTGGAGCACCATGAACACCGTGGTGCCGTTGCGCCGGGCCAGCCCGGCCAGGGCGCGGTGCAGGTCCGCGTCCAGCCCCACCTCGACGTAGTCACCGGTGTACGACGCGGCCGACGGGCGCGGCCGGTCGCCCGGCAGCGTCACCTGCTCGGGCAGGCCCTCCAGCGCGGCCCGCCAGTAGGCGACCTGCCGGGCGAGCAGGCTGTCGTCGTTGTCGTGCTCGCCGAGCAGGTCGTTCTGCCAGAGGGTGTAGTCGGCGTACTGGACCGGCAGGGGCCGCCAGGCGGGTTCCCGCCCCTCGGCGCGCGCGGCGTAGGCGCGGGTCAGGTCGGCCGCCAGCGGGTTCAGCGACCAGCCGTCGCCGGCGATGTGGTGCAGCACCAGGAGCAGCACGTGGTCGTCGGGCGCGAGCGCGAACAGCTCGGCCCGCACCGGGCACTCGGCGTCCAGCCGGAACGCGTGCCGGGCCGCCGCGGTGAGCAGGCCCGGCAGGCTCTCCCCGGTGGCCGGCGTGACCGGCAGCGGCGGGACGGCCCGCTCGGGGTCGAGGACGTGCTGGGCGGGGACGCCGCCGGTCTCCGGGAAGAGGGTGCGCAGACTCTCGTGACGGGCGACGACGTCGCCGAGGGCGGCCCGGAGGGCGGCGTGGTCGAGAGCCCCGGTGAAGCGCAGCGCGAGCGGGATGTTGTACGTCGCGCTCGGCCCCTCCAGCTGGTGCAGGAACCACAGCCGCCGCTGGGCGAACGACAGCGGCAGCACCTGCGGACGGTCCCGCCGGGTCAGGGCCGGGCGGGCCGGGCCGCCGTCGTCCAGCCGCTGCGCCAGCCCGGCCGGGGTGCGGGCCTCGAAGACGGCGCGCACCCCGGTCTCCGCGCCGAACGTGGCGCGGATCCGGGCCGCGAGCCGGGTGGCGAGCAGCGAGTGGCCGCCCAGGTCGAAGAAGTCGTCGTCGGCGCCGACCCGGGACAGGCCCAGGACCTGTGCGAACAGGTCGCACAGGATCTGCTCCTGCGGGGTGTGCGGGTCGCGGCCGGCCCCGGCCCGGGTGAGGTCCGGGGCGGGCAGGGCGGCGCGGTCGAGCTTGCCGTTGGGGGTGAGGGGGAGGGCGGGGAGGGGAACGACGGCCGCGGGCACCATGTAGTCGGGCAGCCGGTCGCGCAGGAAGCCGCGCAGGGCGTGCGGGTCCGGCGCGCGGTCCGCGACGGGCACCGCGTAGGCGACCAGCCGCTGGTCCCCGGGCCGGTCCTGGCGCACGAGGACGGTGGCCTGCGCCACGTCGGCGTGCCCGGTCAGGGCCGCCTCGATCTCGCCGGGCTCGATGCGGAAGCCGCGGACCTTGAGCTGGTCGTCGGCGCGGCCCAGGAACTCCAGGTGGCCGTCCGGCGTCCAGCGGGCGAGGTCGCCGGTGCGGTACATGCGGTCGCCGGGCCGGCCGTACGGGTCGGCGACGAACCGCTGGGAGGTCAGGGCGGGCCGGCCGAGGTAGCCGCGGGCCAGGCCGGGGGTGTTGGTGTACAGCTCGCCGGTGGCGCCGGGCGGCACCGGGCGCAGCGCGTGGTCCAGGAGGTAGACGCGCACGTTGTCGACGGGCCGGCCCAGCGGCGCGGCGGCCGGCCAGGCCGCGGGGTCGTCGGGCAGGGTGTGGGCGGTGAGGACCTGGGCCTCGGTGGGCCCGTAGTGGTTGTGCAGACGGCGCGGGGTGTGCTCGTGGAAGGCGCGCATCCGCCGGCTCAGGGTCAGCGCCTCACCGGCCTGCGCGATCTGCCCCAGCGACGGCACGTCCAGGCCCGCCTCGCCGGCGGCCTCGGCGAGGGACTCCAGGACGGTGCTGGGGGCGAAGATCTCGTTCACCCGGTGCTCGGTGAGCCAGGCGGCGAAGCGCCGCGGGTCGCGGCGGGTGTCCTCGTCGGGCACCACCAGCGTCTTGCCGAACAGCAGCGCGGAGAGGACCTCCTGCACCGACACGTCGAAGCTGATCGCGGTGAACTGCGCGGTCCGGGTGCCGGGGCCGCCGCCGAGCTGGCCGTGGTGCCAGCGCAGCATGTTCGCCACGCCCAGCCCGGTCATCTGCACCGCCTTCGGCCGGCCCGTCGACCCCGAGGTGTAGATGACGTACGCCGGGCTCGCGAGCGTCAGCGGCCCCGGCCGCTCGGCGGGGGAGGGGTCGGTGTCCGGGCCGTCCGCGATCAGGGCGGCGGTGCGCGGATCGTCCAGGACCAGCAGGGGGGTCGGGTCGTCGTCCGGGACCGCCGACCGGGTCCCGGCACCGGTGAGCACGACGGCCGGGCGGGCGTCCGTGAGCATGTACCGGATGCGCGCGGCCGGGTGGTCCGGGTCGAGCGGCAGGTGGGCGGCGCCCGCCTTGACGACGGCCAGCAGCGCGACGATGTGGGCGGGCGAGCGCGGCAGGGCGAGCGCGACGATGCTCTCCGGCCCGACGCCGCGCCGGATCAGGGCGTGCGCGAGCCGGTTGGCGCGCCGGTTCAGCTCCGCGTACGACAGGGTCTCGTCGCCGAAGCGGACGGCGGACGCGTCCGGGGTGGCGGCGACCTGCGCCTGGAACCAGTCCGGCAGCAGCGGCAGCTCCCCGTCGCGCCGGGTGTCGTTCCAGGTCTCCAGCAGCAGACGGCGCTCCTCGGCGCTGGTCACGTCGACCCGGCCGGTGAGCGTGCCGGGGTCCGCGGCGACAGCGGCGAGGACCAGGCGCAGCCGGTCCAGGAGCGCCTGCGCGGTCGCCCGGTCGAACAGGTCGTCGCGGTAGTCCAGCCGCAGGTACAGCCGCCGGCCCGGTGCGGCGACGAGGGTGAGCGGATAGTGGGTGGCGTCCCGGCCGCGCTCCAGGGCCGGGGCGACCCGCACCCCGGCGTCCAGCCCGGCGGCGGCGTTCTGGGCGGGCCCGTCCCACGGGTAGTTCTCGAACACCATCATCGTGTCGAACAGCTCCGGCACACCCGCCGCCCGCTGGATGTCCGACAGCCCCAGGTGGTGGTGGGCGGTCAGTGCGGACTGGGCGCGCTGCACCTCGCCGACCAGTTCCGACAACGACCGTCCCGGTGCGACCCGCACCCGCACCGGGACGATGTTGATGAACAGCCCCACCATCGACTCGACGCCGGGCAGCTGCGGGGTGCGGCCGGAGACGATGGCGCCGAACACCACGTCCCGATGCCCGGTCGTGCGGCTCAGCGTCAGCCCCCACGCGGCCTGGAGCAGGGTGTTCACCGTCACCCCGAGCTCCTGCGCCCGCGCCCGCAGCGCCGCGGTCAGCTCCTGCGGCGCCTCGGTCACCACCCGCTCGGGCAGCCGGGGGACGCGCGCCGGATCGGCCGGGGCCACCCGGGTCGCCTGGTCCATACCGGCCAGCTCCCGCCGCCACGCCTCCTCGGCCGCCGCCCGGTCCTGGCGGCCCAGCCAGGCCAGATAGTCCCGGAACGGCGTCACCCTCGGCAGGGCGGCGGCGTCCCCGTCCCGGGCGTACAGGGTGAACAGCTCCCGTACCACGATCGGCGTCGACCAGCCGTCCAGCAGGATGTGATGGCTGGTCAGCAGCAGGCAGTGCCGCTCCGCCGCGAGCCGGACCAGCGTGAACCGCAGCAGCGGGGGCCGCGCCAGGTCGAAGCGGCGGCGGTGGTCCTCCCGGCCCAGCCGGTCCAGCTCCGCGCGCGCCTGCGCCTCCGGAAGCCCGCTCAGGTCCGCCTCGGTCCACGGCACGGTCACCTCGGCCGGGATCAGCTGCACCGGCTGACCGTCCGTCACCTGCGGGAACGCCGCGCGCAGGTTGGGGTGCCGGGCCACCAGCGCCTGCGCCGCGGTACGCAGCCGCCGCGCGTCCAGCGGACCCGTGAGGTCGAAGACCTGCTGCACCATGTACACATCGGGACCGTCCACGTCGTACAGCGCGTGGAAGAGCATGCCCTCCTGCATCGGTGTCAGCGGGAGGATGTCGACCAGGTTGCCGCGGGTCATTACCGAGTCCTCCACATGTCCTCGAGCTGTTCGACGTCGTGCTGGGCGAGTCCGACGAGCGGGAAGTCGGACGGGGTGAAGCCGCCGTCCCCCTGCTCGGAGCCGTGCCGCGCCAGGCCGCGCAGGGCCTGGAACCAGTACTCCGCGACGGCCCGGGCGTCGGCCTCGGGCCACATCCCGGGAGCCCACCGCCAGGTGGCCGTCAGGCGCGGCCCGTCCGGGTGGTCGCGCACCGCCGCGTCGACCTCCAGGCCGTGCGCCAGGGGAAGGGCGGCGTCGCTGCCGCCGACCAGCCCGATCTCGCCGGCCACCCGCCACTCGGGGTGCTCCCGGACGATCGGGGTGCCGGGCGCCGGGAACCGGCCCACGTAGTTGAAGCCGACCTGGGGCACGGCCGCGCCGGCCAGCTCCGCCGCGGTGTCGGGGTTCAGGTAGCGCAGCAGGCCGAATCCCCGGCCGTGCGCGGGGACGGCGCGCATCTGCTCCTTGACCCGTTTGACCGCGGCTCCCGTGCCGGGCGCGCCGGCGGTCACGTCCTCCCACGCGTGCGCGCCGGGGTCGAGCCGGACCGGGTACAGACTGGTGAACCAGCCCACCGTGCGGGAGAGATCGGCCCCGCTGCCGTCCTCGTCGCGGCCGTGCCCCTCCACGTCGACGAGGACGGCGCCGCCCTCACCGCGGCCCCGCTCCCGGCGGAAGTGGCCGAGCGCCAGGGCCAGCGCGGCCAGCAGCACGTCCTGGACCCCGGCGTGGAACGCGGTCGGCACGCCGGTGAGCAGGGGCTCGGTGACGTCGGGCGGCAGGGTGGCGGTGAACCGGGCGGCGGTGCCGGTCACGTCCCGTGCCCGGTCGAGGGCGCGTGCGGTCAGCAGGGGGTCCGGTTCCCCCACCGTCCGCGTCCACCAGGCCAGTTCGCCCACCGTCCCGGGCTGCCGGGCCCGCGTGTGCAGGGTGCGTGACCAGGCGCGCACGGAGGTGCCGACGGGGGGCGGCGGGGTCCCGTCCAGCGCGGCCAGCAGGTCCGGCACCAGGATGCGCCAGGAGACCCCGTCGACCGCGAGGTGGTGGATCACCATCAGCAGCCTGCCCTCCCGGCCAGGCCCGGCGTCCAGCCAGACGAACTGGGCCATCCGGCCGTCCCGGGGCGAGAGCCGGTCCGTCGCGGCCTCGGCCTCGCGCTCGACGGCCGCCCGCAGGGCGTCGGCGGACCGCTCATGCGCGTCGTTCGCGCGGTCCGGTCCGGTGGACGGCAGGTCCACCACGTGGACCAGGCCGGCCGGGTCCACCTCGCCCGCGGGGCGGATCTCCAGGGCCCAGCGGTCCGTGTCCGGCTCCTCCGTCAGGCGGGCGCGCAGGGCGGCGTGCCGGTCGGTCAGCGCGCCGACGGCGGCGGTGAGCCGTTCCCGGTCCGGCCGGTGGGGTGTCCGCAGCAGCAGGGACTGGGAGAACCGGTCGACCGGGCCGCCGCGGTCCTGGAGCCAGCACATGATCGGGGTGGGCGGGACCGGCCCGTCGCCCGTCCCGGAGTCGTCCCCGGCCGGGGGCGGTGCCGTCAGATCGCCGACGGCCTCCGCCAGGCGCGCGGCCGTCCGGTGCTCGAAGACGTCCCGTACGCCGGCGTCCAGACCGGCGGCGCGGGCCTGGGAGACCAGCCGGATCGAGAGGATGCTGTCGCCCCCGAGGGCGAAGAAGTCGTCGTCGGCGCCGACCGGGTCCAGGCCGAGGACCTGGGAGAACAGCTCGCACAGCAGCTTCTCGCGGGGCGTGCCGGGGTCCCGGCGGCCGGTCGCGGGCAGGACGGGTTCCGGCAGGGCGGCCCGGTCGACCTTTCCGTTGGGGGTCAGGGGGAGCGCGGGGAGCGGGACGAAGGCCGCGGGGACCATGTAGTCGGGCAGCCGCTCGGCGGCGTACGCGCGCAGCGCGGCCGGGTCGGCCTCCGTCACCGGGTAGGCGACCAGCCGCGCACCGCCGGTGCGGTCCGGGCGGGCCAGTACGGCGGCGCGGACCACGTCCGGATGCCCGGTGAGCACCGCCTCGATCTCGCCGGGTTCGATGCGGAACCCGCGGATCTTGACCTGGTCGTCCGAGCGCCCCGCGAACTCCAGCACGCCCGCGCCGTTCCAGCGCACCAGGTCGCCGGTGCGGTACATGCGGGCGCCGGGCGGTCCGAACGGGTCGGCGACGAACCGCCCCGCGGTCAGCGCGGGCTGCCCGAGGTAGCCGCGGGCCAGCCCCGACCCGGCGATGTACAGCTCGCCGACGACTCCCTCGGGCACCGGGCGCAGACCGGCGTCCAGGACGTAGGTCCGGGTACCGGCCAGCGGCCGGCCGATGGGCACGGCCGGGGCGTCCGGCGCGAGCTCGCGCAGGGTGTGGCTGGTGGCGAAGGTGGTGGTCTCGGTGGGGCCGTAGCCGTTGACCACCGCCGTTCCGGGGCAGGCGGCCAGGACCCGGCCGACCGCGGCCGGGGACAGCGCCTCGCCGCCCGCCCACACCTGCCGGACCGCCGCGAAGCAGCCGGGGTCGTGCTCGGCCACCACGTCGAACAGCGCGGCGGTCAGCCACAGGCCGGTGACCCCCGATCCGGTGATCAGCCCGGCCAGCGTCGGCACGTCCAGGTCGCCGGGCGGCGCCACCACCACCCGGCCGCCGCGCAGCAGCGGCACCCACAGTTCGTAGGTGGACGCGTCGAACGCCAGTGGCGAGTGGAGCAGCACCCGGTCGTGCGCGGCGCCCGACCAGCAGGGGTCCGAGGCGAGCGCGGCGACGTTCGCGTGGGTGACGACGATCCCCTTCGGCCGGCCCGTCGAGCCCGAGGTGTACATGATGTAGGCGGCGTCGGCGGGTGCCGCCGGGACGCGGGGACCGGCCGCCGGTCCGGCGGCCGGCCCGGCGACCGCGGCCGGGTCGTCGAGATCGAGGCGGGGGACGCCGTCGAGCGCGGGGGCGCCCCTGGTGGTGAGCAGCAGCGCGGGCCGGGTGTCGCGCACGATCAGCGCGGTCCGCGCCGCGGGGAGCCGGGGGTCGAGGGGGACGTAGGCGGCGCCCGCCTTGAGCACCGCCAGGATCGCCACCACCGCGTCGACGGACCGCTCCAGGCGCAGCGCGACCGCGTCGCCCCGCCGGACGCCGCGGGCCCGCAGCAGGCGGGCGAGCCGGTCGGCCCGGGCGTTCAGGTCCGAGCGGGTCAGCTCGGTGTCCCCGGCGACCAGCGCCACCGCGTCCGGTTCCGCCGCGGCGCGCGCCTCGAACAGCGCGGGCAGCGTCAGGTCCGGCACCGGCCGGCCGGGACCGGTGCCGTAGCGCAGGATCCGCTCCCGCTGCGCCGGGGTCAGCAGGTCGACACCGGTGACGGGGGCCCCGGGGTCGGTGACCGCGGCGTCGAGCAGCCGCACCCAGCGGTCCCACAGGGCCAGCACCGACTCCGGTTCGAACAGGTCGTCGGCGTACTCGACGAGCCCGTGGATCCCGGCCGGCCGGCCGTCGCCGTCGTACTCCTCGGTGAGGCTGAGGAACAGGTCGAACTTGGCGGTGCCGGTGCGGCCCAGCTCCGAGCGCACCCGGAGGCCGGGCAGGTCGAAAGAGGCGTCCGTGGCGTTCTGGAGCCCCAGCACCACCTGGAAGAGCGGATGGTGGGACAGGGAGCGCGACGGGCTGAGGACGTCGACCAGGTACTCGAACGGCACGTCCTGGTGGGCGTGGGCGGCCAGCGCGGTCTCCCGCACCCTGGCCACCAGCTCGGCGAAGGAGGGGGCGCCGGCGGTGTCGGTGCGGATCACCTGGGTGTTGACGAAGAGGCCCACCAGGTCGTCGAGCGCCTGGTCGGTGCGCCCGGCGATCGGCGTGCCGACGGGGATGTCCGTGCCGGCGCCGAGCCGGGACAGCAGGGCCGCGAGGCCCGCCATGAGCACCATGAAGAGGCTGGCGTTCGCGGCCCGTGCCGTCTTCAGCAGCCGCCGGTGCAGGTCGGCGTCGATCTCGGCGGCGAGGTGGTCGCCCCGGTGCGAGGCGACCGCGGGCCGCGGGCGGTCGGTGGGCAGGGCGAGGCACTCCGGCAGCCCGGCCAGCTGGCGCCGCCAGTAGGCGACCTGGGCGGCGAACACGCTGCCGGCGTCCTCCGGGTCGCCGAGCAGGTCGCGCTGCCACAGGGTGTAGTCGGCGTACTGCACGGGCAGTTCGGGCAGTTCGGGCCGCTCGCCCCGGCTGCGGGCGCCGTAGGCGGCGGCCAGGTCACGGGAGAGCGGGCCGACCGACCAGCCGTCCGCGGCGATGTGGTGCAGGACGAGCAGCAGGACGTGCTCGTCGGCCGAGAGGCTGATCAGTTCGGCCCGCAGGGGCGGCTCGGCGGCGAGGTCGAACCGGCGGCGCACCGCCTCGGTCACCTGGTCCGGCAGCTCCGCCGGGTCGCCGCCGCGCGCGGTGAACGGCGTCTCGACGTCCTCCAGCACGACCTGGTACGGAACGCCGTCCAGCTCGCGGACGACGGTGCGCAGGCTCTCGTGCCGGGCCACGACGTCGCCGAGGGCGGCGCGCAGCGCGGCCCGGTCCAGCGGGCCGGACAGCCGCAGCACGAACGGGGTGTTGTAGGTGGCGTCCGGCCCGTCCAGCCGGTGCAGGAACCACAGCCGCTTCTGCGCGAACGACAGCGGCAGCGGCCGCGGGCGGGCGCGCCGGACCAGCGGCGGGCGGGCCGGTGCCGCGTGGTCCAGCAGCCGGGCGAGCGCGGCCGGCGTCGCCGCCTCGAACAGGGCGCGCAGGCTCAGCTCGGCCCCGTACGCCGTGCGCAGCCGGGAGGTCAGCCGGGTGGCCAGCACCGAATGGCCGCCGAGGTCGAAGAAGTTGTCGTCGGGCCCGACCCCGTCCACGCCGAGGACCTCGGCGAACAGGTCGCACACGGCCTGCTCGCGCGGGGTCCGGGCCGGCCGGTGCGGGTCGCGCGGCGACGCCCGGTCCGGGGCGGGCAGCGCGGCCCGGTCCAGCTTGCCGTTCGGGGTGAGGGGGAGCCGGTCGAGCGGGACCACGGCGGCCGGCACCATGTGCTCCGGCAGCCGGTCACGGACGAACGCGCGCAGCTCCTCCGGCCGCACCCCGGCTCCCGCGGCGGGCACCACGTAGGCGACCAGCCGGTCGTCGTCGAGCCGGTCCCGGCGCACCAGCACGGCGACCTGGGCGACGTCCTCGTGCTCGGCCAGGGCCGCCTCGATCTCGCCGGGCTCGATGCGGAACCCGCGGACCTTCACCTGGTCGTCGGAGCGGCCCAGGTACTCCAGCAGCCCGTCGGCGGTCCAGCGGACCACGTCCCCGGTGCGGTACATCCGGGTGCCGGGCGGCCCGTAGGGGTCGGCGACGAAACGCTGCCCGGTCAGTCCCGGGCGGCGCAGGTAGCCGCGGGCCAGTCCGGCGCCGGCCACGTGGAGCTCGCCGGGCACACCGGGCGGCACGGGGCGCAGACCCGGGTCCAGGACGTAGGTGCGCAGGTCGTCCAGGCCGGTGCCGATGACGCTCGTCTCCGCGGCGGCCGCCCGGTCGCGGTCCAGGTCCAGCCGGGTGACGTGCACGGTGGTCTCGGTGATCCCGTACATGTTGACCAGCGCCGGCGCGGTGTCCGGGTGGCGCTCGTACCAGGGGCGCAGCCGGTCCGGGCGCAATGCCTCACCGCCGAAGACGACCGTGCGCAGGGCGAGGCGGTCGCCGAGCGCGGGCTCCTCCCGGTCGGCCTGCATCAGCTGGTAGAAGGCGGACGGCGTCTGGTTGAGCACCGTCACGCCCTCGTCGGCCAGCAGCCGCAGCAGCCGCGTCGGCGTGCGGCTGACGTCGTACGGGACGACGACCAGGCGGCCCCCGTGCAGCAGCGCCCCCCAGATCTCCCAGGTGGAGAAGTCGAACGCGGCGGAGTGGAACAGGGTCCACACGTCCCGCTCGTCGAAGGCGAAGCGCTCCCGGGTGGTGTCGAACAGGCGGACCACGTTCTGGTGGGTGACCAGGACGCCTTTGGGCCGGCCGGTGGACCCCGAGGTGTAGATGACGTACGCGGGATGGTCGGGGGTCAGCGGGTGGGTCCGGTCGCCGTCTGCGGGGTCGGCCGCCGGCTGCGCGCCGAGCGGGCCGGCCGTGGCGGCCTCGTCCAGGACGAGCGCGGGCGCGCCGGACGGCAGCGAGGGCGCGGTCCGCCGGTCGGTGACCACCAGCACCGGGGCGGCGTCCGCCACCATGAACGCCAGCCGGGCGGCCGGATAGGCCGGATCCAGCGGCAGGTAGGCCGCGCCCGCCTTGGTGACGGCGAGCAGGGCGACGACCAGGTCGACGGACCGGGGCAGGGCCACCGCGACGATCTTCTCCGGCCCGGCGCCCCGGGCGATCAGCAGGCGCGCGAGCCGGTTGGCCCGGGTGTTCAGCTCCGCGTAGGACAGCCGGGTGCCGTCCAGGGAGACGGCGGTCGCGTCCGGGCCCGCCGTCGCCCGCGCCTGGAACAGCTCCGGCAGGGTGGCGCGGCGCGCGGGGGCCGCGGCGGCCGGGGGCGGCAGGAGCGTGCGGCGCTCCGCCGCGGTCAGCAGGTCGACCCGGCCGACCGGGGCGTCCGGGTCGGCCTCGGTCACCGCGTCCAGCAGGGCCACGAACCGGTCCTGATGGGCCGTCAGCGTCTGCCGGTCGCAGACCTCCGGGTGGGCGGTCAGGTCGATCTGGAGGCCGGAGCCGTCCCGCCGGTCCCACACGGCGATCGCCAGGTCGCCCACCAGGCCGGAGGACAGGTTGTGCACGGTCGCCGGAAGCGCGCCGAACCGCAGGTCGTAGTCGAAGGACATGACGTTGACCAGCGGCGCGTACCGGGTGGCGGCCGCGTCCGGCAGCGCGGTGTCCCGGTGCACGTCCTCGCCCCGGTAGCGCTGGTGGGCCACCACGTCACGGACCCGGTCGCTCACCGCGCGCAGCAGCCCGGCGACGCTCAGGTCCGGCCGCACCGGCACCCGCAGCGGCAGGACGTTGGAGGTCATGCCGGGGGTCTGGCGCACCACGACGTCCGTGCGCGCGGCGACGGGCAGGCCCACCACCACGTCATCGGCGCCCGTCATCCGGTGCACGTACGCCGTGGCCGCCGCGATCGCCAGCTGGGACCACGGCACCCTGGCCCGGCGGGTGATCTCCCGGATGCGCTCCAGCCGGTCCTGGCCGAGCCGGGTGGTGCTGCGCAGCAGCTCGGCCGGCGTGCTCCGCGACGGCACCACGAGCCGGGGCGTCCGCGGCCGGTCGGCGAACAGGCCGGTCCAGAACGCCCGGTCGCGGGCGAACTGTTCGGAGGAGCGGTAGACGGCGTCGCTGTGGACCAGCCGGCGCAGGGAGCCGAACGGCGACGGGCCGCACGGCCGCCCCTCGGTGAACGCGGTGTACACCGCCGCCACCCGCCGGGCGATGAGCTGGGCGCCGAACGCGTCCATGACGATGTGGTGGTAACTGTGGTACCAGATGTGGCGGTCGTCCCCGAGCCCGATCAGCGCGTGCCGGAACAGCGGCCCGCGGGCGAGGTCCATCGGTTTGCGGAGGTCCTCGCGCATCCACGCCGTCGCCGCCGCCGACGGGTCCGGCCGGCCGCCGGCGTCGACGTACGGCAGCGGCCAGTCGGCCACCTGCCGCAGTGTCTGCCGGGCGTCGTCGCCGGACTCGGTGAACCGGACGTGCAGCGCGTCGGCCTCGCCGACCGTCTGCCGCAGCGCCCGTTCGAACAGCGCGGTGTCGAGCGGGCCGTCGATCCGCACGTATTCCCCGACCCGGTAGACGCTGTTCGTCGATGCGAGGCGCTGCTCGGCGAACCAGATCTCACGCTGTGCGGCCGACAGGGGCAGAATCGCACCATCGGGCTCACGACCAGACAATCTTCAGCCTCCGGTTGCGTAGCGCCGTCTGATTTGGATATGTCGGCGGGAAGAATGCAAACGGTTGTCGCGCGAGTCGGTTTTCCCGCTGTCCGGACACCGCCCGAACCTAACACGGCGGTTCGCGGAGTCAACGTGGTGAACAGGCCCGCGGGCAGCGCCGGCTGTCCCGCCGGCGGGACAGTGAATTCCCGCCTGGCGCGCCCATAATCACCCTGCTAACTTCCCGATTCTTCCAGCCGGTGAGGGAGAGGCATGGCAATAGCGTCCTGGTGGGGTGAATCATTGCTGGGCGCCGGTGCGGACCGGCAGCCCTGGGTTGTTTCACGCACCGCGGAATCCAGATCCGAACTGCGCTCCGCGGTGGCCGAACTCGGCCGTACCTTCCGCGATCAAGGAATAGGCGAGAACAGTACCGTTCTGCTCCGCATGAGGCCGAGCCTCACCTACGTCCGCGTGCTGCTCGCCCTGTGGAGCCGGGGCGCGCAGGTCCTCCTGGTCGACTTCCGGGCGGCACCCGCCGAGTACGAGCCACTGGCCGCGCTGCTCCGGCCCCAGTACACGATCGACTCCGACGGGCACACCGGACCGGCGACCGGCTTCGAGGAGGAGGTCGCCTTCCGCACCTGCCCCCGGCCGTCCGGGCGCCCCGCCGCGTCCGAGGCCTGCCTCGTCCAGTTCAGCTCCGGCTCCACCGGCCGGCCCAAGGTGATCGGCCGCACCCCCGCCTCGCTCCTCGCCGAGCTCGACCGCCACGCCGCCCTGCCGGAACTGCCCGGCGCCGGCGACCGCCTGGTGCTGCTCAACTCCCTCGTGCACACGATGGGCCTGGTCACCGGCGTACTGCACGCCCTGCGGCAGGGCGCGACCGTGGTGCTGCCGCCCCTGCCCACACCGGCCGAGGTGCTGCGGGCGGCCCGGGAGACGGAGGCGATGGCGATCTACGGGGTGCCGGCCCACTTCGAACTGTTGGTCAGGACCCCGCGGGTGCCCCCGCTGCCCGCGCTCCGGCTGGCCGTCACCGGCGGCGAACGGCTGCCCGTCGAGGTGTACGAGGAGTTCCACCGCAGGTACGGGGTCCGCCTGAGCCAGGTGTATGGCGTGACCGAGACGGGCCTGCTCGCGGCCGGGCTGCACGGGCCGCGCCCGCCGCTGCTCGGCGGCACGGTGCCCGGGGTCGAGACGAAGATCGTCGACCAGGAGCTGCACGTACGCCTGGACCGGTCGCCGTACGTGCTCGACGACCAGCCCGACCGGTACGTCGACGGGTGGCTGCGCACCTTCGACCGCTTCGCCGTGGACGACGCCACCGGCGAGCTGAGCATCCTCGGCCGGCTGGACTCGCTCGTCACCGTCGGCGGCCTCAAGGTCGACCTCGCCGAGGTCGAGACCGTGCTGCGGGCGCACCCCGCGGTCGAGGAGGCGGTGGTGCTCCACCACGAGGTGATCGAGGCGTACGTCGGGGGCGAGGCGGTGCCGGAGGCGGGCGAGCTGATCGCCTGGTGCCGGGAACGGCTGAGCGCCGTCAAGGCCCCCAAGCGGTTCTTCGTCGCCCGCGCGCTGCCGCGGAACAGGACCGGCAAGCTCGTCCGCGACCGGAACGCGATCCGCTCCACCCTGTGACCCGACCCGGAGGAGAACACCAGTGATCAGCAAGGACGAGATCAGGGAGATCCTCTCCCAGAGCCGCTCGTTGGCGCTGTCCGCCGACCTCGGCGACGACGCGGAGTTCGTCATGGACTCCTTCACCCTGGTCACTCTCCAGGCGTCGCTGGAGGACCGGTACGGCATCCGTCTCGACCCCCGGTTCGAAGAGCTCCAGTCGCTGAACTCGGTCGACGAGATCCACGCGTACCTGCTCGACCGCTTCCCCGGACACGTGGCCCGCTGAGGCGGCCCTCCCCCCTTCCGCCCCTCCCGGCTCCGGCGCGCGACCGGTGCCGGGAGGGGCGGCGTGCTAACGTTTTACGCTGTAATGAGATAGCGGAAGGAGGGGAGTGACGATGCGTGCCAACGAGGCGGCGCAGCCCGCCATCGAGGTCACCGACCTGCGCATGAACTACGGATCCACGACCGTCCTGCACGGGGTGACCTTCCGGGTCGCCAGGGGCGAGGTCGTCGCACTGCTCGGCCCCAACGGCGCCGGGAAGACCACGACGATCGAGATCCTCGAGGGCTTCCGGCTGCGCTCCGCCGGCGACGTGCGGGTCCTCGGCACCGACCCGGCGCACGGCGGCGAGGAGTGGCGGGCCCGCCTGGGCGTGGTCCTGCAGTCCTGGCGGGACCACGCGAAGTGGCCGGTCCGCGAGTTCCTGGCGCACTACGGCTCCCTGTACGCGCCCTACTCCACCGAACGGGTCACCCGTCCGCGTGACGTCGACGAACTCCTCGACGCCGTCGGGCTCGCCGAGCAGGCGGGCCGCCGCGTCGGACAGCTCTCCGGCGGTCAGCGGCGCCGGCTCGACGTGGCGATCGGCATCGTCGGCCGCCCCGAGGTGCTGTTCCTCGACGAGCCGACCGTGGGCTTCGACCCGGAGGCGCGCCAGGAGTTCCACGCGCTGGTGCGCCGGCTCGCCGAGGTCGAGGGCACCACGATCCTGCTGACCACCCACGACCTGGGCGAGGCCGAGAAGCTGGCCGACCGCATCGTGATCCTGGCCCGGGGGCGGATCGTGGCCGACGCCGCCCCCGAGGAGCTGGCCCGGCAGGTGGAGACCGGCGCCGAGGTGCGCTGGGTCCGCGACGGCGAACGCTTCACCGCCTCGACCAGGACCCCGACCCGGTTCGTCCGCGAGCTGTTCGCCGCGCACGGCGCCGGCGTCGACAAGCTGGAGGTCCGCCGGGCCACCCTGGAGGACACCTACCTGGCCATGGTGCACGCCGCCGAGTCCGGCCGGGACGACGCCGGGCTCCCGGCGCTGGGCGCCCCGCGGGCCGCCGAGGAGCGGGTGGCGGAGGTGTCGTCATGAGCGTGACCGCGACCGCGACCGCCGTCCGCAGCGGACTGGCGGCGGGCCGGATCGAGACCCGGCAGTCGCTCGCCAGCGTCCAGGACGTCCTCGGCATGCTGTTCATCCCGGTCGTCCTGCTCGTCGTCGCCCTGCTCCGGCGCGGCTCCGACATCGGCGGCACCGGCTTCTCGCTCGGCTCCACCACCCTGGCCGGCCTGCTCGGCCTGACCCTCGCCTTCAACGGTTTCCAGGCCGTGGCCTTCAACCTGCTGATGGAACGCGAGGACGGCACCCTGCTGCGGGCGAAGGCCGCCCCCAACGGCATGGTCGCCTATCTGATCGGCAAGATCGTCCACTCGGCGGCGACGACCCTGATCACCACCGCCCTGCTGCTGGTGCCCGGTGTCCTGCTCTTCGACGGCGTGCGCCTGGACAGCGTCGGCGCCTGGCTCACGCTGGCCTGGGTGCTCGTGCTCGGGATGCTCGCCACGATGCCGATCGGCGCCGTCCTCGGCTCGGTGCTCACCAGCCCGCGCAACATCGGCGTCGTCATGTTCCCGCTCCTGGCCCTCTTCGGCGTCTCGGGCATTTTCTTCCCGGTCACCGAGGCACCGGAATGGCTTCAGTGGACCGCCCAGGTGTTCCCCGTCTACTGGCTCGGCCTCGGAATGCGTGCCGCATTGCTGCCGGACGAGTTCGCCGCGGTGGAGATCGGGAATTCCTGGCGGTACGTCGAGACGTTCTGCGCACTCGGCGCGTGGGCCGTCCTCGGTCTTCTGCTGGCCCCCGTCGTGCTGCGCCGAATGGCACGCAAGGAATCCGGCTCGGTCGTCGAAGAGCGCCGGAAAGCGGCTATGCAGTAGAAATCGGTGCGGGGCCGTCACGACTTCGGCGGCCCCGCGCGAAGGACGGCCGCCGATGGGCCGTGCGGTAAGGTAATGACCATCCGGTTCGGTACCAGTCAAGGGGATGTGGTGGTGGTTTTCGCCGGCCAGGGAGATTTCCGTCGTTCCTTGGCCCTGCTGTGGCGCACCCCCGGCGAGGCGGCCCCCCGGAGCGGTCCGGGACCCAGGCCGGGACTGACCGTGGACGCCATCGTGGACGCCGGGATCGCCATCGCCGACGCCTCCGGGATCTCGGCGGTCTCCATGCGCGAGGTGGGAAAGCGCGTCGGACGGACCGGAATGGCGCTGTACACCTACGTGCCCAGCAAGGACGAGCTGGTCGACCTCATGTACGACCGCGCCCTCGCCGAACTGCCCACCGACTACGACCTCACGCACGGCTGGCGCGCCGCGCTCTCGGCCTGGACGCACGACTACTGGGCGTTCTGCCTGCGCCACCCCTGGACCCTCCAGGTCTCTCAGGCGCGCCCGGTCCTCGGACCGAACGAGAACGCCATGCTGGAGACCGTCCTGCGCATCCTCTTCGCGACCGGGCTGGGCGCGCAGGTGCTGCGGCGGGTCGTCGGCACGCTGATCAACCACGTCCGGGGCGCCGCGCAGACGGTGGTCGACTCCCGGCAGGCCGCCGCCGCGACCGGGGTCTCCGACGAGGACTGGTGGGCCGCCCGCTCCGCGGCCTTCGAGGAGGTCGTGCCCGACTTCGCCGAGCGTTTCCCGACGGTCGTCCGGCTCGCCCGGGAGGCCGCGACGACCCCGCCCGACCCGGAAGGGCCGTACCTGGAACGGGAGGCGACCGAGACCTTCGACGCCGGCCTGGCGGTCCTGCTGGACGGGATCGAGGCCATCGTCCGCCGCGGCGCGCAGGACGCGCCGCGGGTGCGGGTGCCGTGAGGCCGCGCAGGGCCCGCCGTCCGGATCGCGCCGCGGCGGCGGGCCCTGCCCCGGTCCTCCCGGGCCGTCAGCCCGACGTCTTCGCCATCGCGGACTCGGCCAGGATGGAGGTCGTGTGGTACCACGGGTTGCCGGCGGCCTCGGAGATCAGGTCGCGGGACCTGGTGTCGTAGAGGCGGCCCAGGTGCAGCGCCGTGTGCTGGACGAACTCCAGCGCGGTGAAGTACTTGCGCATGAAGGTCGGCTGGTCGAGCGCGAACTCGGTCACCGTGACGTTCCGGTTCTGCGGGATGTCCCGGGTGAGCAGCCGGACGAGGTTGTCCATCTTCTGCCGCGTGTAGGCGTCGTCGTCGCTGTCCCGGAACAGCAGGACGCTGTGCCGGCGGTCCGGGTCGGACAGCGTGGCGACCTCGCTGTGGCAGAACTCGTGGAAGAAGTTCCGGGTCGCCGGTGCCATCGCCATCTCGTTGAAGTGCATCTTGGCCAGCTTCAGCAGGCTCGTGTACCACTTCGGCGACGCCAGCATGATGATGTTCGCGTCCCTGGAACTCAGGGCGGTCGCGCGGGCCAGCTCCTCCAGCGCCGGGGTGAAGTCCGTGGCCAGATGGCCCGCCAGGGCCGCGACCTCCGCCCGGTGGTCGTCCTTGACCAGGCCCAGCCGCGGGAACATGTCGAGCAGGATCGCGAAGTACTGGCCGACGTGGAAGAGCGGGTACTCCCGGTCCGGTTCGCTCAGTTCCCACCGCGCCACCGACACCCCGGCCCGCCGGCCCAGTTCGGCCAGCCGGCCGCCGGAGGTCAGCAGCAGGGTGCGGTGGTAGCGGTCCGCGAGCTGGTGGAAGACCCGCACCGGCTCCTCGGAGTGACCGCTGTAGGAGCTGACGACGAACAGCGTCCCCTCGTCGTCGACCACCGACCGCGGGACCAGGTAGGGGAAGTCGTAGTCGTTGAAGACCAGGACCTCCACTCCCGCCCCCGAGGCGTTGAGGAACGTCCCGATCACATCGGAGACGATGGCCGAGCAGCCCATCCCGGAGAAGACGATGCGGTGGAACTGCCCACTCTCGATGCGCTCGCGCAGTTCGGGTGTGACCTCGGCGAGGGAGTACTCGCCGGACTTGAGGAAGTCGGAGCGATACCTGGTCTTGAGGAAATCGGCGTACCGGTCGAGGCGTGCGAACATGAAGGGCTCTTCTCTCTCGAACAGGGCGGTGGCCGCTACCACATGAACTGGCCACCGTCGACGATGAGTTTCTGGCCGGTGATGTAGCGGGCCCCGTCGCCGACCAGGAACTCCAGGGCGTCCGCCATCTCCTCGGGCGAGCCGATCCGGCCCTGCGGGATCCCGGCGAGCAGCTCGGCGCGCGCCGTCGGGTCGGCAACCCGGTACCGGGTGCGCATCTCCTCGGTGTCGATCATCCCCGGGATCAGGCAGTTGACCCTGACGGCCGGGGCCAGTTCCAGCGCGAGGCACTTGGTGAGATGCAGCAGCCCCGCCTTGCTCGCGCAGTAGTTGACGCCGTTCGGCCGGGGCCGGATCGCGGTCGTCGCCCCGATGTTGACGACACTGGCGCCGCCCTCCAGGCCGAGCATGGCCGGGGCGAAGGCCCTGGTCAGGTGGAACGGCCCGGACAGGTTGACGTCGAGCACCTGCCGCCAGTCGTCGTCCGACATCCTGAGGAACGGCCCGTCGATGTTGCGGCCCGCGTTGTTGACCAGCACGTGGGGGGCGCCGTGCGCGGTCAGCACCCGCTCGGCGAAGGCGGCCACCGCCTCCGGGTCGGCCACGTCCAGGCGGACCGTCTCGACCTGGTCGCCGAGTTCCTCGCTCAGCAGGTCCGCGGCGGCCTTGTCGGCGCGGTACACCGCGACGACGTGGTGGCCGAGCCGGGCCAGGCGCCGGCTGAGCGCGGCCCCGATCCCCTTGGTTCCTCCGGTGCCGACAGCGGTGCGGTTCGGCATGGTCCTCTCACCGTCTCCTCGGCGCGTCGGCGGACAGCCGGGCGTACGGAACCCCCGACCCGGTCATCCGAGGACGACCGGCAGTTCGCGGAAGCGGGTCCACAACGGCATCGGCTCCAGGGCGAGTTCGGTGCGGTCGACGGCGAGCGAGAGACCGGGGTGCCGCTCGAACAGCACCTGGAGCGCCACCCGGGCCTCCATCCGGGCCAGGTTGGCCCCCAGGCAGAAGTGCACGCCGTGGCCGAAGGCGAGATGCGGGTTGGGCGAGCGGGTGACGTCGAAGCGCTCCGGCTCCTCGAACACCTCCGGGTCCCGGTTGGCGGCCGCGAGCAGCGGCAGCACCGACGCCCCCGCGGGCACGGTCCGCCCGTGCCACTCGATGTCCTCGACCGCGGTGGCCGGCCGGGTGCCGGTGATCGGCGGCAGACAGCGCGCCACCTCGTCGACCGCCGACCGCCACA
The DNA here is from genome assembly GCF_044540485.1 of Streptomyces sp. NPDC085946. NCBI lineage: Bacteria > Bacillati > Actinomycetota > Actinomycetes > Kitasatosporales > Streptomycetaceae > Streptomyces > Streptomyces sp. NPDC085946. The sequence goes on along the minus strand of NZ_JBITSF010000012.1, from coordinate 153,021 downwards.
GCGCCTCGTCGTCCGGCGCCGCCCGCAGCAGACCGAGCTGGTCGGGGTGGTCCAGGAGGGCGGCCACCGCGTTCGTGATCAGGTTGTACGTCGTCTCGTAGCCCGCCGTCACCAGGCTGAACACCATGGCCACCAGCTCGGTGTCGTCCAGCCGGTCGCCGGCCTCCTCGGCCTCGATCAGGCCGGTGACGAGGTCGTCCCCGGGCTCGGCCCGCTTGCGGGCGACCAGGTCGCGGGTGACGGCGACGAGGTCGCGCACCTGCGCCTCCCAGTCCTCCCGGGAGCCGCTGAACCCGCTCATCAGCGCCGTGACACCCTGCTGGAAGCGGACGCGGTCCTGCTCGCCGACCCCGACCAGGTCGGCGATGACGGTGTAGGTCACGGGGAGCGCGAAATCCCGGCGCAGGTCGACCGGGCCGCCGCCGTCCCTGCCGAGCGCGTCCAGGCGCCGCTCGGCGAGCACCCGGACCTGCTCGCCGAGATGCTCGATGCGCTTCGGCGTGAAGGGGGCGGCCACCAGGGAGCGCAGCCGGCGGTGCTCGTCGCCGTCCTTCATGTCCAGCGTGGAACTGACCAGGCGGATGTGCTCGGGGATCTCGACGCCCGGCGGAGCCCCGTACGGGGACCGCAGCAGGCGGGGATCGGTGAGCAGCGCCTTGCAGTCCGCGTAGCGGGAGACCACCCAGACGTCCTGGGCGAACGCCCCGAAGTCCAGCCGGACCTGACCCAGCGGGGCGTTCTCCCGCAGCCAGGTGTAGTGGGCGAGCGGATCGGCGGCGAACTCCGCGCCCCCCATGACGATCGGCAGGGTGACGGAGCTTGGGGTGACGGTCATGCGGGTGCCCTCCTCCAGGCAGGGGTGCGCGGCACGGGCCGGCCGGAGCCGCGCCCGTGCGGGGCACCCCTCCGGTCGGCCGGGTGTGCGGGGGTCCGGCTCAGCTCAGGAACTCGGAGATCGGAGTGCCGCGCAGCGACTCGCGCAGGATCTTGTTGTGGCCGGTGCCGTCCTCACCGCTGACCAGGACCGCGCCCCACTTGTCGAGCGGGATGCTGCCGCCGTACTCCTCGACCCGGTCGGTGTCCGGGTAGACCCGCACGCTGGTCGGGACGTAGCGGGTGGCGAAGCCCATCCGGTGGCTCTTCGCCGTGACGTTGGGCAGCGAGGCGTGCATCAGGGTGGACCAGAAGATCACGCACTGGCCGCGTCGCATCACCAGGTCGAAGGCGTCCTCCTCGGACGGCTTCCAGTCCGGGTCGATCTGGAGCTCACGGTAGTCGTAGCCGAAGAAGCCGCGCGGAACGCCGTCCTTGACCTTGGAGTTGATCTGCGTGGTGTCGTAGTTCATCCGCTTGGTCTCGTCGTAGTTCATCCGGTGGTGCGAGCCGGGGATGACCTGGAGACAGCCGTTCTCCCGGGTGGCGTCGGTGAACGCCGTCCACACCGTGAGGGTGCCCTTGCCGAACTCGGTGTCGGTCTCGCCGGGCCACAGGATCTGCGGCTTGCCGCTGGCGTTGGCGAAGGTGTCCGCCTGGTGCCAGTCGGTCCCCTCGTCGCCCGGGTACTTCGGGAAGAACTCCGTGCGCCAGCACAGGACGTCGGGTCCCAGGATGGACGCGACCCGATCGGTGATCCTCCGGTTGCACACGTGCTTCATGAGCAGGTCGACGTCGAGGTGGCGGTCGTAGTTCGCGATGTTGGTCGCGCCGGACATCGCCTCGTCGACCGGGTAGGCCGCGTGCGAGCGGTCGAGGACCTCGCGACGGGCCCGGCGCCACAGGGCGTCCATCTCTTCCGGGGTGTAAATCGTCAGCGGTCCGATGTAGCCGTTCTCCCGGAAGAACTCGAGCTCGGTTTCCGAGAGCTGCCACTGGTGAGTGTCAAGTGTCATGCTGGATTCTCTCCGGATGCGTCCTCGAATTACTGGCGGACGATTGCGGGACGCGTCGGTCAAAGCCGTGACGGAAGGGGAAAGGAGTCGCGACGTCCCGGATGCGCTGGAAGTTCGGCGTGATCGGAACCTAGCCGAGCACCGAAGCATTGTCGACGCGTAGGCCATCCGGCGGCAGCGTCGTCCTGTCCCGCCGGCGGGACACCGCAGCACGCTCCGCACACCCCGGGTGACCTGCTCCTCGGGGCACGGCACGGCCGGCCTCCGCCCATTTCCCCCGCGGGATCGCCGGGCTTGTACCGGGCCCGGGGCGCGGTTACGTTCGGCCGAAGCGAATTCGCTGTACTGATTTCTCGTTCCCCGGCCCGCCCGTACCGGCACGACGCGCCGGCTGATTCGGTTCCCGGGTGGTTCCGCGCTTCCAGTAGGAAATCTCGGAGGTCGTCGATCTTGTTGAACGCCGACACAATGCTGCCCCTGCTGGCAGCGCAGCGTGAGATCTGGTTCGCCGAACAGCGCCTGAGCGACGGCAATTCGGTGTATCAGGTCGGCGAGTACGTCGATGTGCAGGGCGCGTTCGACACGGAGATCTTCGAGCGCGCGCTGCGGTCGGTCGTCGCCGGCCTGGACACTGTGCACAGCCGGTTCCACCAGGACCGCGGCCGGGTCGGGCAGACCATCGAGCCGGACCGCCCGTGGGAGCTGCGCGCCGTCGACCTCTGCGGTGCCGCCGATCCGCAGGCCGAGGCCGACGCGTGGATGCGACGGGAGCTGGCCCGGCCGACCGACCTCACCGACGGTCCGCTGTTCCGCTTCGCGGTGCTGCGCCTCGGCCCGGAACGGCACCTGTGGTACCAGAACTACCACCACATCGCCATGGACGCCTACGGCTCCTCCCTGGTCTCGCGCCGGGTCGCCGAGGTCTACACGGCGCTCGCCGAGGGGCGCGATCCGGGCCCGAACCCGTTCGGCTCGCTGCGCGAACTCGCCGACGAGGACGCCGCGTACCGCTCCGCCCCGGACTTCCGGCAGGACCGCGACTTCTGGCTCGGGCAGCTGGGCGGCCGGCCGGCGCCCTCCCCGCTCGTCAGCCGGTCCCGGGGCGCGGCCGCCGAGTTCCGCGGTGTGACGCGCTGGCTGTCCGAGGAGCGGTTCGACGCCGTGCGCGGGACCGCCCGCGGCGCCCGGGTGCCCTGGCCGGTGGTCGTCACGGCCGCCGCGGCACTCCACGTCCACCGGCAGACCGGGGACGAGAACGTCCTCCTCGCGTTCCCGCTCTCCGCCCGGGCGAGCCAGCTCGCCCGGCAGACCCCCGCGAACCTCGCCAACGTCCTGCCGCTGCCGCTCACCATCCGCCCGGACCTGACCGTCACCGCCCTGCTGGAGCACGTGGCCGAGCAGATGGCCGCGGCCGTGGCACACCAGCGCTATCGCGGGGTGGACCTCCAGCGGGACCTCGGCACGGCCCACGCCACGTCCCTGCTGCCGGTCGTCAACGTCATCTCGCACCCCTACAACCTGCGGTTCGGCGCGGCGCGCGGCACGATGCGCAACCTCTCCTCCGGCCTGGTGGGCAACCTGCTCTTCATGATCTGGGACCGCCGGGACGGGCAGGGCCTCCAGATCGACGTCAACGGCCGGGACGACCTCGGACTGGCCGACCACCGCGACGCGTTCACCGCGACGCTGGAGGCGCTCACCGCCACCGACCCGGCGCGGCCGGTCGGCGGTGTCGGCGGCCCCGCCCCGGCGCCCGAGGCCGCCGCCGCACGGACCACGGCCCGCGGGGACGCGGCCCGTGAGAGCGCGGCGGCCGCCGCCGTCCCCGCTGCGGCCACGCTCCCCGGGCTGTTCGCCGCGCAGGCCGCCGCCACCCCGGACGCCCCGGCGCTCACCGCGGACGGCACCACCTGGTCGTACCGGGAACTCGACGAGCGGTCGAACCGGCTCGCACGCGCCCTCGTCGCACGCGGCATCGGGCCGGAGGACGTCGTCGCGGTCGCCCTGCCCCGCTCCGCGGACCTCGTCCTCGCCCTGCTCGGCGTGCTCAAGTCCGGCGCGGCCTACGTCGCCGTCGACCCCGACTACCCGCCCGCCCGTATCGCGTACATGCTCCAGGACGCGGCACCCGGGCTGCTGATCACCTCCACCGCGACCGGGATCGCCACGGACCGGGACCGTCTGCTCATCGACGCGCCCGAGTTCCTCGCCGACGCGGACGGCCGTGACCCGGGCCCCGTGACCGCCGCCGAACGGCTCCGGCCGCTGGAGCCCGGCTGCGCCGCCTACCTCACCTACACCTCGGGGTCCACGGGCCACCCGAAGGGCGTGATCACCTCCCACGAGAACGTCGTCCGCCTCTTCACCGCCACCCGTGACCGGCTCGGCCTCGGCCGCGACGACGTCTGGACGCTGTTCCACTCGGCCGCCTTCGACTTCTCCGTCTGGGAGATCTGGGGTGCCCTGCTGCACGGCGGCCGGCTGGTCGTCGTCCCCTTCGAGGTGAGCCGCGCCCCGCAGCGGTTCCTGCGGCTGCTCGCCGACGAGCGGGTGACCGTGCTCAGCCAGACGCCCTCGGCGTTCTACCAGCTCATGGCCGCCGACCAGGAGCTGCCCGAGGTGAGCCGCCGGCTGCGGCTGCGCACCGTGGTCTTCGGCGGCGAAGCGCTCCAGCCCGCCCGCCTCGCCGACTGGCGCCGCCGCCACGGCACCGCCGGACCGGCGCTGGTGAACATGTACGGCATCACCGAGACCACGGTCCACGTCACCCACGTCACCCTGGACCCCGAGCCCGGCCCGGACAGCGTCATCGGCGTCCCGCTCGCCGACCTGACGGTCCATCTGCTCGACGAGCGGCTGCGGCCGGTCCCGGTCGGCGCGATCGGCGAGATGTACGTCTCCGGACCCGGCCTGGCCCGCGGCTACCTCGGCCGCCCGGCCCTCACCGCGCAGCGGTTCGTCGCCGGCCCGCACGGGCGGCCCGGCGAGCGCATGTACCGCACCGGCGACCTGGCCCGCCGCGACCCGGCCGGCCGGCTCACCTTCGTCGGACGCTCGGACGACCAGCTCAAGGTCCGCGGCTTCCGGATCGAGCCCGGCGAGATCGAGGCCGCGCTCACCGGGTTCCCCGGCGTGGCGCTCGCGGCGGTCGCCGTGACCGAGGAACGGGAGGACGACCAGCGCCTGGTCGCCTTCGTCGTCGCCGAGGACGGCGCCGACCCCGCGCCGGAGGAGATCAGGGAGGCGGTCCGCGCCCGTCTGCCCGAGTACATGGTGCCCGGCCGGATCGTCCGGACCGACGCGCTGCCGCTCACCGCCAACGGCAAGCTCGACCGCGCCGCCCTGACCGCGGCCGCGGACCCCGCGCGCACCCCCGCCGGCGGCGGGCTCTCCTCCCGGCTCGACATCATGTGCGCGCTCTTCGCGCTCGTGCTCGACGAACCCGAGGTCGGCCCCGACGACGACTTCTTCGACCTCGGCGGCCACTCCGTGCTCGCCACCTCGCTGATCACCCGCATCCGGTCGACGTTCTCCGTCGAGGTGGACCTGCGCGTCCTGTTCGACGACCCGACCCCGCGCGCGGTGACGGCCGCCCTGGACGACGCGGGACTGGCCCGCCCGCGCCTGGTCCGGCGGGAGCGGCCCGCCGAGCTGGAGGCCTCCCACGCCCAGCGCCGGATGTGGTTCCTCCAGCAGATGGACGGCCCCGGCGGCGCCTACCACATCCCCTCGGTGCTGCACATCGACGGCCCCCTGGACGTCACCGCCCTCGGCACCGCCCTCGGGGACGTCCTCGCCCGCCACGAGAGCCTGCGCACCGTCCTCCCGTACCTCGACGGCCGCCTCCTCCAGCAGGTGCTGCCGCCCGCCGCGCCCGCCCTGCGCGCGACCCCCGTCACCGAGGCCGAACTCGACGAACGCCTCGCCGCGGGCGCCCGCCGCCCCTTCGACCTCGCCGTCGAACCGCCGCTGCGCGCCGAGCTGTTCACCACCGGTGCCGACGCGCACGTCCTGCTGCTCGTCCTGCACCACTGCGCCTGCGACGCGCTGTCGATGCGGCTGATCGCCCGTGACCTGGACCGCGCCTACGCCGCCCGCGCCGCCGGCCGCGCGCCGCGGCTCGACCCGGTACCGGTGCGCTACAGCGACTACACGCTCTGGCAGAACGAACTGCTCGCCGCGGACGGCACCGGCGGCGGCCTGCTGGAGACGCAGGTGGCGTACTGGCGCGAGCAACTGGCCGGACTGCCCGAGCAGATCGAGCTGCCCACGGACCGGCCCCGGCCCGCCGTCGCCTCGTACACCGGCGACCACATCACCGTCTCCCTCGACGCCGGACTGCACCGCCGCCTCGTCGACCTGGGCCGGGCCTCGGGCGCCAGCCTGTTCATGGTGCTGCACGCCGGCCTCGCGGCTCTGCTGTCCCGCCTCGGCGCCGGTGACGACATCGCCGTCGGCAGTCCCGTCGCGGGCCGTCTCGACCAGGCGCTGGACGAGGTGGTCGGTGCCTTCGTGAACACCCTCGTCCTGCGCACCGACGTGTCGGGCCGCCCGGCCTTCACCGACCTGCTCCAGCGGGTCCGCGAGACGGCCCTGGCCGCCTACGCCCACCAGGACGTGCCGTTCGAGTACCTCACGGACGTCCTCGCCCCCGAGCGGTCGCTGGCCCGCCACCCCCTGTTCCAGGTGATGCTGGGTCTCCAGGACACCGCTCCCGCCGGTGAGTTCACCCTGCCCGGCCTCACCGTCTCCACCGAGCTGGGCCGCACCGGGACCGCCAAGTTCGACCTCTTCCTCAACCTGGTCGAACGGCACTCGGCCGACGGCACCCCGGCCGGCCTGGACGGCCACGTCGAGTACGCCGCCGACCTGTTCGAACCGGAGACCGTGCGCACCCTGTTCGACCGGTTCGCGCGGCTGCTCGCCGAGGCCGCCGCCGACCCGGACCGCCCCGTCGACCGGATCGACCTGCTCACCTCCGAGGAGCGCGCCCGCCTGCTGGCGGCGGGTGCCCCCGGCACGGCGGACCTGCCCGAGGCGACCGTCACCGGCCTCTTCGCGCGGCAGGCCGGCGCCACCCCGTCCGCGGTCGCCGTCTCGGCGGACGGCCGCGACCTCACCTACGCCGACCTCGACGCGCGCGCCGACCGGTGGGCCCGTGCGCTGGCCGGGCACGGCGTCCGCGCCGGGGACACCGTCGCCGTGGCCCTGCCGCGCTCACCCGAGTTCGTGGTCGCCCTGCTCGCCGTCCTGAAGGCCGGGGCCGCCTACGTCCCGGTCGACCCCCGCTACCCGGCCGCCCAGGTCGCGTCGATGCTCGACGAGACCCGGCCGAGGGCGGTGCTCACCTCCCGCGACACCGACGCCCCCCGCCTGCCGGACACCGCGGCGCCCCGCCTGCTGCCGGACGACCTGGACACGGGGACGGCCCCGGCGGCGCAGGACCCGGCCCCGCCTGCGCCCGTGCCGCACCCGCTCTCCGCCGCCTACGTCATGTACACCTCCGGCTCGACGGGGCGGCCCAAGGGCATCGTGGTGACCCACCGCGACGTCGCCGCCCTGGCGGCCGACCCGCGCTTCGGGGACGGGGTCTGCGCCGACGTCCTGGTGCACTCGCCCGCCGCCTTCGACGCGTCGACGTTCGAGATCTGGGCGCCGCTGCTGCGGGGCGGCCGGCTGATCGTCGCGCCCCCGCACGAGCTGGACGCCGAGGAGTACGCGGACCTGATCGTCCGTCACCGGCCGAGCGCGCTGTGGCTCACCGCCGCGCTGTTCGCCGTCCTCGCCGAGTACCGGCCCGACTGCTTCACCGGCGTCCGCCAGGTGTGGGCGGGCGGCGAGGAGGTCGCGCCGTCGGCGGTCCGCCGGGTGCTGGCCGCCTGCCCGGACACCGTCGTCGTCAACGGCTACGGCCCGACGGAGACCACCACCTTCGCCACCAGCCACGCCGTGCGCGACCTCGCCCCGGACGCCCGCGGCGTGCCGATCGGCCGCCCGCTCGCCGGTGTGCGCGCCTACGTCCTGGACGCCGCCCTGCAACCGCTGCCCCCGGGCGCCACGGGCGAGCTGTACCTGGCCGGCGCCGGGGTCGCCCGCGGCTACCTCGGCCGGCCCGCGCAGACCGCGGAGCGGTTCGTCGCCGACCCGTACGGCCCGGCGGGGGAGCGCATGTACCGCACCGGCGACCTCGCCCGCCGGACCCCGGACGGCGTCCTGGAGTACCGGGGGCGCACCGACCGGCAGGTCAAGCTCCGCGGCTTCCGCGTCGAACCCGGCCAGGTCGAGGCGGTGCTGCGGGAGCACCCCGCCGTCGCCCGGGCCGTGGCCGAGGTCCGCCGCGCGGGCGACGGGCAACCGCGGCTGGTCGCCTACGTCGTCCCGGCGCAGGGCGGACGGCCCACCCGTGACGCGCTGCGCGCCTTCGCCGGGCGCCGCGTGCCGCAGTACCTGGTCCCGCACGAGATCGTCGTCCTCGACGCCCTGCCGGTGACCGCGCACGGCAAGCTGGACCGCGCGGCCCTGCCCGCGGTCACCGCCCGGCCGAGCGGACGCGCCCCCGCCGGACGGGCCGAACACCTGCTGTGCTCGCTCATGGCCCGGGTGCTGGGGCGGGACACGGTCGGCGCGGACGACGACTTCTTCGGCCTCGGCGGTGACAGCATCTGCGCGATCCGGCTGGTGAGCGCCGCCCGCGCCGAGGGACTCGCCTTCACCGTGCGGGACGTGTTCGCGCACCGGACCGCGGCGGAGCTGAGCCGGAGCGCCGGCGCGGCGGACGCCCCCGCGGACGGCGCGGACGACGACACCGGCACCGGCCCGGTCCCGGCCACCCCCATCGTCCACTGGCTGCGCGAACGCGGCGCCCCGGTGGGCCGCTTCGCCCAGTCCCTGCTGCTGTCCTGCCCGCCCGGCCTCTCCGAGGACGCCCTCCGGGCCGCCGTCCGCGCGGTGACCGACACCCACGACGCGCTCCGCCTGAGGCTGGTCGACCGGGACGACTCCTGGACCCTGGAGATCCAGCCGCCCGGACGGGCCGCCGACGCCGACCCCGTGCGCCGCGTCGACGCCACCGGCCTGGGCGAGGACGACCTCGCCGGCCGGGCCCGCGAGGAGGTGTCGGCCGCGGCCGACCGGCTCGACCCGTACGCCGGACGGATCGCGCGGTTCGTCTGGTTCGACCGGGGGCCCGAGGCGCCCGGCCGGCTCCTCCTCGTCGTCCACCACCTGGCCGTCGACGGGGTCTCCTGGCGCATCCTCACCGACGACCTGGTCCAGGCGTACACCCGGGCCGCCGCCGGCCGCACGCCGGACCTGCCGCCGGCCGGCACCTCGCTGCGCCACTGGGCGCGGCGCCTCACCGCGCAGGCCACCCAGCCCCACCGGCTGGCCGAACTGCCCCGCTGGATGGACGTCCTCGCCGCCCCCGACCCCCTGCTGACGCCGAAACCGGCCGACCCCCGGCTCGACCTGGCCGCCGACACCGTCGAGACCGTCACCACGCTCCCGGAGGACGTCGTCGGCCCCCTGCTGACGACCGTCCCGGCCGCCTTCCACTGCGGCGTCGAGGACGTGCTGCTGACCGCGCTCGGACTGGCCGTGGCCGCCTGGCGCCGCGACCGGGGGGACGACACGGCCGACGGCGTGCTCGTCGACGTCGAGGGCCACGGCCGCGAGGACGTCGTCCCGGGCGCCGACGTGTCGCGCACGCTCGGCTGGTTCACCACCCTGCACCCGGTCAGGATCGACCCGGGCCGGGTCGCCTGGGCCGAGGTGACCTCGGGCGCGCCGCGCCTGGGCGACGCCGTCAAACGGGTCAAGGAGCAGGTGTGCGCGGCACCGGACGGCGGCATCGGCTTCGGGCTGCTGCGCCACCTGGCGCCCGGCTGCCGCGAGGTGCTGGCCCGCCTCGGCACCCCGCAGATCGGGTTCAACTACCTCGGGCGGTTCGCCGCCCCCGGTGCCCCGCTGGGCGGCGGACCCGGCTGGGCCATGGCCCCCGAGGCGGTCATGGTGACGGCCACCGACCCCGGCCTGCCCGTCGCGCACGGCCTGGAGGTGCACGCCGTCGTGCACGACGCCCCCGCCGGGTCCCGACTGACGGTCACCTGGACCGGAGCGAGGCGGCTGTGGTCGGACGCCGACCTCACCGACCTAGGCGGGCGGTGGCGGGCCGCCCTCGAAGGCGTCGTCCGGCACGCCCTCTCCCCGGACGCGGGCGGGCACAGCCCTTCCGACTTCCCGCTGGCCGACCTGACCCAGAACGACATCGACGACGTCGAAGCCGCGTGGTGACCATGGTGAAACCGTCCCGTCTGGAAGACATCCTCCCGCTCAGCCCGATGCAGGAAGGGCTGCTGTTCCAGACCGAGTACGACCGGTCCGGACCGGACGTGTACGCCGTGCAGCACACGATCGAGGTCGAGGGCCCGCTCGACGCCGCGCTGCTGCGCGGCTGCGCCCGGGCCCTGATCGACCGGCACGCCGTCCTGCGCACCGGCTTCCGCCGGGCCCGCTCGGGCCGCTCGCTCCAGATCGTGGCCCGTGCCGTGCCGCTGCCGTGGACCGAGTCCGACCTCGGCGACCTGCCGCCCGCGCGGGCGGACGCGGAGGGCGAACGCCTGGCGGCGGCGGACCACGCCGAGCGGTTCGACCTGGCGAAGCCGCCGCTGATCCGCTTCCGCCTGCTGCGCCTCGGCCCCGCGCGCCACCGCCTCGTCGTGACCAGCCACCACATCGTCCTCGACGGCTGGTCCACCCCGGTCCTGCTGCGCGAGCTGTTCACGCTGTACGGCGACGGCGGCGACCCGCGGGCCCTGCCGCCCGTCACGCCGTACAAGGAGTACCTCGACTGGCTCGCACGCCAGGACCGCCGCGCCGCCGGGAAGGCGTGGCGGGCGGCGCTCGCCGGGGTCGACACGGCGACCCGGATCTCCCCGTCCGACCCCCGCTCCCCGCGGCTCCCGGACCGCCTGGTGCGGCCCGCCGACGCCCGGCTCACCGCGGCCCTGGAGGAGACCGCCCGCGGCCTCGGCGTCACCCTCAACACCGTGGTGCAGGCCGCCTGGGGCCTCGTGCTGGCCCGGGCGACCGGCCGCCAGGACGTCGTCTTCGGCGCGATCGCCTCCGGCCGGCCGCCCGAGCTGCCCGGAGTCGAGTCGATGGTCGGCCTGTTCATCGCGATGCTCCCCGTACGGGTGCGGTGGGCGCCGGCCGAGTCGCTGCGCGAGCTGCTGACCCGGTTGCAGGCCGAGCAGTCCGCGCTCGCCGACCACCATCACCTCGGCCTGACCGGCATCCAGCAGGAGGCACCGGTCGCCGACCTCTTCGACACCGCCGTGGTGTTCGAGAACTACCCCTTCGCCGACCGCGCCGCCGACGCGGGCGACGTCCGGTTCCGGCTGGTCCTCGGCGCGAGCCGCGACGCCACCCACTACCCGCTCACCCTGCTCGCCGCTCCGGGCGAGCGGCTCTACCTGCGGCTCGACCATCGCGCCGACGCGGTCGACCGGGCGGCCGCGCAGACCCTGATGGACCGGCTGCACCAGGTGCTGCGCACCCTCGCCGACGATCCCGGCCGCCCGGTCCGCGCGGTCGACGGGCTGCTCGGCCCCGAGCGGCGGCTCGTCCTCGACCGGTGGAACGCGCCGGGCGACGCCGAAGAGGGCGCACCGGACGCCGCCGGCGAGCCGGAGGACGCCGCGAGCCACCTTCCCGGGCTGTTCGAGCGGCAGGCCGCCGCCCACCCGGACGCGATCGCGGTGACCGGTGCCGGGCGGCAGCTCACCTACGCCGAGCTGAACGCCGCGGCCAACCGCCTGGCCCGCGAACTCGTCGCCCACGGCGCCGGCCCGGAGAGCGTCGTCGCGCTCGTCCTGCCCCGTTCGCCGGAGCTGGTGACGGCGGTGCTGGCGGTGCTGAAGGCGGGGGCCGCCTACCTCCCGGTCGACCCCGAACACCCGGCCGCGCGCGTGGCGTCCCTGCTGAGCGACGCCGCTCCGCACCTGGTGCTCACCCATGCCCGCCTCGCCGGCCACCTGCCCGAGGGGCCGCCACGACTCCTCCTCGACGCGCCGGGGACCCGCGCGCGCGTCGCCGGCCGGGCGCCCGGCGACCTGTCCGCCGCCGACCGCACCGCCCCGCTGACCGGCGACCACCCGGTCTACGTCATGTACACCTCGGGCTCCACGGGCACGCCGAAGGCCGTCGTCATGCCCGGAGCGCCCTTGATCAACCTGATGCGCTGGCATCACCGCCGCATCGGGGGAGGGGCCGGCACCCGGGTCGCGCAGTTCACCGCGATCGGCTTCGACGTCTCCGCCCAGGAGATCCTGTCGGCGCTGCTGGCCGGCAAGACGCTGGTGATGCCGGACGACGGGACGCGGCGGGACGCCGCCCGCCTGGCCGCCTGGCTCGACGCCATGGAGATCACCGAGCTGTACGCGCCGAACCTCGTCCTCGACGCGGTCGCCCAGGCCGCCCTGGAGCAGGACCTGGACCTGCCGTGCCTGCGCCACGTGGCCCAGGCCGGGGAGGCGCTGACCCCGTCGGCCGCCCTGCGGGCGTTCTTCGACCGCGTCCCCGGCCGCCGCCTGCACAACCACTACGGACCCACCGAGACACACGTCGTCACCGGTACGACGCTGCCCGCCGAACCCGCCGACTGGCCGGCGGCACCCCCGCTCGGCCGCCCCGTCACGCACACGCGGTGCTACGTCCTCACCGCCGACCTGCGGCCGGTCCCGCCCGGCGTGCCGGGCGAGCTGTACCTGGGCGGCGCGGCCCCGGCCCGCGGATACCTGCGCCGGCCGGGCATGACGGCCGGGCGGTTCGTCGCCGACCCGTTCGGCGGGCCCGGCGCGCGGATGTACCGCACGGGCGACCTCGCCCGCTGGACCGGGCACGGCGAACTGGAGTACCTGGGCCGCGCCGACCACCAGGTCAAGATCCGGGGCTTCCGGGTCGAGCCGGGCGAGGTTGAGGCGGTCCTCGCCCGCCATCCCGGCGTCGGCGGCGTGGCCGTCGTCCCCCGCGCGGACGGCGGACACCAGCGCCTGGTCGGCTACGTCGTACCGGCCCGCGGGGCCGCCGTGCCGGTGGAGGAGCTGCGCGGCCTCGCACAGGACCGCCTCCCCGAGTTCATGGTGCCGTCCGCGTTCGTGCTGCTGGACGCGCTGCCGCTCACCCCGAACGGCAAGCTCGACCGCGCCGCCCTCCCCGAACCCGAGCGGACCGCCGCCCTGGCGCGGACCGGGCGCACCCCGCAGGAGCAGATCGTCTGCGAGCTGTTCGCCCAGGTCCTCGGGCTGCCCCGGGTCGGCGTGACCGAGAGCTTCTTCGACCTCGGCGGGCACTCGCTGACCGCCACCCGGCTGGCCGCCCGCCTGCGCCACACCTTCGGCGCCGAGCTGGGCCTGCGGGACCTGTTCGAGTCGTCCACCCCCGAGGCGGTGGCCGCCCTGCTCGGCACGGCCGGCCCGGCCCGGCCCGCGCTGGCGCGCCGCCCCCGCCCCGAGGTGCTGCCGCTGTCCTACGCCCAGCGCCGGCTGTGGTTCCTGCACAAGATGGAAGGGCCCAGCCCCACCTACAACATCCCGATGCAGCTGCGCCTGACCGGGGAACTCGACCACGCGGCCCTGGAACAGGCGCTCGGCGACCTGGTGACCCGGCACGAGAGCCTGCGGACCGTGTTCCCGGAGGCGGCCGGAGTGCCCTGCCAGCGGGTCCTGCCGCCGCACGAGGCGGCACCGCGGCTGGTCACGACGGCCGTCGGGGACGGCGAACTGCCCGACGCGCTGCGCCGCGGCGCCCGCTGCGCCATCGACCTGATGACCGAACCGCCGCTCCGGGCCCACCTGTTCCGGACGGGACCGCGCGACCACGTGCTCCAGCTGGTGATCCACCACATCGCCGGGGACGGCTGGTCGCTCGCCCCGGTCGCCTCCGACCTGGCCCGCGCCTACGCCGCCCGCACCGCCGGGACGGCACCCGACTGGGACGAACTGCCGGTCCAGTACGCCGACTACACCCTGTGGCAGAACGAGATCCTCGGCGAGCAGCAGGACCCCGGCAGCCTCCTCGCCCGGCAGGTCTCGCACTGGACTGCCCGGCTGGCCGGGCTGCCCGACGAGCTGGCGCTGCCCACCGACCGGCCGCGCCCCGACGTCGCCTCCTACCGGGGCGACTACCTGACGGTGGAATGGGACGCCGATCTGCACCGCGCGCTGGACGCCCTGGCCCGGCGCTGCGGCGCCACCCTCTTCATGGTGCTCCAGGCGGGCCTCGCGGCCCTGCTGTCCCGGCTCGGCGCGGGCCACGACATCCCGATCGGCAGCCCCATCGCCGGCCGCGCCGACCAGGCGCTCGACGACCTCGCGGGCTTCTTCGTCAACACCCTGGTGCTGCGCACCGACACCTCCGGCGAGCCGACCTTCGAGGAACTGGTCCGCCGGGTGCGGGACACCGCGCTGGACGCCTACGCCCACCAGGACGTGCCGTTCGAGTACCTGGTGGAGGTGCTGAACCCGCCCCGCTCCCTGGGCCGCCACCCGCTGTTCCAGGTGATGTTCGCCCTCCAGAACGCGCCCGAGGCGCACTTCCGGCTGCCCGGCCTGGAGGTCGAGGTCTCGTCCGGCCGGACCGGCACCGCCAAGTTCGACCTGTTCTTCAGCATGGCCGAGCACCGGGACGCCACCGGCGCGCCCGCCGGCATCGAGGGCGCCGTAGAGTACGCCACCGACCTGTACGACGCGGACACCGTGCGCGTCCTGTTCCGCCGGTGGACGCGGCTGCTCGCCCGGGCCGCCGCCGACCCCTCCGAGCGGCTCGGCCGGATCGACGTGCTCGACGCGGCCGAGCGGCGCACCCTGCTGCACGACCGCAACGCGACCCGCGCGGAAGGGGAACGGCCCCCGTTCACCGAGCTGTTCGCCCGGCAGGCCGAACGCACACCGCACGCCGCGGCGGTCGTCGCCGACGACGCGGAACTGACCTACGGCGCGCTGCACGAACGGTCGAACCGGCTCGCCCGGCTGCTCGCCCGGCACGGCGCCGGGCCGGGCCGGCTGGTCGCCGTCGCGCTGCCGCGCACGGCCGACCTGGTCGTCGCGCTGCTGGCGATCGCCAAGACCGGCGCCGCCCACGTCCCCCTCGACCCGGCCCACCCGGCCGCGCGGACCGGGCTGATCCTGCGGGAGGCGCGGCCCGCGCTGGTCGTCGGCACCGGGGCGTCGCTGGCGGACCTGCCCGACGCGGGCGGGACCCCGCTGGCCCTGGACGACCCGCGGGTGCGGGCCGCCGTCGCCGCGATGCCCGGCGAGGCCCCGGACGTACGGCCCGGACCGTCGGACGCGGCGTACGTCATCTTCACCTCCGGGTCCACCGGCCGCCCCAAGGGCGTCGTCGTGGAGCACGGCGCGCTGACCAACCTCCTGCTCGGCATGGCCGGCCTCGTGCCGATGGGCTCCGAGGACGCGCTGCTCGCGGTGACGACGGTCGCCTTCGACATCGCCGCCCTGGAGCTGTTCCTGCCGCTGGTCCGCGGCGCACGCGTGGTGCTCGCGGCCGAGGAGACCGTCGCCCGGCCCGCCGCCCTGGCGGAGCTGATCCGGCGGACCGGGGTCACCGTGGTCCAGGCGACGCCGTCCTGGTGGCAGATGGTCGCCGCGCACGACCTCGAAGCGCTGCGCGGCCTGCGCGTGCTGGTCGGCGGCGAGGCGCTGCCGGAGCCGCTGGCCGCCCGCCTGCGCGAGACCGGCCGCGAGGTGCTCAACGTCTACGGCCCGACCGAGACGACGATCTGGTCCACCGCCGCCGCCCTGTCCGGCCGCACCGACACCGTCATCGGCCGCCCGATCCGCAACACCCGGGTCTACGTACTGGACACGGCCCTGCGCCCGGTGCCCCCCGGCACGCTCGGCGAGCTGTACCTCGCCGGCGACGGACTGGCCCGCGGCTACCTCGGCCGGCCGTCCCTGACCGCCGGACGCTTCACCGCGGACCCCTACGGCCCCGCCGGAACCCGCATGTACCGCACCGGCGACCTGGTCCGCTGGACCGCCGACGGCCACCTGGAGTTCGCCGGCCGGGCCGACCACCAGGTCAAGCTCCGCGGCTTCCGCATCGAACTCGGCGAGGTCGAGTCGGTGCTCGCCGCCCACCCCGAGGTCGCCCGGGCGGCGGCCGTCGTCCGCGAGGACCGGCCGGGCGACCGGCGCCTGGTGGCCTACGTCGTGCCGGACGCCGGCGGCGCCTCGCCGGACACCGGCCGGGACCGGGAGCACGACCAGATCGACGCCTGGCGGGACCTGTACGACACGGTCTACGCCGGCTCCGGCCCGGTGCCCCTCGGCGAGGACTTCGCGAGCTGGAACAGCAGCTACGACGGCCGTCCCCTGCCGCTCGACGAGATGCGCGAGTGGCGTGACCGCACGGTGGACCGCATCCGCGAACTGCGGCCCCGGCGCGTGCTGGAGATCGGCGTCGGCACCGGCCTGCTGCTGTCCCGGCTCGCCGCCGACTGCGAGACCTACTGGGGCACGGACATCTCCCCGTCGGTGATCGACACCCTGCGCGGCCAGACGGCCGCCGACCCGGAACTCGCCGAGCGGGTCCGCCTGTCGGTGCGGCCGGCCCACGACACCGAGGGCCTGCCCGAGGAGCACTTCGACGTCGTCGTCCTCAACTCGGTGATCCAGTACTTCCCGCACGCCGACTACCTCGAACGCGTGATCGGCGGCGTCCTGCGGCTGCTCGCCCCGGGCGGCGCGGTCTTCCTCGGCGACGTACGCGACCTGCGGCTGCAACGCACCTTCGTCACCGGCGTGCAGGCCGCCCGCGGGCGTACCGGCGACAACCCCGACGAGCTGCGCCGGGCCGTCGAGCACGGCGTGATCCTGGAGAAGGAACTCCTGGTCGACCCCGACTTCTTCACCGCGCTCCAGCACCGGCTGCCCGAACTGACCGCCCACACCGTCCAGGTCAAGCGGGGCCGGGCGCACAACGAGATGACCCGCTACCGGTACGACGTCGTGCTGCGCAAGCGGGGCGCCCCGGTCCACGAGATCACCGGGACCGCACAGCGGCCCTGGCCCGCCGACGGCACGGCCGGGCTGGCCGCGCTGCTCGGCGGCGAACGGCCCGCCGCGGTACGCGTCACCGGCATCCCGAACGGCCGGATCGCCGCCGAGGCGGCCCTCGCGCAGGCGGTGCGGGACGGCGTCCGGCCGCCCGCCGCACCGGCCGCCGGCGGTGTCGAACCGGAGGACCTGTACGACCTGGCGGCCGCCCACGGCTACCGGGTGTGGGTGACCTGGTCGGCGTCCGACCCGAACGCCCTGGAGGCCGTCTTCGCCGACCCCGGAGCCGTCCCCGCCGCACACCCGGCGTCCGGGCCGCCGGCCGGCCTCTACCGGCCCGCCGTCTCCCCGTCCTCCCGGGCCCGCCTGTCGTCGTTCACCAACAGCCCGCTGACCGCGCGCGACACCGGCGCCCTCATCACCCGGCTGCGCGAGCACCTGCGCGCACGGCTCCCCGACTACATGGTGCCGTCGGCGTTCGTCCCGCTGAACGCCCTTCCGCTGACCCCCAACCGCAAACTGGACCGCACGGCGCTGCCCGCGCCGGACATCGTCGTCAGCGGCTCCTCCCGCGCGGCGCGCACCCCGCAGGAGCACATCGTGTGCGACCTGTTCGCGCAGGTCCTCGGCCTCGCGCGGGTCGGCGTGCACGACGGCTTCTTCGACCTCGGCGGCCACTCGCTGCTCGCCACCCAGCTCATCGCCCGGCTGCGCGCCGTGTTCGGCGTCGAACTGCCGCTGCGCGTCCTGTTCGAGGCTTCCACCCCGGCCGGGGTGGCCGCCCGGCTCGACGAGGGCGGCGCAGCCCGCCCCGCCCTCGGACGCCGGCCGCGCCCGGAGGTGCTGCCCCTGTCGTACGCCCAGCGCCGCCTGTGGTTCATCCACCAGATGGAAGGCCTGGGCGGGATGTACAACATCCCGCTCGGCCTCCGGCTGACCGGCACGCTGGACCGCTCGGCCCTCCAGGCCGCGCTGGGCGACGTCGTCGCCCGGCACGAGAGCCTGCGCACGGTCTTCCCGGACGACGGGGGAGTGCCGCGCCAGGCGATCCTCGCCCCCGAGTCGGCGAAGCTGGTCCTGCACGACCGGGCGGTCACCGAACAGGACCTGCCGACCGCGCTGGAGCGGGCCGCGCGCTACCCGTTCGACCTCGCGACGGAACCCCCGGTCCGCGCCGACCTGTTCCGGCTCGCCCCCGACGAGCACGTCCTGCTGCTGGTGGTGCACCACATCGCCGGGGACGGCTGGTCGCTCGGCCCGCTCGCTGGCGACCTGGCCCGCGCCTACGCCGCCCGCACGGCCGGGACGGAGCCCGACTGGGCGGAACTGCCGGTCCAGTACGCCGACTACACGCTGTGGCAGAACGAGCTGCTGGGCGACCACGACGACGCCGGCAGCCTGCTCGCCCGCCAGCTCGCCTACTGGACACGCCAGCTGGCCGGCGCCCCGGCTGCACTGGAGCTGCCCACGGACCGGCCCCGGCCGCCGGTGGCCTCCTACCGGGGCGACCACGTCACCGTGCGGATCCCGGCCGCGCTCCACGAGCGGCTGGCCGACCTCGCGCGGCAGACCGGCACGACCCTGTTCATGGTGCTCCAGGCGGGCCTGTCCGCCCTGCTGCACCGGCTCGGCGCCGGCACCGACATCGTCACCGGCAGCCCGATCGCCGGACGCACCGACCAGACCCTGGACGAGCTGATCGGCTTCTTCGTCAACACCCTGGTGCTGCGCACCGACCTGTCCGGCGACCCCACCTTCGAGGAACTGGTGGCCCGGGTCCGGGAGACCGCGCTGGCCGCCTACGCCCACCAGGACGTGCCGTTCGAGTACCTGGTGGAGAAGCTGAACCCGCCGCGCTCACTGGGCCGGCACCCCTTCTTCGGCGTGATGTTCGCCCTCCAGAACGCCTCCGGGGGCACCTTCCGGCTGCCCGGCCTCGGCGTGGAGATCGCCCACGGACGCACCGGCACCGCCAAGTTCGACCTGTTCTTCAGCCTCGCCGAACAGCGCGGCGCGCAGGGCACGGCCGACGGGATCGCCGGTGTCGTCGAGTTCGCCAGTGACCTCTACGACGCCGCGACCGTACGCGACCTCTTCGCCCGCTGGGTACGGCTCCTGGAGTCGGCGGTGGCCGGCCCGCGCCGGCCGGTGAGCGGGCTGGACCTGCTGGCCGCGCACGAACGGCACGAGATGCTCGCCGCCGCGTCCGGGCCCGCCCTGCCCACCCGCCCGGCCGGACTGCCCGCGCTGTTCGCCGCCCGGGCGGCGGCCACCCCCGACGCCGTCGCGGTGGCCGACGACGACACCGCCGTCACCTACGCGGAACTCGACGCCTGGTCCGCGCGGCTGGCCGCCGTGCTGGCCGACCGGGGCGTCACCCGGGGCAGCACGGTCGCCCTGCTCATGCAGCGCTCGCCCGCCCTGGTCGCCGCCGTCCTCGCGGTGCTGCGCGCGGGCGCGGCCTACGTCCCGCTCGATTCCCGCTACCCCGCCTCCCGCCGGCGCCTCGTCCTGGCGGAGACCGGCAGCACGCTGCTCCTGACGGACCCCGCCTCCCGGGCGGACCTGGACGACCACGGGACCCCGCTGCTCGTGCTCGACTCGCGGCCGGACCACTGTGCCGCGCCCGCACCGCCCCCGGTGGAGACCGATAGCGACGACGCGGCGTACATCATGTACACCTCCGGCTCGACGGGACGCCCGAAGGGCGTGGTCGTCACCCACCGCAACATCGCCGACTTCGTCGCCGACCCCTGCTGGCACGGCGGAGCGCAGCGCCGGGTGCTGCTGCACTCGCCGCTCGCCTTCGACCTGTCGACGTACGAGCTGTGGGTGCCGCTGCTCACCGGCGGACGCGTCGAGCTGGCCCCGCCCGGCGACCTCGACGCGCACACCCTCGCCGAGGTCGTCACGCGCCGGCGGATCACCTCCCTGTGGCTGACCAGCTCGCTGTTCAACCTGATGGCCGACCTGGAGCCGGACTGCTTCGCCGGCGTCGAGCAGGTGTGGGCCGGTGGCGAACCGGTGTCCGTCGCCTCCGTGCGGCGGCTGCTGGAGGCCCACCCCCGGCTGCTCGTGGTCGACGGCTACGGCCCCACCGAGGCGACCACCTTCGCCAGCTACCACCCCGTGCCCGCCGCCGACGCCGCCGCCCTCGGCACGTCGGTGCCGATCGGACGGCCGATGGCGAACATGGGCACCTACGTGCTCGACGCCGCGCTGCGGCCCGTACCGCCGGGCGTGGTCGGCGAGCTGTACCTGGCCGGGACCGGTGTCGCCCGCGGCTACCTGGAGCGCCCCGGACTGACCGCCGAGCGGTTCGTCGCCTGCCCCTTCGGACCGCCCGGCCTGCGCATGTACCGCACCGGCGACCTCGCCCGCTGGACCCCGGACCACGTCCTGGAGTACGCCGGCCGCGTCGACCAGCAGGTCAAGCTCCGCGGCTTCCGCATCGAGCCCGGGGAGGTCGAGGCCGTCCTGCTCGACCACCCCGGCGTGGCGCAGGCCGCGGCGGTGCTGCGCCGTGACCTCGCCGAGGAGGCCCAGCTCGTCGCCTACGTCGTGCCCGGCACCACCGGACGGGACCGGCGGGCGGAGGCCGAACAGGTCGGCGAGTGGCTCCAGGTCCACGACTCCCTGTACGGGGCCGAGCGGGACGAGGCCCTCGGCGAGGACTTCACCGGCTGGGTCAGCAGCTACGACGGGCAGCCCATCGCCGGGTACGCCATGCGCGAGTGGCGTGAGCGGACCGTCGAGCGCATCCGCGAGCTGAACCCCCGCCGGGTCCTGGAGATCGGCGCCGGCACCGGTCTGCTGCTCGCCCGCCTGGCCCCCGACGCCGAGGAGTACACGGCCACCGACTTCTCGCCCGCGGTCGTCGAGGCGCTGTGGCGCCGGGTGGCGGCCGATCCCGCCCTGGCCGCCCGGGTGCGTCTGCGGACCCGGGCCGCCCACGAACTCGCCGGGCTGCCCGAGGGGCACTTCGACACGGTCGTCGTCAACTCGGTGGTCCAGTACTTCCCGAACGCCGACTACCTGACCGACGTCCTCGGCACGGCCCTGCGGCTGCTCGCTCCCGGCGGTTCCGTCTTCGTCGGCGACGTGCGCAACCTGCGGCTGCTGGACGCCTTCGCCGCCGGGGTCCAGGCCGCCCGCACCGGCACGCACGACCTGGCCGCGCTGCGCGACGCCGTCGCCCAGACCATCCGGCTGGAGAACGAACTCCTCGTCGACCCCGGCTACTTCACGGCCCTGCGGGAGAGGCTGCCGGACCTGGACGCGGTGTCCGTACGCCTCAAGCGCGGCCGCCACGACACCGAACTCACCCGCTTCCGCTACGACGTGGTCCTGCGCAAGCGCGACGGCCGCCCCGCTCCCGGCCTCGCCCCGCAGACCGTGGAGTGGACAGCCGTCGCCGGGCGGGCGGCGGTGGCCGGGCGGCTGGCGTCCGCCCGGCCCGCGGCCCTGGTCGTCAAGAACGTGCCCAACCCCCGGGTCGCCGCCGACGTGGCCCTCGCGGGCGCCCTGCGCACCGGCGAGCCGGCCCCCGTCCCCGCCGCCGACGCCACCGTCGACGACTGGTACGACCTGGGGGAGCGGCTGTCGTACCGGACCGCCGTCACCTGGTCGGACACCGCCCGCGACCGCGTCGACGTGGTCTTCGCCGACGCCGCGGTCCTGCCCGGCGTCCCCGACCCGCTGCCCGCCGTCGTGGGCTCCGCGCCGCCCGCGGCGGGCGCACCGGAACCGGCGGCGCGCTTCACCAACGACCCGACCGCGGCCCGCGGCGACACCGCCCTGGTGACGTCGCTACGCGAGTTCGCCCAGGAGCGGCTGCCCGCCTTCATGGTGCCGTCGGTGTTCGTCCCCCTGGAGGCGCTGCCGCTCACCCCGAACGGAAAGCTCGACCGGGCCGCCCTGCCCCGGCACACCCCGGGCGCCGGCGCCGCCGCCCGGGCCCCGCGCACCCCGCACGAGCAGGTCATGTGCGAACTCTTCGCCGAACTGCTCGGCATTCCCTCCGTCGGGCTGGACGGCAACTTCTTCGACCTCGGCGGACACTCCCTGCTCGCCACCCGGCTCATCGCCCGGATCAAGACGGCCTTCGGCGTGGACGTCGGCCTGCGCACCCTGTTCGAGTCGCCGACCCCGGCCGGGATCGCGGCCCGCCTGGACATGGACGACGTCGGCAGCGGTTACGACATCGTCCTGCCGCTGCGCGCCACCGGCAACGAGCCGCCGCTGTTCTGCGTGCACCCCGGCGGCGGCATCGGCTGGTCCTACATGGGCCTGATCCGCCACCTCGACCCGGACATCCCCGTCTACGCGGTGCAGGCCCGGGGACTGGCCCGGCCGGAGGACGACCTCCCGGCCGACATGGCGCAGATGGCCGCCGACTACGCGGACCACCTGGAGGCCGCCTTCCCCGGCGGGCCGTACCGCGTCCTGGGCTGGTCGTTCGGCGGACTCGCGGCGCACGCCCTCGCCACCGAGCTGCAACGGCGCGGCCGGACGGTGCAGTCGCTGACCGTCGTCGACGTCCACCCCGGCTGGCTGGGCCTCACCCACGACGACGTACCACCCCTGGACGACCGGAACATGCGCCCCCACCTGGAGTACCTGATGCGGCTCGTCGGCCTCGACCCCGACCTGTTCGACGCGGAGGTGTTCGTCTTCGACGAGGTCATGAAACTGCTGCGCGAGCGCGGCAGCGCCCTGGGAGCCCTGGACGAGGACCGGCTGCGCTCGATCATGGCGATCTCCGCCAACAACAACCACCTGATGATCGACTACCGGCCCGCGGTGTACGACGGGGACATCCTGCTCCTCGCCGCCACCGACCAGCAGAAGCCCGAGGCCACCGCCGCCGCCTGGCGCCCGTACCTCACCGGAGAGGTCCGCACCCACGTCGTCCCCGGCGACCACGGCACCCTGCTGTCCCGCCCGGGCTCGCTCACCCGGGTCGGCGCCCTCCTCTCCGAGGCCCTGCGCGGAACGGGCGTGTCATGACCGACCGGACACCCCCGGCCGGGGCCCGGCTGGACCGCGAGTACTCGCCGAGCCACCTGGTGCCGAGCCTGCGGCACTACCTCGACGCATACGCCGCCCGCAGCGCCGAGGCCCGCCGCGCCCCCGGCGTACGCACCGGGCTGCGCTACGGCCCGGGCTCCGCCGAGAAGCTCGACTTCTGGCCCGCGCGACCGGGACCGGCCCCGGTCCAGATCTTCGTGCACGGCGGCAACTGGCAGGAACTGACCGAGCGCAGCTCGGCGTTCGCGGCGCTCCCCTTCCGCCGGGCCGGCGCCGCGTTCGCCGCCGTCGGGTACGGGCTCGCCCCGGCAACCCCGCTGGACGAGATCGTGGCCAGCGTGCGCCGGTGCGTGTGCTGGATCCACGAGCACGCCGCCGACCTCGGCGTCGACCCGCGGCGGCTGTACCTCAGCGGCACCTCCGCCGGCGCCCATCTCGCCGCGATGGCGCTCGTCCCGGCCGGCCCGCGCGAGCCCGCGGCGGCCGGGCTGCTGGCCGGCGCCGCCCTGCTCAGCGGGATCTACGACCTCGAACCGGTCAGCCGCTCCTACGTCAACGAGGCGCTGAGGCTGGACGCCGACGCGGTCCGCCGCAACAGCCCGCCCGCACTGCTGCCGGACGAGCTGCCCCCGGTCGTCCTGGCCCGCGGCGGCGTCGAGACCCGGGAGTACGTGCGCCAGCACGACCTGATGGCCGACGCCCTGCGCCGCCGCGGCGCCCTCGTGGCGAACGTCGTGGAAGACCGCCGCAACCACTTCGACCTGCCGTACGACCTCGCCGACCCGGCGACGCCGCTCGGCCGCGCGGTCCTGGCACAGATGCGGCTCCCCGACGGCCGGGGCGGCCGCGACGACCGATCCGCGGAGGCGACCGCATGACGACGGACACGCTCACCTCGCCGGCGAGCCGCTTCGACGGCACTCGCGAGGAAGCCGAACGGTACGACCGGACCGACCCGCTCGGATTCCTGCGCGACCGGTTCGTGCACGCCGAGCCCGACCTGCTCTACCTGGACGGCAACTCGCTCGGACGGCTGCCCGCCGACACCCCGGAGTTCGTCGCCGACGTGATCCGGGGCGGCTGGGGCCGCGGCCTGATCCGCTCCTGGAACGACTGGATCGACTGGAACCGGCAGATCGGCGACCGGCTCGCGGAGCACGTCCTCGGCGCCCGCCCGGGCGAGGTGGTGCTCTCGGACTCGACCACCGTCAACCTGTACAAGCTGGCCTGGGCGGCGCTCGACCACGCCCCCGGCCGGCGCGCCCTCGTGGTGGACGCCGACGACTTCCCCACCAACCGGTACGTCGCCCAGGGCCTGGCCCGCCAGCGCGGCCTGGAGCTGCGCGTCGTCCACTCCGACATGGACCGGGGCCTGGACCTGGAGGGCCTGCGGGCCGCACTCGACGATCAGGTGGCGCTGGTCGTCCTGTCGCACGTGGCCTACCGCAGCGGGGCGCTGGCCGACATGGCCGCGGTCAACGCCCTGGCCCGGGAGGCCGGGGCACTGGTGCTGTGGGACCTGTCGCACGCCGCCGGGGCGGTCCCGGTCCGGCTCACCGAGGACGGCGCGGATCTCGCGGTCGGCTGCACCTACAAGTACCTCAACGGCGGCCCCGGCTCACCCGCCTTCCTCTATGTCCGCCGCTCGCTCCAGCGGCGGCTGCGGCAGCCGATCCAGGGCTGGTTCGGGCAGCGCGACCAGTTCGCCATGGGGCCCGACTTCGACCCCGTCGAGACGGTCGACCGGTTCCTGACGGGCACGCCGCCGATGCTCTCCGCCGCCGCGCTCGTGCCCGCGCTCGCCCTGACCGAGGAAGCGGGGGTCGACCGGCTGCGGGCCAAGGGGCGGCTGCTCGGCGAGCTGGCCGTGGACCTCGCGGCCCGCCGGCTCGCGCCCCTGGGCTTCCGCCTGGCCTCGCCCGAGGACCCGGACCGGCGCGGCTCGCACGTCACCCTGTGGCACCGGGACGCCTGGCGGATCTGCCGGGCGCTGGCCGACGAGGGCGTCGTCTGCGACTACCGGGAACCGGACCGGCTGCGCATCGGACCGTCCCCGGCGTACACCCGTTTCACCGACGTGTGGGACGCCCTGGAACGCACCAGGCGCCTGGTGGAGAGCGGCCGGCACACCCGGCTGCCGCGTGCGAAGGCACGCATCACCTGACGCCGCGTCCGCCCGCCCGCGGACGGAGACGACGACTGACGACCGCAGACCACCGAACCGCGTCATCGGGAGCATACGGCTGTGAGTACTCATCAGGTGACCCTGCTCTTCCTCGCCCTGGCCGCGATCTCGCTCCTGGCCTTCGCCGCCGGAGCCCTCGCCCGGCGGCTGCGGCAGCCCCCCGTCATCGGTGAGGTGCTCCTCGGCGTGCTGCTGGGGCCGACGCTGCTGAACGGCGCCGTCTCCGACGCCCTGTTCCCCGAGGAGATCAGGCCCTTCCTCGCGGCCCTCGCCAACATCGGCGTGGCCCTGTTCATGTTCACCGTCGGCGCGGAGCTGGACGCCGGCCTGATGCGCGGACGCCGGTTCGTGGCCGGCACCGTCGCCGTCGGCTCCATCGTCCTGCCGTTCCTGCTCGGCACGCTGCTCGCCCAGTACCTGTTCGACAACCATCCGACCGACGACCGGGCGGGGTTCGTGCTGTTCATGGGAGCGGCGATGTCCGTCACCGCGTTCCCGGTGCTGGCCCGCATCCTCACCGACCGCGGCATGCAGCGCACCTGGCTGGGGACGGTCGCGCTGGCCTGCGCGGCGATCGACGACGTCCTGGCCTGGACCCTGCTGGCCGCGGTGGTGGCGATGAGCGGGGCGGGCACCGGCTCGCAGTGGCTCCTGCTGCTGTTCGTGCCGTACGTCGCGCTGATGTTCACCGTCGTCCGGCCCGTTCTGCGCCGCCTCCTGGACCACCGGCGGCTCGCCGGACCCGGCAACCCGGCCGCGATGGTGCTCACCCTCACCGGCCTGCTGTCGTCGGCCGCCTTCACCGAGTGGATCGGCCTGCACTTCATCTTCGGTGCCTTCGTCTTCGGCGCGGTCATGCCGCGGCGCACCATGCGCGGCGAGCCCTCAAACGTCACCGGCCAGGTGCGGGAGCGCGTCTCCTCCCTCAACGACCTCCTGCTGCTGCCGATGTTCTTCATCGTCGCGGGCCTCAAGGTGGACCTGTCCGGCATGAACGGCACGGACCTGCTGGAACTCGGCCTCATCCTGGCCGTCGCGGTGGGCGGCAAGTTCGTCGGCGCCTTCGCCGCGGCGCGCGGCACCGGTATGCAGAACCGTCCGGCGACCGCGCTCGCCGTGCTGATCAAC
Source organism: Streptomyces sp. NPDC085946 (assembly GCF_044540485.1). Taxonomy (NCBI): domain Bacteria; kingdom Bacillati; phylum Actinomycetota; class Actinomycetes; order Kitasatosporales; family Streptomycetaceae; genus Streptomyces; species Streptomyces sp. NPDC085946. The sequence continues at coordinate 126,715 of NZ_JBITSF010000012.1, read as the reverse complement.
ACACGGGGCCTGACGGAACTCATCATCCTCACCGTCGGCCTGCAGCTGGGCGCGCTCGACGGTGAGCTGTACTCCGTCATGGTCGTGATGGCCCTGGTCACCACGGCGATGGCCGGACCCCTGCTGCACCTGCTCTACCCCGTACGCCCGGTGTCCCCGGGCACCGCCCCGGCTGTCCCGCCGGCGGGACGGAAAGGTGCGGGACAGGAGATCTTCCTCACCGGCCCGGCGCCGGATAATGTGAATTCCGAGAACGCGCCCGTCAGGGAATGACCGGCGCCCTGCGAACGTCATTTCCGGCGCCGTGGTGTTCCGCGTGAGGAATGCGCGAGAGAAATACGTGTGTCCGCCGCCCTACTGAGGGAGCAGAGAATGTCCAATCCTTTCGACGACCCCGACGGAACGTTTCTCGTGCTCGTCAACGAGGAAGGCCAGCATTCGCTTTGGCCGGCCTTCGCCGAGGTGCCGGCGGGCTGGACCGTGGCCCTCACGGAGACCGACCGGCAGTCGTGCCTGGACTACGTCGAGGAGAACTGGACCGATATGCGCCCGCTGAGCCTCGTACGCCAGATGGGGGAAGCGTGATGGGCGACACCGTGGAGCGGTTCCTGCTGACCGAGGACGATCTCGAGGAGTCGTTCTTCGGAGAGGAGCCCAGTGTCGCGTACGACCCCGTCTTCCTCTCCGGCGACGAGTCCGGCCGGGTCCTCATCGACCTGATCAACACGCTCACGCACGGCTCCCACCCGGAGGCGGTGGAGCACGCGGCCGGGCTCTACACCAACGTGGTCGGCTCGGTGGTCTTCCATCACGTCGCGCGGTTCCGGGGCGACGCCGCCCGGCGGGTCCTCCAGGAGTTCGTGGAGGCCCTGCACAAGTGCGACAGCTACCGGATGCAGCTCAACGACGGCATGCAGTTCGACGTCACCAAGGCCGCCGTGGAGCCGCTCCAGGACATCGCCGGCGACGGCGTCGTCACCCGGTGGGTGACGACGTCCGACGGCTACCGGATCGAGGGCTCCTGGGCGGTCGCCGTCAGCGGGGACATCCTCTCGTTCGTCAACGTGCGCCTTCCCGACCTGGCCGGGATCCACCGGCTGGCCCGCACCGCTCTGGAGCGCGCCGCGGCGGGGGCGGCCCCCTCCTGATCCTGGCCGGCGCTCCCGGCTCCGCCGGTGGCGGCCGGTCCCGGCGCGGCGGTCGCGGACGTACGAGGCGGCGGGCCCCGGACCGGGCCCGCCGCCTCGGCGTTCCTGCGTACCGGCCGCCCGCCGCGCCGGCCGCCCCGCTACGTCGGGTAGCCGTACGCCCGGGCCGCCCGCCGGTAGTGCTCCACCCGGAACCGGTCCTCGGTCTCCATGGCCTGCGGCGTGTAGGACTGCCCGAACTTCTCCCGGTACTTCTCGAACCAGTGCCGGTGCTCGGCCAGGAAGAAGATGTCGTGCAGCGCGATCGTGCGGATCGCCAGGACCGGCACCGGCGCCCTGCTCACCGCGAAGTCCGGGTTGCGGGCCGCCGGGACCTCGCAGTTCTCGTGGAACTGGCCCACCATCAGGCCCTGCGCGACGAACTCGTCCTTCACGCGGACCTGCGCCTCGTCGAGCAGCTTCGTGTCCTCGGAGCGCAGGTCCGGCAGGGCCACGACCATCGCCCGCAGCATGGGGTTGCGCCCCTGCCAGGAGACCAGCCCGTACTCGCGCAGACTGCTGCGCGCGATCTCCTCGACGAGTTCGAGCGTGGGCGAGTGGCCCACGAACCGCACCCGTATCTCCATCGTCCGGTTCTTGCGCGAGGGTGCCACGAACGGGCAGATGGGGCCGATGCGGCCGATCTCCGGATGGCGGGCCGAAATGTATTCGGTCAGCCACGAGTCGACGGCGGCGAGCGTGGAGTCGATGCTGACGGCACTTTCATCGGAACTCATGAAATGCAGCCTCTCAATCAGCGCCGGCGGGCATGAATGGTCGTCGGTCTGTCCCGCTGGCGGGACAATCCGAAGGGGCCCGGGGTGAGTTACGACCAGCTTGCCCGATCGAAACTCCCTGCACTAGCGTCGACCGCACGGTGCCGATATCGATGACACGGCAGAATTCGTGCCACCGCCCTCCAGGAATCAGAGGAGCCGCACACGTGCGCATCAGCATCGACCGAGACGGCTGTATCGGCAGCGGCCAGTGCACACTGACCGCCCCCGCCCTGTTCGCCCAGGACGACACGGGCATCGTCTACGTACTGCCCGAGGGCGCGGACGGCACGGACGACCCCTCGGTCCGCGAGGCCGAACTGGCCTGCCCCGTGCAGGCCATCACCGTTGCCGAGGACTGACGTCACGAGGAGAAGCCGAAGCGCATGTCCACGTCTCCCCCCGTTCCGCAGAACGAGCTCGACGCCGAACCGCACGCCATGCACCCGGACCTGATGGCCGATCCGTTCGGCGGCTACGGGCGCCTCAGGGAACAGGCGCCCGTCGTGCACGGACGGTACCTCGACGGCACGCCGGCCTGGTTCGTCACCCGTCACGACGACGTCCGCGCGCTGTTGCACGACCGCCGCCTGGTCAACACCCCGGCCTCGGTGCCCGGGGCGACGGGCGACGACCCGCGGCTGAAGATGATGGACATGCTCGCCATCCCCGAGGAGCTGCGTCCCTACCTGATGGGGTCGATGCTCGACACCGATCCGCCCGAGCACACCCGGCTGCGCAAGCGGGTGCTGCGCGAGTTCACGGCCCGCCGGGTGATGGACATGCGGCCCCGGATCGAGGAGATCGCCGGCCGGCTGCTGGACGCCCTGCCGCGGCACACCGCCGACGGGGCCGTCGACCTGCTCGCGCACTACGCCTACCCGCTGTCGATCCAGGTCATCTGCAACCTGGTGGGCGTGCCGGAGGCGGACAGCGACAAGTGGCAGCAGTGGGGCGAGGACCTGATCGCCATGCGGCCGGAACGGCTCGCGACCTCGTTCCCCGCGATGATCGAGCACACCCACCGGCTCATCGTGGAACGCCGTGCCGACCTCGGCGACGACCTGCTCAGCGGACTCATCCGCGGCCAGGACACGTCGGAGGGCGACATCAGCGACGTCGAACTGGTCACGTTCGTGGTGACCCTGGTCCTCGCCGGCCACGAGACGACGGCCCACCTCATCAGCAACGGCACCGCCGTCCTGCTCTCCCACCCCGACCAGCTCGCCCACCTCCGCTCCCACCCCGAGGTCACGCCCGGCGCGGTGCACGAACTGATGCGGTGGTGCGGGCCCGTGCAGACGAGCAGGCTGCGCTACGCCGCCGAGGACCTGGAGGTCGCCGGCACCCGGATCCCGCGCGGCGACGCCGTCCTCCTGGTCTTCGTCTCGGCCAACTTCGACCCGCGCCGCTACACCGATCCGGACCGCCTCGACCTGCGCCGGTACCCCGTCGGCCAGGCCGAGAACCACCTCGGCTTCGGCCACGGCATCCACTACTGCCTGGGCGCCTCCCTCGCCCGGCTCGAAGCCGAGATCGCCTTCGGCTCGCTGTTCGACCGCTACCCGGACATCCGCCTCGCCCTGGAACCGGCCGAACTGGAACGGCGTGAACGCATGCGTCTGCCCGGACAGTGGCGCCTGACCCGGCTGCCGGTGGTCCTCGGACCCGGCTGCCCCTGAGCCCGCGAAGTCCGTGCGGCCCGGAAGGCCGCCGGCCCCGGTCCGCGTCCGGTCCGCCGCGGTGCGCTGAACGGGAACCGGGTCATCCGGATGGAACGGTCCGGTTCCGGTGGAGGGCGAGAAGGGGGTGTGCGGTACGGCGAGCGGAATGCGCTGGTCGGCGACCTCAGGACGCCGTTCGCGCCGGCCCGCGCCGGGTGCGGTGAGCACGGCGGACGCGCTGGTGGAAAGGTTTCTCCTGGCCGGATATCGACGTCGGCAGAATTGTTTCTCCTTTAACTATGCCTGAATTCCGTGCCCGATTGATCGTTTTCGCGCGCCAAGTCATACGAGATGACTTGCATTTGTTCCATTGCCATGGGCGCGTGGCAAGCGGCTAGCTTCGTTCCGGTCGCCGCCTCCCGTCCCGGGCCTCCGACAGGCCCGGGCGTCGGCGGTCACGAGCCGGTCCTCCGGCTGGTGGCCGGCGGGGGAGACGGCGCGGACACCGGCATGAGGAGAAAATCATGAAGAAGGTGTACGAAGCGCCGACGCTCGCCCGGCTCGGTTCGTTCCGGAAGAAGACCGGGCTCCTGGGATTCGCCGGCAACGACCGCCTGGTCCTGAGCAAGAACTGACGGTCCACGGCTCGTCGATCCGACGCCATGACTGAACCGCACGAGGGTGCGGGTCCGGGCCCCGGCGCCGCGCACTTCGCGGTCTTTCCCGACCGCGAGGACGCGGCCGCCGTGGCCCGCTCCTTCTTCACCCGCCCCGGAACACGCACGCTGCCCCACCCCTCGGGGCGGCCCTGGCTGGTCGGCCGCTGGCACGACGACGAGATCGTCACCGCCCGCGCCGGCTCGGCCTCCCTCGCCCTCGTCGGCTGCTGCCCCCTCGGCACGGCGGAACTGGCCGTGCGGGCCGGCCGGCTGCGGGACCTCGCCCACCTCGACGGCCTGGCACGCACCGCGGCGGGCAGCTTCCACCTGGTGGCCGCGCTCGACGGACGGCTGAGGGTGCAGGGCACCGCGTCCGGTCTCCGGCTGGTGTTCCACACCCTGGTCGACGGCGTGCGGGTGGCCGCCACCCGCGCCGACGTGCTCGCCGCCGCGCTGGGCGCCGCTCCCGACCCGGAACGGATCGCCGTCCGGCTGCTGTGGCCCGTGCCCCACCCGCTCGCCGAGGCACCCCTGTGGCGGGAGGTCACCGCGGTCGGCCCGCAGGACGCCCTGACCGTCGCGGCCGACGGGCGCACCGCGCGCCACACCCGCTGGTGGACCCCGCCGGAACCGGTCCGCACGCTCGCCGAGGGCGCCCCCGCCGTCCGGGAGGCGCTCGCCGGGGCCGTCGACGCCCGGACCCGGCAGGCGGGCGTGGTCAGCTGCGACCTGTCCGGCGGCCTGGACTCGACCTCCGTCTGCTTCCTGGCCGCCCGGTCGCCCGCCAGGGTGGTGGCGAACACCTGGCCGGGACGCGACCCCGCCGACACCGACCTGCACTGGGCGCGGCGGGCGGCCCGCCACCTGCCGGACGCCGAGCACGTGGTGTGGGACGCCGACGCCTCGCCCCTCGTCTACCAGGACCTGCTCGGCATCGACGACCTCCTGGACGAGCCGACCATCGGCGTCATGGACCGCTCCCGGGTCCTGCACCACCTGCCCGCCATGGCGGAACGCGGCAGCCGGCTGCACCTGACCGGCATCGGCGGCGACCACGTCGCCTGGTGCTCCGAGGCGTACTACCACCGGCTGCTGCGCACCCGCCCGGTGTTCGCCCTGCGGCAGCTGCGCGGCTTCCGGGCGCTGTGGCAGTGGCCGCTCGGCGCCACGGCACGGGCGCTGGCCGACACCCGGCCGTACGGCAGGTGGCTGGCGGACGCCGGGCGCGGGCTGCGCGACCCGCGGCCCGCGTCCGTGCGCACCGCTCTGGGATGGGGCATGCCCCCGCGGCTCTTCGCGTGGGCCACCCCCGACGCCGAACGGGCGGCCGCCCGGGCGCTGCGGGAGGCGGCCGGCGGCGCGCTGCCGCTGCACCCGGACCGGGGGATGCACACCGACCTGGACCAGATCCGGTCCTGCACGCGCATCGTCCGGCAGTGGGACGCGATGGCCGCCCGTGCCGGGGTGCCGATGGCCTCCCCGTTCCTGGACGACCGCGTCATCGAGGCGTGCCTGGCCGTCCGGCCCGCCGAGCGCGTGACCCCCTGGCAGTACAAGCCGCTGCTGTCCGCGGCCATGCGGGGGATCGTGCCCGAGGAGTGCCTGCGGCGCACCGACAAGGCCGCGGCCTCGATGGACGCCGCCGACGGGCTGCGGGAGCACCGCGGCGACCTGCTGGCGCTGTGGGAGGAATCGCGCCTGGAACGGCTCGGCCTGGTGGACGGCGCGGCCCTGCGCCGCCTCGCGCAGCGGCCGGCCGCCCCCGGGCTGCGCGACGCGATCCTCTACTCGACGATCGCCGCCGAGGTGTGGCTGCGCGGCCTGCCGCGCGCCACGGGACGGCCGGCGCCCGTCATCCCCTGAGACCGCCTCCGAGCGAAAGGGAACCCACCATGACACTGCGATTCGGCGCCGACGTCTCCACGGCGGAGACCGCCTACGGCACCGTCCTGCTGGACGAACGCAAGGGAGAGTACTGGGAGTTGAACCCCACCGGCACCCTGGTCGTGCGCACCCTGATGGCGGGGGCCGACGAGGCGGCGGCCGCCGACGCCCTCGTGGCGGAGTTCGGCGTCGACCGGGCCCGGGCGGAGCAGGACGTCACGGCCCTGGTGGCACAGCTGCGGGCGGCGGGGCTGGTCGCATGACCACGCCCAGCGCGCTGGAGCGGCCGACCGGTGTGCCCCTGGCCCGGCGGCTGGCGGCCCGGCTGGTCCTGCCGCCCGCCGTCGCGCTGTCCTTCCTGCCGCCGCACCGGCTGCGCGCCGTGCTCGGTGTGCTGCGCCGCGGAGCCGTCCCGGCCACCGCCGCCCAGGCGAAGAACGCCCGGGACGCCCTGTGCGCGGTGAGCCTGCACTGCGCCGGGCCGCGCGGCTGCCTGCCCCGCTCCATCGGTGCGGCGCTGCTGTGCCGGCTGGGCGGGAGCTGGCCGACCTGGTGCACCGGCGTGCGCGTCGTGCCGCCCTTCACCGCCCACGCCTGGATCGAGGTCGGGGGCCGTCCCGTGGACGAGGGCGTGCCCGACGACTACTTCACCCGGCTGATCACCGTCGCCCCGCGGGCGCGGACGACGACGCGGTGACCGGCGGCGCGCGCCCCCCGCCGGTCGCTCGGCGGGGGCGCGGCCGCGTCCGTGCGCCGGCTCACGGCGGGCCCGGGAGCCGGGCCCTCGCCCCGGTCAGCAGGTGGCCGTCACACCGTCCAGCCGCAGCGGCGCGCCGGTGCGGGCCGTGATCTCCTCGACGGTGACGCCCGGGGCGGTCTCCACCAGGGCGAGGCCGCCGTCGGTGACGTCGAGGACGCCGAGGTCGGTGATGATCCGGTGCACGCAGCGTTCACCGGTGAGCGGGAGGGTGCACTCCCGGAGGATCTTGGGGCTGCCGTCCTTGGCGGTGTGGTCCGTCAGGACGATGACGCGGCGGGCGCCGTGGACCAGGTCCATCGCGCCGCCCATGCCCTTGACCATCTTGCCGGGGATCATCCAGTTGGCCAGGTCGCCGTGCTGGGAGACCTGCATGGCCCCCAGCACGGCGGTGTCGATGTGGCCGCCGCGGATCATGCCGAAGGAGAGCGCGGAGTCGAAGAAGCTCGCGCCGGGCAGGACGGTGACGGTCTCCTTCCCCGCGTTGATCAGGTCCGGGTCGACCTCGTCCGCGTGCGGGTAGGGGCCGGTGCCGAGGATGCCGTTCTCGGAGTGGAGCACCACGTGGACGCCCGGGGGGAGGTGGCCGGGGATCAGGGTGGGCAGGCCGATGCCGAGGTTGACGTAGGAGCCGTCGGCGAGTTCGGCGGCGGCGCGGGCGGCCATCTGGTCGCGGGTCCAGGCCATCAGGAACGTACCGTCCTCTTCTCGATGTGCTTGTCGGCCGCCTCGCCGGCGGTGAGGGCCACCACCCGCTGGACGAAGACGCCGGGCAGGTGGACCTCGTCGGGGCGCAGCCCGCCCGGTTCGACGAGCTCCTCCACCTCGGCGACGGTGACGCGGCCGGCCATGGCGGCCAGCGGGTTGAAGTTGGCGGCGGCCCGGCGGAAGACGAGGTTGCCGTGCCGGTCGCCGCGCCAGGCGCGCACGAGGGCGTAGTCGGTGGTGATGCCGTGCTCCAGGACGTACGGGCGGCCCGCGAAGTCCCGGGTCTCCTTGGGCGGGGAGGCGACCGCGACCGAGCCGCCCCCGGCCGCGTACCGCCAGGGCAGTCCGCCCCGCGCGACCTGGGTGCCGACGCCCGCCGGGGTGTAGAAGGCGGGGATGCCCGCGCCGCCGGCGCGCAGGCGTTCGGCGAGGGTGCCCTGCGGGACCAGCTCCACCTCCAGCTCGCCGGAGAGGTACTGCCGGGCGAACTCCTTGTTCTCCCCGACGTACGAGCCGGTGACCCGGGCGATGCGGCCCGCGCCGAGCAGGACGCCGAGGCCGCGGCCGTCGACGCCGCAGTTGTTGGAGACGACCGACAGGCCGTCCGCCCCCTGCGCGTACAGGGCACGGATCAGGACGTCGGGTACGCCGCTGAGGCCGAAGCCGCCTACGGCCAGCGAGGCACCGGCGGGGATGTCGGCGACCGCCTCGGCGGCACTGCCGATGACCTTGTCCACGGTGTGCGTGTTCCTTTCAGGGGGTGGCGCCGGGCAGGACGGCGGACCAGCCGCCGTCCACGACGAGGTGGGCGCCGGTGATGCAGGACGCCTCGTCGGAGGCGAGGAAGACGGCGGCACTGACCACGTCGGGGGCGCCGACCCGGCCGAGGGGGATGTGACGGGCGATGCCGCGCATCGGGTGGCCGTCCGCCGGCAGGCCGGTGCGCGAGCCCTCGGTGTCGATCGGGCCGGGGCTGACGCAGTTGGCACGGACGCCGTACGGGGCTCCCTCGGCGGCGAGTTGACGGGTCAGGGCGATCACGGCGCCCTTGGCGGCGGAACGGGCCGTGCGCCGGTCGGTGAGCGAGCCGGTCAGCCCCGCGGTGGAGCCGACGGTGAGGACGCAGCCGCGACCGGCGACCAGGTGCCGCCAGGCCGCCCGGACGGTCAGCCGGACCGAGTCCAGTTCGGCACGCGGGGTGAAGGAGAAGTCGTCGTACGGCCGGTCGCCGATGCCCCCGAAGCGGACGGCGCCCGCGTCGGCGTAGACGATGTCGACCCCGCCGAAGGCGTCCGCCGCCTCCTCCACCCAGGCGCGGACCGAGTCCTCGTCGGTGACGTCCAGCGGACCGGGGGTGAGCGCCGTGCCGCCCTCCCGGGCGATCAGCCGCTGGGTCTCCAGGGCCTCCTCGTGCCGCAGGTCGCCGCCGACGACGAGCGCGCCCTCGGCCGCGAACCGCAGGGCCGCGGCCCTGCCCTGACCGCGCGCGGTGCCGGGGATCAGGGCGACCTTGCCCTCCAGCCGCTTCACGACGCCCCCTCGCGAAGGGCGTCGGAGACGGACTTCACGCCGCCGTGCGCGGTCAGCCCGCCGTCGACCGGGATGTCGGCGCCGGTGATGAACGACGACTCGTCCGACAGCAGGAACACGACCAGCGGGGCGACCTCGGCGACGGTCCCCGTGCGCCCCAGGGGTGTCTCCCGGATGTTGGCGTCGCGGAAGGCGGGGGCGGCGGAGGCGGTCATCTCCGTCTCGATGTAACCGGGGTGGATCGTGTTGACGCGGATGCCGCGCGGCCCGAGTTCCGTCGCGGCCGTCCTGGAGAGCCCCCGCAGCCCCCACTTGCTGGCCGTGTAGGCGACCGGGTAGTGGGCCGTGAGGGCCGCCGAGGAACCGACGTTGACGATCGAGGAGCCGGGCGGCATGAGCGGGGCGAGGTGCTGGATGCCCAGCAGCGGGCCGGTGACGTTGACCGTGTGGACCCGGTCGAAGTCCTCGGCCCGTACCTCGCCGACGCGGGCGCGCCAGGTGACGCCCGCGTTGTTGACCAGGCCGTGCACCTGCCCGTACGACTCCTTCAGCTCGGCGGCGAGGCCGGCCCACTCCTGATCGCTGGTCACGTCCAGGCGCCGGCAGCCGCCTTCCGGCCGTACGTCGGTGGCGATCACCCGGGCGCCCTCCCGGGCCAGCGCCTCGGCCTCGGCGGCGCCCTGGCCGCGGGCCGCACCCGTGACGACGACGACCTTGCCGAGCAGCCTCCCGGGCCGCGGCCCGCTCACGGCCGCTCCCGGGTGCGACGGCGGCCGGCGGGCAGCGGCACCGGACCGGGGCCCGGCACCACCGTGTTGGCGACCGTGCCGATGCCCTCCACGGTCAGGGCGACCGTGTCGCCGGGCTTCAGCGGCGGCGGGGTCCGCTCGCCCCGCCGGCCCCACAGCTCGGCCAGGCAGCCGCCGTTGCCGCAGGTGCCCGAGCCGAGGACGTCGCCGGGCACCACCCGGGTGCCGCGCGAGGCGTAGGCGGTCATCTCCTCGAAGGTCCAGCTCATGTTGGACAGCAGGTCCCGGCCGACGACCTCGCCGTTGACCTCGGCGGTCAGCGCCAGGCGCAGGAAGCCGTCCGCGTCCCGGTACGGCTCCAGTTCGTCGGCGGTGACCAGGTACGGCCCGAGGGTGGTGGCGGTGTCCTTGCCCTTGCACGGTCCGAGGCCGACCTTCATCTCGGCGGACTGCAGGTCGCGGGCGGACCAGTCGTTGAACACCGTGTAGCCGACGATGTGGTCGCGGGCCTGCTCGGGGGTGAGGTCACGGCCCTCCCGGCCGATCACCGCGCCCACTTCGAGCTCGAAGTCGAGCACGGCCGACCCGGGCGGCACGGGGATGTCGTCGTGCGGGCCGTACACCGCGTGCGGGTTGGTGAAGTAGAACGTCGGTGCCGCGTACCACTGCTCGGGCACGCCCGAGACGCCGTCCACGGACCGGCGGACACCCTCGACGTGTTCTTCGAAGGTGACGAAGTCCCGTACGGAGGCGGGCCGCAGGGGCGGCAGCAGCCGCACCCGGGAGACGTGCGGCCCGGGCGGCATGTCGAGCGAGGCGGCGCCGGCGTCGAGGAGCGCCGGCAACCCCCCGCCGGCGGTGAGGAGTTCGGTCAGCGAGCGGACCCCGGGGACGGGGTGGAGGGTGCCGTCGTCGTCCACGACGGCGACCCGCTGCTGCTCCTGGTGCAGATAGGTGGCGAAACGCATGGCGGGGCTCCTCTCACACCGGCGGGGCGACGAAGACGCCGCGGTCCGGGTCGTTGAACGACTCCTTGGCGACGAGCTCGTTCATCGGGTTCGCGGTGCCCCACTGGTCGGTGACCTCGGGCTGGGAGAAGTCGTAGACGTGCGGGTGCCAGGTGTCCTCGTCGAGGAGCTCCAGCTCGGTGGTGTACTCGACGGTGTTGCCGTGCGGGTCGAGGAAGTAGGTGAAGGTGTTGTCGCCCGCCATGTGCCGGCCCGGGCCCCAGACCTTCTTGTACCCGGCGCGGATGACCCGGCCGGAACCGCGCATGTACTCGTCGATGCCGCGCATCTCGAAGGAGATGTGGTGCAGGGAGGTGTGCGGGCCCTTCGCCAGCGCCATGGAGTGGTGCTGGTTGCTGATCCGCATGAAGTGCATGACCTCGCCCATGTGCGGCGAGCTGAGCGTGTCGGAGAGGCGGAAGCCGAGGTGCCGCTCGTACCACTCCCGGGTCCGGTTCAGGTCGGGGGAGTTGAGGACGACGTGGGAGAGCTTGACCGGGATGGCCTCCTTCTCCTCGATCTTGCGGTGCCGCCGGACCTCGACGTCGGCGCTGACCTCGATGGTGCGGCCGTCGACGTCGAAGAACCGGAAGCCGTAGCCGCCGCCGGGGGTGTCGACCTTGCCCGGCCGGGAGATCAACTGCACGCCTCCGGCCAGCAGTCGCTCGGCCAGCGTGTCCACGTCGGCGGCGGAGGCCGCGCCGTAGGAGACCAGGTCGAGGCGCTTCTCGTCGGCCTTGCGCAGCCGGACCACGTACTGCTCCGGGGAGCCCTCGGCGGCCAGGAAGGAGATGCCGGAGTCCTCGGCGACCTTGGTCAGGCCCCAGACGCCGGAGTAGAAGTCGAGCTGCTTGTCGTAGTCGGGCACGGCGAGGTCGACGTGCCGCAGGTGGGTGAGCAGACGCATGGTGGTCAGTCCTTCCGGAGGAGGCCGGTGGCGTTGCCGCCTCGTACGGCGTGGAAGTCGGCATCGGACAGGCGCGCGGCGCGCAGCGCGCCGAGCGGGTCGTCGGTGCCCATGTCGAACGGGAAGTCGGAGCCGAGCAGCACCCGGTCGGGTCCCGCGGCGCGGATCAGCTCCCGCAGCACGTGCGGGTCGTGGACGAGCGAGTCGAAGTACAGCCGCTTGAGGTAGCTGCTGGGCGGGTGCGCGCAGCCGGCGCCCGCGTCGGGGCGGGCGGCCCAGGCGTGGTCGGAGCGGCCGATGTGGGTGGGCAGGTAGCCGCCGCCGTGCGCCGCGACCAGCTTCAGACCCGGGTGCCGGTCCAGCACCCCGGAGAAGATCAGGTGGGAGAGCGCGACGGCGTTCTCGGTGGGCTGCCCGACGGTGTTGGACAGGTACCACCGGTCCAGCCGCTCGTCCAGGGTGCACCCGAAGGGGTGCAGGAAGACGATCGCGCCGGTCTCCCCGGCCCGGGCCCACAGGGGTTCGTAGGCGGGGTCGGAGAGTTCGCGGCCCGGCGCGTGGCTGGAGATCTCCACACCGGCCAGCCCTTGGTCCAGGGCGTGGTCGAGGGCGTCCACCGCCAGGTCCGGGTGCTGCAGCGGCGCCAGTCCGAGGCCGCGCAGCCGGTCGGGGGCGGCCGAACAGTGAGCGGCGGTCGCCTCGTTGGCCAGCCGGTACAGCTTCCCGGCCGTCTCCTCGTCCGCCCAGTAGTGGTAGTGCGAGGGCGACGGGCTGACCAGTTGCACGTCGACGCCCTGGGCGTCCATCGCGGCCAGGCGCACGGACACGTCGGTGAGCCTCGGGATGCGCTCGCGGACCATGGGCCCGCTGACGGCGAGCGCGGCGGGGCCGTTGCGCCGGGCGTCCAGTTCCCTCGCCTCGGCGTGGCCGGGCAGGCCCGCCACCAGGGCCTCGATCTCGGGCAGCAGGACGTGGGCGTGCACGTCGACGGTGGGCAGGCCGCGCGGGTCGGCGCCGGAGGTCACGGCAGCTCCCTCAGCATCGTCATGGTGCGGCCCATCAGGCCGGGGACGTCGGCGTCGCGCACCCCGTCGAGCTGCCACTGCCCGAGCTGCACGGACGCCTCCACCACGGGCCGCACCCGGCCGACGCGGCGCTCGTAGTACGCCTGGAGCAGCGCGTCGTCCCAGGTGCCGGCCCCGGTCAGCATCTGCGTGAGCACCCAGGCGTCCTCCAGGGACAGGGCGGCGCCCTGCGCGAGGGTGGGCGGACAGCAGTGCGCGGCGTCGCCGACCAGCACCACCCGGCCGCGGTGCCAGGAACCCTCGACCAGCAACCGGTCGAACCAGGTGTAGTTGACCTCCGCCGGGTCGGTGATGTGCGCGGTGATCTCCGGCCAGAACCCGCCGTAGGAGCGGGCCAGGCGCAGCATCTCGTCGGCGTACGACTCCGGCGGGATGGCGGCCCGGTCGCGGTTGGCCTCGACGACGTACGCGTACAGGGTGGTGTCGCTGGTCGGGCAGTACCCGGCGATGTAGGCCGGGCCGCCGTAGGCCAGGTCGGTGCGGACCACGCCGGCCGGGCGCGGGGCGGCGACGCGCCAGATGGCCATGCCGGTCGGTTCGGGCTTGGCGGTGATGCCGATGGCGGCGCGGGTCGTGGAGCCGAGGCCGTCGGCGGCGATCACCAGGTCGTAGCGGCCCGCGGTGCCGTCGGTGAAGCGCACGTCGACGCCGTCGCCGTCCTGGACCAGGGACTCGGCCCGGGTGCCCAGGCGGACGCGGGCGCCGCTCGCGCGGACCGCCTCGATGAGGATGCCCTGGAGCCGGGGGCGCTGCATGCCGAGGGTGGCGGGCAGGTCGTCGCCGCCGGTGCGCAGGTCGCGCTGGACGTGCAGGACGGTGCCGTCGGGGGCGGTGATGCCGACCGAGCCGAACGCGAAGCCGGACGCCTGCACCTGCTCCCAGACGCCGAGTTCGCGCAGCACGCGCAGGGCGTTGCCCTGCAGGGTGATGCCGGAGCCGGCGGTGGCGTTCCAGTCGTCCTTGGCCTCGACCAGGTCCACCGCGATGCCGGCGCGGCGCAGCAGGATCGTCACGGCGTTGCCGGCCGCGCCGCCTCCGACGACGAGGACCGTGCGGGGTGGGGTCATGGGGAACTCCCTTGTTCCTCGGGCCCGTGGGGCCCCGGGTTACTTGACGGCGACGGGGTTGACGGGGGAGCCGACCGCGCCGGTGATGGGCAGGGGCGCGGCGGTGAGCCAGAACGCGTACGCGCCGTCGGCCGCGCAGTCCTCGGCGAGCGCCTCCAGGTCCCACATCTCGCCGATCAGCAGGCCGATGCGCGGGATGGCGATCTGGTGCAGCGGCTGGAAGGCGTGCTCGAACTCGTTGGGCCGCACCTCGAAGCCCCAGGTGTCGGTGGCGATCGCGGCGATCTCGGTGCCGTGCAGCCAGCCGGCGCTGGTGAAGGACAGGCCCGGGGCCGGTCCGCCGGCGTAGTCGCCCCAGCCGTCGCGGCGGGCCCGGGCGAGCTGCCCGGTGCGCACCAGCACGATGTCGCCGCGCCCGACGGTCACCCCGTGCGCCTCGGCCGTGGCCGTCAGGTGCTCCTCGGTGATCGCGAACCCGTCGGGCAGTTCACCGCCGGTGCCGACCACGCGGCCCACGTCCAGCAGCACGCCGCGCCCGGCGACGTGCGGCGCCATGTGCTCGATGCCGGTGACCAGGTCGCCCTCGGAGGTGACGACCCGCTCGGCCGGGCGGCCGTTCCACGCCTTGCCGTGGTCGAAGATGTGCCCGAGACCGTCCCACTGGGTGGAGCACTGCAACGGCATCGCGATCACGTCGTCGGCGCCGCCGAGACCGTGCGGGAACCCCTGGTTGCCGAGCGCGGCGTCCACGCCGGTGTCCAGCATGGTGTGCACCGGGTTGGTGCGCCGGCGCCAGCCCTTCTGCGGGCCGTCCATGTCGAACCGCTGCGACAGCGAGAAGCTGACGCCCCGCCGGACGAGCGCGGCGCCCTCGCGGCGCTTGGCCTCGTCGAGGAAGTTCAGGGTGCCGAGCACGTCGTCCGCGCCCCAGCGGCCCCAGTTGGAGTACGCCTCGGCGGCGCGGGCGATCTCGCCCTCCGGGTCGTGGCGGTCGAGGGTCACGACGCGGCCTCCGCCACACAGCGGGTGCGCTGCACGC
This sequence comes from Streptomyces sp. NPDC085946, assembly GCF_044540485.1. NCBI lineage: Bacteria > Bacillati > Actinomycetota > Actinomycetes > Kitasatosporales > Streptomycetaceae > Streptomyces > Streptomyces sp. NPDC085946. Next base: position 111,696 of record NZ_JBITSF010000012.1, on the reverse strand, counting down.
CGAGCCCGGTGACCGACCCCTCCATGACGTCGCCGTCGCGCAGCAGCCGCCCCCAGTGCATGCCGTTGCCGGCCGGGGACCCGGTGAGCACCAGGTCGCCGGGGAGCAGGCGCGCGGTCTGTGAGGCGTACGCCACCATCCGCGCCACGGTGAAGATCATGTCCTGGGTGGACTCGTCCTGCATGGTCTCGCCGTTGAGCTTCAGCGTCACCCGCAGGTCGCCGGGGTCCGCGATCGACCCGGCGGGCACCAGCCACGGGCCCAGCGGCGTGAAGCCCGGCGCGTTCTTGCTGCGCAGCCAGTCGGTGCCGATCTGCGGCATGTCCCGGCGGAAGACGGTGGCCCGGTCGGTGAGGTCGTTGGCGATGGTGTAGCCGGCGACGTACTCCAGGGCCTCCTCGACGGGCACCCGGTACGCGGGACGGCCGATCACGGCGGCCAACTCCAGCTCCCAGTCGGGCTGTTCGGCCCAGGCGGGCAGGACGACGTCGTCGTACGGACCCGTGACCGCGCTCGGCAGGCCGATGAACACGTACGGCAGGTCCTCGGCCGCCCGGCGGTCCATGATCTCCGCCGCCTCGGCGCGCCGCTCCTCCTCGGGCCGGTCGTCGCCCGGGGCGCGGTGCGCGACGTGCAGGTCGATCACGTGCTGCCGGTAGTTCGCCCCCGACTGGAAGACCTGGCGCGGCTCCACCGGGGCGTGCACGCGGAAGTCCGCCAGCGGCCTGCGCCGCGCGCTCCCGTCGCCGGCCAGCGCCCGCAGCCTCGGCAGGACGGCCGGCCACTCCTCCAGCAGGCTCCGGACGGTCGACCGGGCGTCGCCGAGGGCGGCCCGCAGGTCGAGCACCTGGGCGTCGGGCGTGACGAGGGCGGGGAACGCGGGCTCCCCGGGAGCCGAGAGCGTGGCGAGGGCGAACGGTCCGGCGAAGAGCGCGGACACGGGTTCAGGTTTCACGGACATGTCCTCCTGATTGCGGTGTGACTAATCTGGACCCGGCACCCGCGATCGGGGAAATAGATTCTGTGGATCGGTGCCATCCATCCGGTGGATTCGCCCTGGTCGGCGTCGTACATGCGAGGGGAAGCCCGTGAACCTGGCCCGCCTGGACCTCAACCTGGTCGTCGCCCTGCGCGCCCTGCTGGAGGAGCGCAACGTCACCCGCGCCGGGCAGCGCGTCGGTCTGAGCCAGCCCGCGATGAGCGCCGCCCTGGCCCGCCTGCGCCGCCACTTCGACGACGACCTGCTCGCCCGGGTCGGCGGCCACTACGAACTCACCGCGCTCGGGCAGGTCCTCCTCGACCGCACCGCCACCGCCTACGACCTGCTGGAACGCCTCTTCACCAGCCAGGCGCACTTCGACCCGGCCGAGGAGCAGCGGGAGTTCAAGCTCGTGGCGTCCGACTACGCCGTGGCCGTGTTCGGCGCCGAACTGGCCCGGGTGGTGCACGAGGAGGCCCCGGGCATCCGGCTGCGCTTCGCGCAGACGCCGACCAGCGTGGTCGACGACACGGCCTCCCTGCTGAGCGCCACCGACGGCCTGCTCATGCCGCGCGGCGTGATCAGCGACTTCCCCGCCACCGACCTCTACGAGGACCGCTGGGTGTTCCTCGTCGCCGACGACCACCCGAGCGTCGAGGACCGGCTCACCCGGCAGGACCTCGCCCGGCTGCCGTGGGTGACCTACCAGCGCACCTACGACGCCCCGGCCGTGCGCCAGCTCGGCATGCTCGGCGTCGAGCCGCGCGTGGAGGTCTCCGTCGACAGCTTCCAGCTCCTGCCCCTGCTGGTGGCCGGCACCCGGCGCATCGCCCTGATCCAGGCGCGCCTGGCCCGCCTCCTCACGTCGCTGGCCGCGGTCCGCGTCCTGGAGCCGCCGTACGAGGCGGTGTCGCTCCAGGAGGCCCTGTGGTGGCACCCCGTGCACACCCACGACGCGGCCCATATCTGGCTGCGGGAGACGGCCGCCCGGGTCGGCCGGCGGATGGCCGACGTGCCCGGGCTCCAGGGCCCGCCGTGAGAGGCCGTCGTGAGAAGGCCGCCGTGAGAGGCCGCCGTGAGAGGCCGTCGTGAGAGGGCCGTCGAGCCAGGTCCCGCGGTGACGGGCCGCCGGCCGCGACGGACGGGCCCGGGCGCGGGGCAGGCGGCGCGGACGGGGGGCGGACGTGGCCGGGGGCGGGCGGAGGCCGCGGGAGCCGGGGCGGCCGGACGCAGGTCGGCGGGAGCCGGCGAGATCCGGGGCGGCCGCGCGGGGGCGGACGCGAGCCGGGACGGAATCCGTGCCTCCGCGGTCCGCGCGATCCCGGTCCCGGATGCCGGTGATCCGGCGCGTGGATACCCCGACGCCTCACCCGCGGCGGCGAGACCCCGTGCCACCGCGCCGGCCGGACACCGTCACCGCGCCGGCGCCGCCATGGTCGAGCGGCGCACCACCAGTTCCGGACGCAGGACGACATGGGCGTGCTCGTGGCCGGCGCCCGGGGCGGTGTCCGCGAGGAGCAGGCGGCCGGCCTGCCGTCCCGCCGCGGCGGCCGGCCGCCGGACCGAGGTGAGCGGGACGACGGCGGACGCGGCGGACTCGACGTCGTCGTACCCGACCACCGCGATGTCCTCGGGCACCCGCAACCCGGCCTCGTACAGCGCCTGGAGCACGCCGAGGGCGAGCAGGTCGCTGCCGCAGAACACGGCGGTCGGCCGGTCCGGCAGGCCGAGCAGGCGGTGCCCGGCGTCCCGGCCCGCGCCCACGGTCGGGGCCGGGCACGGCAGCTCCCGCAGGCAGGCGGCCGGGAGTCCGGCCTCCCGGACCGCGCCGAGGGCCCCGCGGTGCCGGTCGCGCACCTGCTGCAGGAGGCCGGGGCCGCTGACGTGGGCGATGCTGCGGTGGCCGCGCTCCAGCAGGTGCCGGACCGCCGCGTGACCGCCCGCCACGTCGTCGATCCCGACCGAGCAGGCGCCGGGCTGGGGCGCGTTCCGGCCGGCCACCACGAAGGGGACCGCGTGGCGGCGGAAGGCGGCGGCGGTGCGGCCGGTTCCCTCGCCGGAGGTCAGCACGGCACCGCGGACCTGGTGGGAGGCGAGCAGCGCCAGGTGGCGCGCGGTCTCGGCGGGGTCGCGGGCGCCGGTGCACACCAGGACGCCGAGACCGGCCTCGCGCGCGGCCTCCTCCACCCCCGTGGCCAGCGCCGTGCAGAACGGATCGCCCAGGTCGAGGACGAGGACGGCGATCACGCGGGAGGCCAGGCCGCGCAACGGCCGGGCGCCCTCGCCCCGGACGTAGCCCAGCGTGTCGATCGCGTCGAGGACCCGGGCGCGGGTGGGCTCGGCCACGATCTCCGGCCGGTTCAGCACGTTGGAGACGGTCCCGAGCGACACGCCGGCCTCCCGCGCGACGTCCTTGACGCCCACTCTCCGGCCTCCCGCCGTCCCGCCGGTCCGCCGCCCGGTCCCCGGCTCCCGGTGGGCCGCGCGCGCCGTCCCGGCCCCGCGCCGGTCCACGGCCTAACCGCCCTGGGGAGCCGCGGTGCTGCCGCGCACCACCAGCCGCGGGGTCATCGTGGTCCGCATGGCCCGGTCCCGCCGGCCCTCCACCCGCTCGATGAGCATCCGCGCGGCGCCGGCGCCCATGGTGTGCCCGGCCTGGTCGACGCTGGTCAGCCGCACGGTGGCCAGGGCGGCGAGCGCAGTGTTGTTGTAGCCGACGAGCGAGAGGTCGTCCGGGATGCGCAGGCCGAGCTCGTGGGCCGCGCGGTAGATGCCGAGGGCGGCGACGTCGGCGCCGGTCATGACGGCGGTCGGCCGGCGTTCGGCGGTCAGCAGGGTCATCCCCGCCTTGAAGCCGCCGTCGTCGGAGTAGGCCGCGTGCTGCACGCGCGCGTGCTCCGTGAGGCCGTGGCGTTCCATGGCCCGGAGGTAGCCGTCGGTCAGCACGATCTCGGGGGTGCGCTTCCAGCGGTTGGCCGGGGTGCCGGGGGCCGAGACCAGGGCGATGTCGCGGTGGCCCAGCGCGACCAGGTGGTCGACGACGAGGCCGGCGCCGAGGTCGTCGGCGTCCACCACCGAGTCGTGGAGGTCGGACGCGTCGTGGTGGCCGATGACCACGGTCGGCGTCGCCCCGGCCGTGGCCAGGACCTCCTCGCGCGCCGTCCCCGGCGCGATGAGGATCAGGCCGTCCATCTGCCGGTCGACCATCGCGCGGATGGTCCGGGCCTGTTCCCCGGGGTCGAAGCCGGCCGCCCCGATGAGCACGGTGTACTCGCTGGAGCGGAGCTCGTCCCGGATGCCGTCGAGGATGTCCGCGAAGAACGCGTTGCGGACGTTGTCCAGCAGCACCCCGATCGTGTAGGTCCGGCCGCGCATCCCCCGCGCCGCCGCGTGCGGGCGGTAGCCGAGCTCGGCGATGGCGGCCCTGACCTTCTCCTGCATCGCCGGGCTCACGCCGTAGGCGTTGCGCAGCACCTTGGAGACGGCGGCGGTGGACACGCCGGCGTGCCGGGCGACATCGGTGATGGTCACGCGTCTGTTCTGCCTGGCGTCCGCGGCCCGGTCCATCGTCAGCACTCCGGTTGTCGTAGTGATGGGTATAACGGTCTACACGGCCACCCCCGGGTTTCGTCAACCCCTCCGGCGCGTCACCGTGGCGTTACGTGTCTGTGTCTTGACGGGATCGGGGGACGGGTGCAGGGTGTTGCCCACTCGCTGTAGAGAACGTTTTACACGGCATCCGCCGGGCCCGCCGAGCCGCCCCGGCGCTCCTCTCGCACCTCGCCTCCTCTCCAGATCCCACCGGGAGTCTCCGTGTCCCCTCGCATGCCCCGTGCCCGTCGTCGTGCGCGTCTGAGCCTGTACACGGCCGGGACCGCCTCACTGGCCCTGCTCGCGACCGCCTGCGGCGGCAGCGGCGGTGGTTCCTCGGCCGCGCCCAAGGAGTTCAGCTACCTGAGCGTCACCGAGAACACCACCGTCAAGACCGCCCTGACCACCCTCTCCCACGGGGAGTGCAAGGCCGCGAACGACGCCCTGCCGCTGAAGGTGGAGACCGTCCCGCAGGCGAGCCTCGACCAGAAGCTCCAGCTGCTCGCGGGCCAGAACGCGCTGCCGGTGCAGTTCGCGGCGGGCAACGCCCCGGCCCTCACCCAGCAGCTGGCGAAGTCCGGCAAGATCGCCGACCTGGAGAAGGAACTCACGTCCCTCGGCGTCTACGACCGGCTGGAGCCGGCCGCCGTCTCCACGGTCAAGGCGCTGTACGGCGGGAAGTTCCGGGTGCTGCCGTACGAGTACAACATCGAGGGGATCTTCTACAACAAGAAGCTCTTCGAGGAGAACGGGCTGAAGGTGCCCGGCACCTGGGACGAGCTGGTCTCGGCCGCGGCGAAGCTGGAGTCGGCGGGCGTTCGGCCGTTCTCCGCCTCCGGGCAGCAGGGCTGGCCGCTGACCCGGATGATCAGCGGCTACCTCTACCGGAGCCTGGGTCCCGACGCGCTGCAGAAGGTGGCGGACGGTGAGGCGAAGCTGACCGACCCGGAGTACGTGAAGGCCGCCGAGGAGGTCGCCGAGCTGGGGGAGAAGGGCTACTTCGGCAAGGGCGTCGGCTCCATCGACTACGACACCGCGATGAACGAGTTCCTGAACGGCAAGGCCGCCATGTTCTACATGGGCAGCTGGGCGCTGGCGAACATCTCCGACGAGAAGCAGAACAAGGTCGGCGCCGAGAACGTCGGCTTCATGCCCTTCCCGGCCGTCTCCGGCGGCAAGGGCTCGATCGACCAGTACCCCTCGAACGTCGGCCTCGGTATCACCCTCGGGGCCAAGTCCTTCGACGCCAGGACCGGCGACTGGGTCTCCTGCATCGCGAAGAACTACGGCAGCACCGCGCTGAAGGACCACGGCACCATCTCCGGCTTCAAGGTCGGCACCGAGGTCAAGGACGCCGACGCGGTCACCACCCAGGTTCGCGACACCATCAGCTCCTCGAAGCGGAACGTGCTGTGGTTCGAGGCCCTGTTCTCCACCAAGGCCACCACCGTCAGCCAGACCAACGCGGCGAGCCTGGTAGCCGGCGGCATGAGCCCGAAGCAGTTCATGCAGACCGTGCAGGACGCCCTGTCCGCACGGTGACCGGCCGGGGGCGGCCCGCACGCCTCCCCGCGTGCGCCGCCCCCCGCCGCCGCAGGCAGGCCTTCCCGACGGAAACGAAGTGGACCGACATCCATGCACCGCGTACTCGGGGACCGCAGGGCCATCGCGCTCCTGCTCGGTCCCGCCCTCCTCGTCTACTCAGCGATCATGCTCGTGCCGATGGCGTGGTCGCTCGGGTACTCCTTCACCCGGGGCAACACCATCGACGGCTTCACCGGCAACGGCGTCGCCAACTTCTCCCGCCTGCTCGACGACCCGGCCGTCCACGACGCCCTGTGGTTCACGCTGAAGTACGCCGCCGTCGTGACGGCCGGACAGGTCGTCGCCGGCTACCTCCTGGCCCTGCTGTACGTCTTCTTCCTGAGGCGGGCCTCGGCGCTCGTCCGCACGCTGGTGTTCTTCCCCGTGGTGCTGCCCACCGTCGCCGTCGGCCTGCTGTTCCAGAAGCTCTTCCAGGTGGCCCCGCAGACCGGCCCGGTCAACTCCCTCCTGAACGCCGTCGGCATCGAGCCGGTCGACTTCTTCGGCAGCGCCGGACACGCGTTCTGGGTGCTGATCGCCATGGACGTCTGGCGCTCCATGGGCTTCTACGCCGTCCTGCTCTTCGCCGGTCTCGTCGACATCCCCGACGAGGTCCTGGAGTCCGCCCGCCTGGACGGTGCCACGGGCCTGCGGCTGATCCGCCACGTCGTGCTGCCGCTGTCCCTGCCGGTGCTGATGTCGTCGCTGATCTTCAGCATCAACGGCACCCTGAAGGTCTTCGACTCGATCGTCGCCCTGACCGGCGGCGGACCCGGCAACGGCACCACCCCGCTGACCCTGTACATGTTCCAGACGTCGTTCACCTACAGCGACTACGGCTACGGAAGCACCATCGCCCTGCTGCTGACCGTGGTGTGCCTGCTGGTGAGCCTGGCCGTCTACCGCGTCTCGCGGCGCGACCTCACGGAGGGCTGAGAGCCATGGCCGTCGACACACCGGTGAAGAACCCCGCGGGGCACCGCGGCCGCGGGCCGTCCGGCGCCACCGCGCGGACGCGCGGACGCCGCCCCGGGAGCCGGCCGTGGGTACGGATCGTCGTCGCCCTGCTGCTGGTCGTGGAGGTCTACCCGCTGGTCTGGATGTTCCTGACGTCGCTGAAGTCCAACGACGACTACCTGAACAACTCCACCTGGAGCCTGCCCACCACCTGGGAGTGGGGCAACTACACCGAGGCGTGGACCACCGGCAACATCGGCCTGTACGTGCAGAACAGCGCGCTCGCCGTGGTGCCCGCGCTCGCCCTGATGCTGCTGCTGGGCACGGCCGCCGGGTTCGCCCTGCAGATCATGGTCTGGAAGGGCCGCAGCCTGACCCTGCTGGTCTTCCTCGCGGGCATGATGGTGCCCCCGCAGATGATCCTGCTGCCCCTGTTCACCGTGTACTTCCAAACCGGGCTGTCCGGCACCCTGTGGCCGCTGATCCTCACCTACACCGGCACCGGCCTGCCGCTGACGGTCTTCATGATGGCCACCTACTACCGCGGCGTCCCCCGGGAGATGTTCGAGGCCGCCACCCTCGACGGCGCCGGCATCCTGCGCGCCTTCTGGACCATCAGCGTGCCCATGGTCCGCAACGCGCTCCTCACCGTCGGACTGGTGCAGTTCTTCTTCATCTGGAACGACCTGCTCATCGCGCTGACCTTCACCAACGGCCAGGACCTGCGCACCGTCCAGGTCGGCCTGCTCAACTTCACCGGCGACTTCGGCGCCACGCAGTACGGCCCCCTCTTCGCCGCCGTCTGCATCAACGTCTTCGGCACCCTCCTGATCTACCTGTTCCTCAACCAGAAGGTCATGAAGGGCCTCACCTCGGGAGCGGTCAAGGGCTGACCCGGCCCCGGCACCCACCGCCCCCGCGCACGTGAACGAAAGGTTTGCCTTGCTGCCCCCTCAGCCTTCCCCGGTGTCCTTCGAACACCTCACGGACGGCCTCGGCATCGGCGTCCCCGCCCCCCGCCTCACCTGGACCCTCCCCTCCGGCGCCGGCCGCCAGGAGGCCTACGAGCTGGAACTCGACCGCTCCGGCGCCGTGCACCGCACCGGCCGCGTCGCCGGACCCGGCCAGGTCCTGGTGGACTGGCCCGGCGCGCCGCTGGCCTCCCGGGAACGCGTGGCCGTCCGGGTCCGCGTCTGGACCCCGGGCGCCGACGGACCCTCCCCCTGGAGCGAGCCCCGCGCCGTCGAGGCCGGCCTCCTCGACCCGGCGGACTGGCGGGCGGTCCCCGTGGGCGCCGGCTGGGACGAGGACCCGCGGGCCGAGCGCCGCCCGGCCCGCGTCCGCAAGGACTTCCGCCTCGACCGCCCCGTCGCGCGGGCCCGCCTGTACGTCTCGGCGCACGGCCTGTACGAGGTGGAGATCAACGGCCGCCGGGTCGGCGACGAGGCCCTCGCCCCGGGCTGGACCGTCTACCCGCACCGGCTGCGCTACCGCACCCACGACGTCACCGGCCACCTCGCCGAGGGCGCCAACACCATCGGCGCCTGGCTCGCCGACGGCTGGTACCGCGGCAAGTACGGCTTCGACGGCGGCACCCGCAACATCTACGGCACCGACCAGTCCCTGCTCGCCCAGCTGGAGGTGACCCACGCCGACGGCAGCACCGTCGTCATCGCCACGGACGGCACCTGGAGCGCCGCACCCGGCCCCCTCCTGGCCAGCGGCCTGTACGAGGGCGAGACCTTCGACGCCCGCCTGCACGACCCGCACTGGGCCACGCCCCGCGGCACCCGCTCCGCCGACTGGACCCCCGTCCGCACCGGCAGCCGCGACCCGCGCACCCTGGTCGCCCCGCAGGGACCGCCGGTGCGCTGCACCCAGGAGGTCACCCCGGTCGCGGTCCGCCGCACGGACGACGGCCGGCACCTGCTCGACTTCGGCCAGAACCTCGTGGGCCGCCTGCGCGTCACCGTCGACGGCCCCGCCGGCACCGCCGTCACCCTGCGGCACGCCGAGGTCCTGCAGGACGGCGAACTCGCCACCCGCCCGCTGCGCGAGGCGCACGCCACCGACACGCTGATCCTCGCCGGGCAGGGCCCGCTCACCTGGGAGCCCCGCTTCACCCTGCACGGCTTCCGGTACGCCGAAGTCACCGGCTGGCCGGGCGAGTTGGCCGCCGACGCGGTCACCGCCCGGGTGTACCACACCGACATGCGCCGCACCGGCTGGTTCGAGTGCAGCGACCCGCTGGTCAACCGCCTGCACGAGAACGTGGTGTGGAGCATGCGCGGCAACTTCGTCGACATCCCCACCGACTGCCCGCAGCGCGACGAACGCCTCGGCTGGACCGGCGACATCCAGGTCTTCGCCCCCACCGCGAGCTTCCTCTACGACTGCGCCGGCATGCTCGACTCCTGGCTCACCGACGTCGGCCTGGAACAGCTCCCGGACGGCACGATCCCCTGGTACGTCCCCGTCATCCCCGGCGAACCGATGTGGACCCCCGTCCGGCCCGGGGCCGCCTGGGGCGACGTCGCCACCCTCACCCCCTGGACGCTCTACCGGCGCTTCGGCGACCTGGACCTGCTGCGCCGCCACTACCCCATGGCCCGCGCCTGGGTCGAGCTCATGGCCCGCCTCGCAGGCCCCGGCCGCCTGTGGGACACCGGCTTCCAGCTGGGGGACTGGCTCGACCCCGCCGCCCCGCCGGACGACCCGGCCGCCGGCCGCACCGACCGCTACCTCGTCGCCACCGCCTACTTCGCCCACTCGGCCCGCCATCTCGCCCGTGCCGCCGCCGAGTTGGGGGACGACGCGGACGCGGCGCGCTACACCGCGCTGGCCGACGAGGTGGCCGACGCGTTCCGCCGCCGCTACGTGCTGCCCTCCGGGCGCATGACCAGCGACAGCCCCACCGCGTACGCCCTGGGCGTCGCCTTCGGCCTGCTCACCGGACGGCAGCGGCAGGCCGCGGGCGACCGGCTCGCCGAACTCGTCCTCGCGGACGACGCCCGCATCGCCACCGGGTTCGTCGGTACCCCGCTGATCTGCGACGCGCTCACCGACACCGGCCACCTGGACGTCGCCTACCGCCTGCTGCTGCAGACCGAGTGCCCGTCCTGGCTCTACCCCGTCACCATGGGCGCCACGACCGTCTGGGAACGCTGGGACAGCCTGCGGCCCGACGGCACCCTCAACCCCGGCGGCATGACCTCCTTCAACCACTACGCCCTCGGAGCCGTCGCCGACTGGCTGCACCGGGTCGTCGGCGGCATCGACGCCACCGCCCCCGGCTACCGCGAGATCGCCTTCCGCCCGCGCCCCGGCGGAGGGATCACCTGGGCCCGCACCCGCCACGAGACCCCCTACGGCACGGCCTCCCTGTCCTGGGAGCTGACCGCCACCGGCCTCACCGCCCGGGTCACCGTGCCCGAGGGCTGCCGGGCCACCGCCGAACTGCCCGGCTGCGCCCCGGTCGCGCTGGCCCCGGGCGAACACGTCCTCGACAGCGCCGGCCCGGCCGGGAAGGCGGCCTGAACCACGCACCGCCGAGCCGGGGCCGGCCGGGAACCTGACCTCCCGGCCGGCCCCTCGGCGTGCCCGCCGGGTTCCCGGCCGCACGGTCCACGGCCTCGGCGGGACACGCACGGCAAGACGCCTCCGGCGGCCGCACGACGCCCCGCGCCCGGCCGGGCGGCGGCCCTGGCGACGGCGTCCCCAGGCTCCGCGTGCCCGGGGACGCCGTCGCCGCGGGCCTCCCCTCTCCGCCTCGTGCGAGCTTGCGGCGTATGCGGGTACCGGTGCGGCATGACGTCCACACCGCGACTCACGTTGTCCAGCACCACTCTCGACGCACCGGACGCAGCGGAACTGGCCCGGTTCTACCAGGCGCTGCTCGGCTGGCGCGTGACCAAGAACGAGCAGGACTGGGTGGAGATCGCGCCGCCCGGCGGCACGACCGGGCTGGCCTTCCAGACGGAGTCCGCCTACCGGCGCCCCCGGTGGCCGGGCACCCCCGCGGACCAGCAGATGATGATGCACCTGGACATCGAGGTGGACGACCTGCCCGCGGCCGTCGCACACGCCGTCGCCCTCGGCGCGACGGTCGCCGACTTCCAGCCCCAGGAGGACGTGCGCGTCCTCCTCGACCCGGCGGGCCATCCGTTCTGCCTGTACATCGGCACCGAGCACGCCGAGTAGGCCGGGCACCCGAGGACCACCGCCCGGCCCGGCATCGTGCCCCGACGGCCGCCGGTCCGGGCGGTGCTCCCCTGCTGGAGCCGCTGACGCGTGCCCGACGCGGAGAAAATCGTTCTCCATCCCGTCACGCTATACTCGCGGCGCTCATGCGGACCGTCGTCGTGCCCGGTCGCACGGCTGTCACAGCGAGGGGGTGGAGGCCATTCCGGCACGCCCCGCCCGCATCCAGGACGTCGCCGCCCGGGCGGGCGTCTCCGTGTCCACGGTGTCGAACGTGCTCAACCGGCCCGAGCGCGTCAACGCACGCACGGCCCAGCGGGTCCGCGACGCGATCGCGGCGCTCGACTACGTGCCCCACTTCGGGGCCGCCGGCCTGCGCACCGGGCACTCCTCCTCCCTCGGGCTGATCCTGCCCGACGTGGCCAACTCCTTCTACTCACGCATCGCGCGGGGCGCCGCGGAGGCCGCCTACGACCACGGCTACTCCCTCGTGCTCTGCCACAGCGGGGACGACCCGGAGCGCGAGCAGGGCTACTTCACCATGCTCGTCGAGCAGCGGGCCGTCGGGGTCGTCGTCGTGCCGCTCGGCGCCGACCCGGGCCGGCTGACCCGGCTGCGCGAGCGCGGCATCCCGCTGGTGCTGGCCGACCGCGCGATGCCGGACCGGGACGGCTGTTCCGTCTCCGTCGACGACGTGGCCGGCGGGCGCCTCGCCGTGCGGCACCTGCTGGACCGCGGCGCGCGGCGCGTCCTCGTCGTCAACGGGGAGCGCGGCATCCGCCAGTGCGCCGACCGCCACCAGGGCGCCCGGCAGGCCGTGCGCAGCCGGCGCGGGGCCCGGCTGGAGCAGGTCGTCGCCGAGGAGATGACGGTGGCCTACGGAGCGAAGATCGCCGACCAGCTCGACGACCTGCCCGACGGCGTCTTCTGCACCAACGACTTCCTCGCGGCGGGGCTGTGCCGCGGCCTCACCGGGCGGGGCGCCCGCATCCCCGAGGACGTGCAGGTCGTCGGCTACGGCGACCTCGACGTCGCGAGTTTCGGCGCCACCGCCCTGACGACGGTCCGCCAGCCCGTCGAGGAGATCGGCCGGGCCGCCGTGGAGTTGCTGCTCGACGAGATCGAGGCCCGCGCGGAGCACGTCCACGAGACCCGCGTCTTCGCCCCCGGCCTCGTCCAGCGGGACTCCACGAGACCGCCCGCCGGCGGCTGAACACCGTCAGGGCCCGGGGATCGTGAGCGTCACCGGCCCCAGCAGACCCGACGTCAGCTGGGAGGGGAACGCCCAGGCCGTCGGCGTCGACTCGGCCAGGAAGGGCGCCAGCGTGTTGCGCACGGTCACCTCGACCCGCACGGTGCGCCCGGCGGCCCCGCGCAGCGGGAAGCGGTACGGGGGACAGAACGCCTCGCCGACGGGCTCCCCGTCCACCGCCACCTCGACGCTGCCGCGCACCCGCCCCAGGTCCAGCACGGCCTCCGGCCCCGGCGGCACCGCGACCGCACGCGCGTAGGCCACCCCGCCGCTCCAGCCGGCCAGCCCCAGCGCGCGCCAGTCGCCCAGCGCCAGCGGCGCCGGAACGGCACGCACCCGTACCGGCCCGCGCCAGGCGGAACCGCCCCGCAGGACGGCCGTGGGCGCGGTGACCACCTCCACCTCCGTCGGCTCCTCCAAAGGCGCGGGGAGCGTGAGCACGGGCCCGTCCAGGGCGCGGTACGCGCCGTCGCCGACCCGGACCCGGGCGGGGAGCTCCAGCGGCAGCGTGAGCGCGACGGTGCCGGGCGGCACGGTGAGACGGAAGCGCTGCGGCGCCGCACGGACGTCGTCGGTGGCCCGCAGCGGCCCGGCCGTGCGGCCGAGCACCGGCGGGCCGGCGAGCCACCGGGCGCCGGGCAGCGGATGGGCCCGCACGGCGGCGTGACAGTGCTGCAACTCGCCCCGCCTGGTGCCGTCCTCGACGGTACGGCCCCGCACGCGGCCCGCCGCGGCCTCCCAGCCGGCCCCGCTGACCAGCGCGGTCGCGAACGGCCCGGAGCGTGCCACGAGGTCCACGAAGACCGCGTCCCGGGCGCCGCCGCCCTCGGCGACCACGTCGAGCACGTGCTCACCCGCGTCCAGGGTCAGCGTGTGGCGGAAGAAGGCCGGCACCGCGCCCCAGTCCGCCGCGTAGTACTCCGTCCTCTCCTGCCGCGCCACCACCACCCCGTCGCACCGCACGGTGACCGCCGTCGCCGCCCCCACGACCAGCACCGCCCGCGCCCCGCCGCGCGCGAGCCGCAGCCGCCCGCGGTAGGTGACCGGGCCGTCGGGGCACGCGCCGTCGGGCAGCCGCATGAACCGGGGGCGCGGTGCGAAACCGTCCGGCGGGGCCAGGCAGAAGAAGCTGCCCAGCGGTGTGCCGGCGGTCGCGGAGATCGCCGAGGGGCGGTCCTGCGCGTCGGACAGCTCGTACTCCAGGACGTTGCGGGACCGGGCCACCGTGATCCGGGCGGACGCCAGATAGCCGCCGCCCGTGCCGAGCGGCTCGCCGTTCCACCACACGCGCTTGGCCGCCTCGGCGCCGACGTGCAGGTCGGCCGGCCCCCGGTGGGCGGTCTCCACGACGGCCCGGACCCGGGCGACCCGCCCGGTGCCCGGCGGCGGGACCCGGACGAACTCCTCGGGCACCAGCGCCTTGGTGCCGAGCAGCCCGTCCGCGTCGGGTGCGCCGCGGCTCGGCGAGTACACGGCGACGCCCCAGCCTTCCCCCGGCGGCACCAGCGGCAGCTCCCCGGCCAGCACCCGCTCCACGCGGTCGGCGTCGAGCGGCCCGGGGGCCCGCCCGGCCGGCACCGGCGGCAGGACGCGCACCCGGTCGCCGTACGTCACCCGCGCCGGCCGCCACGCCGCCTCCTGCGGCGCGCCGGCCGCCGCCTCGGTCCACCGCAGGTCCCAGATCTGCGGCTCGGCGACGGACGTGCCCGGGGGCAGGGCCAGATCGCCCCAGGTGTTGTCGAGCGTGGGGACCAGGCGGCCCTGCCAGCCGGCCGAGACGTCGATCGTCCGCTCCCGCCGCGGCACGGGCGCCGCAGGGCCGGACGTCGGAGGGTCGGCCGACGCAGGGCCCTCGCGCCAGACGACGAGGACGGCGGGAGCGCCGTCCAGGGGGACGTCGAGGGTGGAGACGCCGTCCGCGCCGACGGTGACGCGCGCCGGAGCGCGGGCGCCGGTGGCCGGGTTCCACACCTCGGCCTCGGCGACCGGCGCGCGCACCGTGACGGTCGAGGCGCGGGCGCGGCGGGCCGGGTCGACGGTGTGGCCGCGGCGCGGTGCGGGGGCGCCGGTGCGCGACCGCGCGGGCAGCCCGGCGTCGGGGAAGGCCGCCGTCACCAGGGCGACGGCGTGCCGGCCCTTCCGCCGGACGAGCAGCGGGACCTCTCCGGTGGCGTACCCGGACGCGTCGGCCACCGCCGCCGCGGCGGCGGTGGCGTCGGGCACCCGCTCCAGCCGCGGATGGGCGAGCAGCGCCGCCACCACGGAGTCGTCCCCGGCCAGGCCGGCGGCCGTCGCGGGCGGCCGCCCCACGGCCACCACCCGGCCGCCGCCGTCGAGCAGCCGGGTCAGCCGGCGTGCCGTCTCCTCCTCCAGCACGCTCGCCGAGGGCAGCAGCACGACCCGGTACGCCAGGTCCCTGACGCGCAGCGCCCCGCCGTCGGCCCCGGCGCGCCGGACCGAGTCGTCGTCGACGACGTCGAAGGAGATGCCGCCCCGGTCCAGGGCGCCGATCCGCGGCCGCAGCCAGTTGTCGCAGCCGCACAGGTCCAGGTAGGTCTCCTGCGTCCCGTCGGCGTCGGCGTGACCGTCGCCCAGCCGGCCGTCTCCGAAGTGGTGGACGGGCGCGTCCAGCGGGACGAGGGCCTGCACGGTGGTCGTGGGGTGCAGCACCGCCACGTCGGCCGCGTAGCTCCCCCAGGACAGGATCGAGCAGAGGCGGGCCACGGCCCGCGCGAACGCCGGGTACTGACGCCAGTAGGGCTGACGCCAGTCGGTGGACGGCGGCGCCCACTCGAACCAGCCGCCCGCGGTGCTGAAGTAACTGGCGTGCGGGTTGTACAGGTTGGCGCCGCGGCGCAGGAACGGCAGCAGCCACTCGTAGGTGTCCTCCAGCGTGCCGCCCCAGCCGGAGGAGTGGAACGCCTCGATCCACACCCGCTCGTGGCCGTACAGGTGCGCCATGGAGGAGTGGACCTTGGCGTCGCCGTGGTGGTCGCTGCCGGCGGCGCCGTACCAGCGGTGGGTGCGGAAGTAGTCCGTGTAGAGCTGCGTCGCCTGGACCGGCAGGCCCGCGCGGGCCGGGTTGCTCTGGTCGGCCCCGATCAGCATGCCGCGCTCCTCGTGCCAGGCGGCGAGCGGCCGGAAGAGGCCCTCCTCGGTGAGCGCGGCGCGGACCGCGTAGTAGTCGGCGCGGACCTTCGCCGCCCGCCCGGTGTCCGTGGCGCCGCCCGTGCCGTCGGCCGCGCCGAACAGGGCCGGCAGGTGGTCCAGCAGGTCGTAGCCGCGGCGGGCGCGGAACTCGGCGGGGAAGCGGCGGCTCCAGGAGTTCGTGGCCGGCAGCTCGTCCTGGAAGCTGCCCGCGACGACGTTCCCCAGGTAGCCGGGCACACGGCGGTCGAAGTGGCGGTGGACCGCGTCCAGCAGCAGGGACGCGGCGTCGGGAGCCAGGTAGTCGAAGGCCGTGGGGACGGCGGTGACCAGCCGCACGACGGTGCCCTCGGCGGCCGCGACCTCGGCGCGGCCGGACGTCCCGGCGAGTGCGGCGGGCGCCGCCGTCCCGGCCGGGTCCGCCGGGCCGGACGTCCCGCCGGCGTCCGTGACCGCCGGCAGGCGCTGGCCGCCGGGGCCGTACGCGGCCACCAGGGTCTCGGCGTCCCGCAGGGCCACCGCGCCCCCGGTGACGGTCGCCGGGCGGGTGCGCAGGGCCAGGCCCGCCGCCCCGGGACGGCAACGGGTCACCCCGCCCTGGACGTTGGCGCCGGAAAACCCGATCTGGTCGTAGAACCACAGGCGCGTGCCGAGCTCGGCGGCGAGCGCGCAGGCGTCGGTGAAGCGGTCCCACCACTCCTCGCCGAACCACGCCGGTTCGTCGGCGCGGGCGCCGAAGCACGGCCCCGCGGGCGCCAGGTTGATCACCACGAGGTTGTGGACGCCGCCCTGCGCCAGCCTGCGCATCTGCCAGGCCATGCGCGTCCGGGTGACCTTCGCGCCCGACCACCACCACAGGGGGGTGGGGCCGTAGGCGCGGGGCGGATCCTCGAAGAGGCGCTGCAGCGCGGGAGAGATCACGGGGGCGGTCCTTCCGGGGTGACGCGGGAGGGGCGCACGGGACCTGGAACGTTTTCAACCCGCCCTCACGGTAGGCGAACCGGCCCGCTCCCGCCATGCCCCGGGCGCTCGGGGCCCGGGGCGGGACCGTGCCGGGAATGGCCGCACGACGCCTTGTTGCAACGTTTTTCGCCCCCTATATTCACTGCGACCCGGCCCCCGGACTGCCATGTCACACGACGACGGAGTCGCCTCATGGCCCGTACCCCGACCGCACCGGAGTCCATCCCTCCGGATCCCCTCAAGCGCCCCGTCCCCCGGCACCTGTGGAAGGCTGCGGCCCTGTCGGGCATGGCCTCCTACCTCGATGCCGGGCTGATCGTCGGCATCTCCGTCAACCTGGCCCTCTACCGGGACAGTTACGCGATGGGCGTGTGGATGGCGGGCGCGATCAGCGCGATCGTCACCGCCTGCATCGCCGTCGGCTCCCTCGCCGGCGGCTGGCTCGCCGACCGGTTCGGCCGCCGCCGCGTCTACAACCTGGACATCTTCTGCTACGCCCTCGGCGCACTCGTCATCACCGTGGCGCCCGACGACCTCGTGCTGCTCGCCGGCGTCCTCGTCGCGGGACTGGCGGCGGGCGCCGACCTGCCGACGTCGCTGGCCGTGGTCTCGGACGCCGCCCCCGCCTGGGCGCGCGGACGGCTCGTGGCCTTCACGCAAGTCATGTGGATGCTGGGGATCACGGTCGCCGTCCTCCTCGGCTTCGCCCTGTCGACCACGGGCATGACCGGGGCCAGGATCATCACCGGTCAGCTGGCCCTCGCCGCCTTCGTCACCTGGCTGCTCCGCGCCCGGCTGGAACTGCCCGCCGAGCCGGACGGGGCACCGGACCGGGCCGCCGCCGACGCGCCCGGACGGCCGGCCGCCCCGCACGCCCTCGCGCTGCGCGACGTGTGGACGCGGGCCGCGCTGCTGCCCATGGCCGCGACCTTCGTCTTCTACGTCACCTGGGGCCTGGGGGCCAACACCTTCGGCCAGTTCGGCACCTACCTGCTGGTCACGGTCAGCGACGCCTCGCAGAGCCTGGCCACCGGGATCAACCTCGCCTTCGTCCCGATCGGCGTGCTGCTGACCCTGGCCTTCGTCCGCGTCGCCGACAGCCCCTGGCGGGACCGGCTGTTCCACGTGGCCGCCGCCGTGCAGGTCCTCGCCTTCGTCACCGCGTCCCTGACCGCCGGCTCCCTCGCCGGCATGCTCGTCTTCTTCGTCCTGTACCAGCTCTCCAACCCGTTCGCGGGAGAGGCCAATTACAAGGTCTGGTCGCAGCTCATGCTGCCCGCGGACACCCGGGGCACCACCCAGGGCCTCACCTACGCCCTGTCGCGCGGCGTCTTCGCGGTCGCCGCGTTCTTCACCCCCGCCCTGGCCGAGTACAGCGCGGCCGTCCTGCTCTGGTCCATCACCGCCTGCATGACGCTGGCGGCGTTCGCGGGCGTCTTCATCATCCGGGTCCTGGTCCCGCGCGCCCCGGGCGTCGCGCCCGCCCGACCGGACCTGAAGACCGCGCGGACCTGAGGGCCGTACGGCCTTGAGGGCTGTACGGCCTTGAGGCCGCAAGGGCCCCATAACCACCCCGATAACCAAGCGACTTGAGGCCCGTGCGGACCCTCACGCCGTACGGGACTCCCGAGCCGTACAGGGCTCCCGAGCCGTACGGACCCGAGCCGCTCCCGCCGTATCCGACCTCCCCGAGGAGCACCGACCATGGCATCGACCGGACGCACGACGGCATCCGCGCGGACGACCCGGTCCACGGCGCGGACGCCGCAGGACCCGGGCGCCGACCGGACCGCCCCGCTGCGCGACCTGCTGCCCCCGGTCACCCGCCGCCGCACCCGGATCGGGCTGGTCGCCGGGGGACTCGGCACCTACTGGCCGCAGTTCCCCGGCCTCCTGCCGCAGTTGCGGGAGTCGGCCGGGTACGTCGCCGAGCGGCTGCGGGGCATGGACGCGGAGGTGACCGACGCCGGGTTCGTCTCCGACGCCGAGGAGGGAGCCGCCGCCGCGGAGAGGCTGCGCCGGGCCGACTGCGACCTGATCGTGCTGTTCCTGACCACCTACCTGACCTCGTCGATGGTGCTGCCGATCGCGCGGCGCTCCCACGCCCCCGTCCTGGTCGTCGACCTCCAGCCGACCGAGCGGATGGACCACGCGTCCTTCGACACCGGGGCCTGGCTGGCGTACTGCGCCCAGTGCCCGGTGCCCGAGATAGGCAACGTCTTCCGCCGCGCGGGCATCCCCTTCCGGTCGGTCTCCGGCTGGCTGCGGCAGGAGTCGGCCTGGCGGCGCATCGGGCAGTGGGTGCGCGCCGCGCACGTCCGCGCCGCGCTGCGGCACGCCCGGCACGGCCTGATGGGGCACCTGTACCCGGGCATGCTGGACGTCTCGACCGATCTCACCCTGCTTCCCGCGACGTTCGGCTCGCACGTGGAGGTGCTGGAGTTCGACGACCTGCGGCACCGGGTGGAGCGGGTGACCGAGGCGGAGACCCGGGAGCGCATGGCGCTCGCCCGGCGGGTCTTCACCCTCGACGACAGCGTGGCGGACGAGGACTTCGCGTGGGGCGCGACCGTGTCGGTCGCCCTCGACCGGCTCGTGGCGGACTTCGGGCTCGACACCCTCGCCTACTACCACCGGGGTCTCGACGGCGAACTGCACGAGCGGCTCGGCGCCGGCATGATCCTGGGCGCCTCCCTGCTGACCGCCCGGGGCGTGCCCGCCACCGGCGAGTACGAACTGCGCACCAGTGTCGCCCAGTTGGCCTCCGAGTGCGTCGGCGGCGGCGGGACCTTCACCGAGATCCAGGCGCTCGACTTCAAGGACGGCGTGGTGGAGATGGGCCACGACGGGCCCGGCCACCTGGCGGTCGGCTCCCGGGACCCGCTGCTGCGCGGGCTCGGCGTCTACCACGGCAAGCGGGGCTGGGGCGTGAGCGTGGAGTTCGACGTCCGGCGGGGGCCCGTCACCCTGCTGGGGCTCGGTCAGGACGCCGACGGCACGCTGTCCTTCGTCACCTGCGAGGGGACCGTCGTCCCGGGGCCGCTGCTGACCATCGGCAACACCACCAGCCGGGTCGACTTCGGCCGCGACCCGGGGGAGTGGGTCGACGCCTGGAGCGCCACGGGGGTGGGCCACCACTGGTCCCTCGCCGTCGGCCACCACGCGGCGGACTTCGGGGCGGCCGCGAGCCTGCTCGGGATCGACCACCGGCAGCTGTGAGGGACACCGGCGGCGTCCTCGGTCCCGTGCCCGGGGAACGGCCGGCCGCTAGGGTGCCTGTCGTGGACACGGAAGCAGGACGTGCGGTGGGGGCCGGGATCGAGACGGTGGCCGTGCCCCCGGGGCGGGTGACGCTGTCGGACCGGCGGACGCGGCGCACCTGGCCGGTGGAGGTCGCGCCGTTCCGGATGGCGGTGTTCCCGGTCACCCAGGCGTGCTACGAGCAGGTCACCGGACTGCGGCCGAGCACCGCGCGGGGGGACCGGCTGCCCGTCGAGGGCGTCTCGTGGTGGGACGCGGTCCGGTTCTGCGACGCCCTGTCGCTGCGCGAGGGACTGACCCCGGCGTACCGCGTGCGGGACGGGGAGGAGACGGTCGCGTGGGACGCCTCCGCCGACGGGTACCGGCTGCCGACCGAGGCGGAGTGGGAGCACGCCTGCCGCGCCGGGACCACCGGCCCGCGCTACGGCGCCCTCGACGACATCGCCTGGTACCGCGGGAACGCGGACGGGCGGATCCACCCCGTGGGCGGCAGACGGCCCAACGCGTGGGGCCTGTACGACATGCTGGGCAACGTCTGGGACTGGTGCTGGGACCTCTACGACGCCGAGGTGTACGGCAGCTACCGGGTGCTCCGGGGCGGCGGCTGGTCCGACGAGCACTGGAGCTGCCGGGCCTCGGTGCGGCGCCGCAGCCACCCGACCTTCCGCATCGACGACGTCGGCTTCCGCGTGGCGCGTTCGGTCCCGGCACCGCGCTGACCGGTTCCGCGCGGGACGCCGGGACCGCCCGCGCCCCCCACCGGCCGGTGCCGGCCGTAGGTCGTCCGGCCGCGCACGGCAGGCCGTCGCCGGTGGCCCGCGCTACTGTCCGGAGGACCGGCCCTCGCCCCGCTCCGGGAGGAACCATGTCCTCGCGCCTCAACCCCTACCTCAGCTTCGACGGCGACGCCCGGCAGGCGATGGAGCACTACCGGGAGGTCTTCGGCGGCAGCCTGCGGCTCACCACCTACGGCGAGTTCGGCCGGCGGGACGCCCCGGACGCCGACAAGGTCATGCACGCCCTGCTGGAGACCGCCGGCGGCTTCGTCCTGATGGGCGCCGACGCCCCGCCCGGCATGCCGTACAACCCCGGCAACAACTTCTCCGTGAGCGTGAGCGGCGACGACGAGGGCGAGCTGCGCGGCTACTGGGAGAAGCTGTCGGCGGGCGGCTCGGTGTCCGTGGCGCTGGAGCGGCAGATGTGGGGCGACGTCTTCGGCATGTGCACGGACCGCTTCGGCATCCCCTGGATGGTCAACATCAGCCGGCCGCTCACCGACGGCCCCCGCTGACCGGCGTCCCGGCGGCACCCGGGACCGCGAGCGGCCCGGCGCCCGCACCCGCGCCCCTCCGCCGAGCGCATCCGGCCACGCGCGGCGCCCCCACGAGCGCGCAGTCCGCCGGCGTCGGCCCCGCCGCTCCCGTACCGGTGCACCGCCCGCTCGCCCCTCCCGCACGGGGCACGCCCCCGTGCGGGGCACGGGACGTCCGGCCTGCTCCCACGGCGTACGGACGTCCGGGCCCGGGCGACGGCCTGTTCACCGGCGGAACCGCCCGCCGCAGGCCGCGGGCGATCCCCGCGCCCACGGGGACGGCCGCGTCGACGCCGACGCCCTGCCCGTCGGGCCGCCCCCGGCGCCGTACCCCCTGCCGAGCCCGGGACGGGGGCGGCGGGGTTGAGCGGACTCCGGCCGTTTTCCGTACCCATGGGTGCGGGTCGGGATCCGGATGCGAGGATGGAACGCCATGACGGCAGGGTGGTGCGCTCGCGCGACACGGGCCGCGGTCTTCGCGGCCGTCTGTGTCGTGCTCGCGGCCCTGGGGCACGTCATGATGTCCGGCGACCACGTGTCCCCGGGCACCCTGGCGGCCGGCTGGGCCGCGACCGGCGCCGCCGGCTGGTGCCTGGCGGGCCGTGAGCGCGGACCCGCGCCGGTCACCGCCGTCGCCGTCGCCGTGCAGGCACTGCTGCACTCCGCCTTCTCCCTCGCGCCGTTCCCGCCCGGCGGCGGCCCGCACGCCGCGGACACGAACCCCCTGCCCATGCCGGCGCACGCGGTCGTGTCCGCGGGACACGGCACGGGCGGGCACCTCGCGCACGCCGGGCACACCGCGCCCGGCGACTCGTCCGCCGGCATGCTCGCCGCCCACCTGCTGGCCGCCCTGCTGTGCGGCCTGTGGCTGGGGCACGGGGAGCGGGCCGTCTTCCGCCTGCTGCGGGCGGTGGGCGGACGGCTGGCCGCGCCGCTGCGCCTGCTCCTCGCCCTGCCCGCGCCGCCGCACCGGCCGCCCGTACGCGTGCGCCGGGCCCGTTCCGGCCGGGCGCCGCGGCATCTCCTCCTCGTCCACGCGATCACCTCCCGGGGGCCTCCGGCCGGGGCCGCTGCCGCCTGACGGCAGCCGGCACACCCGGGACCGCCCTCGCGCACCCGGGTCACGGCCGTCCGCCCGAGCCGCCCGCACGCGAACGCGCCGTGCGGCGGGCCGGCGTACGGCCGTCCACCCCGCTCACGGGACCACGTGCCGCCGCGCACGCACCCGCGCACAGCCGTGTACGGCGTCCCCGCGTGGGACACGCACGTGTCCGCCACCCCGCGCAGGGGCGGAGGCACGTGTGCCGCCCACCCGCGCGCGGCTCCGGTCCCGGACCTCCGAGAAGGACACCAGGTGATCACTCCTGCCCTCCCCGCCGCACGCGGGAGAACGACGACCCCGTCGGCCGACGAGGCGGCCACCGCCTGGGCGCTGGCCGCACGCGGCGGCGACTCCGACGCCGTCGACCGCTTCGTCCGCGCCCTGCACCGCGACGTCGTCCGCTACGTCGCCCACCTGTCCGGCGACCCGCAGGCGGTGGACGACCTGACGCAGGACACGTTCCTGCGGGCGCTGGGCAGCCTGCACCGGTTCGAGGGCCGTTCCTCGGCGCGGTCCTGGCTGCTGGCCATCGCCCGGCGCGCGGTGGCCGACAGCCATCGGTACGCCGCCGTACGGCCCCGCCCGGCCGACACGGCGGACTGGCGGCTCGCCGTCGAACGCGTCCAGCCGCGCGGCCTGCCCGGCTTCGACGACGGCGTCGTCCTGCTCGACCTGCTCGCCTCGCTGCCGGCCGAGCGGCGCGAGGCGTTCGTCCTCACCCAGCTGCTCGGCCTGCCGTACGCGGAGGCCGCCGCCCGCAGCGGCTGCCCGGTCGGCACGGTCCGCTCCCGGGTGGCCCGCGCCCGGGCGGCCCTGACGGCCCTGCTCGCCGAAGGGGACGAGGCCGTTCCCGCACCGGCCGACCGCGCAGCGGCCGCTCCCGCGACGGCCGTTCCCGCGACGGCCGTTCCCACGACGGCCGCTCTCGCCGTCGCCTGAGAGGAGTCCCGCGTCCCCTGCGGCAGGGCCGGCGCCCGTGCGGCGGGCGCCGGCCCTCCCGCCCGGACTCCTGTCCTGGACTAGGAGTCCAAGTGGTGGACGTGTAGTCTAAGAACCCCCGTGGAACAGGAGGGGCCATGACGGCCGGGCGAGCCCTGGAGGCGGAGCGCGACGCGATCCTCGCGGCGCTGACCCCCGTGGTGGACGGGATCGCGGCGACCTTCGGGCCGCTGTGCGAGGTCGTGCTGCACGACTACCGCACCCCGGAGAGGTCCGTGACCGCCGTGGCCGGTTCGGTGACCGGGCGCTCGGTGGGCGGGGCGATGAGCGAGATCGGCATGCGGGTGCTGGCCCGCGGCGACGAGGCGGCCGACGAGCTCAACTACCTCACCCGGACCGGCGGCGGCACGCTGGTGAAGTCCTCGACGATGGTGCTGCGGGACTCCACCGGGGCCGTGTTCGGCGCCCTGTGCGTCAACGTCGACGTCACCGCGGTCGGCCGGGTCCACAGCCTGCTCGGCGCGCTCGCCGGCCTCGGCGGCGACCCGGCCGAGCTGCCGACGACCACCTTCGGCGACGACATCGACTCGGTCGTCGACGCCCTCGTCGACGCCCACCGGCTGCGGCAGCGCGGGAGCTGGGCGGAGCTCGGCCGGGAGGAGCGCGTCGAGCTGTTCCGCGGCCTGGACGCGCGCGGCGTCTTCGCGGTCCGCCGCGCCGTCGAGCAGGTCGCCGCCCGCCTCGGCATCTCCCGCGCCTCCGCCTACAACTACCTCGCCCTGGCCAGGGCCGCGACCGGCACGACATCCCCAGGAGGAGACGCGTGACGCCCACCACCCCGCCCGCAGGCCCGGCCGGCACCCCGCCCGCGGCCCCGCCGGTCACCCTCGACGACGTCCGCGACGCCGCGGCCCGGTTGAAGGGCTCCGCCCACCGCACCCCCGTCCTGCGCTCCCGCACCCTGGACGCGCTCGTCGGCGCCGAGGTCCTCCTCAAGTGCGAGAACTTCCAGCGCGGCGGCGCCTTCAAGTTCCGCGGCGCCTACAACGCCGCCTCCCGCCTCACCGCCGGGCAGCTGGCCCGGGGCATCGTCGCGTACTCGTCGGGCAACCACGCCCAGGCCGTCGCCCTGGCCGCCCGGGAGCTGGGCACCACCGCGGTCATCGTCATGCCGGAGGACGCCCCGCCGTCCAAGCGGGCGGCCACCGCCGGCTACGGCGCCGAGATCGTCACCTACGACCGCTACCGCGGCGACCGCGTCGCCGTCGCCGAGGCCCTGGCCGCCGAACGGGGCCTGGCGCTCATCCCGCCCTACGAGCACCCGCACGTCATCGCCGGGCAGGGCACCGCGGCACTCGAACTGCTGGAAGAGGCGGGAGAGCTGGACGCGCTGGTCGCGCCGGTCGGCGGCGGCGGGCTGATCGCCGGCAGCGCCACCGTCGTCAAGGGCCTCCACCCGGCGGCACGGGTCATCGGCGTGGAGCCCGAGGCCGGCGACGACACCAAGCGGTCGCTGGAGGCGGGCCACCGCGTCAGCATCCCCGTCCCGCGCACCATCGCCGACGGCCAGGCACTGCACACCCCCGGCGAACTCACCTTCTCCGTGAACCGGCGGCTCCTGGACGGTGTGGTCCTGGTCGGCGACGACGAGATCAGGGACGCCATGCGGTTCGCCTTCGAGCGCCTGAAGATCGTGCTCGAGCCCAGCGGCGCCACGGGGCTGGCCGCGCTGCTCACCGGCCGCACCGGACCCCTCCCGGGCCGGGTCGGCGTGATCCTCTCGGGCGGCAACGTCGACGCCGAGCGCTTCGCCCGCCTCTGCGGCACACCGGCCTGAGGACGCGGGCCCGGGCACCCGGTCCCCGCCCCGCCCCGAATGGCGCCCCCGGTGCGCCGGGCGGACGATGGAAGGCAGGGCGCGGACTACCGCCGTGCCGGCCGGGGCAGACGGAGACCGGCCCGGGCCGCGGGGAGAGCGGCCGGAAGGAGGAGCGTCATGCTGGAGGTCAAGACGCTCGACAAGCCCGACGAGCGGCGCGATTTCCCCCGGGGGCACCTCGAAGCCGTCCACATGACCGGACTGGACTTCGCCGTGGCCACCTTCGAACCGGGCTGGCGCTGGTCGGAGTCCGTCAAGCCGATCGCGGGGACCGACAGCTGCCAGATCCACCACAACTGCTACCTCGCCGAGGGCCGGCTGTGCATCCGCATGGACAGCGGCGAGGAGCGCGAGGTGGGACCCGGCGAGGTGTTCGTGTGTCCGCCGGGACACGACGCCTGGGTCGTCGGGGACGAACCCGTCGTCTGCTACGACTTCGCCGGGCAGATGGCCCAGGAGTACGCCAAGGCCGACTAGGGGCTGTCTGACGATTCCCGTCGTCGCCCGGAGGGAATTGTCAGACAGACCCCAGGCCGGGCACGCGCGGACCCCGCCGTTCACACCGGCAGCAGGCGGCCCACCAGCGCGCTCAACTGCCGGGCGGTGCGGCACTCGTGCATCTCGGCCACCTCGGCGTAGGCCGGGGCGGCCGAGTCGCCGGTGCCCCAGTGGGAACGCTGCTCGGGGTTCAGCCAGTACACGCGGCGGGCCCGTCCGGCCAGCCGGCGCACGGCCGGCAGGTTCGGGTCCGTCCCGTTCGTCCGGGCGTCGCCGAGGACGAACACGGTGGTGCGCGGGCCGACCGCGTCGGCGTACCGCTCGGCGAACTCGCCCAGCGCGACGCCGTAGTCGCTGCTGCCGTGCCAGCCGGTGAGCGTCGCCTCGGAGCGGATGCGGGCGCCGAGTCCGCCCGGGTCGGCGGCGCCGTGCACCAGCAGCCGGGTCACCTCGTCGACCCGGTTGACGAAGGCGAACACCCGCACCCTGGCGAACTGGTCGTGCAGCGCCTGCACCAGCAGCATCGTGAAGTCCGAGAACCCCGAGACCGAGCCCGACACGTCGCACAGCAGCACCAGTTCGGGACGGGCCGGGCGGCGCCGGCGCAGCACCGGCCGCATCGGCACCCCGCCCGTCGACAGCGAGCCGCGCAGGGTGCGCCGCAGGTCGACGGTGCCGCGGGACGCCCGGCGGCGCCGGGCGGCCAGCCGGGTGGCGAGTTTGCGGGCGAGCGGCTGAACGGTCCTGCGCAGTTCGGCCAGTTGGTCGCGTCCGGCGAACAGGAAGTCGACGCGGTCGGGGGAGGGGGCCACGGCCCGGCGGGCGATCTCGTCCCGGCCGCGCCGCTCGGCGACCCGGCGCCGCGCCTCCGCCGCCACCATCCGGCGGAACGTCTCGATGCGCCGCCGGATCTCGTCCTCCAGCAGCCGGTCCGCGAACCCGTCGCCGCCGCCCCGGGCCCGGACGTCGTCGCGCACCCGCGCCAGCAGCGTCTGCGGCCGGAGCCGGTCGAGCGTCTGGTACGACGACCAGCCGTCCGACGCCGGTGAACTCCCGTACCCGCCCAGGCCGTCGACCGCCTCCGCGGCCAGCCGGCCCAGGAGTGCCGCGTCGTCGGCGGCGAGCGCGGCCGCCAGCCGCTCGCGCAGGTCCTCCCGGTCGCCGGGCTCCGCCCCGGGCGCGCCGACGGCTCGCGGGAAGTACAGGTCGAAGACCGCGTCGAACACCGGCCGCTGGCCCGCGGTGTGCAGCAGGGTCGCCGCCAGTCCCTCCCGCAGCAGCTCCCGGTCCGCGAACCCCAGCGCGGCCGCCGCCCGCGCCGCGTCCACGGTCTCGCCGGTGCCGACGCGCACCCCGTGCGAGCGCAGCGCCCCGACGAAGCCGGTCAGCCGCGACGCGACGTCCGCGGTCGCCGTCACAGGGCGTCCAGGGCGTCCAGATCGAGCTTGGCCGCCGCCTTCAGCACGTCGTCCTGGTGCTTGAGGAGCACGCCCAGGGTGTCCCGCACGACGGTCTCGTCGAGGGTGCCGGCGCCGAGCGCGAGCAGGGTGCGCGCCCAGTCGACGGTCTCCGCGACCGACGGGGCCTTGCGCAGGTCCATCGCGCGCAGCGCGCCGACGACCCGTACCACGGACCGGGCCAGCGCCGCGTCGGTCCCCGGCACCTTCAGCCGCACGATCCGCCGCTCCAGCTCCTCGTCGGGGAAACCGATGTGCAGGAACAGGCAGCGGCGCCGCAGCGCCTCGGACAGCTCGCGGGTCGCGTTGGAGGTGAGCACCACGAAGGGGCGGCGGGTGGCGGTGACGGTGCCGAGTTCGGGCACGGTGACCTGGAAGTCGCTGAGCACCTCCAGCAGCAGGCCCTCCACCTCGACGTCCGCCTTGTCGGTCTCGTCGATCAGCAGCACCTTGGGGTCGTCGCCGCGCAGGGCGGTCAGCAGCGGGCGGGGGAGCAGGAACTCCTCGCTGAAGACGTCCGTGCGCGCCTCGTCCCAGCTCTCGCCGCGTCCGGCGCTGATGCGCAGCAGCTGCTTGGCGTGGTTCCACTCGTACAGTGCCCGCGCCTCGTCGACGCCCTCGTAGCACTGGAGCCGCACGAGCCGGGCCCCGGCCACCTGGGCGACGGCCTTGGCGAGTTCCGTCTTGCCGACCCCGGCGGGGCCCTCCACCAGCAGCGGCTTGCCGAGCCGGTCGGCGAGGAACACGGTGGTGGCGACGGCGGGCGACGCCAGGTAGCCGGTCTCGGCGAGGCGCGCGGAGACGTCGTCGACGGAAGTGAACACCAGGGCCTCCGGCCGGGGTCGCGGAACGACGGGTGTCCGGGCATCCCCCCGGATGCCCGGACACCTATCTAAGCGCTTGCTCACTCCTTCTGTCACCCGGTCGGACGGGGTGGCCGCCGTCACGCGGTCACGGCCACCGCCCGGACCGCCGGGCGCGGTCTGCCTCCTGTCCCGCTTCCAGGACATCCTGAGCGACGCGCAGCGCATCCACGGCCTGGACGGCGCCCGGTTCACCGCCGTGGCGCCGGGCGACCGCTGCACCGCCGAGGCGCCGGTGAGCGGATGGGCCGACCGCGGGGGCGTCGTCCCCTGGACGCGGTGGCAGATGACCGGCGACACCACCGTCATCGACCGCAGCCGGACCGCGATGACCCGCTACCTGGACTGGATCCGCGGCCGCACCGGCGACACCTGCGCCGGCCGGGGCGCCCTCTTCGCCGACCGGCCGGCCCCGCGGGGCACCGGCACCCGGCTGATGAGCGACGTCCACTACGGCCCCAGCACCCGCCTGATGGCCCAGACGGCCCGCGCGACCGGACGCACCTCGGAGGCCGCCGCCCACGACGACCTCCTCGCCCGCATCGAGCGCGCCTTCGTCGCCGGGTACCTCGCCACCGAGGACGGCGGGACCACCGTCCGCTCCGGCCTCGGCGGCAGGCCGATCCTCGGCGGACCGCCCGAGGACGACGGCCGGACCGCCCTGCTGTGGGTGCTCGAGCCCGGCCTGTACGACACCGGGGCCCAGCGCCGCCGGCCGGTCGCGTCGCTCGCCGAGAACATCGGCAACGACGCCGCCTGCCAGGCCGCCCGCCCCGGCACCACCCGCGTCGGGTACGCCGGGAACACCCTCGCCGTCGGCTTCCTCGGGGTGGACGTCCTCGCCCCGGTCCTCACCGACGAGGGCCGCGCCGGCCTCGCCCACGTGCTCCTCCACCGGGACGCCCCGCCGTCCTGGCCGTACTCGGTGAAGAACGGCGCCACCACCGTCCGGGAGCGCTGGAACTCGTACTCCTCCGAGGACGGCTTCGGCCCGGTCGACATGAACCCGTTCAACCACTCCGCCTACGGCGCGATCGTCAGCGAGTGGACCGCGCGGGACCGGACCCTGGCCCACCGGGCCGTCGTCCCCGCCGGCAGCACGGCGACACTGCGGCCGGCGGCCACCGGACCCGACGGCGTGCGCGAGGGCCGGACCCCGCCGTCACGCGCCGAGGGCGTGCGCTGCCTGGGCTTCGCGGACGGCACCGCCTCCTACCGGCTGCCCTCCGGCCGCTACGAGGTGACGTCCGCGCTCGCCCGACCGTCCACCAGCACCACCTCCAGGGTGCGCGGACCGTGCACCCCCTCGACCCGGTCCAGCTCGATGTCGCTGGTCGCCGACGGCCCGGAGATCCACGTCAGCGGGCGGGCTGGGTCGAGGCGTTCGAGGGCCAGGGGGACCGAGGCGACCACCTGGTCGGGGACGCGGACCACGCAGACGTGGTGGTCGGGGACGAGCGTGATGCGGCGGCGGCCCTGGTCGGGGGAGCCGTCCAGCACGATCGTGCCGGTCTCCGCGACGGCGAGCGCGCAGCCCGTCACCACGCTGTCGACCCGGTCCAGCTCGTGCGGGCCGGTCCCCGCCCGGTCCGGCACCCGCTCGACGCCGGCCGCCGCCAGCCACCCGGGGTCCAGGCCGGGCGGCACGACGACCGTCCTCGCGCCCCGCGCGGCGAGCAACGAGGCGATCAGCGACGGGAGTCCGGCGGCGGTGCAGCGGTGCACGACCGCCCGGTAGTCCGCCAGGTTCTCGGCGAGCAGGTCCACCGTCTGCTCCACGGTCCGCTCGCCGTGCTCCCGCGCGTACCCGCGCACCACGGCCTCGTCGTACGGCGTGTCGTCGGCCGGCACGTCCGCCAGCGCGCGCCGCACCCGGCCCAGGATCCGTTCCCTGCTGCTCACTTGCCGCCGTCCTTTCCGCCCTGCGTGCGCTGCCACCAGTCCCGGAACGGCTCCGCCGGCACCTGCGGCAGGTCCCGGGTCCCGCTCCACGCCCGGCCCGGTCCGGGCAGGGTGCGCGGATGCAGGCGGCGGGTGCGGGAGGCGAGCCGCTGCCCGGCGCGCAGCGCGCCGGGGCGGGCGAACGCCCAGCGGGCCGCCCGCATCGCCGCCCGCTCGGCCGCGTGGCCCTTGGCCGGCCTGAGCACCACCTTGTTGCCGCCGCGGGTCACCTCGCCGCCCTGCGCCACCCGCTCCCGCAGGTGCACCAGCACCTCGGGGATGTCGATGGCGACGGGGCACACCTCGTAGCAGGCCCCGCACAGGCTGGACGCGTACGGCAGCGAGGCGTCGATCTCGCTGCCCGTGCCCCGCAGCTGGGGGCTGAGGATGGCGCCGATCGGGCCGGGGTAGACCGAGCCGTAGGCGTGGCCGCCGGCCCGCTCGTACACCGGGCAGACGTTCAGGCAGGCCGAGCAGCGGATGCAGCGCAGCGCCTGGCGGCCGACCTCGTCGGCGAGGGTGTCGGTGCGGCCGTTGTCCAGCAGCACCAGGTGGAAGGTGCCCGGCCCGTCCCCGTCCGCGGTGCCGGTCCAGGTGGAGGTGTACGGGTTCATGCGCTCGGCCGTCGAGGAGCGGGGGAGGGTCTGGAGGAACACCTCCAGGTCCCGCCAGGTCGGCACGACCTTCTCGATGCCGACCACCGAGATCAGCGTCTCGGGCAGGGTCAGGCACATCCGGCCGTTGCCCTCGGACTCCACGACGACCAGCGTGCCGGTCTCGGCGACCATGAAGTTGGCGCCGGAGACGCCGACCCTGGCCCGCAGGAACTTCTCCCGCAGGTGCAGCCGGGCCGCCTCGGCGAGCTCGGCGGGGGAGTCCGTCAGGCCCTCGGGGGCCGCGCGGCCCCACTCGGCCATCTCCGCGCGGAAGATGTCCCGGATCTCGCCCCGGTTGCGGTGGATCGCGGGGACCAGGATGTGCGAGGGCCGGTCCTTGCCCAGCTGCACGATCAGCTCGGCGAGATCGGTCTCGTAGGCGCGGATGCCCGCCGCCTCCAGGGCCTCGTTGAGCCCGATCTCCTGCGTGGCCATCGACTTGACCTTGACGACCTCGCTCTCGCCGGTCGCCCTCACCAGGTCCGTCACGATCCGGTTGGCCTCGTCGGCGTCGGCGGCCCAGTGGACCGTGCCGCCGGCCGCCGTCACCGCCTCCTCCAACTGCACCAGGTAACGGTCGAGATGGCGCAGGGTGTGGTCCTTGATCCGCTTGCCCGCCTCGCGCAGCGCCGCCCAGTCGGACATCTCCTCGACGGCCCTGGCCCGCTTGGCGCGGATGGTGTGGGTGGCGTGCCGCAGGTTGCCGCGCAGCGTGGTGTCGTGCACCGCCTCGCGCGCGGCCTCGGGGAAGGCCGGCATGCCGACGAACGTTCCGCTCATGCCGCCGGGTCCTCCTCGGTGCTCGCCAGGATCTCCGCGATGTGCACCGGCCGCATGCCGGTGCGCAGCCGGGTCATCGTGCCGCCGATGTGCATCAGGCAGGAGTTGTCGGCCGCGCACAGCACCTCGGCGCCCGTCGACTCGGCGTTGCGCACCTTGTCCGCGCCCATCGCCGCCGAGACGTCGGCGTTCTTCACCGCGAAGGTGCCGCCGAAGCCGCAGCACTCCTCGGCACCCGGCAGCTCGACCAGCTCCAGCCCCTTCACGGCCTGCAGCAGCCGCCGCGGCCGCTCGCCCAGCCCCAGGCCGCGCAGCCCGTGGCAGGTCGGGTGGTAGGTCACCTTGTGCGGGTAGTACGCGCCGACGTCCGTCACCCCCAGCACGTCCACCAGGAACTCGGTGAGCTCGTACGTCTTCGGCACCACCGGCGCCAGGGTGGCCGCGAGGGCGCCCCCGCGCCCCTCCGCCCGGGCCCGCTCGCCCATCCGCGGGTACAGCTCCCGCACCATCGCCCCGCACGACCCGGACGGCGTCACGATCGCCTCGTACCGGCCGAACACGTCGGCGAAGTGCCGGGCCAGCGGCTCCGCCTGGTGGCGGTAGCCGGTGTTGTAGTGCGCCTGTCCGCAGCAGGTCTGGGCCATCGGGAAGTCGACCTCGACGCCCAGCCTGGTCAGCAGTCTCACCACGGCGCGCCCGGTGTCCGGATAGAGCGTGTCGTTGACACAGGTCAGGAACAGGGCGACACGCATCGCGGCTCCTCGGGGTCGATGTCGATGGGAAGCGTAATCAGGGGCGGGGGACCGGGACAGTCCTCGTCACCCCGCGACGAGCCGGGCCTGCGCGGCCCGCCACCGTTCCGTGCCGCCGCGCGGCTCGTACCGGGTGAGCGGCTGGGTGCGGGTCAGCAGCGACCGCATGCCGGCCAGGTCGCCGACCAGCCCGTGCGCCCGGGCCTGCACCAGCACGTTGCCGAGCGCGGCGGCCTCCGTCGGCCCCGCCACCACCGGCAGCCCGCAGGCGTCGGCGGTCAGCTGGCACAGCAGGGCGTTGCGGGTGCCGCCGCCCACGATGTGCACCACGTCGACCGGGTGGTCCGCGAGCCGCTGGGCG
Organism: Streptomyces sp. NPDC085946; assembly: GCF_044540485.1. NCBI lineage: Bacteria > Bacillati > Actinomycetota > Actinomycetes > Kitasatosporales > Streptomycetaceae > Streptomyces > Streptomyces sp. NPDC085946. Next base: position 79,222 of record NZ_JBITSF010000012.1, on the reverse strand, counting down.
TCCGCCACCGCCTTGCGGTGGGCGAGCGCCAGCGAGTCGAGGATGCAGCGCGTGATCTCGGCGGGCGTCGCCGGCACCGGCTGCCCCGAGGCCCGGCAGGCCTCGGCGATCCGCTCCGGCATCCGGCCCGGCGCCAGGAACGCGGCGTCGCCCGCGTCGACGACCGACCGCAGCGCCGGCACCTTCGCCGCCTCCAGCAGCAGCGCGCCCAGGTCCGGCTCGCCCCAGGCCCGCACGCACTCCTGGAGCAGCCACAGGCCCATGATGTTGCGCAGGTAGCGGACCGTGCCGTCCAGTCCCAGCTCGTTGGTGAAGTTGGCGGCCCGGCTCTCCTCGGTCAGCACCGGCGCGGCCAGCTCCAGGCCGGCCAGCGACCAGGTGCCGGTGCAGATGTACGCGAACCGCTCGCCCACGGCCGGGACGGCGGCCACCGCGGAGGCCGTGTCGTGCGAGCCGACCGTGGTCACCGGCACCGGACCGGTCAGCCCGGTCTCCTCCAGCACCTCCGGCCGCAGCACGCCCGCCGGGTCCCCGGGCCGCCGCAGCGGCGCGAACAGCCCGAGGTCCACCCCCAGCCGCTCCGCCACGTCGTACGACCACTCCCGGGTGCGCGGGTCGATCAGCTGGGTCGTCGAGGCGTTGGTCAGCTCGGTGCCCTGCTCGCCGGTCAGCCAGTACGCGAGCAGGTCGGGGATGAGCAGCAGCCGCTTCGCCGCGGCGAACTGGGCGGTGGAGCGGGCCGCGGTCAGCTGGTACAGCGTGTTGAACGGCGCGTACTGCAGCCCGGTCGCCGCGTACAGCTCGTCGGCGGGCAGGGTCGCCCACACCTTCTCCGCGACGCCCTCGGTCCGGCCGTCGCGGTAGTGCACGGGGTTGCCGAGCAGCGCCCCGTCGGCGTCCAGCAGGCCGTAGTCCACGGCCCAGCTGTCGATGCCGACGGAATCGGCCCGCCCCGCCGCGCGCAGCCCCTGGAGCACCCCCGCGTACAGGGACAGGACGTCCCAGCGCAGCCCCTCGGGCACCCGGACGGGCCGGTTGGGGAAGCGGTGGACCTCGGTGAGCTCCAGGCGGTCGGGGTCGACGCGGCCGACCATGACGCGCCCGCTGGACGCGCCGAGGTCGACCGCCGCGTACGACTTCACCGGTGCCACCGCCGTCACCGCAGGAACGCGGCGGCGACGCCGGCGTCGACCGGGACGTGCAGGCCGGTGGTGTGCGTGAGGTCGCCGCCGGTCAGCGCGAACACGGCGTTCGCCACGTGCTCGGGCAGCACCTCCCGCTTGAGCAGGGTGCGCTGCGCGTAGAACTCGCCCAGCTTCTCCTCCGGCACCCCGTAGACGGCGGCCCGCTGCGCGCCCCAGCCGCCGGCGAAGATGCCGGAACCGCGCACCACGCCGTCCGGGTTGACGCCGTTGACGCGGATGCCGTGCTCGCCGAGCTCGGCCGCCAGCAGCCGCACCTGGTGGGCCTGGTCGGCCTTGGTGGCGGAGTAGGCGATGTTGTTGGGACCGGCGAAGACGGCGTTCTTGGAGGCGATGTAGACGATGTCGCCGCCCAGGCCCTGCGCGATCATCACGCGGGCCGCCTCGCGGGAGACGAGGAACGAGCCGCGGGCCATGATGTCGTGCTGGAGGTCCCAGTCCTTCGCGGTCGTCTCCAGCAGCGGCTTGGAGATGGAGATGCCCGCGTTGTTCACGACGAGGTCGACGCCGCCGAAGGCCAGCACCGCCGCCCGGAACGCCTCGGCGATCCGCTCCTCGTCGGTCACGTCCACGGTCACGGCGACGGCCTTGTCCGGCCCGCCCAGCTCCTCGGCCACCTGCGCCGCGTTGTCGCCGTTCAGGTCCGCGACCACCACGCACGCGCCCTCGGCGACCAGCCGGTGGGCGATCGCCCGCCCGATCCCGCTGCCCGCGCCGGTCACCAGCGCCACCCGGGTCGCCAGCGGCTTCGGCTTCGGCATCCGCTGGAGCTTGGCCTCCTCCAGCGCCCAGTACTCGATGCGGAACTTCTCCGACTCCTCGATCGGCGCGTACGCCGACACCGCCTCGGCGCCGCGCATCACGTTGATGGCGTTGACGTAGAACTCGCCGGCCACCCGCGCGGTCTGCTTGTCCTTGCCGAAGGAGAACATGCCCACGCCCGGGACCAGCACGATCGCCGGGTCGGCGCCGCGCATCGCGGGGGAGCCGGGCTCGGCGTGCCGCCGGTAGTACGCGGCGTACTCCTCGCGGTAGGAGGCGTGCAGCTCCTTCAGGCGGGCGATGACCTCGTCCAGGGGGGCCGCCGGCGGCAGGTCCAGCACCAGCGGCCGGACCTTCGTGCGCAGGAAGTGGTCGGGGCAGGAGGTGCCGAGCGCGGCCAGCCGCGGGTGCTCGGCCCGGGCGAGGAAGTCCAGGACCACGTCGCTGTCCGTGAAGTGCCCGACCTGCGGCCGGTCCTGCGAGGCCACGGCGCGCACGTACGGCGCCAGCGCCGCCGCCCGCTCCCGCCGCTCGCCCTCGGGCAGCGGCTCGTACCCCTCGATCACCGGACCGAACGGCTCGGCCTTGCCGCGCTCGGCCAGGAACCGTTCCGCGGTGCGGATGATGTGCAGCGAGTTGCGCTCGCACTCCTCGGAGGTCGCGCCCCACGCCGTGATCCCGTGCCCGCCCAGGACGCACCCGACGGCCTGCGGGTTGGCCTCCTTCACGGCGGCGATGTCCAGCCCCAGCTGGAAGCCGGGCCGCCGCCACGGCACCCACACCACCGTGTCGCCGAAGCACTCGGCGGTCAGCTTCTCCCCGTCCGCAGCGCAGGCCAGCGCGATCCCGGAGTCGGGGTGCAGGTGGTCGACGTGCGCGGCCTCGACCAGCCCGTGCATCGCGGTGTCGATGGAGGGCGCCGCGCCCCCCTTGCCGTGCAGGCAGTAGTCGAACGCGGCGACCATCTCGTCCTCGCGCTCGACGCCCGGGTAGACGTCCTTCAGGGCCCGCAGCCGGTCCAGCCGCAGCACGGCCAGCCCCGCCTCGGTCAGGGTCCCGAGGTCGCCACCGGACCCCTTCACCCACATCAGCTCGACCTCGCCCCCGGTCACGGGGTCGGTCTCGGTGCCCTTCGCGGACGCGTTGCCGCCGGCGTAGTTGGTGTTGCGGGGATCGGAACCGAGCCGGTGGGAACGGGCGAGCAGGGCTTCGGCTTCGGGGTGAGGTGCCATGAGTGAGAGTTCCTTTTCAGAAGGGAGGGGTGGAGAAAGGGGCGCGGGGAACCGGGTGGACGGCCGCGAGGGGCCCGCCCCCCGGGGACGGCGGAACCGGGCGGACGCTCAGGCCCCCCACCCCGCCTGCTCCCCGCCGACCCGCTCGGCCACGATCTTCTCGGCCCACCCGGACCGCCGGTAGGCGGCGAGAGGCTCGGGGTCCAGCCCCATCTCCTTCCGCACCTCCCGCAGCAGCGGCCGCACGTCGGTGTTGTAGGCGTCCATCAGCACGGCGTTGGCCTCCAGCACGTCGCCCGAGGCCTGCGCCGCGGCCAGCGCGTCGCCGTCGACCAGCAGCGCCTTCGCGGTCGCCTCCTGCACGTTCATCACCGACCGGATGATCGCGGGGATCTTCGCCTCGATGTTGTGGCACTGGTCGAGCATGAACGCGACCTCGGGGGTGAACCCGCCCCCGCGCACCACCTCGTACATGATCCGGAACAGCTGGAAGGGGTCGGCGGCGCCGACCATCAGGTCGTCGTCCGCGTAGAAGCGGGAGTTGAAGTCGAACCCGCCGAGCTTGCCCTCGCGCAGCAGCGTGGCCACGATGAACTCGATGTTGGTGCCCGGGGCGTGGTGCCCGGTGTCGACCACGACCTGCGCCTTCGGCCCCAGCTTCAGGCAGTGGGCGTAGGCGGTGCCCCAGTCCGGGACGTCCGTGGTGTAGAAGGCGGGCTCGAAGAACTTGTACTCCAGCAGCATCCGCTGCCCCTCGCCGAGCCGCTCGTAGACCTCCGCGAGCCCTTCGGCGAGGCGGTCCTGCCGGGCGCGGATGTCGTCCTGCCCGGGGTAGTTGGTGCCGTCGGCGAACCACAGCTTCAGGTCCCTGGACCCGGTGGCGTCCATGATGTCGACGCACTCCAGCAGGTGGTCGACGGCCTTGCGGCGCACCGCCGCGTCGGGGTGGCAGATGCTGCCGAGCTTGTAGTCGTCGTCCTGGAAGGTGTTGGAGTTGATCGCGCCGAGCCGCACGCCGCGTTCCCCGGCGTGCTCGGCCAGGGCGGCGTAGTCGTCGACCTTGTCCCACGGGATGTGCAGCGCCACCGTGGGCGCGACCCCCGTGAACTCGTGGACCTTGGCCGCGTCGTCCAGCTTCTCGAACGGCGTGCGGGGGACGCCCGCCTGCGCGAACACCTTGAAGCGCGTGCCCGAGTTGCCGTACGCCCACGACGGCGTCTCGACGGCCTGTGTCTTGAGAGCGGCCTTCGCCGCGGCGAGCTCGGTCACGTCAGCTCCTGTGACATCGGGTCGTGAGACCAGCGAGTGAAACGATTCAGAAGGGGAAGCTATGGGGCGCCACGAGGGGTGTCAAGCCCTCGCGTCGCCCCCTCTTTTCGTGACCCTCGCGTGACCTTCGGCTATCGAAACTTTTTCGAACCGGACCCATTGACGTGACATGGGTGACGCGCTTAGCGTCCCGGCAACCCAGTTGAAACCTTTCACGACGCTGTGAGGGCCGTCCCGCCGGCGTCGTCGAGGAGCCCCCAATGACCCACCCGTCCACCACGGGTCCGGCCCCGGTCCTGGCGCTCAGGGACGTCTCCAAATCCTTCGGCGCGGTCCGCGCCCTGCGGGACGTCTCCCTGGAGCTGTTCCCCGGGGAGGTGCACGCCCTCGCCGGGGAGAACGGAGCCGGCAAGTCGACCCTCATCAAGACGCTCGCGGGAGTGCACCGGCCGGACGCCGGCCAGGTGCTGCTCGACGGCGAGCCCGTGGTCTTCCACGGACCCGGCGACGCCCGCGACGCGGGCATCGCCGTGATCTACCAGGAGCCCACGCTCTTCCCCGATCTTTCGATCGCCGAGAACATCTTCATGGGCCGGCAGCCCCGCCGCGCCCTCGGCCGGATCGACCACAAGGCCACCCACGCCGCGACCGCCGCCCTGATGCAGCGGCTCGGGGTCGAGCTCGACCCCGACCGCCCCGCCCGCGGCCTGTCCATCGCCGACCAGCAGATCGTGGAGATCGCCAAGGCGCTCTCCTTCGACGCCCGCGTCCTGATCATGGACGAGCCGACCGCGGCCCTCACCGGCAGCGAGGTCGCCCGCCTCTTCGGCGTCGTGCGCGCCCTGCGCGAACAGGGCGCCGCGGTGCTCTTCATCTCCCACCGCCTGGAAGAGATCTTCGCGATCTGCCGGCGGGTCACCACGCTGCGCGACGGCGCCTTCATCGCCAGCGAGCCGCTGGACGGCATGACCGAGGACGACCTCGTGCGCCGCATGGTCGGCCGCGACCTGGACGAGCTCTACCCCAAGCAGGACGTCAGCCCCGGTGAGATCGCGCTGAGCGTGCGCCGCCTGACCCGCGAGGGCGTCTTCACCGACGTCTCCTTCGACGTGCGGCGCGGCGAGATTGTCGGCCTCGCCGGCCTCGTCGGCGCCGGGCGCACCGAGGTCGCCCGGGCGGTGTTCGGCATCGACCGCTGGGACGCCGGCGAGGTCGAGGTCGACGGCAGGCCCCTGGTCAACGGCGCCCCGTCCACCGCCATGGCCGCCGGACTCGCCCTCGTCCCCGAGGACCGGCGCGCCCAGGGCCTGGTGATGGACATGTCCATCGAGCGGAACATCGGCCTGACCGGACTCCGTACGACCACCAGGGCCGGCCTCGTCGACCGGGGCGCCGAACGCAGCCGCTCGCTCGACTGGGCGGTGAAGCTCCAGGTCAAGTACGCCCGGATCGCCGACACCGTCGCCACCCTGTCCGGCGGCAACCAGCAGAAGGTCGTCCTCGCCAAGTGGCTGGCCACCGGCCCGAAGGTGCTGATCGTCGACGAGCCGACCCGCGGCATCGACGTCGGCACCAAGGCCGAGGTGCACCGGCTGCTCAGCGAGCTGGCCGCCGACGGCGTGGCCGTCCTGATGATCTCCTCCGACCTGCCCGAGATCCTCGGCATGGCCGACCGCGTGCTGGTGATGCACGAGGGCCGGCTCACCGCCGAGATCCCGCGCTCCGACGCCACCGAGGAAACCGTGATGGCCGCCGCCACCGGGAGGGCCGCCGCATGACGGTCACCGCCCCCGACCCCGCCACCGTCGCCGAGGTGCCCAAGTCCGGCGGCACCCGCCTGGTCGACCGCGTCTTCAGGATGCGCGAACTCGCCATCGGCGTCGTCCTGCTGGTGATGCTCGCCGTCACCCAGGCCGGCAACAGCGAGTTCCTCTCCCAGCAGGGCGTCAAGGACCTGCTGCTGAACGCCACCATCCTGGTCCTGGTCGCCACCGGCCAGTCCCTGGTCGTCATCACCCGCAACGTCGACCTGTCGGTCGGCTCCACCCTCGGCATCAGCGCCTTCGCCGCCGGCACCTACCTCCAGGGCGGCGGCAACCCGGCGGTGGCCGTGCTGCTGGCCGTCCTCATGGGCGTCGGCTTCGGCCTGCTCAACGGGCTGCTCGTCAGCCTCGGCCAGGTGCCCGCGCTCGTCGTCACCCTCGGCACGCTCTACATCATCCGCGGCATCGACTCCATCTGGGTCGGCTCCCGCCAGATCACCGCCGCCGACCTGCCCGGCTCCTTCGTCGACTTCGGCTCCGGCGGCATCTCGGCGGTGCCGTGGCTGGCCCTGATCGCCCTGGCGGTGCTGGTGGCGACGGCGTACTACCTGAAGCACTTCGGCAGCGGACGCGAGCTGTACGCGCTCGGCTCCAACCCGGAGGCCGCCCGCCTCGCCGGCATCCCTGTCCGCAAGCGGATCCTCGCCGCCTACACCTTCTGCGGCGCCCTCGCCGGACTCGCCGGCGCGCTCTACCTGGCCCGCTTCGGCAACGTCGACTCCGGCACCGGCAACGGCTACGAACTCACCGTCGTCAGCGCGGTCGTGGTCGGCGGCGTCGTCTTCACCGGCGGCTCCGGCAGCGTCTACGGCGCCGCCCTCGGCGCGCTGCTGCTGACCTCCGTCAACAGCGTGCTGCCCGCCCTCGGCGTCAGCTCGGTCTGGGTGCTCGCCATCAACGGCATCCTGCTCATCCTGGCCATCGCGGTCGACCGGGTCGTCGCGCTGCGCGTGGCCTCGGCCCTGAAGAAGAGGAACGCCCGCCATGCCTGAGTCCCTCACGCGTGCGATCCGGTGGGACACGGTGGTCGGCGCCCTGCTGATCGTGGTCCTGCTGCTGTCCTTCGGTTTCGTGGACGGCTTCGGCAACGCCCTGAACCTGTCCTTCCTCATCGGCAACACCCTGCCGATCGCGCTCGTCGCCCTGCCCATGACCCTGCTGGTGGTCTCCGGCGAGATCGACCTCTCGGTCGCCTCGACGGCGGGCCTGTCGGGAGCGGTGATGGGCGCCCTGTGGAACCAGGGCATGGCGATCGAGGCGATCATCCCGGTCTGCCTGCTGCTCGGCGTGGTCTGCGGCCTGGTCAACGGCCTGCTCGTGACCCGGCTCGGGCTGCCGTCCCTCGCCGTCACCATCGGCACGCTCGCCGCCTACCGGGGCATCGCCCAGATCGTGCTCGGCTCCGACGCGGTCACCGACTTCCCCGCGCCCTACCTGGACTTCGCGGCCGGCCGCATCGGCGACACCTTCGTCCCCTACGCCCTGCTGCCCTTCCTGGCCCTGCTCGCCGTCGCCGTCGTCGCCCTGCACGCCACCCCGTTCGGCCGGTCGCTGTTCGCGATCGGGGCCAGCGAGGAGGCCGCCCGGTTCACCGGCATCCGCGTCAAGCGGCAGAAGCTGGTCCTGTTCACGGTGACCGGCCTGATGGCCTCCCTCACCGGGATCTTCTGGGCGCTGCACTACGCCAGCGCCCGCTACGACAACGCCACCGGCCTGGAACTGTCCGTGGTGGCCGCCGTGCTGCTCGGCGGCATCGACTTCGACGGCGGCAAGGGCACGCTCGGCGGCGCGATCGCCGGCGTCTTCCTGCTCGGCGCGCTGCAGAACGTGATGAGCCTGCAGGACGTCTCCGCCCAGTCGCAGATCGTCGTCACCGGCGTCCTGCTCGTCCTGTCCGTCCTCGGCCCCCGGGTCGCCCGCCAGATCGCCGTCGCCAGGGCGGGCCGCAGGGCCGCGGCGCCGGCGTCCAAGGCACCCAGCCCGTCCCCGTGACCCCCCGGCCGCCCGCCCGTCCGCTCCTGCCCCGCCCCGCCCTCACCCGCAAAGGACCCACCGCCATGCGCACCGCCTCCCTCCGCCGCACCTGCGCGGCCCTGGCCGCCGTCACCTCCCTCGCCCTGGCCGCCACCGCCTGCGGCGGCACCACCAAGAAGGACGTCGAGAACGAGGGCGGCTCGGCCGCCGCCGCCGGCAAGGCCGACCCGGACGCCGCACTGAAGAAGGGCCTGACCGTCGGCTTCCTGCCCAAGCAGGTCAACAACCCCTACTTCACCACCGCCGACAAGGGCGGCGAGAAGGCCCTGAAGGAGCTCGGCTCCACCTACAAGGAGGTCGGCCCGTCCAGCGCCACCGACACCTCCGGCCAGGTCTCCTACGTCAACACGCTCACCCAGCAGCAGGTCGACGCGATGGCCGTCTCCGCGCAGGACCCCGGCGCGCTGTGCACCGCGCTGAAGCAGGCCATGAAGAACGGCATCAAGGTCGTCACCTACGACTCCGACACCAAGCCCGACTGCCGCAACGCCTTCATCTCCCAGGCGTCCGCCGAGGACCTGGGCCGCACCGAGGTCCAGCTGCTCGCCGAACAGATCGGCTACAAGGGCGAGATCGCGATCCTGTCCGCCGCGCAGACCGCGACCAACCAGAACACCTGGATCGAGTTCATGAAGGACGAACTCGAGGACCCCAAGTACAAGGACATGAAGCTCGTCAAGGTCGCCTACGGCAACGACGACGCCCAGCAGTCCTTCCAGCAGACCCAGGGCCTGCTCCAGGAGTACCCGAACCTGAAGGGGATCATCTCCCCGACCACCGTCGGCATCAAGGCGGCCGCCCAGTACCTGTCCGGCTCCAAGTACAAGGGCAAGGTCAAGCTGACCGGCCTCGGCACCCCCAACGACATGCGCAAGTACGTCAAGAACGGCACCGTCGAGGGGTTCGAGCTGTGGGACCCGGCCAAGCTCGGCGAGCTGGCCGCGCGCACCGCCGTCGCCCTGTCCTCCGGGCAGATCACCGGCAAGGAGGGCGAGACCTTCACGGCCGGCGCCCTGGGCGAGTACACCATCGGCAAGGACGGCGTGATCAACCTCGGCAAGCCGACCGTGTTCGACGCGAAGAACATCGACCAGTTCGACTTCTAGGCCGCCCGGCCCCGGCCCGGCCCGGCTTCGGGCCACGATCTCCACGACACGAAAGGGACCGCAGATGCGCCGCGTGTGCTTCCTGCTGAAGGTCCGGGCGGACCGCCTGGACGAGTACCGCGAGCGGCACGCCGCCGTGTGGCCGGAGATGCGCGACGCGCTCCGCGCCACCGGCTGGCACAACTACTCGCTGTTCCTGCGCGAGGACGGGCTGCTCGTCGGCTACCTGGAGACCGAGGACTTCGAGACCGCCCGGGCCGGCATGGAGGCCACCGAGGTCAACGCCCGCTGGCAGAAGGAGATGGCGCCGTTCTTCGAGTCGCTGGACGGCGCCCGGCCCGACGAGGCCATGGCCCCCCTGACCGAGGTCTTCCACCTCGACTGAACGGAGACCGCCCATGAAGAGACGCAGTGTGCTGGCCACCGCCCTGCTGGGCGTGGTCGCGGCACCCGGCACCGCCCGCGCCGCCGACCCCGGCCCGTCGGTCACCCGGACCGGCACCACCACGCTCGACACCCGGGCCCTGTACTTCGTGTCCTACGACGGACTGGTCAACAACAACTCCTTCCAGAAGAACGGCCTGCTCACCTACAAGGGCCACCAGTACGCCGCCTGGTACACGGCCGACCGCAACGCCGTCGTCGGCCGCCGCGCCCTCGGCGCGACCACCTGGCAGACCGTCAGGGTCGGGCACACCCTCCGCTACGACGACTCCCACAACGTCATCTCCATGGGCGTCTCCCGGGTGGACGGCCGCCTGCACCTGAACATGGACTCCCACAGCGACGGCTTCACCTACGTCAAGTCCGTCGCCGGGCTCCTGGACGACCCGGCCGGGCTGAGCTGGACCGCGAGCCGCTTCGGCACGCCCCGGCCCACGCTCGACGGGCTCACCCTCACCCCGCAGTTCACCTACCCGCAGTTCGTCGCCACCCCCGAGGGCCGGCTCCAGCTCAGCTACCGCGCCGGTGTCTCCGGCAACGGGCGCAACGCCCTCGCCGAGTACGACGGCACCAGGTGGACGGCGCTGGGGGAGTGGACCGGCTCGACCGGCACGTACACCAGCGAGCACGGCTCGTCCACCGCCCGCAACATGTACCTGCACGGCATCGACTACGACCGCAACGGCCGGCTGCACGCCTTCTTCACCTGGCGGGAGCAGAACGGGGCGGTGATGTGCGCGAGCGGCGGGATCACCAACCACGACACCGGATACGTCTGGTCCGACGACCGGGGCCGTACCTGGCGCAACGACGCGGGCGCGGTCGTGGGCGTCACCGGCGGCTCCGACCGGGTCTCCGTGACCGACCCGGGTCTGGTCGTGGACCCGCTGAACCCCGACCACTCCCTGATGAACCAGGAGAGCCAGTCCACCGACTCCGCGGGCCGGCCGCACGCGATCATCTCCTACGTGCCCGGCCGCTTCGGCCAGTGCACCACGGACTACGTCGCCGACCGCACCGCGAACGGCCGCGCCTTCCACGTCCGCCGCGACGCCTCCGGGAGCTGGCGGAAGACGGAGATCCCCGTCCCGCTGAACTCCAGCCAGCGCACCAAGCTGGTCCTGGACGCGTACGACAACGCCTACGCCGTCCTCCCCTACGGCCGGATCGCGGGCGCGTCGAAGGCCTCCGGCCACACCGACTGGAGACTGCTCTTCGACGGCGGCGGCCTCAACGCCTTCGGCGAGGTCGTCGTCGACGAGACGCGCGTCGCGCAGGACGGGGTGCTCTCCGTCCTGTACCAGGAGAGGTCCAGCGGCACGACCCCCTCGCCGCTGCGCGTCGCCGACTTCCGGCTGCCCGCCTGACCGGCCGCACCGCGCCGGCATGACGGTAATGTGAAGGCCCTCCGGCCGCCCCCCGTCCCCTTCGGACTCGTCCCTTTGGAGGTCCCTGCCCGATGGCCCAGTCGGTCGGTATCAAGGACGTCGCCCGCGTCGCCGGCGTGTCCGTCGGCACGGTCTCGAACGTCATCAACCGGCCGGAGACGGTCGCCGCCGAGACCCGGGCGCGGGTGCTGTCCGCGATCGACCGGCTCGGCTACGTCCGCAGCGAGTCGGCGCGCCAGCTGCGCGCCGGCCGCAGCCGGATCATGGGGCTGCTCGTCCTCGACATGGGCAACCCCTTCTTCGTCGACGTGGCGCGCGGCGCCGAGCGCGCCGCCCGCGAGGCCGGACTCGGCGTGATGGTCTGCAACAGCGCCCAGAACCCGCGCGAGGAGGCCGAGTACCTGTCGCTCTTCGCCGAACAGCGGGTGCGGGGCGTGCTGCTCACGCCCACCGACGCCAGCGGCCCCGGCATCGCCTCCTTCCGCCGCCACGGCATCCCCTTCGTCCTCGTCGACCGGGTCGCCGAGGGCACCACCGAGTGCTCGGTCTCCGTGGACGACGTGGCGGGCGGCGCGCTGGCCGTCCGCCACCTCGTCGACGCCGGGCACCGCTCCCTGGCCTACGTCAGCGGCCCGTCCGGCCTCAACCAGGTGCGGGACCGCCGCACGGGCGCCCTGAACGCCCTCGCCGAGGCGGGGCTCGGACCGGAGTGCCTGCGCGAACTGCCCACCGAGCGGCTGGACGTCGCCGCGGGCCGGGACGCCGGCGCCCGGCTCCTGGGCCTCGCCGACCGCCCCACCGCCGTCTTCTGCGCCAACGACCTGCTCGCCCTCGGCGTCCTGCAGGCCATGTACGCGGCCGGCGTCGACGTGCCCGACGACCTCGCGATCGTCGGCTACGACGACATCGAGTTCGCGGCCGCCGCGGCCGTCCCGCTCACCTCGGTGCGGCAGCCCGCCGTCACGATGGGCGCCCTCGCCGCCGGCCTGCTCCTGGAGGAGACCGAGGCGGAGGGCACCGCGGGGAAGCACGAGCACCGGCGGGTCGTCCTCCAGCCCGAGCTGGTGGTCCGCCGCTCCAGCATGTCCGCCCGCTGATCCGCGCTCAGGGACACCGCGTTCCCCGGCACGGCCGGCGCGGCACCGTGTGCTCCACTGGGACACGGTCCGCAAACCGTCCGTCCCGGGAGCCCCCTTGACCAGCTACCGCCAGCCCGGTGTCGTCCTCACCGACCGCCGCTTCACCGTGCCCCTCGACCACGACGACCCCGCCGGGGAGACGATCGAGCTCTACGCCCGGGAGGTCGTCGCGAGCGACCGGGCGGACCGGGACCTGCCGTGGCTGCTCTGGCTCCAGGGCGGCCCGGGCTTCGGCGCGCACCGGTTCGTCGGCCGGCAGGCCTGGCTCGACCGCGCCCTGCGGGAGTTCCGGGTCCTCCTGCTCGACCAGCGCGGTACCGGCGGCTCCACGCCCGCCAACCGCCAGACCCTCCCGCTGCGCGGCGGCCCCGCCGAACAGGCCGACTACCTCACGCACTTCCGCGCCGACGCGATCGTGCGCGACTGCGAGGCGATCCGCCCCGCCGTCACCGGCGGCGCCCCCTGGACCGTGCTCGGCCAGAGCTTCGGCGGCTTCTGCACGGTGACCTACCTGTCCCTGGCGCCCGAGGGCCTGTCCACCGCCCTGATCACCGGCGGCCTGCCCTCCCTGGACGCCCACGCCGACGACGTCTACCGGGCCGCCTACCCGCGCGTCGAACGCAAGGTCGCCGCCCACTACGACCGCTACCCGCAGGACGTGGAGCGGGCCCGGCGCATCGCCGAGCACCTGCTGACGCACGACGTGATCCTGCCGGGCGGCTACCGCCTCACCGCCGAGGCGTTCCAGTCCCTCGGCATCCTCCTCGGCACCGGTGACGGCAGCCACCGCCTGCACTACCTCCTGGAGGACGCCTTCGTCCGCACCCCGCAGGGCCCGGCCCTGTCCGACGCCTTCCAGGAGCAGGTGCAGGGCCTGCTGTCGTACGCCGGCCACCCGCTGTACGCGCTCGTCCACGAGGCGATCTACGGCCAGGACGCCCGGCCCACCGCCTGGTCGGCCGAGCGGGTGCGGGCGGAGTTCCCCCGGTTCGACGCGGCGAAGACCCTCGCGGGCGACGAACCGCTGCTGTTCACCGGCGAGTCCGTCCACCCCTGGACGTTCGACTGCGACCCCGCCCTGCGCCCCCTGCGCGAGACCGCCCGCCTGCTCGCCGCCCGCACCGACTGGACACCGCTGTACGACCCGGCCCGCCTCGCCGCCAACGAGGTCCCGGTCGCGGCGGCCGTCTACCACGACGACCTGTACGTCGACACGGAGCACTCCCTGCGCACCGCCCGCGCGATCCGCGGTCTGCGCACCTGGGTCACCGACGAGTTCGAGCACGACGGCATCCGGGTCGGCGGCCCCCGCGTCCTGGACCGGCTGCTGGCGCTGGTGCGCGACGAGGTCTGACGTCCCGCGCCGGGAGCGGGCCCGCGGGCTAGTCTGCGCACATGACCGAGCAGGCGACCACGCCCCTGGAGCCCATGCCCGCCGACTGGCGGCGCGCCCTGGCCGTCGTGGCCCACCCCGACGACCTCGAGTACGGCTGCTCGGCGGCGATCGCGGCGTGGACCGACGAAGGCCGCGAGGTCGCCTACGTGCTGGCGACCCGCGGCGAGGCGGGCATCGGCACGCTGGAGCCCGCCCGGTGCGGCCCGCTGCGGGAGCGGGAGCAGCGGGCGAGCGCGGCCGTGGTCGGTGTGTCCGTCGTGGAGTTCCTCGGCCACCGAGACGGCGTCGTCGAGTACGGCACCGCCCTGCGCCGCGACATCGCCGCGGCCGTCCGCCGCCACCGGCCCGAACTGGTCATCACCCTCAATCACCGCGACACCTGGGGCGGGACCGTCTGGAACACCCCGGACCACGTGGCGGTCGGCCGGGCCACCCTCGACGCGGTGGCCGACGCCGGCAACCGGTGGATCTTCCCCGAACTCCTCGCCCGGGGCCTGGAGCCCTGGGACGGGGTGCGCTGGGTCGCCGTCGCCGGGTCCGGCTCGCCCACGCACGCCGTGGACGCCACGCCCGGCCTGGACCGCGCGGTGCGCTCCCTGCTCGAACACCGCACGTACATCGAGGCGTTGACCGACGAGGACCCGGAGACGTACGCCCGGGACTTCCTCACCGGGCACACGCGGGAGACGGGGAAGCGGTTCGGGGGCAGGCCGGCGGTGGCCTTCGAGCTGTTCACGCGATGACCGACCGCCGGACGGCGGCACCGTGCCGCCCCGCGCGGCGGGGACTCCCCGGGGCGCTGCCCGGGCTCCCGCACCCGGACGTGGTGCCGCGGGCCGGCGCCCTCGTGGGGGGCCCGGCCGTCTCCCGGCCGGTGCGCGGCGCGGAGGCGGTGGCCGGCCGGGCGCTCGCCTTCGCCCGGTCCGCCGGGTCCGCGCGGCCGGCGCTCGGCGACGGCGCGGCCGGGGGCGTCCCGCACCGGACGGGCACCCGCGCCCGGTCAGCGGCGCCACCGCCGCCGCCGCCGACGGCCGGACCGCCGGTCCGTATGTCCTCACGGACCCCGCCGGGCGCAGGCGGTCGCCCCGCGGCCGTCAGCCGCTCGGGGTGTTCCCGCCGGCCGGGCCGGCCCCGGCCTCCCGCGCGGGAACGCGCGGGCCCGGTGCCCGTCGCTCCAGCCGCAGCCGCAGCCCTTCCGGCATCAGCGTCAGGCGCTCGGTGACCCGCAGCCGGTAGGCCGGGTCGGGCCGCAGTTCGTAGCGGCGCAGCAGCAGGCCGAGCACCAGCGTGGCCTCGTGCAGGGCGAACTGCCGGCCGATGCACGCCCGCGCCCCGGTGCCGAACGGCTTGAAGACGTGCGGGGGCCGGGACCGCACGGCCCGGGCGTCGAAGCGGTCCGGGTCGAACCGCTCGGCGTCCGGCCCCCACACCTCCGGGTCCCGGTGCAGCATGGGCGTCAGCACCAGCGCCCACGCGCCCCGCCGCATCGGATGGACGCCGGCCAGCTCCGTGTCCTCGCGCGCCTCCCGGGCGAACGCGGGGGCGGTGGGCCACAGCCGCAGCGACTCGTCCAGCACCCGGCGGACGTACCGCAGCCTGGCCACCTGGTCGTAGGCCGGTGCCGCCGACGGTCCCCAGACCCGGTCCACCTCGGCGCGGGCGCGGTCGGCGGCCTCGGGGTGCAGGGCGAGGTAGTGCAGCGCGAAGGAGAGCGCCCCGGAGGTGGTCTCGTGGCCCGCGACGAGGAAGGTGATGACCTGGCGGCGGACGTTCTGCGGGGAGAGCCGTTCCCCGGTGACGGGATGGGCGGTGTCCAGCATCCGGTCGAGCAGGTCCCCGGCGCCGCCCCCGCCGGCGCGGCGGGCCTCGACGAGGCCGTCGACCGTGCGGTTCAGGTGGGCGATGTCGGCCGCGTTGCGCCGGCCGGCGCCGCGCAGCAGCAGCGGGACCAGGGGCGCGGGCACGGTGTTGAGGCGCTGGGCGTGGGTGAGCGTGCCCACCATCGCCCGGACGAAGGGGTGCGGCCGGGCACGGTCGAAGGAGCCGAAGTCGTGCCCGAAGCCGGTGCGCGCGATCGTCTCCAGCGTCAGCTTCGTCATGTCGCCGGGCACGTCCACCGTCCGGCCGGCGGCCAGTGCGCGGTCCCAGTGGCCGGTCAGGCGCTCCGCCACGTCCAGCATCATCGGGTGGTAGCCGGCCATGGCCTCGCGGCTGAAGCCCGGCGCCAGCACGTCGTGCGCGAGCTGCCAGTTGGGTTCGTGGTTGTACGCGGTGAACAGGCCGTCCCCGGCCACCGGCCGCAGGTTGGCGATGCCGAGCCCGACGTGCTTGGCGAAGCGGGACTCGTCGGCGAGGTCGGCCACCAGACCCGCGCCCCACACGAACACGAACTCCTTGCCGAACGCCCGGCGCCGGAAGATCGGCCCGAGCCGCCGCGCGTACCGCAGCGAGTCCTGCACCGGGGTGCTCCGGCCGGCGCCGAGCACGTCGCCGAGGAACGGCAGCCGGTGCGGCGGGTGCGGTATGCGGTGCAGCGCGGGCCAGCCGTGCTCGGCACTGCGGAACCCCTTCGGCCGCGCGGTGTCCGTCGTCGTCTCCGCCATGGCGCGATCTCCCTCGGTCCACCGGCAGTCGATCGTGTGGTACGTCGGCGTTGTACGTCGGTTCAATAAGACGTCAGTCTCGTCCGGCTGTTGAACCGGCGTCAAGTAAAGTGCGGGCATGGCCGCGAACCAGGGGGAGCGCACCCGCCGCCGGCTCAGTACCGCCGAGCGCCGCGAGCAGCTGCTCTCGGTCGGCGCCCGGCTGTTCTCCGAGAGCCCGTACGACGAGGTGTGGATCGAGCGGGTCGCGGAGATCGCCGGCGTCTCGCGGGGGCTGCTGTACCACTACTTCCCGACCAAGCGGGACTTCTTCGCGGCGGTCGTCGAGCGGGAGAGCGAGCGGATGCTGCGCCTGACGGCGGCCGTGCCCGGCCTCCCGGTGCGCGAGCAGCTGGCCGCGGGCCTCGACACCTACCTGGAGCACGTCCAGGCCCACGCGCACGGCTACCGCGCCTTCCACCGCGCCGAGGCGGCGGGGGACCGGGCGGTGCGCCGGGTCTACCGGCAGGCACTGGCCGCCCAGGAGCGGCAGATCCTGGCGGCCCTCGCCGCCGATCCGGAGTTCGGCCCGGACTTCGGGGAGCGGCCCGGCGTGCGGCTGGCCGTGCGGGGGTGGCTGGCGTTCACCACGGCGGTCTGCCTGGAGTGGCTGCGCGGCGCGGAGTCGACCCGGGAGCAGGTGCGCGAGCTGTGCGCGCGGGCACTGCTGGGTGTTCTCGCGCCCTGAGGCGGCGCCGTACGCCCGCGGCCGCGCCGCACGCGCCGAGAGGTCCCGTGAAGATCGCACCCTCCGGTTGGCGCGCACTCCGATCTCCGATAGGTTAGGTGAGGCTTACCTAAGGGAGGTTTGGGATGGGTGACGACAGCCACAGCTGGACGGCCGTACCCGGCGCGGCGGAACGCGCCCGCTCGGTGCTCGCCGTCGCATGGTCCTGCGCGGTGACCGCGGAGGGCAGCCGCGAGGAGCTCGTCGGGGCGCACACCGTGACCGACGACGGCCGGGTGCTGCTGGAGGTGCCCGAGGACAGCGCCCTGCGCGCGGCCGCGATCTGCGCGCCCCGCGGCGAGCCGTCCGCCGTGCTGGAGTTCGCCGACGTCGCGCCCGTCCCGGTACGCCACCGGATCCGCGCCCGGCTGTGGCTCGCCGGCTGGTTCGCCGCCGAGGACGGCGCCCTCGCCTTCCGGCCCACGCGCGTCGTGCTGCGGCAGCCGTCCGGGGCCGTGGTCGTCGGCCTCGACGAGTTCGCCGCCGCCGCGCCCGACCCGCTGGCCGTCGCCGAGGCCCGGCTGCTGACCCACCTCGCGGACTGCCACCCCGACGCCGTCGAGCGGCTCACCCGGCTCGTCGACCACGCCAGTCTGCACGGCGCCGTCCGGGTCCAGCCGCTCGCCGTCGACCGGCACGGACTGACCCTGCGCATCGAACGCGTCCGCGCCCACGGCGACGTGCGCCTGCCCTTCCACCGGCCCGCCGACACCGTCGCGCAGCTCACCGAGCGCATGCACGTCCTGCTCGGGCAGGCGAGTGCCGCCGCCTGCCCCCGGTCCCTACAGCGGCAGCGCGCAGACGGCGACCGGTGACGCGAAGGGCCGGTCCGCCGCCCGCAGTTCCCCGCTGCCGGTGTCCACGTGGAACACGCTGACGCTGCCGGACCGCTGGTTCGCCGCGAAGAGCAGCGCCCCGTCCGGCGAGAAGGCGATCTGGCGGGGGAAGTCACCGCCCACCGGCACGGTGTCCAGCAGCCTGAGCCGGGCGCCGTCGTCCTCGACCGCGTACCGCGTGAGGCTGTTGTCGCCCCGGTTGGCGAGATAGGCGTGGCGGCCGTCCGCGGTGACCAGGATCTGCGCCGGGTAGCTGGTGCCCGGCCCCGTCCCCGTGGACTGCGGCTCGCCGACGGCCAGCCGGCCGGTGTCCGGGTCGTACGCGCAGACGGCCACCGTGTTGTCGACCTCGTTGGCGAGGTAGGCGTACCGGCCGCCGGGGTGGAAGGTGAGGTGGCGCGGTCCGGCGCCCGGCCGGGTGCGGGCCCGCGCCACCTCCGCGAGGGTGCCCTCCTTCTCGTCCAGCCGGTAGGTGTAGACGGTGTCGGTGCCCAGATCGACGGCGAGCACGTGGTCCCGGTCCGGACCGGTCACGATCTGGTGGGCGTGCGGGCCCTGCTGCCCCGGTCCGGGCGGCGGAGCGGAGTGCGTGACCAGGCCGGTGCGCTCGCCCAGCGCGCCCGAGGCCGTGATCGGGTGCACGGCCACGCTGCCGGAGCCGTAGTTGGCGCTGAACAGCCAGCGCCCGCCCGGATGCACCGACAGGTGGCAGGGGGCCGCGCCGCCGGTGCTCCGGCTGCCCAGGACCGTGCGGTCGGCGAGGCGGACGGCGGTCACGGCGCCGTCCTGCCGTTCGTTCACCGCGTACAGCGTGCGGCCGTCCGGATGCACCGCGAGGTAGGACGGGTCGCCGACACCGGTCAGCGTGCCGGTGCCGGTCACGCGGCCGGTGGCGGGGTCGTACGCGGCCAGCCCGATGCCCTTGCCGCCGCCCTCGGCGGAGGTGTACGTGCCGAGGTACAGGGGGCGCGGTCCTGAGGGGGTGCCGGTCCCCGCCGACGGGCCCGTGCCCGCGGCGGTCCGGCCGCCGGACGGCGACGGCGGTGCCGACCCGGCCGGGGCCGGCGCGCCGCCGCACCCCGGGAGGGCCACCGCGGCGGCCGCCCCCGCCAGGGCGCCGGCGAAGCGCCGCCTGCTCCAGTCACTGCTGCCCATCCGCGCACCTCGGGTCGTCGGCCGTCACGGTCGTGACCGCCACCCTCACCCGGATCACCCGCGGGCCGCAAGGACGGCCGTCCGCGTCGCGCGCCCGGCCACCGGTCGCCATCCCCCGACGGCGCAACCGGCGCGTGTCCGGCGGCGCGGTCCGGTGCGGGGCGGGCGCCACCGCGGCGCGTGATCGTCCCCGAGCCGGTCGCCGGCCGGCCCGACCGCCCCGGACGGGTCCGCCGGGGCCGGGCGCGGCCCGCCCCGGTCGCGGTGGTCGTGGCGGTCGGGGCAGGGCAGGCCCGCGCGGGTGCGCCGGCCGCCGGGCGCCGTCACCGGGAACGGTGCGCCGACGCCCGGCGGTCCCGGCGCCGGCCCGAGACGCGCAGCCGGTCCTGCAGCCGGGTCAGCCGTGGCAGGCGTTCGCGCTGCTCACGCGTGTGACGGTCCAGTTCCTCCAGCAGGCGGTGCGAGCGGTGCTCGGTGTCCATCTCGTCGAGGATGCGGTTGACCTCGGAGAGGACCGCGCCGTGCAGCTGCCACTGGCGGGCGTCGCGCTGCACCTCGTCCAGCAGCAGCTGGGCCAGCTTGTCGCGGGTGGCCGAGGCCTGCCGCAGCTCGGCGGAGAGCCGCTCCTCGGCGGACTCGGCGTTCGCGCTGACGCTGGTGGTGACCAGCACCGCGAAGCTCACCACCGCGTCGGCGATCTCGGACAGCAATTGCTCCACCGTCGCGCCCGTCTCCGGGGCGAACAGCGGCTCGGGCTCGCGCTCCTTCGCCAGGTCCGTCAGGCTGCGCGCCAGCACCCGCAGGACGACCGTGCAGATCTCCAGGGTGTCCAGGCCGGTGCGCAGCACGACCCGGTGCAGCAGGCCCTCGCGGACCCGCGGGTTGAGCCGCAGGCTGTCCTCGGCCTGCCGCAGCGCCGCGTCCACCTCGACGATGTCGTGGTCCAGGCGCCGCGCCTCGTGCAGGCGCTCCGCGGCCTGGTGCGCGGGCATGCGCCCCGCGGCCTCCTCGCCCATCCTCAGCATCAGCTGCCGCAGGCGCCGCGCCAGCCCCTCGATCGACTCGCCCGCCTCCTCCACCCACACCGGCGGGGCGAGGAGCAGGTTGAAGGCGAGCCCGACCACCGCGCCGATCAGCGTCTCCAGGATCCGCGCCCAGGCGGTGTCGCCGATGGAGGTCACGCCCAGCACGAGCATCGCGCTGATCGCCACTTCGGGCACGTACTCGTCGACCCGGACCAGGTGCCCCACGGCCAGCGAGGCCACGATCAGCAGCGCGAGACTCCACCAGGTCAGACCCACCAGCAGGCTGAACGCGATGGCGACGACGACTCCGGCGACCACCGCGTTGACCCGGCGGATGCCGTTCGTGAGGGTGGCGTACAGGGTCACCTGGACGACCAGCAGCGCGGTCAGGGGGGCGGTCAGGGGTGCCGCCTCCGGACTCAGGCGCAGCGCGATCACGTAGGCGATCGTCGCCGCGGCGGCCGAGCGCAGGGCCTGCACGACCACGGGGTCCCGGCGCCGCTTCACCCATTGCACGGTCGACGCTGTCCACTCACGTACTTCTTGCATTCTCTGGGCTGTTCCCCTTCCCCGGGCATATCGAACGCTTTCCTGATCGACGGTAGTCGCCCGGGGGAAGGACGGCGGTAACCGGCCAGCGGAACGCCCCGCGTGTTGCTGTGCGGTCCCTCACGCCATCCGTACGGCGGGACCGGCCGGGCGCGGCGCGGCTCGTGCGGGACGACGCCCGTCGGAGCGGCCCGGACCTGGCGGTTCGCCGCCACGGGGGAGCGGGTGACGCCGAGGGGGAAGGCCCGCCCCGGCAGCGGGCCGCGGCGCGCCGGAGGATCCGGTCCCGCACCCGGGCGCACGGCGGGCGCAGCTAATCGGCCACCGGTCATCGGTCGCCGGCCGCCGGCCGCCGGTCGCGGCAGGAGGCGGGGCGGGGCGCGGTGACCCGCCCGTCGTCCGGCCGGCTCGTCGTCCGGCCGGCGTGGCCGGGCCGTCAGGCGGACAGCTTGTCCAGGAAGGCGAACAGGTGGCCCAGGGTGCGGGCGATCTGCTCCTCCAGGGTCAGGCTCTCCTCGAAGCGGCCCCCGCTCTCCGGGACCTTCTTGCCGCGCAGGTAGAGCGAGCAGGCGAGGTCGGTGCACATGTACGCGCCCACCGAGTTGCCCTCCCGGCCCGCCGGGCCCGCCTTGCGCGCGGTCATCAGCGACACGCCGCCGCGGGGATGGGTCGTCAGGCACAGCGAGCACATGCTGCGGTGCAGGAAACCGCGCTGCGCGGGCTGGAAGCGCAGGGCCACGCCGACGGGCCGCCCCTCGCGCTCGGCGACCAGGTAGCTGCGGTCGGGTGCCCCCGGATCACGCCAGCCCAGGAAGTCGAGGTCGTCCCAGGGGCGCTCGGCGAGGTCCCGGGGGACGGCCAGGCGCTTGGCCTCGCCCTTCGAGCAGTTGACGAACGAGGTGCGGATCTGCTGCTCGGTGAGGGGTTTCACGGGGGGTCTCCTGGTCGTCCGGGGCTCGGGGCCCAAAACCTAGGGGGTCTAGGTTCGGAGGGTCAGCGTAGACAGGGCGGCCAGGGGGAGCCAACGGAATTTCGCGGGGCGACGTCACCGCGCGGGCGGGCGCCCGGGTGGCGGTGAGGACGGGCGAGCGGGCGCCGGGTGCGTGCTGCCGCGTCACACGATCGCTCCGCGGAGGGGCGCGGCGGCACCGGGGCGGGGTGCGGTCGCGCCGGTGGGGGCTCGCGGGGAGCCGCCGGGGTTTCGCCGGTGGGCGCGGAGGTACTCGCGTGGCGCCGTGCGGACGTGCAGGGCGACGCGAGAGGAGCAGACCGTGACGGACCACCGCAGCGAGGCGCCCGGCGAGAACGGCGCGCCCATCCCGCGGGACATGCCGGACCAGCAGGTCGGCGAGGGCGAGGACCCGTGGGACGTCGCCCCCGGCCGGACGGCGGACGGATCCGCCGAGGACGAGGCGTCCGGCGACTCCGCCGGCGCCGGGGAGACTGGCGCCTCCGACGTGCCCGACACGGACGAGGCCGGGTCGGGCCGACGGGGGGAGTCGCGCTCGGGCGGCACGCACCCCGAACAGCCGGTACCGGACGAGCCCTCCGAGCAGCCGGTACCGGAAGAGCCCTCCGGCTGATCCGGCCGCCCCTCGGTCCCTCCCCGGCCGGCCCTCACGGTCCCGCCGCCTCTCCCGGCCGGGGCCCCGCCGGCCCGCCGCGCCCCCGGCCGACCCGGCCCTCGTGTTCCGGCCCCCCACCTCCCCGGTGGGGGGCCGCGACAGCTCCGCGTGACCTCGAAACGGACCAGCCCCGGGGCACCCCGGCTCAGCCCACCTTCCCGCCGTGCAGCGGCTCCGTCCGTGCCCCGCCGCCCTGCTGCAGGCCCCGCAGGAACTCCTCCACGACCTCCGTCGCCGTGCGCTCCGGACGCCAGCCCAGCTCCGCACGCGCCCGCGTGCAGTCCATCAGCGGCAGGCGCAGCACCGCGTCGAAGAGGTGCGGGGAGGCCGGCAGCAGGTGCAGGCCCCAGGCCGCGGCGATCGCCGTGCGGGCCGCGGTACGGGGCAGCCGGAACGGGCGGGCGCCGAACATCTCGCCGAGCAGTTCGGCGTCCACCGGCGGTTCGGCCGCGAGGTTGAAGGGGCCGCGGACGTCGGAGCGCACCGCGAGCCGGTAGGCGTTCGCCGCGTCGTCGGTGTGCAGGACCTGCATCCGCAGCCCGGGCACGTCGGGCAGGAAGGGCAGCAGCTCCGGGCGGGCCAGCGAACCCGGCAGGAACCGGCCGCCGAAGATGCGCCGCTGCTCGCTCGCCGACTCCCACTTGAACAGGAAGGCGGGCCGCATCCGCACCACCCGCGTCCCGGGGTGGTCGCGTTCGAAGATGTCCAGGGCGCGCTCCAGGTACGCCTTCTCCCGGCAGTACGCCGCGTCCGGCCAGCCGTGCGTCGGCCAGGACTCGTCCACGGCGCGGTCCTTCGGGCCGGGGGAGTACGCGCCGACCGACGAGGCGTGCACCAGCGCCGGCACCCCGGCGGCGGCCACCGCCTCGAAGACCCGCATGCTGCCGAGCACGTTGGTGCGCCAGGTCGTCGCCGGGTCGTGCGTCGGCTGGAACGCCCAGGCCAGGTGGACGACCGCGTCGGCGCCCGTGAACTCCTTGGCCAGGTCGGACTGCTCGGAGGCCAGGTCGACCGCGGCCCAGTCCGTCTTCGGCGGCGACCAGTCGGGCAGCCGCCTGGCCATCCCCAGCACGGATCCGACGTCCGGGTCCTCGGAGAGGAGTCGCACCACGCTGGTGCCCACGTTGCCGGTGGCACCCGTGACGACGACCCTCATGCCCGTTGCGCTGCTCACCTTCCGCTCCTCTCGGCCGACGGCTCGCACAGAGGTGGCCGGGTACCCGGTCGCGGGGCAGGGAAAAGCCCCGACCACGACGGGGGGATCGCGGCCGGGGCGGCTCGGGGGCGGGTACGGACGGCGGTCGCCTCGCGGCGAAACGCTCCACAGGGCTTCAGCCGAACGATCGTCCCTGTGGGCAGAAGATGAGGCCCGGGGACACTGTCCCGTCCGTACCCACGGTTGGTTCAACGGGCAACCACCGTGGTCTGTTCCGCTTCCCGTCCTCCGGTGCGGTGAGGTGCGTCACGCGCCCCGCGCGTCCGGCACGGTATCGGCCCAGAGGTTCTCGGCCTGCAGCAGCAGGGTGCCCAGGACCGCCGTCCGCGCCGCGCCCCGCCCGGCGTGTTCCCGCAGCTCCTCCTGCAGCCGGCCGTGCAGCTCCCGGCGCGCGGCCTCGGCCCGCTCGTCCGCGGCCGCGCCCTCACCGCCGTCCGGCAGGCGCTCCGCCTCGGCCAGGCAGGCGTCGCCGACGAGCTCCAGCAGACGCGCGTACGCGCGCAGGGCGCGGCCGTCGGGCAGGGCGGGCGTCCGGGCGTCGTCGGCCGCCACCACCAGGGTCCGGACCAGCGCCGTGAGGTCCGCGGTGACGCGGGCGAAGCGCTCGTCCTCCTCGACGGGGGGCAGGGCGGCCCGCGGAGCGCGGTGGAACACGCGCAGCGGCCCGGAGGTGAGCCGCAGGCTCTCCTGGCTCCAGCCGCGGGCCGAGCGCAGCGCCTCCAGGCGCCGCTCCAGCCGTGCCGATGCGGCGAGCCAGTCCGGGACGCGGTCCGCGTCCCACGCCCCGCGGCGCAGGTCGGCGGCGAGGGCGTGCAGCACCTCGCCCGCCTCCCGGGCGAGCGCCGCCAGGTTCTCCCGCACGTCCCGCAGGTGGATCGGCGGCAGGACCAGCGCGTTCACGGCCACGCCGATGACCGCGCCGAGCGCCGCCTGCCCCACCCGGTGGCCGACCGCGGCCGCGCTGAAGGCCCCCGAGGTGAGCGTGAACAGCGCGGTGGTGGCCGCGTAGATGCCCTGGTCGCCGAAGCGCGGCCAGTTCGCGAGCAGCACCAGCACCGGGACGCACAGCGCGAGCGCGACCGTGACGTCCCCGGTGAGCGCCTGCGCGGCCGACGCCAGCAGGGTGCCCACGCAGATCGCCCCGCACTGCCGCGCCGCCTGGACCAGCGAGCTGTACACGGTGGCCTGCACCAGCACCACGGCCACCCAGGGCGCCATCAGGGCCAGCGGATCGTCGAGCCACACGCCGGCCACCAGCCAGGCCAGCAGCGCCGCCCCGGCGGCCTTCAGCGACTGCACGACCAGGTCGCGCTCCCGCCCCGGCCCCCGCCAGGCGGCCCGCGCGGCCTCCGCGACGCCCCGTCCCTCACGCCGTACGGCGTCCGCGGCCCGGGCCGCCGTCGCCGCGCCCGGCCGTCGCCGTCCGGCACGCCCCTGCCTCCGTATCGCATCCGTCCCACCGGTCATCCGGTGCGGGTATCCGCGCGACCGGGGGCGTCACGCCGGAGTGTGACCGGACGCACTCGCCCGGGAACGCGCGGGCCGGGGCGGCGGCGTCACGCCAGGGGGCTGTCCGGCAGCGACGCCAGCAGGTCGGCGGGATCGGCGTAGACGTGGTCCGCGCCGGCCTCCTCCAGGTCGGCGCGCGGGACGCCGCCGCACAGCACGCCCACGCAGCGCACCCCGGCCCGGCTGCCGGCGCGCATGTCCCACACCGTGTCGCCGACGAACACCGCGCGCTCGGCGGGCACCCCGGCCAGGTCCAGGGCGTGCCGGACCGGCTCGGGCGAGGGCTTGCCCTCCTCGACGTCGTCGGCACTGGCGGTCGCGGTGATGGCGTCGTCCGCGTCGAGCGCCCGGCGCAGCGCGGACAGCTCCGCACCGCTCGCCGAGGTGGCGAGCACCACCTTCCAGCCGTCGCCGTGCAGGCGCCGCAGGAGCTCCCCGGCGCCGGGCAGGGCGGGCAGCCGGTCGAAGTACTGCCCGTACAGCGCCTTGTGCGCGGCGCTCAGCTTCCCGTCCTGTTCCGGGTCGCGGTCGTCGCCGAGCAGGTGGGCGACGAGGTCGGTGGAGGGCAGGCCGACGGCCCGGTGGACGGCGTGCATCGGCACCCGGTGGCCCGCCTGCCGCAGCGCCTCCCACCAGGACACGACGTGCAGGTGGTTGGTGTCGACCAGAGTGCCGTCGACGTCGAACACGGCCGCCCGTTCCATGTGTGAAGTCCTTTCCTCGCTCGCCCCGCGGGTACCACCTCAGCGGCCCGCCACGCCCGCCGGCACCCGCGCCGCGGTGCGGAACGCGCGCACGCGGCAGGCCGGCGCCGGGGACCGCTCCCGCGGGAAGGCGATCCGGTCCAGTGCCTCCGGGGGGTCCGTCCGTCACCTCCCGGCACCGGGGTTCCCCCGCACCGCCGGGGCCGCACGAGGGACCGCGCGGTTTGCCCGGTACGCCCCCGGGTACTGCGATGCGTCGTCCCCCACGCCGACGAGGAGGCATGCCATGTCCACTTCCGCCGTCCCGCGCAAGGTCGCCGTCGTCACCGGTGCCGACTCCGGCATCGGCAGGGCCACGGCCGTACGGCTGGCACAGGCGGGCCTGGACGTCGGCATCACCTGGCACAGCGACGAGAAGGGCGCCGAGCAGACCGCCGAGGAGGTCCGCTCGCACGGCCGGCGCGCCGAGGTGGCGCGGATGGACCTCACCCGGCTGCCGGAGGCCGCCGACACCGTCGACGAGCTGTGCGAGCGCCTCGGCCGCGTCGACGTGCTGGTCAACAACGCCGGTACGGGCACCATGACGCCCTTCCTGGACCTGGGGCTCGACGACGTCCGCGAAGTCCTCGACGTCGACCTCGTCGGCCCGTTCCTGTGCGGGCAGAAGGCCGCGCGGCACATGATCCGGCAGGGCGACGGCGGCCGGATCGTCAACGTCACCTCCGTCCACGAGCACCAGCCGCGCGTCGGCGCCGCCCCGTACTGCGCGGCCAAGGGCGGCCTCGGTCTGCTCACCCAGGTCATGGCCCTGGAACTCGCCGAGCACGGCATCACGGTCAACGCCGTCGCCCCCGGCGAGATCTCCACGCCGATGACCGGCCAGGAGGACACCGACCCGCACACCGAGAGCCGTCCCGGCGTGCCCCTCGGGCGGCCCGGCGACGCCCGCGAGGTCGCCGCCGTCATCGCCTTCCTCGCGAGCGCGGACGCCTCGTACGTCACCGGCGCCTCCTGGAGCGTGGACGGCGGCATGCTGCGGATGGGCCCGCAGGCCGGATCGCATCTGACCGGCGACGACTGGCGACGGCCCTGAGGGGCGGGGCGCCGTGAGACTGCGCACCAGCTCCTGCGAGCAGCCGGGCTTCCGCCGCGTCCGCCACGGGCGCGGCTTCCGCTACCTGGACGCGAAGGGCGAGCCGCTCACCGACCGCGACCAGCTCGCCCGGATCAAGGCCCTGGCCGTCCCGCCCGCCTGGCGGGACGTGTGGATCTGCCGCTGGCCCAACGGCCACCTCCAGGCGGTCGGCACCGACGACGCCGGACGCCGCCAGTACCTGTACCACGAGGAGTTCCGCGCCCGGCAGGACCAGGCCAAGCACCAGCACGTCCGCCAGGTCGCCCGGGCCCTGCCCGAGCTGCGCGCCCGGGTCGCCGGCGACCTCGCCGGGCGGGGACTGAGCCGCGCCCGGGTCACCGCCTGCGCGGTCCGCCTGCTGGACCTCGGCTTCTTCCGCATCGGCAGCGACCGGCACACCCGCACCAGCGAGACCTACGGCCTGACGACGATGCTGCGCGAGCACGTCAGGTGCGGCCGCGGCGAGATCGCGTTCCACTACCCGGCCAAGGGCGGCATCGAACTGGTCCGGGCCCTGGTGGACGAGCAGGCCCACGCCGTCGTCCGGGCCCTGCTGCGCCGGCGGCGCGGCGGGGAGCGGCTGCTGATGTTCCACGAGCGCGGCGCCTGGCACGAACTGCACGGCGGCGATCTGAACGAGGCGCTGCGCCGGCTGTCCGGCACCGACATCACCGCCAAGGACTTCCGCACCTGGCACGCGACCGTCCTCGCCTCCGTCGCGCTGGCGGTCACCGCCGAGGAGGCCCGGGCGACCGCCGCGGCCAGGAAGCGGCAGACGGCCCGGGCCGTGCGCGAGGTCAGCCACTACCTGGGCAACACGCCCGCGGTGTGCCGGGCCTCCTACATCGACCCGCGCGTCTTCGAACTGTTCGAACAGGGCGAGACCATCGCCCCCGCGCTGACCCGGCTGGGCGAGCACGGCGACTTCGGGCGCCCGGCCACCCAGGGCGCGATCGAGGCGGCGGTGCTGGACCTGCTCGGCGACTGACCCGGCCCCGCGGGGGGCCGGGTCCCGTGGACCCCGCACGGGCGGCGGTTCGGTTCTACGCTCGATGCATGACCGAAATCGCGAGCCCGCACATCTCCCACCCGCGGATCCTCGTGCTCGGGGTCCAGCCGGGCACGCCGCCGTTCCGGATCGTGGAGATCGACGGCCAGGTGGTCGGCGAGGCGAAGGCCGTCACCGACGTCCTCCAGGCCGCCGCCGCGTGGGGCATCACCGTCCACGACCTGGACGACCCGGAGGTGGTCCGCTGGGTGGGTGGGGACAAGTTCACCTGGACCGTGCGCTAGGGGCTGTCGTTCGGATCACGCCGCGGACGCGGGGCCCGGCACGCGCATCCGCGGCGTTGTCGTCGGTTGCCGATGCTCCGCATCGCCGCCCTCCTCCGCCTTGCGGCTACACGCACCGGGCCCCGCTCACCAGCGCCGACGACCTACAGTCGATTCCCCGCGACCTGATCCGAACGACAGCCCCTAGGCGCGCTGTGCGGACGGACCGCCGGCGCGGCCGGCCGGCTCAGCCGACCGTCCACTTCTGGTTGGCGCCGCCCGTGCAGGTCCAGATCTGCAGCCGGGTGCCGTTGGCCGAGCTGTTGCCCGTGGCGTCCAGGCACTTGTCGGCCTGCGGGTTGACGATGTCGCGCGCCGCGGTCACGACCCACCGCTGGGCGGCGGTGCCGTTGCAGTCCCACAGCTGGGTGGGGGTGCCGTCCGCGGTGCCGCCCGAGGCGACGTCCAGGCACTTGCCGAGCGCGCGCAGCGTGCCGTCGGCGCCGACGGTCCACTGCTGGGCGGCGGTGCCGTTGCAGTCGTAGAGCTGCACCGGGGTGCCGTTGGCGGGGTTCGCCCCGGCGACGTCCACGCACTTGCCGGCCAGGCCGCGGATCGGCACGCCGGCCGCCGAGTCGCTCGTCGTCACCGACACGTGGTCCACGAGCAGCTGCTGCGGGAAGACCGTGGAGCCGTCCGGGTCGCCGGGCCAGTAGCCGCCGACCGCCAGGTTCAGGATCAGGAAGAACGGCTTGTCGAACACCCACTGCCGCCCGCCCAGGTCGGCCGGGGTACGCCGCTGGTAGACCTGGCCGTCCACCGACCAGGTGATCGAGCCGGGCGCCCAGTCGACGGCGAAGGTGTGGAAGGCGTCCGCGAAGGCCTGGCCGTTCGGCAGGGTGTAGCCCGCGCCGATGCCGCCCGAACCCGAGTAGCCCGGCCCGTGGATCGTGCCGTGGACGGTGGACGGCTCGAAGCCGACGTTCTCCATCACGTCGATCTCGCCGGAGTTCGGCCAGCCGACCTGGCCGAGGTCGGTGCCCAGCATCCAGAAGGCGGGCCACATGCCCTGCCCGCGCGGGATCTTCATCCGCGCCTCGACGTGCCCGTACTGCGCCGCGAACTTCCCGGAGGTGTTCAGCCGGGCCGAGGTGTACTGGCAGGTGCCGTACCAGCACTGGTAGTTGGCCGGGTTCTCCCGGCGGGCGGTGATGACCAGGTGGCCCTGGCCGTCCAGGGCGGCGTTGCGGGTGTCGGCGGTGTAGTACTGCCGCTCGTGGTTGTTGACGTTGTCGCCGGTCTCGGTCTGCCACTTGGAGGAGTCGACCGCGGCCCCGGCGGGCCCGTCGAACGTGTCGGAGAACGTCACGGCGGCGGCCCCGGCGTCCGCCGACGGGGCGGCCTGCGCGGGGCCGGCGAGGGCCGATCCGGTCAGCACGGCGGACAGGACGGCGAGGAGACATCTGCGAAGCAGGCGTGGGGAGTTCACGGTTCTTCCCTTCCGTACGGCGGCACGCGGGCGCGCCGAGGGGGGTGGGGGGTGAAGGGTGCCCTCCGATTGAAGAAGTGAAGGGAAGCGGCCGTCAATACCCTGGTACGGACCAATCAGTTGGAGGGGCGGGGCCTGCGGGCGTGCACCGCGCGGCTCAGCCGCCGTCCGAGGAGCAGGTAACCGATCAGCGCCCCGGTGGTGTTGAGGATGACGTCGTCGATGTCGAAGGCCCGCCCGGTGATCATCGCGCCCTGCGCGAACTCCACCAGCAGCATGACGAGGGCCGTCAGCAGCAGCACCCGCAGGATCTTGCGGGTCCGCGGCGCGACGACGGGCACCAGCACGCCGAAGGGCACGCCGAGCAGCAGGTTGCCGCCGATCTGCTTGGCGGCGTCGCGCAGGCCGGGCTGGTCCAGATAGGCCCGCAGGGAGCGGCCGGGGTGCACGTTCGTGTGGGTCAGCGCCTCGGAGGCGGGGGAGGGCTGCAGGGTCAGCCGGGCCAGCACCACCGCGAAGGCGACCATGAACACGAAGGCGCACAGCATGGCCAGCAGGCGCAGCGGCAGGGGCAGCGGCCGCCGCTCGCGGTCGGCGCCGACGGGGTGCCTCGTCGGAGCGGGGCGCCGGCGCAACACCGAGCGCGGGCCTGAGACTGCACGGGCCATGCGGTCCTCCCAGTTCGTCAAGTGCGTTTGCTGCAGAGCCGGTTACCCGCGGTCCGGCCGGCGATGCCGTCGCCGGCCGGACACCTCCCGCGCACCGCGCGGAAACGGCCGCTCGGTTCACTTCCCGTACGAGACCCGCACCTTCTCGAAGCCGAGGGAGCCCAGCAGCCCCTGCAGCATCTCCGTGGTGTTGGACTCGGCGCGCGCGGTCAGCCCGCTCTCCTCGGCCGCGTCGCCGATGTGCCGCACGGCGAGCTGCTGCACGGCCTGTTCGCTGTTGGGATTGTCCGAGAACAGGTCCCCGAGGCGGTCGAGGAAACCGCGCTGCTTGGAGACGGCGTAGGAGCGGTCGGGGTCGAGGGCGGGCCTGCCGAGCTGTGCGCGGGGCAGCCGGAGCGTGGCCGAGGTGCGGTCCTCGTCGACCCGTACGTCGTTCTCGCCGACCTTCCCGAGGTCGACGTAGGCGTCCACCGTGCCCGCGCCGACGTACAGGGTGCGGCTGCCGCGGATCGCGTCCGGCAGGAACTTGGCGTCCTTCTCCAGGTCCACGACGACCTGGAAGTTGCCGGAGGCGGCGTCGTAGCGGCTGATGTCCTGGATGGACTTCAGCAGCGCCGGGCCCGAGCGGTCCTGGGTCTCGGTGCCGAACAGGTCCTTCAGGCCCGGGAGCACGGTCAGCCGGAGCCCGACGAAGAGCACGGCGAGCACCAGCACGACCGCGGTCACCGCCTTCGCCCAGCCGGGTACGCGCCGCGGGGTCCTGCTGTCGGAACCGGGGGTGCGCTTGACCGAAGTCGTCATGGCGACGGTCCTCCTTCCTACCGTCCGGATGCCCTCGACTCGCCCTGCCAGACGCCCGGTTGACGACGGACCGGTTCGCGGGGAGGCACACGGGGCGCACGGCGCGCCGCCGTCCGGCGGAGGATGCCGGAGGGGTGGCGGAGGGCGGCGGAAGGACGGCGGAGGGACGGCGGAGGGACGGCGGCGCCGGTGCGAGGACCGGACGGGCGGGCCGGGAGGGGAGCGGGCGGTCGGCGGCGCTCACACCTGGCCGGAAGTGGCCTCCGGCAGGGCGAGGGCGGCCTCCACCGACGGCTGCGGGGGCAGCAGCCGGGCCAGACCGGTGACGCGCAGGACGCGCAGGGTCAGCGGGTGGGTGCAGACCAGCAGCAGGCGGCCGTGCCGGTCCAGCACCCGGCTGCGGGCGCGGTAGAGCAGCCGCAGCCCGGAGCAGTCGAAGAACTCCACCCGCGTCAGGTCGATGACGATCCGCGCCTCGGGGCGCGCCGTCACCCGGTCCAGGCACGGGGCGATCTCCGCCGCCGCGGCGATGTCGATCTCACCGCGGAGCTCCAGCACCGTGTGCCCCCGGTCCTGGCGGATGCGCAGATGCCGGGAGGACGGTGCAGGTTCCTGCCGCACGACGACATCGCCTCCAGCCTGCTGCGTGCGTGGGGGAGGGCGGGTCCCGAAACAGCTCCCCGCCCAGCAAGTTACCCTCGGCAGACTGCATTTGAGCATGTTCGATTGACATATGTCTTCGAATTGCGACGGAGTTCCGGCCAGGTTCGCGCGGGGCGGGCGCGCCGGAGCACGCCCGGCGCACCCGCCCCGTCCACCCCGTGCGGCGCTCCGCCGGCGACCGGCACGCACCACCCCGGCGCCCCCGCTCAGTCGACGACCAGCACCAGCTTCCCCGTGGTGCGGCCGGTACCGCCCAGCGCGTGCGCCTCGGCGGCCTCGGCGAGCGGGAAGGTCCGCTCCACGGAGGCGCGCAGCCGGCCGGTCTCCACCAGCTCCGCGATCGCCTTCATGTCGTGGTGGTCGGCGTCGACCAGCATCCGGACCGCCCGGACCCCGAGCCGCTCGGCCTCCGCCGGGAAGTCGTCCGAGCCGACCGGCAGGATCGACACCACGACGCCGCCGGGGCGCAGCACCCGCAGCGAGCGCATCGCGGTGTCCCCGCCGATCGTGTCCAGCACGACGTCGACGTCCTTCACGACCTCGGCGAAGTCCGTCTCCCGGTAGTCGACCGGCTCGTCCACACCGATGTCGCGCAGGAACGCGTGCTTGCCCGCGCTCGCGGTGCCGACGACGTACGCGCCGCGCGCCTTGGCGATCTGCACGGCCACGTGCCCGACCCCGCCCGCCGCCGCGTGGACCAGCACCCGCTGCCCGGGCCGCACGTCCGCGTACTCGACGAGGGCCTGCCATGCCGTCAGCGAGACGAGCGGGAGCGCGCCCGCCTGCGTGTGGTCGATCCCGGCCGGCTTGCGGGCGAAGGCGCGCGCGGGGCCGGTGACGTACTCGGCGTGCGAGCCGTGGCCGAAGGGGTAGGGCAGCATGCCGAACACCTCGTCGCCCGGCTGGAACAGGGCGACACCGACACCCACGGCCTCCACCACCCCGGAGACGTCCCAGCCGAGGACGAAGGGCGGCCGGCCGAGGAAACCGCCGTTCTCGCGGTGCTTCCAGTCGGTGGGGTTCACCCCGGCGGCGCGCACCCGCACCAGCACCTCGTTGGGGCGCGGCGCGGGCCGCTCCAGCCGTACTTCCTTGAGGACCTCGGGACCGCCGAGGACGTCCTGGCCGATGGCGCGCATCGTGTCGTCGTTGCTCATGGGAACCAGCCTGCCCGGCGGACTCCGCCTCCGTAACTGGCACGAATGTCATGCTCCGATAGGATCGTGCCATGCGGCACGCGAAGCGCCCGGAACGGGTCATGGTCCTCGCCCTCGACGGCGTCTACCCCTTCGAGCTGGGCATCCCCAGCCGGATCCTCGGCGCGGCCGACGGCCGGTACGAGGTGTTCACCTGTACGGCCGACGGCCGTCCGGTGCGCACCGACGCGGACTTCACCGTCACCGCCGAGCACGGCCCCGGGATCCTCGCCACCGCCGACACGGCGGTGATCGCACCGGTGGCGCCGTCCCACGTGACCCCCGGGCTGCCGGACGGCGTCCGTGCCGCCCTGGACCTGATCCGCCCCGAGGCCCGGATCGTCTCGATCTGCACCGGCGCCTTCGTGCTCGCCGCCGCCGGGCTCCTCGACGGGCGCCGGGCCACCACGCACTGGCAGCTCACCGGGCACTTCCGGCGCCTCTTCCCCCGCGTGGAGCTGGATCCGGACGTTCTCTTCGTCCAGGACGGCCGGTTCCTGACCTCCGCCGGAGCCGCCTCCGGCGTCGACGCCTGCCTCCACCTGGTCCGCGAGGACCACGGCAGCCGCCTGGCCAACACCGTCGCCCGCCGCTGCGTCGTCCCGCCGTTCCGGGACGGCGGCCAGGCCCAGTACATCGAGCAGCCGGTCCCCGAGCAGGGGGCCGCGAGCACGGCGGCCACCCGCGCCTGGGCCCTGGAGCACCTCGGCGAACCGCTCACCCTGGCCGACCTCGCCGCCCACGCCCGCATGAGCCTGCGCACCTTCGCCCGCCGCTTCCAGGACGAGGTGGGCCTGAGCCCCGGCCGCTGGCTCATCCAGCAGCGCGTGGCCCGCGCCCGCCACCTGCTGGAGTCCAGCGACCTGACGGTCGACCAGATCTCGGCCCGGGTCGGCTTCGCGACCGGCGCGTCCCTGCGCCAGCACCTGCACGCCGCGATCGGCGTCTCGCCCCAGGCGTACCGGCGGACGTTCCGGACCGCGCGGTGAGCCGGGGGCGCGAGGGCGGCCGCGCGCCGGCCGGGGAGAAGCGCGGGAACGTACAACTCCACTGGTCCGCATAGGTATTTGTCGACTCGTCGCGCCCTCCCGGAGCGTGACCGAACCCCCACGTCCGGGACCTGGTGCGATTGATCCTTTCGCGTCCGGAGCCGATAAGCTCCCGACCGGCGCTGCGAGTTGACGCGAACCGCGACGAGTCGACCCGCGGTGCGCACTCATGAGTGCGGTCCCTTGCACACCCCCCCTGCTCGATCATTGCTTCAAAGGATGCAGATGCAACTCGCCACTCCGCCACCGGCGGCGCGGCCACCCGTCGCCTGGTACAGCTGGTGGCTGATGCCGCTGGGCCTGGGAGGCGGGACGGTCGCGGCCACGTTCATGAGCTCGGAGCGCGTCACCGCGGCCGTCGCGGGTGCCGCGGCGACGGCGGCCGGCGCCGTGTGCGTACGCCTCCTGCTGCGCACCCGCTCCCGGCTGAGCCGGGCGGAGAGCACCTTCCGCGCCGCACGGACCGAGCACGCCGAGCAGTGGCAGCGCCACGTGGCGGGACTGGAGCGCGAGTTCGCCGCCGAACGCGCTGCCCAGGAGAGCCGGTTCGCCGAGCAGGGCGCCGCCTACGAGACCCGGCTGGCCGAGCGGTCCCGGGCCTGCGAGGAGCAGCTGGCCGAGCAGGCCGCGTCGTACGAGGCCCGGCTCGCCGACCAGGCCGCGGACCGGCAGGAGCAGCTGTCCCACCAGCTGGCCGCCGTCGCGCGCCTCGCGGACGAGCAGTTGCCCGAGGCGATCTCCCGGCTGCGCGCCGGCGACGCCATCGACGACGTGCTCCCCGCCGTCGAGCAGTGCGCGAAGGTCGGCGCCGACCTCCGGGCCGAGCTGCGCAAGATCCTGCGCACCGCGCTGATCGGCGTGGAGGAGGAGCTCGACCGCTCCACCTCCGCCGAGCAGGCCGTGATCAGCATCGGCAACCGCATCCACGTGCTGACCAGCAAGCTGCGCGGCCGGCTGCACGAGATGCAGGGCGAGCACGGCCGCCTGCCGGCGGTCGCCCGGGGCCTGATGGAGCTCGACCAGGAGATCGGCCCCGCCGACTGCCTGGCGGCCAGCATCGGGGTGCTCGGCGGCTCGGACCGGCCCGGTCGCCAGTGGCAGGAGCCGCAGCGCCTGCTGAGCGTGGTGCGCGGCGGCATCGGCCGCATCAAGGACTTCCACCGGGTGCAGATCCGCCACCTGCCCGAACTCGGCGTCGACGGCGGCCTGGTGGACCACCTCACCCTGGTCTTCGCCCACCTGCTGGACAACGCGGCCCGCTACTCGCCGCCCACCGAGCCGGTCGTGGTCTTCGGCAAGGAGGTCCCCAACGGCGTCGGCATCGAGATCCAGGACTCCGGCAAGGGCCTGAGCGAGGAGAAGAAGCGCGAGGCCG
This sequence comes from Streptomyces sp. NPDC085946, assembly GCF_044540485.1. Lineage (NCBI taxonomy): Bacteria > Bacillati > Actinomycetota > Actinomycetes > Kitasatosporales > Streptomycetaceae > Streptomyces > Streptomyces sp. NPDC085946. The sequence continues at coordinate 43,791 of NZ_JBITSF010000012.1, read as the reverse complement.
AGCACGCCCTGGCGGGCACCGCGCCCGGCGCCGGCCTCGGCGGCGTCACGGAGGACGCCAACATCGGCCTGCGGGTCGTCGGCATCCTCGCCCGCCGCTACGGCATCCGCGTCACCTTCGCGGACTCGCCGTGGCTCGGCACCTCCGTCGTCGTGGTCGTCCCGCACAAGTACTTCAGCCCGCTGCCCCCGGCGGCCACCGCCCCGGCGGGCCGTACCGCCGGGACCGCCCCGCGGCCCGGCGCCCCCGCCGCGGTCCCGGCCGCGACCGCCGCGCCGTCCGGGGCCGTCGGTACCGACGGCCCCGGCGAGTCCGCCGACGGCGTGGAGACCACCCCCGGCGGCCTGCCCAAGCGCCGCAGCGGGCGGACCGGGACGGCCGCGCCGCGGCAGGCCGACGGCACCGGCCGGACCGCCCGGGGCACCGTCTCCGCCGAAGTCTCCGCCGTACCGCCGGACGCGTCCTTCGCCGGTCTCGCCGCCTTCGCCACCGCCGGACGCGGCTCCGGCGGGGCGTACCCCGCGGCCGGCGACCGCGCCGCGTCCGCCGGACGCGAGTCCACCGAGCACCGCACCGAAGAGAGCGACTAGTCCACATGACGCAACAGGGAACCGACGTGAGCTGGGCGCTCCGTGATCTCGTCGAGAGCATCCAGGAGATCCGTTTCGCCCTCGTGGCCTCCAGCGACGGCAAGGCCATCACCTCCTACGGCGCCGAAGACCCCGACGACGTGGACCGCTTCGCGGCCGTGGTGGCCGGCCTCCAGGCCCTGGCCCAGCCGGTCGCCGAGCAGTTCCCCAAGTACGCCGGCCGGCTGCGGCTGGCGATGATCGAGGTCGACGGCGGCCACCTCTTCGTGGTCCGCGCGGGCGTGGAGACGTATCTCGGCGTCCTCGCCCGGGAGGGCCTCGACCAGGGACTGCTCGGACACCAGATGAGGGACCTCGCCCGCCGGATGGGCGAGCTCCTCGGCACCACCGCGCGCCTGGAGGAGCACTCTGGATGAGTGCTCCCCGCCGGCCGACGGACCCGTCCGGTCTCGAGCGCTACTACGTCCTCACCGGAGGGCGCAGCGGACCGGGCGGTTCGGCGCCGAGCCTCGACGTGGCGACCCTCATCGTCTCCCGCGCGGCACCCGGACCGGGCATGCAGCACGAGCACGAGGAGATCCTCAGGCGCTGCCGCGATCCGCTGTCGGTCGCCGAACTCGGCGCCCACCTCGGATTACCGTTCAACATTCTCGCGGTGCTGCTGTCGGACCTGCTGGACGCAGGCCGCGTCGAAGCCCGTGACCCCGTCCCGGCGCACGCCGCCGGCCGCGGGCCCGACCTGGCGCTCCTCGAGGAGGTACTCAGTGGACTCCAAAGGCTTTGACCGACTCGGACGGGACGCGTCCGGGGGCACCCGCTCGGTGAAGATCATGATCGCCGGCGGCTTCGGCACCGGGAAGACCACCATGGTCGGGTCGGTCAGCGACATCAAGCCGCTCACCACCGAGGAGACCCTCACCCAGGCGAGCGCCGGCGTCGACCCCCTCATCGGCGTCACCGACAAGACGCAGACCACCGTCAGCCTCGACTTCGGCAAGATCGGCCTCAACGACAGCCTGGTGCTGTACCTGTTCGGCACCCCGGGCCAGGAGCGCTTCTGGTTCCTGTGGAACGGCCTGTTCAAGGGGGCGCTCGGCGCGGTCGTCCTGGTGGACACCCGGCGCCTGGCCTCCAGCTTCCGCGCCATCGAGGAGATGGAGCGGCAGGACGTGCCCTTCGTCGTCGCCCTCAACGTCTTCCCGGACTCCCGGACCTACCCGGTCGAGGAGATCCGGGACGCCCTGGACATCCCCGCGCACATCCCGGTGGTGTCCTTCGACGCCCGCGACCGGGCCTCCAGCCGCGACGTGCTCGTCGCCCTGGTCCACCACCTGAAGGAACGCTCGGCCGTCGCAGTGGAGTCCCGATGAACGACGAGAACGCACCCGCCCCGGGCCCTCCGCGCGGCTGCCCGGCCGCCCGTCACGGTGCCGGACCCACGCGCCTGTACGGGCCGGAGGCGGCGACCGACCCGGCCGCCGTCTACGAGCGGCTGCGCAAGGAGCACGGCACCGTCGCGCCGGTCCTGCTGGAGGGCGACGTGCCCGCCTGGCTGGTGCTGGGCTACCGCGACAACCGGCGGGTGCTGGACAACCCGCGCCGGTTCAGCCGGGACGCCCGCATCTGGCGGGACTGGGCGCAGGGCCGCATCGAGGAGACCTCGCCGCTGGTGCCGATGCTCGGCTGGCGCCCGGACTGCGTCTCCCAGGACGGCGAGCCGCACCGCCGGCTGCGCGGGGCGGTCACCGACGGCCTCCAGGCGGCGACCGCCCGGGGCGTCCGGCGGCACGCCACGCACTTCGCGAACCAGCAGATCGACGCCTTCGCGGACGCCGGGCAGGCCGACCTCGTGGCGGACTACGCCGAGTACCTGCCGATGCTGGTCCTCACCCGCGTCCTGGGGCTGCCCCAGGGGGAGGGGCGCACCCTGGTCGAGTCCTGCGCCCAGGTCCTCAAGGGCGGCGAGGACGCCGTGACGCACGACGCGCGCATCAAGGAGATCCTCGGGGAGCTCGCCGAACGCAAGCGCGCCGAACCCGGGCCCGACTTCACCACGGCCCTGCTGCAGCACCCCGCGGGGCTCGACGCGGACGAGGTCGTCAGTCACCTGCGGCTGGTGCTGATCGCCGCGCACACCACGACCAGCAACCTGCTGGCCCGGGTGCTGCAGCTGGTCCTCACCGACACCTCCCGGCTGTCCGGGCTGATCAGCGGGCAGCTGAACGTCACGGCGGTGGTGGAGGAGGTCATGTGGAACTCGCCGCCGCTGGCGGTCCTGCCGGGCCGGTTCGCCGCGGGGGACCTGGAGCTGGGCGGCCAGCGGATCGAGGAGGGCGACCTGCTGGTCCTCGGCCTCGCGGCGGGCAACCTCGACCCCGACATCCGGCCGGACCCACACGTCTCCATGCAGGGCAACCAGTCGCACCTGGCGTTCAGTTCGGGCCCCCACGAGTGCCCCGGGCAGAACATCGGCCAGGCGATCATCGAGGTCGCGGTGGACGTCCTGCTGCACCGCCTCCCGGACCTGCGCCTGGCCGTACCGCCGGAGGAACTCGGCTCGACGGCGTCGACCTGGGAGTCCCGGCTGGACAGCCTGCCGGTCGAGTTCGCCGTCTAGTCTCCTGACTCAGAAGACCAGGGGCTGCCGCCCGGATCACGCCGCGGACGCGGGGCCGGCCCGCGCGTCCGCGGCGCTGCCGTCGGTCGCCGGTGCTCCGCACCGCCGCCCGGCTGCCGCGGGGGCGGCCGGGCGCGCCGTGCACGCGGCCCGGTCCGCGCGGCTCACACGGTCAGCAGGTCGTCCACCGCGCCGCGCCCGGCCAGCTCCGCCGTGGCCACCGCCCCCTCCTTCGCCACCGCGTAGCGGCCCGTGGTCAGCGCCCACTCGTAGTTGCCGCCGATCCAGTGCTGGACGGCTTCCACGCCCATCCGCACCCGGTGGCGCTCGTCGTCGTCGAGGCCGAGCTCGTCGCACATCCGCGGGACGCGTGCCTCCAGTTCCAGGTACTCGCCGAGGCAGGCGGTCGTCATCCGGTACGCCTCGTCGGCCGCCTCCCGCCACGAGCAGCCGCGCTCCCGGTGCAGCACGGCGATGAGGTTGTGGCCGTCGCCGCGGCGCTGCTCGCGCTCGAAGGAGTGGATGTCGTTCATGAACCCGATGGTGTCGGCGGCCAGGTCGCGCATCCGCTCCATCAGCGGATGCGCCATGGCCTGCGGCGGCACCTCGAAGCCGCGGCTGCGCTCGCCCGCGTCGATGCTGTGGTGGATGCCGACCGTACGGCGCCGGAACGCGGCGTACTCGTCCAGCGCCAGCGTGCCGGCCAGCCCGCGGGCCGCCAGGTCCACCTCCTCGCAGTGCGCGACCAGGAACCGCCCCCACGAGGCCGCGAACCGCGTCTGCCACGTCAGGGACATGCCATCCGAGAGGTGCCGCCACACCTGCGCCCACGCCAGGGTGATCGGGCAGACCACCCGCGGCATGCTGCCCGCCGGCCGCAGCGGCGTGACGGCGAGCTCCCGCGCCACCTCCGCTATCCGGTCCGCCCGGTCGGGCCGGCCGGTGTCGAACTGGTCGTCGAAGAGGAAGGCCAGGGAGAACCAGTTCATCAGGACGACCATGTCGTCCGCCGAGGCGTGCGGGTAGGTACGGGCGGCGGCCTGCGGAAGGTCCCAGGACCTGTACTCCTCGAACCCGGCCCGGCTGCGCACCAGACCCATGTCCCACACCCAGCGCAGGTGGCGCGCGCGGGCGTACTCCAGGTGCCCGCTCACAGGCGTGTCGAAGGGCAGGTCGAACCGGACGTCCTGAGGCATGTGCTTCCTTTCGGGAGACGGACCGCAGAGCCCCCCACCCCTGCGAGCGGAGGGCCGCGATCGGCCGCCCGCACACTCGAACTCTGCTTCGTGATCCGAACACCGGACCGAGAAGCGGTACGAGGCTGCCCGCCGCGGGATTCGGCCATACCGGGACGCGTTCGTGATCTTCGTTACTGTCGGCGCCTCCTGAGGTGCGTACACTCCCGCGCCTCCCGTGCACCCCCTTCTCCCCTTCCGCCCCGGACGGCCCGCCGACGGTCAACGCCCTTGCGGATGTGCGGTGTTCGCGCCACGGGGACGGGCCGGCGGCCGACTGAATCGGCCGGGCCGGGATATCCGCTAGGTACCGGGCGCGGGGCACCCCAGTCCCGCGCCCCGAATCCTGCGGAGGAGAGATGGCACTGGTGAACGCGGGCGTCGTGGTGCTCGACTGCGCCGAGCCCGAAAGGCTCGCCGTGTTCTACACGGAGCTGCTGGAGGGGGAGCAGACCGACGCGACCGCCAACCGGGTGGAGATCAAGGGGGCCGACGGCTTCCGGCTGGCACTGCGCCGCGACGTGAACGCCACCCCGCCGAGCTGGCCGCGGCCCGAGAACTCCCTCCAGGCGCACCTGGAGTTCGTGGTGGACGACCTGGACGCGACGGAACGCCGGATCGTCGGCCTCGGCGGGCGCCCGCTGGAGGCCAAGGACGCGCCGGGCCCCCTGGAGGAACGCGGCTTCGCCGACCCGGCGGGCCACTCCTTCGTTGTGCGCCGCACCACGCCGACGGCCCCCAAGCAGGGGTGAGCGGCCGGGACCTCGCACCACCGCCGGGGGGGGGGGGGGGGGGGGGGGGGGGGGGGGGGCGGGGGGCCGCGGGGGGGGCGGCCGGGGGGGGGGCCCCCCCCCCCCCCCCCGCCCGCCGGCGGGCCCCCCGCCCCCCCCCCCCCCCCCCCCCCCCCCCCCGGCGGTTTCCGAGGGGCCCGGACCCGTCAGTCCCGGCCCTTGCCGTCGCCGGCCGGCCAGGTGCCGGTGGAGCGTTCGATGACCTGCGCGCCCGCACGGTCCACGGCACTGCGCACCACGGCGAAGAGGGCGCCCTGCACGGCCGCGGCCAGCAGGATCTCCCCCCAGCCGCGGTCCTTGTCCAGCGCGTCGGGCGCGTTGTCCTCGTGCCGGATCACCTGCCACGTCTTCTGGAAGGCCAGCCCCGCCAGCCAGCCGCTCGACCAGCCCAGCACGAACCCGAGGGGCTTGTAGGCGAGGGGCAGCTTCTTCTTCTTGGCCACGTTCTTCTCCTTGGTGGATGGGCGGTTGTTCGGTTCGGTGGTCGGAGGGGGTCAGGGCCGGCCGGGGACCGGGATCCGCTCGCCGGCCGGGGGCGGGCCGGGCGGCGAGCCGTCCCCGAACGGCCGGCCGCCCAGCTCCTCGCGGTGATGGGGCGTCAGCCAGCCCGCCAGATCGGGCCCCAGGGGCACGATCCCGGTGGGATTGATCCCGGTGTGCACCTGGTAGTAGTGCCGCTTGATGTGGTCGAAGTCGACGGTGTCGCCGAAGCCGGGCGTCTGGAACAGGTCGCGGGCGTACGCCCACAGCACCCGGTTCTCCGTCAGCTTCCACCGGTTGCACTTGAAGTGGCCGTGGTAGACGGCGTCGAACCGCACCAGGGTGGTGAACAGCCGGATGTCGGCCTCGGTGAGGGTGTCGCCGACCAGGTACCGCTGCCCGCGCAGCCGCTCGGCCAGCAGTTCCAGCCGCCGGAACACGGCCGTGCAGGCGGCCTCGTACTCCTTCTGGCCGGTGGCGAAACCTGCCCGGTACACCCCGTTGTTGACGTCCTCGAAGACGTCCGCCATCACGGCGTCGATCTCGTCGCGCCGCTCCCGCGGGTACAGGTCGGGCGCCCCCTCGCGGTGCAGGGCCGTCCACTCGGTGGCGAAGTCGAGGGTGATCCGCTGGTAGTCGTTGGTGACCAGCCGCCCGCTCGGGACGTCCACCAGCGCCGGCACGCTCACCCCGCCCGGACGGCCCGCCTCCCGCCGGTCGTACGCCTCGGCGAGGTAGCGGATGCCGAGCACCGGGTCGCGGCCGTCCGGGTCCAGGGTGAAGCGCCAGCTGCGGTCGTCCTGGACCGGGTCGGCGACGGCCAGCGACACGGCGTCCTCCAGGCCGAGCAGCCGCCGGGACACCAGCGACCGACTGGCCCACGGGCAGGCGCGGCTGACGACGAGCCGGTACCGGCCCGCCTCCACGGGCCAGCCGTCCCGGCCGTCCGCGGTGACGCGGTCCGTGAAGTGCGCCGGGGACCGCTTGAACGCCTTCCTCCCGTAGGCGGCGTTGCCGGCGTCCTGCTTGTCGCGGCTCATGACGTCCTCCTCCCTCCCGTGCGTATGCCCTGGTGACGGTGTTCCCCGGGTTCCCCGATTTCCGTCCCCGGCACGGTGTGAGCTACGCCGACCGGGGGCAATCGGCGGTGGTGAGTACACGAGAGGACCGGAGGACACGCGTCACCGTGCTGGTGGCGCTCGCGGCCAACCTGGTGATAGCGGCGGCCAAGGCCGTGGGGGGACTCGCCGCGGGATCACCCGCCCTGCTGTCGGAGGCGGCGCACTCGGTCGCCGACAGCCTGAACGAGGTCTTCCTGCTCGCCGCGCTGCGCCGCAGCCGGCGCCCGGCGGACCGGCGGCACCCCTTCGGGTACGGCAAGGAGCGGTTCTTCTGGTCGCTGCTCGCCGCCGTCGGCATCTTCGTCATGGGTGGCTGCTTCTCCTTCTACCAGGGCGTCGAGGCCCTCAGGACCGACACCGAGGAGGAACTCGGCGGATACACCGCCGGTCTCGTCGTGCTCGTGGTCGCCCTGCTCGCCGAGGGGGGCTCCCTGCTGCGGGCCCTGTACCAGGCGCGCCGGCAGGGCGGGATGGAGGACGGGCTGCGCGACCCGGCGCTGCGCACGGTGGTCGCCGAGGACGGCACCGCCGTGCTCGGGGTGAGCCTGGCCATCGTCGGCATGGTGCTGCACATGGTCACCGACCAGGTGGCGTGGGAGGCCGCCGCGTCCCTCGCGATCGGCGCGCTCCTGGTGTTCGTCGCCTACCGGCTGGGGCGCGAGGCCCGCGACCAGCTGATCGGGGAGGCCGCCGACCCGCGGGCCAGCGGCCGCATCCAGGCCCTGCTGGAGGCGCAGCCCGAGATCGACAGCGTGGAGGCGCTGTTCACCATGAAGACGGGGCTCGACTCGGTCCTGGTGGCCGCGCGGGTCGACCTGGCGCCCGGGCTGGACAGCGAGCACGTCGAGGAGGTCGCGGTCCGCATCAAGCGGTCCATCGCCCGTACGGTGCCCGAGGCGGACCAGATCTTCCTCGACGTGACGGACCGGCTCGCCCAGGAGGCGGCGGAAAGCCCCGCCGCGACGGGGGAGCGCGGCGGGGCCTGACCCACGAGTGCCCGCCGCGGGGAAGATCATGTCCGCCCCCGGGAGGAAACCCCGGCGGCCCGTCCTCTTCCGGCGGTCGCGGTACGGCGGGAAGCGGCCACCACCCGTCACCGCCGCCGACCTCACGGGCCGTCAGGTTCCCCGCCGGTTCCCGTCACGGGTGCGGTCGTTCGAACGGCGGACGATGCTCCTCGGCCAGATCGCCCCCTTCACCGATCTGGCCGAACTTCGCGTACGTCCCATAGGTGCCTGGGGCATCTAATGAAGATCGGCACGACGCACACTCCGTCTGCGAGGTCTTCCCATGCCGGACCCGACCGCACCCGTCGCCTTCCCCCAGGACCGCACCTGCCCCTATCAGCCGCCCGCCTCCTACGATCCGCTGCGCGCCGCCCGGCCGCTGGCCAGGATCACCCTCTACGACGGCCGCGAGGCCTGGCTGGTCACCGGGCACGCTGCGGCCCGCGACCTGCTCGCCGACCCGCGCCTGTCCTCCGACCGCACCCGCCCCGGCTTCCCGGCGCCCACCGCGCGCTTCGCCGCCGTCCGGTCCCGCACCGCCGCGCTGCTGGGCGTCGACGACCCCGAACACCGCGCCCAACGCCGCACGGTGGCCGCCGACTTCACCCTGAAGCGCGCCGTCGCCCTGCGCCCGCGGATCCAGCAGATCGTCGACGAGCGGCTCGACGCCATGATCGCGCAGGGCCCGCCCGCCGAGCTGGTGAGCGCCTTCGCGCTGCCCGTGCCCTCCATGGTGATCTGCGCCCTGCTCGGCATCCCCTACGCCGACCACGACTTCTTCGAGACGCAGTCGCGGCGGCTGCTGCGCGGCCCGTCGGCCGCCGACGTGGAGGACGCCCGCGCCCGACTGGAGGAATATCTCGGCGAGTTGATCGACCGCAAGCACGAGGACCCCGGCACCGGTCTGCTGGACGACCTCGTGCGGCGCGGGCTGCGCGAGGGCGCGGTCGACCGCGACCACCTGGTGTCCATGGCGATCATCCTGCTGGTCGCCGGCCACGAGACGACCGCCAACATGATCTCGCTGGGCACCTACACCCTGTTGCGGCACCCCGGCCGGCTGGCCGAGCTGCGCGCCGACCCGGCGCTGCTGCCCGCGGCGGTCGAGGAGCTGATGCGGGTGCTGTCGATCGCGGACGGGCTGCTGCGCGTCGCCGTCGAGGACATCGAGGTGGCCGGGACGACGATCCGCGCCGGCGACGGGGTGCTCTTCGCGACCTCCGTCATCAACCGCGACGAGACCGTCTACCCCGACCCCGACGCCCTCGACTGGCACCGCTCCGCCCGCCACCACGTCGCGTTCGGCTTCGGCATCCACCAGTGCCTCGGCCAGAACCTGGCCCGCACCGAGCTGGAGATCGCCCTCGGCACCCTCTTCGAACGGCTGCCGGGACTGCGTCTGGCGGCCCCGGCCGACGAGATCCCCTTCAAGCCGGGCGACACCATCCAGGGGATGCTCGAACTCCCCGTGACCTGGTGAGGCGGCCGCGCATGCGCATCGGCATCGACAGGGACGTCTGCATCGGCGCGGGCCAGTGCGCCCTGACCGCACCGGACGTCTTCACCCAGGACGACGACGGCTACAGCGTGCTGCTGCCCGGCCGCGAGGACGGCGGCGGCAGCCCGCTCGTGCGGGAGGCGGCCCGCGCCTGCCCCGTCGGCGCCGTCACCGTCGGGGAGACGGCGAGCTGACGGCGCCCCGGCACGGGACACCGCCCGCGGACGGCCGGGACCGGGCACCGGCCCGGTGCCGCGCGGCATCGCGCCGGTCACTAAGGTGCATCGGGTGACCCGACCGGCCCGTATCCCCTTCCTCTACGTCGTCGTCTGCGCCGCCGGCGTCGCCGCGGACGTCGGCGACCTCGTCGCCGCCGCGCGGGACCGCGGCTGGGACGTCGGCGTCATCGCGACACCGCACGCCCTGAACGGCTTCTTCGACGCCGCCGCCGTCCAGGAGCGGACGGGCCGCCCCGTCCGCTCCGCCTGGCGCTCCCCGGGAGACCCCCGGCCCTTCCCGCCCCCGGACGCCGTGGTGGTGGCGCCCGCCACCTTCAACACGGTCAACAAGTGGGCCGCCGGCATCGCCGACACCCTCGCCCTGGGCACCCTGTGCGAGGCCGCGGGCCTCGGCGTCCCCGTCGCCGTCCTGCCGTGCGTGGCCGACGCGCTGGCCGCCCACCCCGCCTACCGGGACAGCGTGACGCGGCTGCGCGGGATGGGCGTGCGGTTCGGGGAGCCGTACACGGGCGAGGCCGACACGGACGGCACCCGGCCCGCCTTCGGCTGGGAACGCGCGCTGGACCTGCTCGAACGCCGGTGACCGCGGCAGCGGCCGGGCCGCCGCACCGTACGGCGTGGAGCACGGTCGAAGACGTACGCTCCCTCCTGGCAAACCGTCCCGGAGACAGGAGCAGCAACGCATGCAGTACGTGAAGCTCGGTTCGACCGGCCTGGACGTGTCGCGCGTCTGCCTGGGCTGCATGACCTACGGCCTGCCCGACCGCGGCACGCACGAATGGACCCTGGACGAGGAGGCCTCCCGCCCGCTGATCCGGCAGGCGGTGGAGGCGGGCATCACGTTCTTCGACACGGCGAACGTCTACTCCGACGGCACCAGCGAGGAGATCGTCGGCCGCGCCCTGAAGGACTTCGCCCGCCGGGACGAGATCGTGCTCGCCACCAAGGTGCACGGCCGCATGCGGCCCGGACCCAACGGCGGCGGCCTCTCCCGCAAGGCCGTCATGAGCGAGCTCGACGCGAGCCTGCGCCGGCTCGGCACCGACTACGTCGACCTGTACCAGATCCACCGCTGGGACCCGCACACCCCCGTCGAGGAGACCATGGAGGCGCTGCACGACGTGGTGAAGGCGGGCAAGGTCCGCTACATCGGCGCCAGTTCGATGTACGCCTGGCAGTTCTCCAAGGCCCAGTACACGGCGCTGCTGCACGGCTGGACGCGCTTCGTGTCCATGCAGAACCACTACAACCTCCTCTACCGCGAGGAGGAGCGCGAGATGCTGCCCCTGTGCGCGGACCAGGGCGTCGGCGTGCTGCCCTGGAGCCCGCTGGCCCGCGGCCGCCTCACCCGCGACTGGGGCACCACCACCGGCCGCAGCGCGACCGACGCCTTCGGCAGCACCCTGTACCAGGAGGGCGACCGCACCATCGTCGAGGCCGTCACCCGCATCGCCGGCGAGCGCGGGGTGCCGCGCGCGCGGATCGCCCTCGCCTGGCTGCTGCACCAGGACACGGTGACCGCGCCGATCATCGGCGCGTCCAGGCCGCAGCACATCGAGGACGCCGTGGCCGCCGTCGACCTGGAGCTGAGCGACGAGGAGATCGAGGAACTGGAGCGGCCCTACACCCCGCACCCGGTCGCCGGTCACTGACGACGCGCAGGGCCCGCCCCACGGCCGGGGCGGGCCCGCGGACCGCCGGCGCGACGGAGACGGAAAAGGGGCGGGCCGCCCCGCGAGGCGGTCCCCGCACGTGCGCGCGCACCGCCCGGCGGGAAAGACGAATACACCCGGCACATTTCCGTTCCGGCAGCGCGCTATTGCCCGGCCGCCGTTATTCGACAGTCCGTCAAAAAGCTTTTACGGAACGCTTGATGCGCGACATCACGCGATCTCTTGTTCCGTCTCGCTGACCTGTGCAAAGGTGTGCCTCGTCGGCGTGCGGGCCACACGTCCCCCTCCCGCACGCGCGAGGCCGCTCCCGTACGCGTCCCGCTTCGGGAGAACCGCCCGTGAAGCGCATCCGAAACGCCGCATCCGATACGGACGGGTCCGTCGTGACGCCGACGGGTCGCATGCCCTTGGTACGGACTTTTCCCGCACGTCCTCGAGAGGAATGCAGTCGTGAAAGACGAAGGCCCGCCGAATTCCCCGGCCCCGGCCCGCCGGTTCGGCGCGACGGACGAGCAACTGAGCGCCGAGCTCAGGAAATGGACCGGGGCGACCCCCGCGCTCCAGCCCGTCGGCGAACTGCTGGACCGGCACTGGGAGGCGGGCTTCGCCTACGCGCGGCTGTGCACCGACGGCCCGCGTCCGGCGGGCATCCTCACCACCGCCGCCTTCACCCGGCTGTTCGGCGAGACCCTGCGGCAGAACGGGCCGACCGCCGCCTGGCGGCCCCACCTGCTCGTCACGGTCCGGCGCATCGCCGCCGAGTGGGACACCGAAGCCCGGCGCGCACTGCTCCACCCCGCCCTGCGGTCCGGGACCGGGGAGGGAGAACGCCCGGCGGCCCGGCTGCTGCCGCCGCCGGAGCGGCGCCTGCTGTCCGGCGCCTTCCAGCGGCTGCCCCAGTCCGCCCGCTGCCTGCTCTGGCACACCGAGGTCGAGGCCGAGCCGCTCGCCGTCCCCGCCGGACTGCTCGGCCTGGACGCGGAGGGCGCCCGCACCGCCCTGGGACGGGCCCGCGGCCGGCTCCGCGAGGAGTGCCTCCACCTGCACCGCGAACTCGCGCCCGACCAGGAGTGCCGGCGTTACCTGCGCCTGCTGGACGTGACCTGCCGGCGCGGCGACGTCGCCCTCGACCCCGACCTGCGCGCGCACCTGGAGGGCTGCGCCCACTGCCGGCACGGCGCCGACCAGCTCGACCGGTTCAACCAGGGGCTCGGGCTGCCGCTGGCCGAGGCGGTGCTCGGCTGGGGCGCGCGGGACTACGTCCTGAGCAGGGCGAGCGGCACGAGCGACGCCGGTGGTCCGGACACCGCCGGAGGGGGGCGTCCCGAGGACGTCGCCGGTCTGGCGGAGGCGGCGCGCGCCGAGAGCGCCGGGGCGGCCCTCCCCGGGGCGTCCCCCTCCGGCGGCGCCACCGGGGAGGCGTTCACCGGCCCCGGCGCCCCGCGGCCGTCCGCCGGCGCCGGGCGCCCGCCCCACCCCGCCGCCGCACCCGGCCCGCTCCCGCCCGGCGCCCGGACCGGCACGCACGCCGCCTCCGGCACCGGTCCCGCGACCGCCCCGCGCGGCGCGTCCCGCCGCTCCGCGCTCCGGGCGGCCCGCCGCGCCGCCCGGCGCCGGAACCTCACGGTGGGCGCCCTCACCGTCGGCGGGCTGCTCGTCCTCCCGCTGGTCCTGTGGGCGTCCGGCGGGTCCGGTGACGACACCGCGCCGGCCGGCGCCGGCCGGCCCGCCCGCACGCCCGGCCCGGGCACCGCGAGCGACGACCCGTCCCGGATCGGGTCGGGCGACGCCGCCCGGGGCGCGCTGCGCGGCCGGCTGCGCAACCTCGCCTCGCACCTGTGCGTCGGCATCGCCGGCGGCAGGGCGGCCGAGGGCGCGGAGGCGGAGCTCACCACGTGCTCCCGGGCCGCGACCCAGCAGTGGACGTACGAGACCGACGGACTGCTGCGCAGCGCGGCGGACCCCGGGCTCTGCCTGGACTCCCGCCTCGGCCACTCGGTGCGCCTGGCCCCGTGCGCGGACGCCTCCCGGCCGGAGTCCGGGGACGTCCGCTACGACTTCACCCTCCGGGGCGTCCTGGTGCCCCGCCGGGACCAGGACCTGGCCCTCGCGCCCGCCGCGACCGACGGCTCCGGAGCCCTGGTCGTCAAGACCCGCGCGGACGGCGACGCCCAGCGCTGGGTGATCGACACCTCCAGGGCCGACCTGAAGACGGAGGCCGTGCACCGGGACGTCCGCGCCACCGCTCCCGCGCCCGCGCCGTCCACCGCCGGGCCGGGGACGCCGTCCGTCCCGCCGTCCGCCGCGCGCTCCGGCACCCCGGCCCCGCGGCCCGCGGCGACGGGCCCGTCCCCGGCCGTCACCTGCGCCTCCGGCTCCTCCTGCGCCGGGAACGGCCCGGACCGGCCCGGCGGCGGCCACGGCGACGGACACGGCGACGGACACGGGGGAGGCCACCGCCGCTGACGAAGGCCGGGCGCGGCGGGCCTCCGACGGCGGCCGGAGCCGACCGGAGAGGGCCGCCGTCGCCGGCCCGGGGCCGGGCGTGGCGGGCCCATGACGCGGACCGGAGGAGGTCACCGCCGGACGGGGGCCGGGCGTGCGGCGGGCCCCGGCGCCCGCCGCAGGAGACCAGGAGGAGGCGGTCAGGCCTCGCCCAGCAGCCCGATCTCGGCCCAGATCGTCTTGCCCTCGGCGGTGTGCCGGCTGCCCCAGCGCTGGGTGAGCTGGGCGACCAGGAGCAGCCCGCGGCCGCCCTCGTCCCAGGTCTTGGCCCGGCGCAGGTGCGGGGCCGTGGGGCTGGTGTCGGACACCTCGCAGATCAGCGTCGGCGCGTCGTGGATCAGCCGCAGCCGGATGGGCGGGGCGCCGTACCGGATGGCGTTGGTGACCAGTTCGCTGACCACCAGCTCGGCGGTGAACGAGGCGTCCGCCAGCGCCCAGTCGTCGAGCTGCGAGAGGACCTGCTTGCGGATCGGGGCGACGAGCGCCGGATCGGCGGGGATGTCCCACGTCGCGACCCGGGAGGCGGGCAGTCCCCGGGTACGGGCCAGCAGCAGCGCCACGTCGTCGGCGGCGCCGCCCGACGGGAGCAGAGAGTGCAGGACCCGGTCGCAGGTCTCGTCCAGCGAGGCCGACCCGGCCTCCAGGGCCTCGCACAGCACGCGGTGACCGGCGTCGACGTCCCGCTCGCGGCTCTCCAGCAGCCCGTCGGTGTAGAACGCCAGCACGCTGTCCTCGCGCAGGTCCACCTCGGTGCTCTCGAACGGCAGGCCGCCGAGCCCGAGCGGGGGACCGGAGGGCAGTTCCAGCTGCCGGGCCGGGCCGCCCGGCGGGATCAGCACGGGCGCCGGGTGCCCGGCCCGGGCGAGCGTGCAGCGCCGCGAGATCGGGTCGTACACCGCGTACAGGCAGGTGGCGCCGACCTCCCCGGGACTGCCGTCGCCGCCGGACTCCTCCGACAGCCGGACCACCAGGTCGTCGAGGTGGGTGAGCAGTTCGTCGGGGGCCAGGTCGATGTCGGCGAGGGTGCGCACGGCCGTGCGCAGCCGGCCCATGGTCGCCGAGGCCGGAATCCCGTGGCCGACGACGTCGCCGACGACCATCGCGACCCGCATCCCGGACAGCGGGATGACGTCGAACCAGTCGCCGCCCACCCCGGCGCGGGCGGCCGGCAGGTACCGGGAGGCGGCCTCGACCGCGGCGGTGCGCGGCAGCGACCGGGGCAGCAGGCTGCGCTGGAGGGCGACGGTCGTCTCGCGCTCGCGGGAGTAGCGCCGGGCGTTGTCGATGCAGACGGCGGCGCGGGCCGTGACGTCCTCGGCCAGCAGCACGTCGTCGTGGGTGAAGGGTTCGGGGTGCCGGAAGCGCGTGAAGACCGCGACCCCGAGGGTCGTGCCGCGGGCCTGGAGCGGTACGGACATCGTGGCGTGGATGCCGTGCTCCCGGACCTGCCGCAGCCGCCCCTGGTCCCGGGCGAGCCACTGCTCCAGGTCGCCGGACGGCACCGAGGCCACGATCGTCCGGCCCGCGACCAGCGAGTCCGCCTGCGGGGAGGAGGCCGGGTACAGATCGGTCTCGCCCGGCTTGGGCAGGGCCTCCGGGCCGCCCGGGGTGACGGACCGGTGCGCGGCCCGGCGCAGGCCGACCGGCGCGGTCGGCGGCGCGGCCGGGTCGCCGCCGTGCTCCTGCGGGTCGAGCAGGTCGACGCTGACGAAGTCGGCGAGCGCGGGCACGCACACGTCCGCCAGCTCCTGCGCCGTACGGGTGACGTCGAGGGTGGTGCCGATGCGCACGCTGGCCTCGTTGACCAGCTGGAGCCGCTCGCGCGCCTGGTACTGCTCGGTGAAGTCGTGGGCGGTCACGCACACGCCGCGCACCCGCCCGGCGTCGTCGGTCAGCGGGGCGATGCGGGCCAGCCAGGCGTGCGCCCGGATCTCGCCGCCGGCCTTCATGTGGGTCTGCATGTCGCGCCGCCGGCCGCTGTCGAGCACCTGCCGCATGTGCCGTTCGAGCTCCGCGTGCTGCGGCCGGCCGCCGATCTCGGTGGGCCGCAGGCCGCGCAGGCGGTGGGCCGGCAGGTCGAGCAGCTCCGCCATGGCGTCGTTGATGCCGCGCAGCCGCAGCCGGGCGTCGAAGACCATCGTCGCGCACGGTGACTGCCGTACGGCGGCCCGGACCAGCGGGTCGTCCGGCAGCGCGTGGCCCGCGGGTTCCAGCGGGGTGACGGCGAGCCAGTCGCCCGGGCCGCCGTCCTCGGGCTGCCGGTGGTGGGCCAGCACCCAGGCGGACACGGTGCGGCCGTCGCGGTGCCGCAGCGCGAGCGTGCCGCTCCAGCGGGCGTTCACGGGGACGTACGGCGTGCCCTCGGTGCCGCGCAGGCCGCCGAGTCCCTCGGCGCCGTCGGCCAGCAGGTCGACGGCGGGGCGGCCCAGGACCTCGGCGGCGCTGTGGCCGAGCAGGCGGCGGGCGCCCTCGCTCCACTCCCGGAGCGTGCCGTCGGCGCCGATGACGGCACGGGCCGTCACGGCCTCGTCGACCGGCTCGTGCGGGCTCATCGTCGCCACTCCATCACGGACACTCTCGGTGATCAGACACGTCACTTGAGTTCCAGACTAGTGCGTTCGGGCGTCGCGCGGACCGGAACCCGTGCCCCCGTCCGGCCGGGGCCGGGGCCCCGGCGGGCGTCCGGGGCGGACGGCCGCCACCGCCCCTTCGGCGGCCGTGTCTGACGGGTCGACAGGACGTGTTCGATCACGGTGGGTTGTGAGTGCTTCCGGCGCCTGACGGCACAGGGCCGTCAGGCCGGTCACCCGCAGGGCCGTCCTGCTCGCCTCCACGACGGCGCCCGCGACGGAACGCTCCCGGGCGTCCCGGCGGCCCGGTCCGCCGAGGCGGCCCCCGGGGCCGCCACCCCGTCGCCCTGCGCGCCGGCCGGCGTCTCGCGCCGCTCGACCCGGGCGGCGCCGAGGAGCCCGGCGGCTCCGGCCGGCACCGCGTCGCCCTCGCCCCGCCGCGCGCCCCGGCCGGGTCGCGGATCCCCGTGGAGTCCGGCGGCGTCCGGGCCGGGACGTCCGTCGTGAACGCCTCCGGTGCGGCGGCCGAGCGGGAGGCGGTGTCCCGGAGCTCCGGCCCGGCGCCGCACGGCCGCCCGCACGTCCGCCACGGCCACCGCCGCCGGCGGGCGGACCGGGACCCGCCAACCGGCGCCGGGCGAACCGCCGTTGCGGAACCGCGGCGCCCCGCACCGCCGCACCCCGCGCACCCCCGCCGGCCGAGCCGGACGGCCCGGGTCCCCCTGCGACACCGCCCGGCCGGTGGACGCCCTGCGCGTCGGCCGCCCGGCGGCCCTGCCCGCCCGGGCCGGTCCGTCGTCCGTACGTGTCCGACGCTCCGGACATCTCCCTCGCGTCCGGAGGGGCCGGTCCAACCCGTCCCGTCCGGACCGTTGACGTTCTGTCGCCTCAGCCACAAGCATGTCTGCGTCCGCTTTTTGGGAGCGCTCCCATTCGCACCACGCACCCGCACCTCCCGACGAGGAGCCCAGACGTGAAACGACGCAGAACCGCCCTGCTGCCCCTGACGGCCCTGCTGGCGGCCGCGCTCACCGCGCTGCCCGCCGCCCCGGCCGGGGCGGACGAGGTGGAGCAGGTCAGGAACGGCACCTTCGACACCACCACCGACCCCTGGTGGGCGAGCAGCAACGTGACCGCCGGCCTGTCCGAGGGGCGCCTGTGCGCCGACGTCCCCGGCGGCACCGTCAACCGCTGGGACGCCGCCGTCGGGCAGAACGACCTCACCCTCGTGAAGGGCGAGTCCTACCGCTTCTCCTTCACCGCCACCGGCTCGCCCGCCGGGCACGCGGTCCGGGCGATCGTCGGCCTGTCGGTGTCGCCGTACGACACGTACCACGAGGTCACGCCGCAGCTCAGCGTCTCCGGCGACCGGTACTCCTACACCTTCACCTCGCCCGTCGACACCACCCAGGGGCAGGTCGGCTTCCAGCTCGGCGGCAGCGCCGACCCCTGGCGGTTCTGCGTGGACGACGTGTCGCTGCTCGGCGGGGTGGCGCCCGAGCCGTACGAGCCCGACACCGGGCCCCGGGTCCGCGTCAACCAGGTCGCCTACCTGCCCGCCGGGCCGAAGAACGCCACCCTGGTCACCGACGCCACCGCGAAGCTGCCCTGGCAGCTGAAGAACGCCGGCGGCACGGTGGTCGCGCGCGGCTGGACCGTGCCGCGCGGCGTCGACGCCTCCTCCGGGCAGAACGTCCACTCCATCGACTTCGGCGCCCACCGCGTGCGCGGCACCGGCTACACCCTGGTCGCCGACGGCGAGACCAGCCGCCCCTTCGACATCGACGCCCGCGCCTACGACCGGCTCCGCCTGGATGCGGCGAAGTACTACTACACGCAGCGCAGCGGCACCCCGATCCGCGACGACCTGCGTCCCGGCTACGGCCGCCTGGCCGGCCACGTGGGCGTGGCCCCCAACCAGGGCGACACCGAGGTGCCCTGCCAGCCGGGCGTGTGCGACTACACGCTCGACGTCAGCGGCGGCTGGTACGACGCCGGCGACCACGGCAAGTACGTCGTCAACGGCGGCATCTCCACCTGGGAGGTGCTCAGCACCTACGAGCGGGCCCTGCACACCCGCACCGGCGACGCGGACGCCCTCGGCGACGGCACCCTCGCCCTCCCCGAGAGCGGCAACAAGGTGCCCGACCTCCTCGACGAGGTCCGCTGGGAGCTGGACTTCCTGCTGAAGATGCAGGTGCCGGACGGCGAGCCGCTGGCCGGCATGGCACACCACAAGATCCACGACGAGAACTGGACCGGGCTGCCGCTGCTGCCCAGCGACGACCCGCAGAAGCGCGAGCTGCACCCGCCGACCACCGCGGCGACGCTGAACCTGGCGGCGACGGCCGCGCAGGCGGCCCGCCTGTACAAGCCCTACGACCGGGAGTTCGCGGCGCGGACGCTGAAGGCCGCGCGCACCGCCTGGGCGGCGGCCCTCGCCCACCCCGAGGTCTACGCGGACCCGGACGACGGCATCGGCGGCGGCGCCTACCCCGACACCGACGTCACCGACGAGTTCTACTGGGCGGCGGCCCAGCTGTACCTGACCACGGGGGAGAAGGACTTCGAGCGGTACGTGCTGGACTCCCCGGTGCACACCGCCGACATCTTCGGCCCGACCGGCTTCGACTGGGCGCGCACGGCCGCGGCCGGCCGCCTCGACCTCGCGCTGGTGCCGAGCCGGCTGCCCGGCCGGGACAAGGTCCGCGCCTCCGTCGTCAAGGGCGCCGACCGCTACCTGGCCACGCTGAAGGCCCACCCGTACGGCATGCCGTACGCCCCCGAGGGCCAGCGGTACGACTGGGGCTCCAGCCACCAGGTCCTCAACAACGCCGTGGTCCTCGCCACCGCGTACGACCTGACCGGCGCCGCGAAGTACCGCGACGGCGCGCTGCAGAGCATGGACTACATCCTGGGCCGCAACGCGCTGAACATCTCGTACGTCACCGGCTACGGCGAGGTCAACGCCCACAACCAGCACAGCCGCTGGTACGCCCGCCAGCTCGACCCCGCGCTGCCCGCCCCGCCGGACGGCACCCTCTCGGGCGGTCCCAACTCCAGCATCCAGGACCCCCTCGCCCAGGCGAAACTGCAGGGCTGCGTCGGCCAGTTCTGCTTCATCGACGACATCCAGTCCTGGTCGACGAACGAGCACACCATCAACTGGAACGCCGCCCTGACCCGCATGGCCTCCTTCGTGGCGGACCAGGCGTAGGCGCGGCGTGACCGGGCGCGGGCCGGGGGCCGTCCTGCGGGACGCCTCCGGCCCGCACCGGTCGTGACCTGCCGGGTACCGTGCGATCTCCGTCCTGACCTGGGGCTATTTACGAGCCAGTACCCGAGCGGTACCGTGGAGGCATGCCAGCTCTCAACGTCGAGTTCACGGACCGCGAGCTAGAGGACCTGCGGCAGATCGCCAAGGAACGCGGTACGTCCATGAAGGCGCTGGTGCGGGAGGCGGCCGCGGCCGACATAGCCCGCCACCGGGCGCTGCAGGAGGGCGCGGAGGCCTTCCGCCGGTTCTTCGCCTCCCACGCCGACGAGTTCGCGGCCGCCTTCCCCGAGGACGAGCCGGCCGCCAAGGGCGAGGGCCGGGCCGCCTGACCGATGGCACCCGTCCTGCACATCGACGTGCCCTGGCTCCTCCAGCGCCACGAGGAGGTCCTGCCGGACCAGCCCGTCATCAACGACTTCTCCGCGCTGGTCGCCGCCGTCGCCCGGCACCGCGTCGACCCGCCCCGCCTCGGCGTGGACTCCGACCCGGCCTGGCGGGCCGCCGCGCTGCTGCACACCCTCGCCGTGCTCCGCCCGCTGCCGTCGGCCAACGCCCGCTTCGCCTGCGCGACCGCCGTGGCGTACATGTTCGTCAGCGGCGTCGGCATCGACCCGCCCTACGGGGCCCTGGTCGACCTCGCCCGCGACCTGATGTCCGGCACGACCGACATCTACGGCGCGGCCGACCGGCTGCGCTCCTGGCAGATCTGAACCCGGGCCCCGCACTCGCTCCCGCCCGGGCCGCCGGACACGTGTCATCACGTGTGAGGTCGAATGTGCATGCGGATGTGGTGGCGGCGGGCCCCGTCTGACTGTCTTTCAAAGGGACGGATGTTGCTGGAGCGCCTTGTTGGCCGTGCGGGGACTGTGCGAGAGTGACTCACCCGTGCGGGGGGTGAGGGCCGGGCGTCGCACGCGCGGTGCCGGACGGGCCCGATGCGCCGGCCGGCGCATGCCTGCTCCCCGTGCCCGCCGGAAGGGGCCCGCGACCGGGAGCTCCTTCTCGGTGACGGGACTTCCGTGTCATGCGCGTGTGGGAAGGAACCCATCTCAGTGCCCACCCCCCACCCCCCTCGTCCTCCGTACCCCCCGCCCGGCGGGGATCCGGGGGAGTCCGACGAATCCCTCGCCGCCCGTCTGCGGGACCGTCCGGGGAGCGAGGCCGCCGCCCACTGCGTCGCACTGCTGTCGGCGCGCCACTGGCGGTCGGTCCACGACTACGCGGTCATCTGCCTCGCCTCGTCCGCGCAGGTCGCGGACATGATCACCGCCACCGCCCTGCACCGGACCCTGAACCGCCTGGCCTTCGGCGAACCGGCCGACGCGCTGCGGCCCGCGCTGCTGGTGACCGTGCGGGACACGGTCCGGGAGTGGTCCGCCGACGCACGGATATCCGCCGTCCTGCCGGATCTGGAGAAACCCGCCGGCGGTCGCGGCATGCGCGCGTCGACCTCCATGACCCCCGAGAACCGGGCCCTGGCGGAAAGGGCGTTCCGCGCCCTCCCCGGCCGCGCCCGCTGCGTGCTGTGGCACGCCGAGGTGGAGGCCGACCCGCTCACCGTCCCGGCCGGTCTGCTGGGCACCGACACCGACACCGCGTCGGCCCTGCTCGAACAGGCGCGGGAGCAGTTCCGCGCGGGCTGCGTGCGCGCCCACCGGGAACTCGCGCCGACCGGCGACTGCCGCTTCTACAACCGCCTGCTGGACGTGCCGATCCGCCGCGGCGGCGCCCTCCTCCCGGAGGTCCAGGACCATCTGGCGCAGTGCGCCCACTGCCGGTACGCCGCCGAGCAACTGGGCCACTTCGACAGCGGGCTGGGTGTCCTGATCGCCGAGGCGGTGCTCGGCTGGGGCGCCCGCCGCTACCTCGACTCGCGTCCGGGCCGCGCCGCGCGCGGCGCGCGCGGCGGCCGGGGCGGGCGGCGCAGGGCCGGGGCGTCCGGCGTCCGGGCGCGGCTGCTCGCCAGGATCCCGGTGCCCGCCGGCCTCGTCCCGGACACCCTGCGCCCTTCCCGGGCGCTCGCGTCGGGGGTCGGCGCCTTCTCCGCCGGGGTCCTGGCCACCGTGCTGATCGTCGGCACGTCGCCGCAGGGCGGCGGGGGCGCCGACCCGGCCGGCTCCACCGGCGCCACCGGCGGCGGTGCCGTACCGCCCGGCGCGTCCACGACGGCGCCCGGCACCGCCGGACACCCCGCGGCACCGGGGGAGACCCGGCTGCGCAGCGTCATCGCCGACCTGTGCCTCGACGTCCGGGGCAGGCCGCGAGAGGGCGTGGGCGTCCGGCTGGCGGAGTGCTCCGCCGCGTGGACCCAGCGCTGGACGTTCGAGGAGGACGGGCTGCTGCGCAACGCGGCCGACCCCGGGCTGTGCCTGGACTCGCACAAGGACGCGGGCGTCGTCGTCCTCGGCACCTGCGCCGCCGCGGACGGCGAGCGCGGCGACGACGTGCGCTACGACCTGACCGTCCAGGGGGAGTTGCTGCCCCGCTGGGACGAGCGGCTCGCCCTCGCCCCGGTGGGCGGCGCCCCGGACGCGGACGTCGTCGTCCGGGTCCGCGACCGGTCCGACGGCCAGCGCTGGCGGACCGACCCGGTGCCGGCCGCGGCCGGCGCGCTGTCCGGCGCCGCCCCGGCGGCTCCCACCGCCCGGGCCGTGACCCTCTCCGGCCGCTAGGGTCTGTCCGACCGTTCCCGCCTGTCTCGCGATGCCGTGCACGCACTCTCGCCGCACCGGGCGCCGCGGGACCGCCCTCCGGGCGACGACGGCAATGGTCGGACAGCCCCTGGTACTCCAGTCAGAAATCGTTGCCTGGGCTGCGACGGCGGCCACGAACGCGTGGGCGAGCACGGCCAGGGTGATGTGCCGGTACCAACCCGGATATCGGCGGACCTCGTACTGGTCGAGGCCGCATGCGTTTCTTGCGGCCTGGCAGGCTTCCTCGATCGCCCAGCGCGATCCGGCGATGCGGACCAGGTCGGCGACGCTGGTGCCGTTCGGTGCGTAGGCGAGGCAGTAGGCGCTCTCCTGCGGTCGGGCCGGGCTGCGGCGGGCCAGCACCCATCGCTGATGGGTGGGCCGGTCACCGTCGAAGACATCGATCACCGGCAGACGGGCGGCTGCCCGGTCGTAAGCACGCGGGCCTTTGGCCCCGTCGCCGCAGGAGCGTCGTTCCCATGCCTCGCCGGGAGCGTCGGCGATGGCCTGGTCGGTACGGCCGAAAGGAGCGTGCAGTTGCTGGGACTTCGACGCGGCCAGGACGTAGCCGACACCGGCTTCCTCCGGGGTGCGGCGCATGTGCCGTTCCTGTCCGTAGGCGCAGTCTCCCGTCACCCAGGCGGTGGGGAGGGGCGAAGCAAGAGCTCGCAGGATCGTCGCGCGGGCCAGTTCTCCCTTGGTCGCGAAGCCACGACCGTCAGGGACTTTCGCCGCCCGGCACCGGTCCGCGCGGGCGGTCCAGGACTCGGGCAGGCAGAGCTCCCGGTCCACCAGGGCTCTTCCCCTTGAGGAGGCATACGCGGCGAAGACCCCGATCTGGCTGGGGGTACCTCCTCTGGGGGATTCTCGGTGCGGTCGGCGGTGCCGGAGTACTGCCGTTGTACGCCCGCAGGGGTGGTGCTCTTCTTCGGGAAGCCGGTGTCGTCGATGATCAGAACCCCGTCCAGGGTGCCGAACCGCCCGGGGTCGGAGGAGGGAAGGACCCCGGGCAGCGCGTCAGGCGTCAGCAGCCGTGGGCCCACGTGTGGGAGTCGCCTTCGTCGTTGGCCGCGCCGTTGTAGGCGACTTCCTGGCCGGGGGCGAGGCAGATGGTCATGTGGCCGCCCTGATGGGCGGAGCTGTAGACCTGTACGTAAGCCGGGATTCCTGGTCCCGCGATGCCGTGGTTGGCCCAGGAGGAATCGGCGTCGGCGATGTAGCCCTCCCACCAGCCGTCGTCACCGTGCCAGTTCGCCCGCTGGCCCTGGAAATCGGCATGTTCCCAGGCGCAGAACTGGCCGCTGGGACAGTCGGCCGCGCCGGCCGGAGGGGCCGTGGCGAGGCTGCCGGTGAGAACGAGGAAGGCCGCAGCGGCGGAGGTGAGCAGTTTGCTGACGGTCATCAAGGGGTGTTGCCTTTCGGGTGGGGGGTGGGACGGCCGGCCAGGAGGCCGGCCGCGCGCCGCACTGCGCGGTCGCGCAGGCGGTCGTGGGTGGTGATGGCGTCGCGGTGCGCGGCGCGGACCTGTGCGAGCCGGGCCGGCTCCAGCCGGTCCCGCAGCCGCTCGAGGCCGCTTGCCCGGATACACGCGGTGTCGTGGTCGTCGCAGGCCGCCCGGCGAGCAAGAGCGGCCCGGTAGCCGGCATCGTCGCGGAGCCGCGCCTGCGCTTCGGGGCGCAGGTTGTTGACGGTGACCTGGGCGTGGAACCAGCGTTCCTGGTCGCCGTAGAGGTAGCGGTGCGCTTCGGCCAGGCAGCCGTCGGTGTGGGCGCGGACGGTGTAACCGGTGGTGAGCGTGACCGACAGCTCGGTGGGCCCGGCCCCGAACAGCACCTCGTGCCGCGGGGACGGCCCGGTGGCACCGCGCGCTTGCAGGCACTGGTGCACGAGGATCTGCTGGGCGGTCGCGATCAGGTCACTGCGGCCCTGCTCCGAGGCAGGAAGGGCCGGTCGCGGCTGTGCCGTGCAGGCCCCGGCGAGCAGCACCGTCAGCACGGCGGCCACCATGGCCCGCACCGAGGGAGCGTTGATCGTCACACCGTCTCAAACGATCACGTGGTCCCGAGGGCACGGCGGGCAGCGGATCGACACTGACGTGGCACAGGCAACTCGCCCTGGATCCAGGGCAGGACACGTGGTGCACCCCGCGTTGCCCCTCGGACGTCTTGCTCAGCGGTGCCGAGCCCTTCGCCGTTCACGGCCCGGTGCGCCGGTGCCGGAGGCCTGCCTGCAGCTTGAATTCCAGGTCGAGGAGGTCGGTGAGTTCTGCTTCGAGGCCACGGGCGCGGCTGTCGCTGTCACGGAAGCAGACCTCGCCCAGGGCCTGGGCGGCGACCTGGCGGAGCCGGTCCTCGGTGGCGCCACTGTCTTGGGCCCGGAAGAGACGGGCGGCCTGCTGGGGGGCAGGGGGCGAGGGGCAGGTGGCGCACGCGGGCGCCGCCCGGCACCTCCCGCCGCTGAGAGACGGTGGGAGGTGCCGGGCGGCGGTGAGCGGAGGTGTCAGCGCGCGAGGCGGATGCGGGTCAGTGCGTCCTCGGTCTGGGTGGCGCCGGACTTGTCGGTCACGTAGGCGGTGCCGTCGGTGATCTCCACGTGGTTGGGGTTGGCGCCGGTGGCGACGGTCTCCTCGACCGCGCCCTTGCGCGGGTCGACCACGGTGAGGGTGGCGGCGGTGCGGTTGACCACCACGACGTCGCCGGAGCGCTCGTCGGTGGCGACCGAGAGGGCGCCGGCGCCGGTCGCCACGGACTTGGTTACGACGCCCGTCTTGAGGTCGATCACGGACAGGGTGCCCGAGGTCTGGTTTGCGGTGTAGGCGGTCCGGCCGTTCTCGGACAGGGAGACCGAGATCGGGCCGTCGCCGACCGTGATGAAGCGCGGGGTCGTGGAGCCGCGCTGCAGTTCGACGAGCCGGTCGTTGTTGAGGTCGGCGGCGTAGAGAGCGCCGGTCTTTTCGTTGACGGTCAGGCCGGTCGGGCCCGCCCCCTCGACGGTGATCCGCTCCTTCTCCTTGAGGGACTCGGTGTCGAAGGCGACCAGGGTGCCGTCGCCGAAGCCGCTCGCCCAGACCGTGTCGTGCCGCTCGTCGACGACGATCTCGCGGGCGTGGTCGACGTTCGGCAGGCTGGCCAGGCGTTCGCCGGTGCGCTGGCTGTAGACGGAGACAGTGTTGTTGCGGGTGTTGGTCGTCCAGACGGTGTTGTGCTCGTCGTCCACGGCGATGCCGTAGACCGCCGCGACGGCACCGGTGGCGGCGTCGGTGACCGGCGGGGTGTAGTCGGCCTCGATCTCCAGGGTCTCCGGGTCGACCTTCAGCAGGTGGGACTCGGTGACCGGCGGGCGGCCGACGGCGGCGGTGACCCACAGGACGTCGTTCCGTTCGGAGTAGGACGACTGGTACAGACCCTTGGTCAGCTTCGCGGTGGTGACCGTCGAGCCGGTGGAGTGCGCGGACGCGGTGCCCGCCAGGGTCAGGGTGCTGCCCGCGGCGAGCGCCACGGCGACGGCCGCGGCGACCGCGGTGCGGCGGGAGGTGCGGGTGGTAGGAACGGACATGGTGGTGGAACTCCCTTTCTCGGGGATCAACGGGGTGTTACGGCATGGGAGAAGTGGCTCGGGGCCGCACGGTGGCGGCGTGTCAGCTGCTCGGCGTGGTGTTCCCGGCGGTGCGCCGACGGACGACGAGCAGTGTGGTGGCCGTGGCTCCGGCGGCGCCGCCGGCTGCGGCGGCCGCTGCGGACCAGGCGATCGTGGCGTAAGAGACGGGGACCGCCCGGGACGTGGCCGCGAGGGCCTCGGTGCTCTTCGTCTCTGGTGCGGTGGTCGAGGAGGCCGCGGGCGGTCCGGCGCCGTCCGTCCCGGCCGCGGTGACCGTGAAGGCCACCTTCAGCGAGGTGGGCGGGTTGGGCGCGAGGAACCGCAGCCAGTGGTCGCCGGCCGCCGTGTCCGCGGGGACCGTCACGTCGCCCTCGTAGGAGCCGTCGCTGCCGGTCTTCCACTGGCCGAGAATGGCTTCGTCGTCGAGCTTGATCGTGACCTGCTCCCCGGTGGGAAACCCGGTCACCTCGAAGTGGAGCGTGCCGCCGGCCGGTACCTGGCTGGCCGTGATCCGGGCCTTCGCCCCGGCGTCGTCGGTGGCGGAGGCCGGGGCGCCCGACGCGGCCGGGACGGGGGGCGCACCCGCCGCATCGGCTCCGGTGCCGCCCGCCGTGCCGCCCGCGCCGGTGCCGGACGTGACGGTGAAGTCGGCCTTGAGGCTGGTCGGCGGGTTCGGGGCGAGGAAGCGCAGCCAGTGGGCGCCCTTCGTGGCGTCGGCGGGCACTGTGACGCTGCCGGAGTACGACCCGTCGGAGCCGACTGTCCACTGGCCGAGGATCGTGCTGTCGTCCAGCTTCACCGTCAGCCGCTGACCGGCCGGGAAGCCGGTCACCCGGAACGAGACCCTGCCGCCCGCGGCCACCTGCGAGCCCGCGGTGATGGTGGCGGACGTGCCTGTCGCCGCGCCGCCGGAGCCGGAACCACCCGTCGTACCCGACGAACCGCCGGCAGTGCCCGTACCGCCTGTGTTGCCGCCCGTACCGCTGCCGCCTGTACCGCCGCCGCCCGTCGAACCTCCGCCCGAGCCGCCGCCCGGGGACGGGACGACGGTGATGTCGGCCTTCAGACTGGTGGCCGGGGCGGGCGCGAGGAACCGCAGCCAGTGCTGGCCGGCCGGGACGGAGGCGGGGACGGTCACCGTGCCGGAGAACGTCCCGTCGGCCTTCACCGCGTCGGGCCACCGGGCGAGGATCTCGCCGTCGTCCAGCTTCACCGTGATGTCTTGGCCTTTGACGAAACCCGAGAGGGTGAAGGAGACCTTGCCGCCGGCCGCCACCTCCGACCCGCCGGTGAGCTTCACCGCGGGATCGGTGTCCGTCGACGGGGAGGGCGTGGGGGTGGGCTTCGGGGTCTGCGTGGGCGTGGGCGTGGGCTTCGGGGTCTGCGGGGGAGTGGGGGCCGGTGTCGGAGCGGGAGCGGCGGCCGTGACCGTCAGTTCCTCGCTGCGGACGCTCGTCTGCGGGGCCAGGAACCGCAGCCAGTGCCCGCCGCCGGCGCTCGCGTCGACGGGGACGGTGACCGAGTCCGAGACGCTTCCGTCGTCGCCGACGCTGAACTGCTTCAGCAGCGTCTTGTCGTCGAACTTGACGCTCAGTGTGCTCCCGGCCGGGAACCCGGTGGCCGTGAAGGACACCTCGCCGCCCTGCTTCACATTCCTGGTGCCCAGGGTGACCGAGGGTGCGGCCGTGTCCGCCGCCAGTGCCACCGTGTCGGTGGCCTCCACGCCGCCGGGACCGGCCGTGGCCAGGGGGGTGGCGCAGAGGACGCCCAGGCCCAGGGTCGCGCCGGCGGTCAGTGCGACCACGCGGCCCAGCCGGGCGCCGGAGGGCGAAGCGGATCTGTCAGAGGTCATGAGGGCTGCTCCTGGCAGGCGAAACATCATGAAGAAGGAAGTTTTGGCAATAGATGGACACATCGGGGGCGGCGAGGCCGGCGCAGAACACGATGTGTGATCAACTAAGGTAAGGCTAACCTAACCTAAAGATCATGGGCAGTCAATTGGAATCCGTACGCACGCACCTTCCGGAGCCCCCGGAAGACACCCCGAACCACCCGCCCCGCCTGCCCAGACCACATCCGGTGCCCCGCCTCGCCCAACCGGTGTGCACGCTGCCCGAGCCGGGCGGCGAGGACGCCTTCTGGGCGGACGTGCGGGCGCGCGGTGGCACACCCCTGGTGGGCCCCGACCCGCGAGGCAGCGCCGACCACCGGGCAGTGACGTTCCTGTGGCGCGGCACCCCCGGCACCCGTGCCGTCCAGGTCCTGCCGAACAAGCTCGGCGACCCGCACGACCCCGGCGGCAACCTCATGGAGCGCGTCCCCGGCACGGACGTCTGGCACTGGACCCTGCGCCTGAGACACGACTGGCGCGGCACCTACGACCTGTACGTCGAGGAGGGCGACGGCCCGGACCCAGGAACACCCGCGTACCGGCGCCGCCTGCGCACCCTGCGCCGCACCGATCCCTTCAACTCCCGCACACTGCCCCACCGCTGGGAGGCGGAGCCGGTGTCGTACGCGGAACTCCCGGCCGCCCCGCGCGCGGTGGACTGGGAGCCGCGCCCCGGCATCCCGCGCGGCACCGTCACCGAGCACACCGTGGCGAGCACCCGCCTCGGACGTTCCCGCCAGGTCTGGCTGTACGAACCGCCCGGCGGGAACCGGGAGTCGGAAGGGCTGCCGGTGCTGGTACTGCTCGACGGCGAGCACTGGCAACCCCGCCTCAGGCTCTCCCACCTCCTCGACAACCTCGTCGCCGACGGCCGGATCCCACCCGTCGCCGCCGTACTGCCCGAAGCCGTGGACGAGGCCACACGCTGGGCCGAACTGTCCTGCCGGCCCGAGTACGTCGACTTCCTCGCGGGCGAACTGCTGCCCTGGGCGGCAGGGCTCCTGCCCCTCAGCGACGATCCGGCGCACACCGTCATCGCCGGCCAAAGCCTCGGCGGACTCACCGCCGCCTACGCCGCGGCGGCAGCACCGCACCGCTTCGGCAACGCCCTCGTCCAGTCGGGCTCGTTCTGGTGGCCGACGGGACCGGACCCGGAGTGGCTCACCCGGGCCCTCGCCGGGACGCCTCGGCTGCCGGTGCGCTTCAGGCTCTCCTTCGGCACACAGGAATGGGTGGCCCTGCCCGCCGCGCGCAGGCTGCGCGACACCCTGACGGCCCTTGGCTACCACGACTCCTCCTACCGGGAGTTCAACGGCGGTCACGACTACCTCTGCTGGCGCACTGAACTGGCGGACGGGCTGGTGGAACTCCTGGGCCGCTGAGTCGGCCCGGGGATCACTCCCGGCCCGCCACCACCCGGCGCACGCACCGCTCGTGCGGTGCGGGGCCGAAGCAGGGCGCCCAGCCGGACGGCACCGCGCGCCACACGGGCCATAGGCACCAGCGGCCCTCGGCGTTCTCCAGGAGCAGATGCCCCTCCCGGCCGTCGTCGGGTCCGGGATCGAAGGGGCCGACCGGGTCCGGGATCATGCGTCCAGCTCCTTCAGGCGGGCGGCCAGGACCGCCGCGATGTCGTCGAGGTACCGGTCCCGCATCAGCTGCGGGTGGGTGCAGTCGAGGTCGTGGTTGTCGAGAGTGCCGGTGACGTACGGACGCCAGGACTCCCTGGTCAGCCAGTCCTCGGCGCGCGGGGCGGCGGCCGTGAAGAACAGCACGTCGCCGTCGTACGGGCGGTGCTCGTGCTCGCGCATCATGCGGGCGTGGTTGGGCACGATGTCGACGATCCGGGACAGGGTGCGGTCGCTGAGTCCGGCCAGTGGGCTGCCCGCCCGGCGCAGCGTGGCGAGCACGTCCTCGCGGGTGCGTTCGCCGGTGCGGTCGAAGCCCGCCATGCGCAGCACGGCCGTCAGCGCGTCGCCCTCCTCCGGTGCGGGACGCTCCCGCCACTGTTCGGAGGGGAAGGCGTCCAGCAGCGCGAGAAGTTCCACCTCCTCGCCGGCCTCCTGCAGCAGGACGGCGACCGTGTGCGCGAGGACGCCGCCGACCGACCAGCCCAGTAGGCGGTACGGGCCGTGCGGCTGGATCTCGCGGATCCGCCCGGCGTAGTCCTCGGCCTCCTCCTGGAGCGTGCGCGGCAGCGCCTCGTCACCGGTCAGGCCGCGGGCCTGGAGCCCGTACACCGGCTGCTGCGGGCCGAGCCGCGCGGTGAGTCCCGCGTAGCACCAGGCGAGGCCGCCCGCCGGATGGATGCCGAACAGCGGTGTCCGTTCGCCTTCGGCGCGCAGCGGCAGGACGACGCCGAGAGCGTCCCCGGCGGCCGGCGCGGCGGCGTCCAGCCGGGCGGCGAGCGCGGCCGGCGTCGTCGCCTCGAACAGGGAGCCGATGGTCAGCTCGGCGCCGAACTCCTCGCGGACACGGCCGACCAGGCGCACCGCGAGCAGCGAGGTCCCGCCCAGGTCGAAGAACGCGTCGTCGGGGCCGATCCCCTCCACGCCCAGCACCTCGGCGAACAGACCGGCCAGCGCCGCCTCGCGGGCGGAGGCGTACGGCCGCCCGCCGGCGCCGCCGGCGAACACGGGGCCGGGCAGCCCACTTCGCTCCAGCTTGCCGTTGGGGGAGAGCGGGAAGGCATCCAGCGCGATGACGGCCGCCGGGACCATGTGCTCGGGCAGTTCGCGGGCCAGCGCCGCCTTGACCCCGGCCGGGTCGGCGCTGCCGGTCACGTAGCCGATGAGCCGGTCGTCGCGGACCAGGGCGCACGCCGCGTCCACGCCGGGACGGGCGGCCAGCGCGGCCTCGATCTCACCGAGTTCGATGCGCTGGCCGCGCAGCTTGACCTGGTGATCGGTGCGGCCGAGGTACTCGACCTCGCCCTTCTCCGTCCACCGGGCCAGGTCTCCTGTGCGGTACATGCGAGTGCCGGCCGGTCCGAAGGGGTCGGCGACGAACCGGGCCGCGGTCAGCTCCGGCCGGCCCAGGTAGCCGTCGGCAAGCTGCGCACCCGCCAGGTACAGCTCACCGGGTACGCCGGGTGGGCAGGGCTGGAGGGCGGCGTCCAGGACGTACAGGCGGGTGTTCCACACCGGCCGCCCGATGGGCACCGGACCCCGGTCCGCCGGGTCGCACGCGTGGTGTGTCACGTCGACGGCGGCCTCGGTCGGCCCGTAGAGGTTGTGCAGCTCCACGCCGGGCAGGACGCGGGCGAACGCGGACGCCGTCTCGCGCTGGAGGGCCTCGCCGCTGCAGAACACCCGGCGCAGTGCCTCCGCGCATCCAGCGGCCTCCGAGGCGCTCAGGAACACCTGGAGCATCGACGGTACGAAGTGACAAGTGGTAACGGCCTGCTCGCGGATCAGCCGGGCCAGGTAGAGCGGGTCCTTGTGGCCGCCCGGCTCGGCGACGACCAGCGTCGCGCCCTCCCGCAGCGGCCAGAAGAACTCCCACACCGACACGTCGAACGACGACGGCGTCTTCTGCAGCACCCGGTCCCCGGCCGTCAGCCCGTACTCGTGCTGCATCCACCGCAGCCGGTTGTCGATCGCCCGGTGCGGCACCACCACACCCTTGGGGCGGCCGGTGGAACCGGAGGTGTAGATGACGTACGCGGGATGGGCGGGGGTGAGGGCGCGAGCCGGGTCCGTCCGGGCGTACGACGACACGTCGAGCCCGTCCAGCACGACCACTTCGGTGCCGGTGTCGTCCGGGAGGCGGCCGGCGCGGTCGGTGACGGCGCACACCGGCGCGGCGTCGCCGAGCATGTAGGCCAGCCTCTGCGCCGGATAGTCCGGGTCGAGCGGCAGATAGGCGGCGCCTGCTTTCAGCACCGCGAGCAGAGTCACGACCAGGTCCACCGAGCGCGGTACCGACACCGCCACCACCGCGCCCGGCCGGGCGCCGAGGGTCTGGAGGTGCCGGGCGAGCCGGTTGGCGCGGGCGTTCAGCTCCGCATAGGTCAGCGCGGTGTCCCCGAAGACCAGCGCGGTGGCGTCCGGGGTGCGGGCCGCCCGCGCCTCGATCGGTCCGATGAGCGTGGTCGGCGGCAGGGCCCGCTCCGTGCGGTTGAACTCGTCGACTACCAGGGCGACCTCCACCGGGGTCGCGACTGTGTGCACCGCGAGGGGATGCTGCGGGTCGGTGCCGGTCAGCCGGTCCAGCAGGTGCAGGAACCGTTCCTGGTGCGCGGCGAGGTCGGAGTCCTCGTACAGTGCGGGGTTGCCGTCGTGGTCGATGCGCAGGCCCCGGCCGTCGGCGCGGTCGTAGACGTTGACCGTCAGGTCGTCCACCGGGCCCGCCGACAGGTTCCACGCCCGGGCGGGGGCGCCCGCGAAGTCCACGCCGTAGTCGAAGGGCATGACGTTGACGAGCGGGCCGACCAGCGCCCGGCTCTCGCCGACCAGGCCCAGGTCGCGGCGGATGTCCTCGTAGCGGTAGCGCTGGTGGCGGCGGATCTCGCGGATGCCGAGCACCACCTGCCGGACCAGCTCGGCGAAGGTCCCCTCGGGGGAGACGGCCAGCCGCAACGGCAGCACGTTCATGACCATGCCGGGCACGCGCAGCGCCACCGACCCCATGCGGCCCATCATCGGCAGGCCCAGCACCACGTCGGTACGGGCCGTGGCGCGGGCGGTGTAGAGAGCCTGCGCGGCGATCAGTACGTCCGGCCAGGTCGCGCCGAGCCGGGTCGCGAGGTCCTTGAGCCGCTCGGTGGTGTCAGGGGAGAGGTGAGCTGTGCGGCGCAGGAAGGTGCGGGACGGCAGTGCGCCGCGGCCCGCGAGCCGTGGTGCCTCCGGCCGGTCGGCGAACGCCGCGGCCCAGTGCGCACGGTCGGACTCGAACGCGGCCGACTCCCGGTACGCGGTGTCGTCCGCGACCAGGTCGGCCAGGTGACCGAAGCCGCGCGGGGCGGGTTCCTCGCCGCGGACGAGCGCTGAGTACACCTCGGCGGTGCGGCGCACCAGCAGCGAGTAGCCGTAGCCGTCCATGACGAGGTGATGGACGCGCTGGTACCACAGCCACCGGTCGTCGCGGACCTGGAACAGAGCGTGGCGGAACAACGGACCGGCCGCCAGGTCGAACGGCTCGGCGAGATCGGCGCGCATCCACGCCTCGGCCTCGGCCTCGGTGTCGGCCTCCCGTACGGTCAACGGCAGCTCGATCGCTTCCGACACGTGCTGCACGGGGCCGTCGGGGGTGTCCTCGACCCGGACCCGCAACGCCTCGGCCTCCTCCGCCACCCGGCGCAGGGCGTCCGCGAACCGTCCCGGATCGAGCGGTCCGTCGATCCGGAGGCACTCGGCGGTGTTCTGCGCGGGACTGAGCGGGTCCAGGGCCTGCGCGAACCACATGCCCGACTGGGCCGCCGTCAGAGGCAGGACGCTCATACCGCCCCCAGCAGGGACGCCCACGCCTTGAGGACGGGCCGCTCGGCGAGGTCGGCGAAGGAAGCGGTCACGGCGTGCTCCCGGCGCCATCGCTCCAGCAGCGTCATGATGCGGACCGAGTCGAGCCCGTGGTCGATCAGGTTCTCGTCGACGGGTATGTCCGCCGGGGCCTCTCCGAGGCAGTCGGCGACGTCGGTGCGCAGCCGCTCAACGGTCAGTGCCATGGTCAGACCTCCGCCAGGAGCGCGTCAGTGGTGGTGACGACCGCGCAGCGGCCGGCGGCCCAGCGCAGCGCCATGTCGTGGTCGGCGCGGGAGAAGTCGGCGACGGCGTCGGCGACGACAAACGCCTGGATGTCCCGCTGCCAGGCGTCGGCGGCGGTCATCAGCACGCCGATGTGCGCGTACAAGCCGGCGATGACGATCTGGTCGCGGCCCTTCTCGCGCATCAGGTCCGCCAGTCCGGTGCGGACGAACGCGCTGTACTTCCACTTGGTGAGCACCGTCTCCCCCTCCTCGGGGGCGACGGCCTCGGGCGTGGCGAGTCCCTCCGGGTCGTCGGGAACGCCGGGGCCCCAGAAGTCGAGCTGGAGACCGCGCTGTGCGGGCGTCTGGCCGCCGAGCTGGGCGGAGTGGAGGACCGGCACGCCCAGGCGCCGGTACTCCTTGAGCAGGCGGGCGGTGTTGCCGAGCATGTCGGTCAGGGGCGGTTCGCCGGCCGGGAAGGCGGACAGGAAGTGCTGTTGCAGGTCGTGCGCGAGCAGCACGGCACGTGCGGGGTCCACGGTCCAGGACACCCGGTTCTCGGGGAGTTCTTCCGGTGCCGGCAGTGGATAGGGGGTGATGGCGGGAAGTGCCATGGGGGGAGGCCTCTCGGTACGGTCAGGACTGTCCGGCGGCGGACCGCAGCTGCGTCTTGCTGATCTTGCCGACGCCGGTCCGGGGGAAGGCGTCGACGAACTCGACGAGGTCGGGGACCTTGTAGGCGGCGATGCCGCGCTCGCGGACGAACCGCTTGATCGCGGCCGGCCTCAGCGGTTCGGTGTCCCCGCGCAGGATCACGTAGGCGAGGGAGCGTTCGCCGAGGTAGTCGTCCGGGACCGAGACCACCGACACGTCGTGCACCGACGGGTGGGCGAGGATGATGTTCTCGACCTCTTCCGGCGCGATCTTTTCGCCGCCCCGGTTGATCTGGTCTTTGGCCCGGCCCTCCACCACGAGGTGGCCGGCCGGGGTGCGGCGCACGATGTCGCCGGTGCGGTAGAAACCGTCCTCGGTGAAGGCACGCCGGTTGTGCTCCGGAGCCCGCCAGTAGCCGCGGATGGTGTACGGGCCGCGGGTCAGCAGATGCCCGAACTCGCCCTCGGGGACATCGTGGTCCTCGTCGTCGACGATGCGGACCTCGTCGTCCGGGGAGATCGGCCGGCCCTGCGTGGTGACGACCGTCTCGGTGTCGTCGTCCAGCCGCGTGTAGTTGACCAGACCCTCGGCCATGCCGAACACCTGCATCAGCCTGCAGCCGAGCGCGGGTTCCAGCCGGCGGGCCGCCTGCTCGCTGTACTTGGCGCCGCCGACCAGCGTCAGCTCCAGGCTGGACAGGTCGTGCCCGGTGGCGGGAGCGGCCTCGGTCCACACCAGGGCCAGCGGCGGCACCAGGGCCGTCATGGTGATCCGCTCGGACGCGATCAGCGGGAACGCGGTGTCCGGGTCGGGCTTCGGGGCGAGCACCACCGTGCCGCCGGCGTACAGGACGCCCAGCCAGCCGGGCGAACTCATCGGGAAGTTGTGCGCGGCCGGCAGTACGACGAGGAAGCGGGTGCCGCCGTCCACGCCACAGATCTCGTCGGAGCCCCGCAGCGAGTACATGTAGTCGTCGTGGGTGCGCGGGATCAGCTTGGACACGCCGGTCGTCCCGCCGGAGAGCTGGAGGAACGCCAGCTCGTGCGGCTCGGGCCCGTCGAACGGACCGGACGGCTCGCACGGCACCTCGCTCAGCGCCGTGTGCTCACCGGGGTCCCCGGCCACGAACACGTGCTTCAGGCCAGGCGTCCGCTTCCGTATCCGCGTGGCCAGTTCGCGGTGGTCGTAGCCGTCGTGCACGTCCGGGACGACATAGGCGACGGCTTCGGCGAGGGAACAGAAGTGGGAGATCTCCGTCTCGCGGTGCGCGGGCAGCGCGTACACCGGCAGCGCGCCGATGCGGAAGAGGGCGAAGACGACCTCGACGAACTCGCCGATGTTCGGCAACTGCACGACGACCCGGTCGCCCTTGGCGATGCCGCGCGCCAGGAATCCGGCGGCGAGCCGGTCGGCGCACGCGTCCAGCTCCCGGTACGTCCAGGTGCGGCGCTCGGGCGCCGGGTCGACCAGGGCGATCCGGTCGGGGTGGGTGGCGGCCCGCTCGCGCAGCATGCCGCCGAAGGTCTCGCCGCGCCAGTAACCGGCGGCCCGGTAGCGCTCGGCGAACTCGGGCGGCCAGGTGGGAGCGTCCACTCCGGGGGTGAGGGTCACAGCGCTGCTCCTACGGCGTGCAGGAAGGTACGGAACTTGGCGGCGGTCTCCGCGACCTCGGCCTCCGGGGTGGACGCGGCCACGATCCCGGCACCGGCGAACAGCCGCAGGGTCCTGCCCTCGGCCTCGGCGCAGCGGATCGTCACCACCCACTCGCCGTCGCCGTCGGCGTCCTGCCAGCCGACCATGCCGGTGTAGGCACCGCGGTCGAAGGGCTCCGACTCGGCGATCACCCGCCGGGCCGGCTCGGTGGGCGTGCCGCAGACCGCCGGGGTGGGGTGCAGCGCGGACGCCAGGTCCAGGGCGGTGGTGTCCGGAGCGGAGACCTCGCCGGTAACTGTGGTCGACAGGTGCCACATGGCGGCGGTGCGCACCAGCGTGGGCCGCTCGGGCACCTCCAGGGTGGTGCACAACGGCACCAGCGCCTCCCGTACGGCGGCCACGACGACGGCATGCTCGTGCAGGTCCTTCTCGGACTCCAGCAGGGCGACCGCGCGCCGCACGTCCTCGGCGAGGTCCGTGCTGCGCGGTGCCGATCCCGCCAGGGGGTTGGCGATGAGCCGGCCGCCCCAGCGGGAGACCAGCAGTTCGGGGCTGGCGCCGACCAGGGTGCGGCCCGGTCCGCTCGGCACGGCGAAGGTGTAGCCGGCCGGGTCGCGGCGGGCCAGGCGACGCAGCATGGCCGGCAGGTCCGGTTCCCGGGCGGAGGTCAGCTCCAGAGTGCGGGCGAGGACGACCTTGTCGAACTCCCCGGCCCGCATCCGCGCCACCGCGGCGGCGACTGCCTCGCCGTACCGTCTTGCGGCCGGGACCTCCCGGACCTGCCACTCGGGACGGTCCCCGTCCTCGGGCACGGGCAGCGCGATCAGCGGGTCCTCGCGCAGCGGCGGCGCCCAGCGCACCGACTCCGGCACCGTCAGCGTGGCCGGGGCGTCCGGGGCGAAAGGCAGCGCCCCCACGACCACCGGCTCGGAGGCGCCCGGGCGGCGCAGCGTCTCCAGCGTCTCCCGCACCCGCCTTGCCGGCGGACGGGAGTCCTGGGGTATCTCGGCCGCGGTGCCGCGGCCGAGGAGCGTGCGGTGGGGGGTGGCGAGGAAGCGGTCGGTGGCGGGTCGGTAGGACTCCAGAAGTGCGGTCGCGGCGCCGGGGGTGACCGGCGTGCCGGTGGGCCGGCGCAGGGGTTCGTACAGGGAAAGGGACATGGCTGTCTCCAGTAGGGCGGGACGTGTGCCGTGGGCCTGGGTCAGGCCCGCAGGGTGGCGCCGCCGTCGACGTACAGGTCGTGCATGGTGATGTGCCGGGCGCGGTCGGAGGCCAGGAAGACGACGGCGTCGGCGATGTCGGAGGGTTCGGCGATACGGCCGAGCGGGATGCCCGTGCGGTAGGACGCCAAGTCGCCCTCGATCACCCGCCGGGTGGACGCCTCCTCCTCGCCTGCGGTCCACAGGGCGCGCTGCATGTCGGTCATGGTCGAGCCGGGGGAGACCGTGTTGCAGCGCACGCCCTGCCGCGCGACCTCCAAGCCCAGACACTTGGTGAACATGACTGTGGCGGCCTTGGAGGCGGCGTAGGCGGCGAGGCCCGCGCGGGGGATGCCGCCCGCATTGGAGGCGACGGTGACGATGCTGCCGCGGCCGCGTCCGGTCATGCGGCGGGCGGCGGCGCGCGAGACGTGGAACACGCCGGTGGTGTTGACCGCGAAATGCGCCGCCCAGTCCTCGTCGGAGAGACCGACGACGGGCCCGTCGCGCAGGATCCCGGCAACGTTGACGGCGATGTCCAGCGGGCCGTGGGTGCTCTCGACCCCGGCCACCAGCGCCTCCACGGCGATGGCGTCGGTGACGTCCAGCGGACGGGCGGTGACCCGCTCGCCGTGCCGGGCGGCGAGTGTCTCCACGCCCGCGCGGTCGACGTCGGTGGCGACCACGCGGACCCCCTCCTCGACGAGGGCTGTGACCACCGCCGCGCCGATGCCCCGGCCCGCTCCCGTCACGAGGGCGAGCCGGCCGTCGAGTCCGGGCGTCATGAGGCCAGAGCCTTCGCCACGTCGTCCAGGACGATCCGGGCGGCCAGCGGGCCGCCGGCACTGTTCCAGGCGGAGCCCTGGACGACCACGACGTGGCCCTCCTGCTCGGCCTTCAGCCTGGTGAAGTTGGGTACCTTCTCGGCCTCGGCGTACGCCTTCTCGCCGTCGGCCTTCTCGCCGAGAGTGCCGAAGAACAGCCAGTCGCCGTCGATGGTGGACAGCTTCTCCAGGCTGACCGGCTCGCTGTGGCCGGTGCCCACGCCCTGCTGGTCCTTCGGCCGCTGAAGGCCCAGGGCGGTCAGGGTGGCGCCCACGTGGCCCACGCCCCGGCCGACCGCCGATGGTGCCTTGTTCTGCCAGCGGATCACGCTGACGACCGCTCCGGCGTTGTCGCCGAGCTTCGCCTTGGTGGCCGCCACGTCGGCGTCGAATCCGGTGAGGATCTTCTCGGCCTCGGCCTTCCGGTTCAGCGCATCGGCGGTGGTGGTGAACGCCTTCTTCCAGTCTTCGTTCAGCTCGGCGGTGACCACGGTCGGGGCTATGGACTCCAGCTTGGAGACCTCGCCCTTCACCGCCGTGGTCTCGTCGAGCAGGATCAGGTCGGGCTGGAGTGCGGCCAGCTTCTCCATGTCGGCCTCGGCGACCGTGGCGACGACCTGCGCCTTGCCCGCCTTGCCGGCCAGATAGGTGGACACGCCCTTCTGCCCGCGCCCGGCGGTGGCGCCGACCGGCTCGACGCCGAGCGCGAGGGCGGCGTCCAGGGTGGGCTCGCTGAGCGTGACGACCTTCTTCGGGTCGGCCGGCACGTCCACCTCGCGGCCCGTGGCATCGGTGACCTGACGGGTGTCGGCCTCCTTGCTGCCGGCGCTGTCGCCGCCGCCGTCACCGCAGCCGGTCAGAAACAGGGTCCCGGTGACGACGGCGGCGGCGGAGGTGAGAACGGTTCTGCGGGAGACACGTGCGGGGGACATGAAGGGGTCGCTCCTCGGAAGAGTGGTGGGAAACGGAAAGGGGGCGGGATACGAAAAGGGGAGCCGGAGCACGGAAGGGGGCGGGATGCGCGAGGCCGTGGATCAGGAGGCGGGGCCGCCCAGCAGACGGTCCAGGCCGTCTGCCAGAGCGCCGTGCCAACAGGCGTAGTCGTGACCGCCGTTGAATTCGTCGTAAGTGACCCGGTGGCCGGTCGTGCGCAGCACGTCGTACAGGGCGCGGTTGTGGTCGACCATGTCGCCCTCGTGCAGTCCCACGTCCAGATGGACGCGCACCGGCCGGGAGGCTCCGGCGGCGTAGCGGGCGACGAGCCAGGGCGTGCCGTACACCGGTGGCTTGGGCCCGGCCGGCGGCGGCAGTCCGGGCCGCCACCACAGGGAGGCGGACTGGGCGAGGACGTTGCCGAACCGGTCGGGCCGCAGGTATGCGGCGTACAGCGCGGTCATGCCGCCGAGGCTCTGCCCGGCGACCACGGTCCGTCGCGGGTCCGTGGCCAGCGGCCAGCGTCCGGCCGCCCAGGGCAGCAACTCGTCCGCCAGGAAACCGACGAAGGGCTTCCGGCAGCCGAGGTCACGCCAACGGGTCCGCCGGTCCACGGCATCCGGCGCCACCACGGCCAGCGGCGGCAGCGCGCCGTCGGCGATCAGCGCGTCCAGCGTGTCGCCGAGGCCGAGCCGCCCGAACCACATGTCGCCGTCGCACAGCACCACGGCCGGCAGGGGCGCGCCGACGCCGCGTTCGTGACCAGGCGGCAGATAGACCCAGGCGTCCCGGTCGCCGACCGGCGCCGAGCCCGGGACCCTGTGCCGCTCGACCCGCCCGGCCGGCACCGTGCCCCGCCGCCCGGCCCACGGCTGGGCGGGGGCGTCGGGCAGGGCGAAGACCGAGGCGGCGGACTCCTGCCAACGGGTGCTGATGGTACGGGGGTTGAGTGGATCAGCCGCGGCGAATGCGGTCAGCGACCGCAGTCGCTGCTGGAGGCCGTCCGGGTCCGAGGGCGGTTCCTTGAGCGAGATGTCGGCGGCCAGCCGGTAGGAGCCGCGGTGGTCGGCGCGCAACCGGAGCCCCAGGTGCCAGACGTCGGTGCCGGGGATCCGCTGCAGCAGTGAACCGGCCAGGTGGGCGCGGTCGGTGAGGCGGTTGCCGAACAACAGCACCTGCCGAGTGGCGCGGTGACCCCGCCACAGGAACGTGACCGCCCGATGACCGGGCGAGCCGTCGAGTTCCTCGACGAGCGGGGTGCCCAGGCTTTCCGCCTCCTTCCAGAACTCGGCGGCCAAGGCGGCCCGTCGGGTGTCGTCGGCGCCCTCCACGGCCTCCAGCAGCCGCGCGACGCGCGGTCCCGTCACCCGCATCGGGCGGACGTCCAGTGCTGTGGCATCGCGAGGGGTGGATCGGGCGAGCGTGGTCATCGACGTTCTCCGTGAACCGCTGGTCGGAGGGCAAGACAGGCCGGAACTGCCGACAAAATCGTCAACAGCTAAGGTAAGGCTAGCCTAAGCTAAACACATGTCTCTCGGAATATGCGTCCTACAACTAGTCGTTGCGGCGTACGTCGTTCGGCGCTCCGCCCCCCGGACGGCCGCCTCATGAGCACCACGACGGCCGCCGCCCCGCCGGGGAGGAAGCGCGAAGCGGAAAAGCCCCGCACCAGGGCGTCCCGGTGTGCGGCGGACCTGCTTCTCGGTGTCTTCTTGCTCGTCGGGGCGGCCACCCTCTCCCTGGCCGTGGGCGCCAGGCAGATACCGATCGACCAGGTCTGGTCGGCCCTGTTCACTCCGTCCGGGACTGAGAACGACGCGATCGTCCGGGACCTGCGCTTGCCCCGCACCCTCATCGGCGCCGCCGTCGGCGCCGCCCTCGGCCTCGGCGGCGCCGTCATGCAGACCCTGACCCGCAACCCGCTCGCCGACCCCGGACTCCTCGGCGTCAACGCGGGCGCGTCGGCTGCGGTCGTCACCGCGATCGGGGTCCTCGGCATCACGTCCTTCACCGGATACCTGTGGTTCGCGCTCGCCGGCGCGGCCCTCGCCGCCACCGCCGTCAGCGCCCTCGGCGGCGGCCGGTGGGCGACGCCGGTCCGGCTCGCGCTGGCCGGCACCGCCGTCAACGCGGCCCTGTTCGGCTACGCCAACGGCCTGTCGCTGTGGCACCTGAGCACGCTGGACGAAATGCGGTTCTGGTCGGTCGGCACCCTCGCCAACCGGGAGGTGCCCCTGCTGGCCACCGTGGCGCCGCTGCTCCTGGGCGGTGCCGTGCTCGCCATGGCCCTGGCCCGGCCGCTCGGCACCATCGCCCTCGGCGAGGACCACGCGCGGGCGCTGGGCACCCGGGTGCGGCGTGTGCGGGTACTGTCCGTCGTCGCCATCACCCTGCTGTGCGGCGGAGCCACCGCCGTGTGCGGGCCGATCGGCTTCATCGGCCTGATGATCCCGCACGCCGCCCGTGCCCTCTGCGGGCCCGACCCGCGCCGGCTCATCCCCTGCTGCGCGGTGTTCGCGCCGGTGCTGCTGCTCGTCTCGGACGTGATCGGGCGCATCGTGATGCCGCCGTCCGAGATCGAGGTCGGCACGGTCACCGCGTTCCTCGGCGGACTGCTCTTCATCCATCTCGTACGGCAGCGGAAGGTGGCCCAGTTGTGAGCCTTGTGAAGGACGCCCCCGCGCGGACCTGCGCGGAGATACGACGCGGGCTGCTACGCGCCGGCCGCTGGTCACTGCGCTACGACAGCCGGGCCCTGCTGGTCTGCGTGCTGCTCGCCGTGCTCACGGCGAGCGCCATGGTGCTGGCCATCGGCACCGGGACCTACGAACTGTCCCCGGTCGAGGTGCTCGGCACGCTCGCCGGCGACGGCCCCCCGGGAGCCGAGTTCGTCGTGCTCGACCTGCGCCTTCCCAGAGCCGTCGTGGCTGCGCTGGTCGGCTTCGGACTGGGCATGGCGGGCGCGGTCTTCCAGTCCCTGACCCGCAACCCGCTGGGCAGCCCCGACGTCATCGGCTTCGGCAACGGCGCCTCGGCCGGCGCACTCGTGGCGATCATCGCCCTCGACGCGGGCGCCGTGCAGACGGCCGTCGGCGCGGTGTGCGGCGGCGTGGCGACCGCCGCCGCCGTCTATCTGCTGGCCTGGAAGCGCGGGGTGCACGGCTACCGGCTGGTCCTC
This sequence comes from Streptomyces sp. NPDC085946, assembly GCF_044540485.1. Taxonomy (NCBI): domain Bacteria; kingdom Bacillati; phylum Actinomycetota; class Actinomycetes; order Kitasatosporales; family Streptomycetaceae; genus Streptomyces; species Streptomyces sp. NPDC085946. The sequence continues at coordinate 1,880 of NZ_JBITSF010000012.1, read as the reverse complement.
GTCGGCATCGGAGCCTCCTCGGTGTTGGGCGCGACGACCAGCTTCCTGTACCTGCGCGCCGACATAGGCAAGGCCGCGCAGGCCGCCGCCTGGACGATCGGCTCGCTCAACGCCCGGGACTGGAACGACGTCCGTGTCGCCGCGCTGGGGCTGGTGGTGCTGGCGCCGGTCGCCCTGGCGTACGGACGACGGCTGACCATGCTGGAGATGGGCGACGACACCGCTGCCGGGCTCGGCGTGCCGCCCGAGCGGAGCCGCCTGGTGCTGCTCGGCGCGGGCACGGGTCTCACCGCCATGGCGGTGGCCGCGGCAGGACCCGTCCCGTTCGTCGCGATGGCCGCGCCGCAACTGGCCCGCCGGGTGACGCGGGCGGCAGGCCCGAACGTCCTTCCCGCCGGCTGGACGGGAGCATTCCTGGTGACCGCCGCGGACCTGGTCACCCAGCGTCTGACCGGCTCCGCCCTACTGCCGGTCGGTGTGGTGACCGGCGTGGCCGGCGGGGCCTACCTGGCCTGGCTGCTGCGCGCCGAACGCCGGGGCTCCCGGCTGTGACGGGGGGACCGGCTGCAGGGCGGGCATTCGCATGCATAACGCAACGAACTCGCAGGGTCTGGGCATGCCCACACCTCCGCTTTCCGGCGGTCCGTCTCTCCGGAAGCGATTGTCGGAAGCAGACGGCGGTGCCTTCGTTGCGTGCGGCGGTCGCATCATGCATCCGTCCAGGTCGCATGGCATCGACCCATGACGTGCGTCCCTGGCCGTCGCGAGGACGGTGGCCTTCGTCGTGTCCTGCTTCTTCTTTCCCGACAGGAACGCCTGCCGCCCACCGCGGCCGGCCGGCGGCCTGCGGACCTGGATCTCGGTGGCGTCCAGACGTAGTTCGATCCCTTCCGCCTGGGCATGGGCGAACACACTGGCCAGGGTTCGAAGCCGCAGACCGGGGCGGTCGGGCACCGCGCACCCCCGCTCGGCCGGCAGGGCACGTATCTCCGCGATCGCGCGAGTGGTGGTGGAGCGGTCGACGCCGGACAGCAGCCCCGGCACCGAGTGCGGCAGGTCGTGCCGCAGACGGATCGGCGTGGCCACCAACCGGTCGACGAACACCAGCTGATGGCGGGCGCCGGCACCCGCGGCCCGCTTCCTGACGCCGCCCGGCGCAGCATGACGACGACCTTCGAGATCAGCCTCCTACGGCACCGCCAACTCCTCGGCCAGGGAGACCAGATGACGCTGCGAGATCCCCGTGAACAGCCGATGCGCCAGCACCGTCCGACTGACCACGATCGCCACAGTGGGATGATGCCATCAGCCAGGCAACACGCTCATCCGCTATCACGCACCAGCTCGTTAGGGCTCGCAGAGAATTAAGGTGTTGCTTCCCGTGATGTGGTTCGTTGTTGTGGTATGAGCGTCTCCGACGAGGTTCGCGGTCAACTCGCTGTGAGGTTCGGGGTGTTGTTCCCGCACCTCGACGAACGGCAGCGGCGGCTGATGATGGGGGCCGAAGCCCGGATCCTGGGTCACGGCGGTATCCGGGCGGTCGCACGAGCGGCCCAGGTCAGCGAGACGACGGTCCGCAAGGGCGTGGACGAGCTGGAGGTCGGCGAGGAACCTCTGGGCCGGGTACGCAGGCCCGGCGGTGGCCGGAAGAAGTCCGCAGATCTTGATCCGGGTCTGCGGCCCGCGCTGCTGGCACTGGTGGAACCCGACGAGCGGGGCGATCCGATGTCGCCGCTGCGCTGGACGGTGAAGTCGACCAGAAGTCTCGCGGCCGAGCTCACCGGTAGGGGCACCGGGTGAGCGCGGACACTGTCGGGGACCTGCTGCGGGAGGAGGGCTTCAGCCTGCAGGCCGGCGTCAAGACGCTCGAGGGCAGGCAG
>NZ_JBITSF010000011.1:0-265722 GCF_044540485.1 Streptomyces sp. NPDC085946 | reverse complement strand
CCCGGAGGACCGGGCGGCCATTCCTTCCGAGCCACAAACGGCAGACCACCATCAGCCACACCCGGTCCTCCCGGACCGCCTCACATTCTTAGGGACCACCATGGCCGTAGACCTGCGAGGCCGTTCCCGCCTCGGCGAACCCGGCTTCACCGCCGAAGAGATCCACCACCTCCTCGACCTCGCCCCGTCCTCAAGGCGGTCCGGCCTGCTGGCACCGAACAACCCCGCCCGACCGGCAGGCATCTCGCGCTGGTCTTCGAGGAGATCTCGGCCATGGCGGTCGGCACCCTGGCCGTCTTCGCCGGTGCCCGTCACCTCACCGACACCGCGACCGCCGCCGCCATGGCCTCCACCACGTTCGTCCTCTCCCAGCTCTGCAACGCCCCGGCGGTGCGACACGAGGACGGCCCCGTCCTCGGCCGTCACCAGTTGCACAACCGCGCCCTGTGGATCTGCCTCGCCACCGCCTCCACCGTGACACTGACCGAGCCCCTCTGTCGTGCCGCCCGGATCCGGCTCGCACCCTCCCGTCCCGTCTGACCTGGCCCGGCCGGCCACCACAGCTGTACACGTCGGCGGCGAAGGGGAGGAGTTCCGTTCCACCGGCCGGTCGACGCACTGGACGTCCACGGACATCCCGGCCCCCGGGGCCCCCGCATCACGTGCTGTGGAGGCGGACGAGACCTTCGGCCAAGGCGAGACCCGGCCCGCGCCGCCGTACGGGTCGCTCCGTCATGCAGGTCCAGTGGTTCCGCCCGTCGCCCGCCCGGGTGCCGCACGGGCTCGTGGCCCGGCCATGGCAGGAAGCACCGGCAACGCCCTTCGACGCCGTGGCGCTCGTCACCGCCTTCGGACCGATCTTCCTTGCCGAACTCCCGACAGGAGGGTGTTCGCCTCGCTGGTCATGGGACCCGGGCACGACCGGTGTGCGTGGTTCGGCACCCCCACCGCGCTCATCGTGCGCGTGACCGTCGCCGTGGGTGCCGGCGGGCGGCTCAGCCTGCTGCCGCCGGTGTTCACAGCCGCTTGCTCGCCACCTCGTCCTCGTCCGGGTCCGGCCCCGCCCCGCTCGCCCGTGCCCGGTGCAGCCGCAGCAGGTCCAGGCGGGAGATGACGGGGGACGCGGTCACCCCGTGCAGGACGACCGACGCCAGCACGGTGAGGGTGACCACCGCCCACAGCTCCCCGGCCGGGACGCCGAAGCCGTGGGAGCCGAGCGCGTAGGCCAGGTAGAACAGAGAGCCGATGCCCCGGATCCCGAAGAAGGCGATCACGGCCCGCTCCCGGGGACCGGCCGCCGTCCTGAACTGGGCGACCCATCCCGTCAGGGGCCGGACCACGAACAGCAGCAGCAGACCGACCACCGCGCCCTGCCAGGTCAGGGACGCCAGGCCGCCTTGGGCGACGAACACGCCGAGCAGGAACAGCAGCACGGCGGTCAGCAGCCGCTCCACCTGCTCCACGAAGTCGTGCAGCACCATGTGATAGCCGTGCGCGCGCTCCGCCGAACGGATCCGGCACGCGGTCACGAACACGGCCACGAACCCGTAGCCGTGCATCAGCTCGGTCACCCCGTAGGCGAGGAACGTGGCGCCGATGGCGACGAAGCCCTCCCGGTGCTCGGACAGCCGCATCACCCGCCACCCCGCCCGGAAGAACAGCCAGCCGAGCAGCGCGCCGACCGCGAGGCCCGCGAGCACACCCACCGCACACCGGTAGACCACGTCCAGCAGTACCCAGTGGGCGATCCCGCCGGCGCTCCATCCCCCGCTCGCGGCGGCGGCGGCGAGCGCGCCGGCGCCCAGGACGAACGGAAGGGCCAGGCCGTCGTTCAACCCGGCCTCGCTGGTCAGGGTGAAACGCACTTCGTCCTCGTCGTGCTCGGAGTCGGTGGGCGCGCCCACCCGCACCTCCGAGGCGAGCACCGGGTCGGTCGGAGCGAGCACGGCGGCCAGCAGCAGTGCGGCGGCCGGCGGCCAGCCGAGCACCCACCAGGCGAGGAGACCCATCGCCGCGATGCTCAGCGGCATGGTGACGCCCAGCTGCCGCCAGGTGCCCTGCCAGTGGCGGCGGCCGAACGGCCGGTTCAGGGCGAGCCCGGCACCCATGAGCGAGACGATCACACAGATCTCGGTGACGTGCTCCACCCACACCCGGTCGGACACCGGATCGATCTCGGGCAGCGGCACGGAAAGCAGTTGGAGAGCCATCCCGCACACGAGGAACACCAGCGGCATGGACAGTGGTCTGCGGGCCACCAGACGGGGCAGTACGGCCGCGCCCAGGGCGCCGACTCCGAGCAGGGTGAAGAGGAAATCAGGGGAGGTCACCGGTGACGTGTGCCCGAAGTCGGCCGACCGCACCCTCCCCGCCCGCCGAAACATCGTCCCGGCAGGAGCCCACCCGGACAGCACCGTGGGGCGCTCCGCCGACCGCCGCACCGTCCCGGTGCCCGCCGTCGGCCCCGTCCTTGACTCCGTCTCCCGGCCGACTCCACCTCCTCGCCGACCTGCCGTCCCGGCCGCGGTCTGGCCGACGGGCATCGGGCCGGTCGGCGTTCCCGTGACCTGGCGCCCGGCGCCGCGCAGAGCGAGCACGCCGTGATCCCCGGTCGGGCGGCGTATGCGTCATGGTCGTAGCCGCGTTCGCCCCGCACGGTCCGTACGGCCTGGAGGAGCGGTGGTCAGGTGGCGTTCACCGGGCTCACCGGTCCTGTCCGGTGCACCGGGACGGCCCGGGTGACGGTGTCGAACGGAGCCGGGCCCTGCCCGCCTTCAGTTCCTCGGCGATTGTGTCCGTCCGCTTCTCGACGGCGTCCCAGTCGCGGTAGTCGCCGAACCGGCCCCCACCGGACGCAGGAGCAGGCGTCCGGTCGTCACCAGCTGGTTCCGGGTGATGACACCGGAGAACAGACGGTGGCCGCGGAAGGCCGGCTCTGCGGGCAGGCCGCGCTCGACCACCTGTACCTCTTTGCCGGTGAGGCGCCGCCACGGCCCGCGCAGCGCCGAGGGCATCCCGACGCTGAACGACGCTGAAGATCCACACAGGTCGCGAGCCGAGCACGCGCAGGCTGTCCCGTACGAAGTCGTGCGCCGGTGGCAGCCGGCTCTGGCCGTGTACCGCGCTGCCGAGGACGAGTGCCCGGTAGGCGGCGGCATCGTCGGTCTCCGTCATGGGCCTGGCCCGCGCCGTCAGCCCCGCGCGGCGCAGGACGCAGGCCATGGTCTCCGCGATGGTGCGGGTGGAACCGTGTGCGGTCGCACATCCGACGAGGAGGTTCATGGCGTCACTTCCTTGCGGTGCGTTCCTCCGGAGGCCGGGCGTGCGTGCCGGAGCGTGCGGCGCCGCCTGTCCGCCGGGGCCCGCCGACGGGGTCGGGCCGCATCAGCGGACGGCCGGACGGCCGGTCGCAGGAGAGCCGTGCGTGACGGCGGTGTCCCGCCGGTATCCGCTCTCAGCGTCGCCAAGAAGGCCGCCCGGCCGCTGGGCCGGGGGGCATCGCAGGGGCCGAGTGGCCCCGACGAGCGACGGGCCACTCCGTCCCGCACGGCCGGCTGCCCGGTCCGGCCCACCGGCGTCGTCCCGGGCCACCGGGCCGGCGAACGGGGACGCGGTCGGCTTCCCCGGCCGGCCGCATCCGCGGTGCCGACGCGCGGGCGCTGCGCGGCGGACTCGTCATCGTGCCTCGCGGTCCTTCGGGCGGAAGGAGAACCGGCCGGCCCATGCGGATACCGCGACGGTGGCCGAAGCTGGTGGTGGGCGACAGCCCCGGCGAGCGCGGTGCCCGCCTCGGCCGCCGTCGACGTACGCCGCAAGGGCTCGGACCGGAGGAGGAACGGTCATGAAGGGTTACGTGTTCCACGGCCCTGGACAGGCCGCCTGGCAGGATGTCCCGGACCCCGGGATCAAGGACTCCACCGACGCCGTCGTGCGGGTCGACGCCGTCACCATCTGCGGGACGGACCTGCACATCCTCAAGGGTGACGTGCCGGAGGTGACGCCCGGCACGGTGCTGGGCCACGAAGCGGTCGGAGAGGTCGTGGAGACCGGCAGTGAGGTGCGCACGGTCCGTCCGGGCGACCGGGTCCTGGTCTCCTGCATCACCGCTTGCGGACGGTGCCGCTTCTGCCGGGAAGGCGTCTACGGCCAGTGCCAGGGCGGTGGCGGCTGGATCCTCGGCCACCGGATCGACGGCACGCAGGCGGAGTACGTGCGCGTGCCGTACGCCGACCTGTCCGTGCATCCGCTGCCGGGCGCGCTGGAGAGCCGGGACGCCGTGCTGTTCGCCGACATCTTCCCGACCGCCTATGAGGTGGGCGTGATCAACGGGGGCGTACGGCCGGGTGACACGGTCGCCGTGGTCGGGGCCGGACCCATCGGACTCGCCGCGGTGCTCACCGCCCGGCTGTACTCGCCCGAGCGGATCATCGCCGTGGACCTCGCCGATTCCCGGCTCGAGGCCGCCAGGCGCCTGGGCGCCGACGCGGTCGTCGCCGTCCGGGAGGGACCCGAGCAACTCGTCGCGGACCTCACCGACGGCCTGGGGGCCGACGTGGTCATCGAGGCCGTCGGTGTTCCCGAGAGCTTCGAGATGTGCACGCGCATGGTGCGGCCCGGCGGCCGTGTGGCCAACGTCGGCGTCCACGGCCGGCCCGCGACCCTGCACCTGGAAGACCTGTGGATCAAGAACGTGACCATCACCACGGGACTGGTCGACACGTCGGCCACGCCCACCCTGCTCAGGATGGCGGCCTCCGGGCGCCTGACCACCGCACCGCTCGTCACGCACACCTTCTCGCTGAACCAGATGCAGGAGGCGTACGACGTCTTCGCCGGTGCCGCCGAGACCGGCGCCCTCAAGGTCGTGCTGGGCGAGGAGCGGCACGATGTGCTGGCGGTCCCCCCTGCCTGACGGAGTACTGCCCTCCGCCGCGGCGCACGGTGCCACACCGCCGGAGCGGGCACCTTCCGTGGCACGGAGGCTGTGCCGGTCCGCACCCGGCCCGCGCCCTTCCGCGGTCGTCCCGCCCCCCGCGGCAGTGGCCGGCCGGTGACGGCGCCGAGGACCGTCCGGCGTGAGGCGCGCGTCGTTGCACAGCGCAAGAGGCAGGACGGCTTCGCCCGAGTCCGCGGTGGCGCGCCCCGCCCGTCGGTCTCCCGCACGGCACCGTCGCTGCCGTGACCCTCCCCGGTCACCTGGGGCCGGAGCCGGGCCGCCCGCGAAACACGCACGGTCATCTCGTGGAGTCGGGGTGCCCGTCCTGCCGCTGCGCACGAGGGGGCCGGAAGTGCGGCGAGAAGGCCGCGAACACCGAGAGGAATTTCCGGGCGCCGGCGGGTGAGCGGAAGCCCTTCATGGCGCGTTCGCGCTGGCGGGTCGGCTGGCGAGAGTTCTCCGCCCGGTTGTTCAGGTGCTTGGACTGCCGGTGCTCGACCGAGCGCATCACCTCCCCACGCGCAGCGTCGTAGCTGCGCAACTTGTCGGTGACCAGCACCCGCGGCACCCGGCAGTGCCTCTTCAGCAGCTTGCGGGGGGAACCGCTTCGCCGCCTTGGCGTCGCGCCGGGACTGGACGAGGACGTCCAGTACGTTCCCGTCCTGGTCGACTGCCCGCCACAGGTACTGCCGCTCGCCGTTGATCTTCACGAACACCTCGTCCGAGTGCCACTTGACCCGGCCTGGGGCTTGGGACAGCGGGGCTGTGAGGGCGGGTGCGTTCTCGGTGGTGGTGACGGTTCTGGTCGTGGTGTGCCGTCGGGAACGGTGGCCGGAGGGTCAGCGCCAGGCCTGTCGTTCCCGGCTGCGTGGGTCGTCGACCTGGGTCCACCGGGCGTCGATGCGCATGGTGGCCCGGTGCTCGTCGTCGTACGGGTCCCAGCCGGGGTTGCCGGTTCTGGCGAACCGGACCCATGTCTCGTGCATACGGGCGGCGAGATCCGCGGGGGGCTGGTCGGGGCCGAGCAGGGCGGCGGGGCCGTGCAGCTGCGGAAGGTGCGCGACATCGAAGACGAACGGCAGCTCGACCGCGTGGGTGGCACCGAGCTGTCCGTCCAAGGCGTGCGAGCGCCAGGCGAACTCGTAGGCGTAGGTGGCGGATTCGGGGTGGGCGGCATGCGCGTCGGCCAAGGCCCAGCTGCCTGCGCCGAACAGTGCGTCGCCCATGATGGCGGAGCGCAGCTCGCCGAAGGACGCCTCGGGGCGTGTCTTGCGGTACGTCTCGACGAGTCGCGCCGGTTCCGGGTGCGAACGCGCCGCCGCATCGTCGACGTCACCGGCGGTCGAGGTGGCGTACATGCCCATGGGGGCCAGGTAGAGGTTTCCCTCCTCGGTGTTGGTCCCGATGAGCAGGTCGACGTCGGCGCTCAATCCAGCGGCCACGGATTCGGCGGGCTGCGTGTCGAGGACCAGGCTGAAGGGGCTGAGTCCGATCAGCGGATCGTGGTGCGACCCGGTCTGCAGGTCGATGCCCGCGAGCCCGGAGGCAGCCTCGACCAGGCGCTTGTCGGAGATCTCCGCGAAGGCGTCGACATGAGGCTCGATGCCCAGGGCCTCGGCCGCTGCCTGGGTGACGCGGGCGGCCTGCTCGGTGGTGAACGCCCCCAGGCCGCTGCCGCTCTGGACGATCGCCCGGCGGAAGAGGCCGGCGGCTTCCGGGGCGGCGAGGACGCCGCCGACGATGGTGGCCCCGGCCGACTGGCCGAAGAGGGTGAGGTTGTGCGGGTCACCGCCGAAGGCGGCGACGTTCTCCCGCACCCAGCGCAGCGCGGCGACAACGTCGAGCAGGCCTCGGTTGGCGGGCGCGCCGGGGATGTCGAGGAACCCGGCGATGCCGAGCCGGTAGTTGAGGGTGACGAGGACGACGCCGTCGCGGGCAAAGGCGGAGCCGTCGTACAGCGCGGACCGCGTCGATCCGGCGACGAATCCGCCACCGTGGACGAACACCATGACGGGCAGGTCGCCGTTCGCGTCGGCGGGCGTCCAGACGTTGGCGGTGAGGTAGTCCTCGCCGCGGCTCCAACCGGTGCCGAAGTAGGGGGACATGTCGACGCTGCCGAGCTTGCGCTCGGACTGCGGCGCGGTGGGGCCCGGCACGGTGGCGTCCCGTACGCCGTCCCACGGCTCGTGCGGCCGGGGCGGCGCGAACCGGCCGGCGCCGCGGGGCGGGGCGGCGTAGGGGATGTCGAGGAAAACGGCTGTGTCGCCCTGGCGCAGGCCGCGGACGGCTCCCTGCGCCGTGGTCACGACGGGTTCGGGGTGATGGCTCATGTCTGGTGTCTTTCCGCAGGACTCAGGCCTGCTCGCGGTACGGGGCGAAGGGAGCCCAGCCCTTGATGGCGAACTTGTCTCCCTCGCGTGTCACTTCGGCGGCGCCGTGGCCGCCCAGATGCGCGGGGATCACGAGTGCGTTGTTGTCGGCCGCCCAGCCCAGCACCTTGCGGCGGGTGGCGCGGGCGCCCGCGGGGTCCTCGCAGAAGCAGCTGTTGGAGTCGGGTTCGAGGATCTGCACGGGGCTGTGCAGCATGTCGCCGACGAATACCGCGCGGTCCGTCCCGGAGGTGAGGGTCAGTACCGAGGAACCGGGGGTGTGTCCGGGAGCCGGGTCGAGGCGGAGGTCGGCGTCGATCCGGTGGCTGTTTTCCCACAGCAGCGTCTGGCCGGCCTGGTGCACCGGGGCCACGCTGTCCTCGAAGACATTCTGGTTGCCGCGGCCGAGCAGTGGTTTGTGGTCGTTCTCGGGATTCCAGAAGTCGAAGTCGTCTTTCGGTATGAGATAGGTGGCGTTGGGAAAAGTGGGTACCCACTGCCGGCCGTTCAGGTATGTGTTCCAGCCGACGTGATCGACGTGGAGATGTGTGTTGATCACGATGTCCACGTCCTCGGGCTCGACGCCGGCGTGCGCGAGATCGGCCAGGAAGTCTGTTTCGAGACGGTTCCAGACCGGGGCGTACGGGCGGTCCTTGTGGTTGCCCACGCCGGTGTCGACGAGGATGGTCTTGCCTCCGCTGCGCAGCAGCCAGGTCTGGATCGCGGAATTGACGATATTGGTATCGGAATCGAGGAAATGCGGGGTCAGCCAGGAGGCGCCACTGTTCCACACTTCCTTCGGACTTCCGGGGAAGAAGGTGTCGGGCGTCATCTCGACGGGGCCGAAGTACTCCCATACCCGTGTGACGGTGATGTTGCCGAGCGTGATCTGTTCCATGGGGCGTCCTTGGATGCGCAGGCTTTCCCGGGACCGTACGAGCGGCCCCGGCGCGCGCGGTATCCGTCACGTGACTGCACCTGTGCGCATGGCCCGGGCACTGAGCCCGGCCGCTTGTAGCCTGGACGGGCCGGGGCAAGGCGACTCCGATCGAAAGCCGCGATTCCGGGAGACTGACGTGGACGGGCACACAGGCGACCGCGGTGCGGTCATGGGACCGGAGCCGGATCCAGGGGAGCCGGATCCGGGGGAGCCGGATCCGGGGGAGCTGATCGTCGGCCGGGACGCGGAACGGGCACGCCTCACTCGTGCGGTGGACTCGGTGTCGGCCGACAAGGTACTGATGCTGGTTGGCGATGTGGGCACCGGGAAGAGCACACTGCTGGAGCACGCGGCGCGCCGGGCCGAAGCCCGCGGTGCCCGGGTACTGCGTGCAGAGGGAAGCGAGTCGGAGTCGGGCCTGGCGTTCTCCGGACTGCATCAGTTGCTGCGGCCGGTGCTGACCGAGGCGGACGGGCTGCCGGAAAGGCAGCGCGCTGCGATGCAGGACGCCTTCGGTACGGGGCCGGCCACGTCGGGACCCGATCCCATGCTGGTGGGGGTCGCCGTCCTGAGCCTGTTGTCGGGCCTGGGCGACCACCATCGGGTGCTCGTGGTGCTGGACGACGCGCAGTGGCTCGACCGTGCTTCCCTGGACGCGCTGTCCTTCGCCGCCAGACGGTTGGAAGGTGAACCGGTCACGATGCTGATCGGGGCCCGTGACGGCGATCACCTTCCGGGATTCGGCCGTCATGTGCCGACGCTCGTCCTGGGACCGCTCGACAACGCTGCGGCCGATCAGCTGCTGGACCTGCAGCCGAAGAGCCCCACCGGGCACACCAGGTCGCGGATCCTCGACCAGGCAGGCGGCAACCCGCTGGCACTGGTGGAACTGACGAGGACAGCCTCGGCACAGAAGACAGCCGCGGGGCTGCCGTCCGCAGGTCCGCTTCCGCTCACCGATCACCTGGAGCGGATCTTCGCCGCCCGCCTGAACAGTCTCCCCGCCTCCACCACGCGGGCTCTGCTGCTCCTGGCCGCCATGGACAGCGCCGACCGCGCGATCGCCGTCTCGGCGGGGCTGCCGCGCGCCGAGGACGCGGCCTGGCTGCCGGCCGGGCAGGCCGGGCTGGTCCGGCGGACCGGCCGGCATGTCCGGTTCCGCCACCCACTGGTCCGCTCCGCCGTGTATCACGCCGCGTCCTCAGGAGCCCAGCGCGAGGCGCACCTCGCGCTCGCCGAGATGCTGCGTGACGAGCCGGACCGGCGTGCCTGGCATCTTGCCGCCGCCTGCCCGCACCCGGACGCGGCTGTGTCGGCGGAGCTGGAACGGACCGCCGGCCGGGCCCGCCGCCGCGGCGGCCATGCAGCGGCGGCCCAGGCCCTGCAGCGCGCCGCGGAACTCGCACCGCGGCGCGAGGACAGTGCCCGGCTGCTGGTCGAAGCCGCCGCGGCGGCCGTGTTCACCGGAGACATCGCCTGGGTCGAGGAACTGACCGCCGCGGCACGCGCGCGGACGGATGACCGGTCGCTGCTGGCGTCCGCCGCCGTGCAGGCCGGACGGCTGGCGGTCCTGACCGTGCGCCACAGCGTGGTCTTCTCCCGACTGGCCGACGCGGCCGCGAAGTGGGCGCTCTCCCAGCCCACGGCCGGGCTGGACCTCGTGGCCGGCGCCGCCGTGGTCCGCTTCTACTCCGGAGAGGACACCCAGCGCCACCGCATCCAGGACGTCCTGCGGCGCCTTCCCGGGAACGCCTCACACACAGGCTTGCGCACCTGGGTGAGGGCCGTGTCGGACCCCTTCGCCAACCGGACCCACCTCCTCTCCGTGCTACCGCAGTTGGTCGCCGAGGCGGAAGACCGGCCGGAGCGGCTCACCGCCGTCGGGATCATGGCATGGCTCCTGGACGAGACCGCGCAGGCCGTCCGCGTCTTCGACGAGGCCTTCGACCGCTGGCAGGTGCAGGGAGCGCTGCCCGAGGGGCTGGGTGGCGCGGTCGCCTGGGCCTATGTGGAGCGAGGACGGTGGGAACAGGCCCGTGAGGCCTGCGCCCGCACCATCGAGGTCGGCCGGGCGGCCGGCCTCGACCACGCCGTGGCCTGTGCGGCCACCGTGGAGGCCACCCTGTCGGCCTTCCAGGGCGATGCCTCCTCGGCCCGAACCCGGGCCGAGGAAGCGCTCGCTCTGATCGATCCGCTGGAAAGCCGCTCGGTCGCCGTCTACGCCCGTCGTGCGCTCGGTGCCGCGGCAGCCGCAGAAGGCGCCTACGAGAGCGCGTACGGCCGACTCCGCGCGGTCTTCACGGCAGACGGCACACCCGTGCACTACCACGCCTCCTACCCGGCCCTCGCGGATCTGGCGGCCGCCGCTGTGCGCTGCGGCCGCCGCGAGGAGGCTGCCCTGGTCGTCGAGCGCTCGGCAACTGCGCTGGCGGACAACGCTTCACCCCGTCTGCGTGCGCTGATCAGCCGAGCCCGTGGCCTTCTGGCGGACCCTGAGGACGCCGAAGCGCACTTCCGGGCGGCTCTGGCGGATCCGGTACTGGAGTACTGGCCCTTCGAACGCGCGCAAACCCTGCTCGACCTCGCCGAGTGGCTGCGGCGCCGCCGGCGTATCGCAGAGGCGCGTGGGCCGCTCACCGAAGCCCTGGAGACCTTCCGTCGCCTGAGCGCGCGCCCGTGGATCGAGCGTGCCCGGGCCGAATCGCGCGCCGCCGGCCTCGACGTCACGGATGCGGCCCCCGACGCGCTCGCCGGGCTTTCCCCGCAACAGCAGCAGATCGTCCGGCTCGCCGCCCGCGGGCTGACCAACCGGGAGATCGGCGAGAAGCTCTTCCTCTCCCCGCGCACGGTCAGCTCGCACCTCTACCGCAGCTTCCCCAAGCTGGGCATCACCGCCCGTTCCCAGCTGCGCGACCTCATCGAGGGGACCCTCGCGACGATGGCCCACCAGGAGTAGGGACACGCTGGCCGTGGAAGCAGTCACTTGACTGCATACCGCGCGTCATCCCGCCGAACCGGACCGGCCACGAGGGGGAGGCGGCAAGCAACCCGCAAGGTGGCCCTTTCGCCCTGGTAAACGGCACCAGAAAGCCCTCTGCCCCACCACTGGACCTACGATTCCTTCTCCGGCACCGGGGACTTCAAAGGGCACCGGCTGCGACCCCTGCTCGCTGTGTGTGTTCGCCTCCAAGCACATCGCCCCCACAGGTCAGCTACGACGGGCCTCCGTCCAGGGTGTGCCGGTCGAAGGTGCGGCACACGGTGGCGGAGGCGGGCAGGGCGACGGGGCGGGGGTCGATGCCTCGGGCGTGGTCGGTGGCCAGGCGGCCGGCGCGGCCGCCGAGAAGGCGGCGCCGGGTGATCACACCACCACACCGCACGTTCGAGAAGGACGCCCCGGACTGGTACGAGGAGATACACGAACGACAGCGCAAAGCCCACTCCTCACGCCGCATCCGGATCGAACACGGTATCGCCCACCTGAAGAACCGGTGGACCCTGGCCCGCTGCCTCGGCCGCCGCGAGCACACGAGCGACATCGTCCAGGCCGTCGCCGGACTGCTGTCCCACCAACAGACCGCGGACCTGACATCGGCACGGCAGATGTGAACATCGAGCCCCGCTGACGTCCTCGACACCTCACCGCCTACCGTGCACGAACTCGTCAGGAACGAGTTGCGGGTGCCCCGCCGTGAAAAGGGAGGTCACGCAAGTAATGGATCATCCCATCCCGCTCTCCGGGTAACGTCAGGGTATGAGTCATCCGCATCCCGAGTTGAAAGCCGCCCCGCCCCTTCCTGAGGGAGGGCTGCGGGTCATCCCCCTGGGCGGCCTGGGGGAGATCGGCCGCAACATGACCGTCTTCGAGCACGCCGGCAAGTTGCTCATCGTCGACTGCGGCGTGCTGTTCCCCGAGGAGACCCAGCCCGGCGTGGACGTGATCCTGCCGGACTTCACCTCGATCCGGGACCGGCTGGACGACATCGTGGCCGTGGTACTCACCCACGGCCACGAGGACCACATCGGCGGCGTGCCGTACCTGCTGCGTGAGCGGTCCGACATTCCCGTCGTCGGCTCCAAGCTGACGCTGGCGTTCTTGGAGGCCAAGCTCAAGGAACACGGCATCCGGCCGCGCACGGTGCGGGTGCGGGAGGGCGACCGCCGCGGCTTCGGACCCTTCGACTGCGAGTTCGTGGCGGTCAACCACTCCATCCCGGACAGCCTCGCGGTCGCGATCCGCACCGGCGCCGGGATGGTGCTGCACACCGGTGACTTCAAGATGGACCAGTTCCCGCTCGACGACCGCATCACCGACCTGCGCGCCTTCGCCCGCCTCGGCGAGGAGGGCGTGGACCTGTTCCTCACCGACTCCACCAACGCCGAAGTCCCCGGTTTCACCACCTCCGAGCGTGAGCTGAACCCGGCGATCGAGCAGGTGATGCGCACCGCGCCGCGCCGGGTCATCGTCTCCAGCTTCGCCAGCCATGTGCACCGCATCCAGCAGATCCTGGACGCCGCCCACCAATACGGCCGCAAGGTGGCCTTCGTCGGCCGGTCGATGGTCCGTAACATGGGCATCGCCCGTGACCTGGGCTATCTGAAGGTTCCCTCCGGTCTGGTCGTGACCACGAAGGAGCTGGAAAAGCTTCCGGACCACAAGATCGCTCTGGTGTGCACCGGCTCCCAGGGCGAACCGATGGCTGCGCTGTCACGGATGGCCAACCGTGACCACATGATCCGTATCGGCAAGGGCGACACCGTCCTGCTCGCCAGCTCCCTCATCCCCGGCAACGAGAACGCCATCTACCGGGTGATCAACGGACTCACTCGGTGGGGCGCCCACGTGGTCCACAAGGGCAACGCCAAGGTGCACGTTTCCGGGCACGCCAGCGCCGGCGAACTCGTCTACTGTTACAACATCGTCAAACCCCGGAACGTCATGCCCGTGCACGGCGAATGGCGCCACCTGCGGGCCAATGGTGACCTCGCCGTCCGTACCGGTGTCGACCCGGACCGGGTCGTCATCGCCGAGGACGGCGTCGTCGTCGACCTCGTCGACGGGCGCGCGTCCATCACCGGCAAGGTGCCCGCGGGCAACGTCTACGTGGACGGCATGGAAGTCGGCGGCGCCACCGAAGCGTCCCTCAAGGACCGCCTCACCCTCGCCGCCGAAGGCGTGGTCACGGTGGTGGCGATCGTCGACGCGGACACCGGCGCCCTCGCCGAGGCTCCCGACTTCCTGGCCCGCGGCTTCGTCCACGACGACACCACCTTCGAGCCGGTCATCCCCGTCATTGAGAAGACCCTGGCCACCGCGGCCGAGGAAGGCGTCGGGGACGCGCGCCAACTCGAACAGCTCCTCGCCCGCGCCGTGGCGAACTGGGCGTTCCGCACCCACCGCCGCAAGCCCCTCATCATCCCCGTCATCATCGACGCCTGAGCCGGGACCGTGTCGGCCGGGTCCTCGCCGGGCTTCGGAAAGACCGGCACGATGATCCACGCAGCCTTCGTGCCGCCGGCGCGGTGGGGTCGCAGTGCCCGGCCGATGTCCTGCACGATCTCCACCGGAGAGCCGCGGGTGTCGGCGAAGCGGACGGCTGCCAAGCCCCCGCTCGCCGGTATGTCCACGCCCGCCCCCAGGACGCGGCAGCCGGCGAGGAACGCCCGGTACACCCGATGGCCGGCCGCGTCGATCCCGTCGGTGAACCGGCTCAGGACCTCGCGTCAGCGCGGCGGCTGCCACGGCGGGGACCCGGAGAGGATCTCCGTGCGCTCCGGATCGAGTCGGGCGAGCGCACCGGCCAGAACCTTCGGGGCCACGATCGCGTCGTACGGCTCCCACGCTCCAGATGCCGGACGAGGCCGACGAGCTGGTGCGTGATAGCGGATGATGCCATCAGTCAGGCAACACGCCTCGTCCGCTATCACGCACAGCTCGTTAGTGCTGGGCGTCGTTGTCGCTGCCGGAGTCGGGTACGTCGGTGGACAGCAGGTGTTCGGCGCCGCCTTCGAGGGCCTTGGCCGTCTCGGTGGAGCGGGGGAGCATGGTCTTCTCGTAGGTGCGGATCGCGTCGGCGACGGTGGCGGCGTTCGCGAGAGCGAGGGCGATTTCGCTGGCGTCGAGCATGGCGAGGTTGACGCCGACGCCGAGCGGGGGCATGAGGTGGGCGGCATCTCCGAGCAGGGTCACCGTCGGGTTGTGTTCCCAGGTGTGCGGGACCGGGAGGGCGAAGATCGGGCGGTTGACGTAGGGGCCGTCGTTCCCGGTGATCATCCGGCGCATGCGGGGCGACCAGTGGGCGTACTCGCCCAGGAGCAGGGCGCGGATGCCGTCGGTGTCCTCGGCCGTCAGGCCGCTCATGCTGATCCAGTCGACCGGGACGCGTCGGATGATGTAGACGCGGATGTGGTTCCCGCTGTTGCGCTGGGCGAACAGGCCGCGCTCGCCGTCGGCCGCGTGGGCGCTGCCCTGGCCGACCAGCTCGGCCAGGTCCGGGTGCCGGTTCTCCACGTCTGAGAACCACGCTTCCAGGAAGCTCACCCCGGTGTATTCGGGGACGGCGGGGGATACGGCCGGGCGTACCCGGGAGGAGGCGCCGTCGGCGCCGATGACCAGATCGGTCTGGACGGTCGTGCCGTCGGTGAAGTGCAATTGCCGCGGCCCGTCGTCGGGTCCACTGATCGTGTCGAGTGCACGGCCCCAGTGCACAGTTCCCGGTTGCAGGGAGTCGAGCAACAGGTTACGCAGCTGGCCACGGTCGATTTCCGGCTTGAAGAGTTCGTCGGGCGCCGGGACTTCATGGGACTTGATCGTGCCGGTCGGGTCCATCTGCCGCATTTCCTGCCCCTCGGGACGGGCGAGCTTGAAGAACTCGTCGAGCAGACCGGCTTCGCGCAGGGCGAGCTGACCGTTGTCGGCATGCAGGTCGAGGGTGCCGCCCTGGTCGCGCGCGGCGGGGCCCCGGTCGCGGTCGTAGACGGTGACCGCTATGCCGCGCTGCTGGAGGATGCGGGCGCAGGTCAGTCCGCCGGGGCCGGCACCGATGATGCTGATGCGCGCCCGGGCGGGTTCTGGGGAGTTCATGGTCGTCCTTTTCGGTCGGCGAAGTGGGGCGAGAGCAGGCCGGGAGTTGTCGACCTCGGCACCGACACCGGATGCGCCCTGAGAGGGCCTCTCAGATGAACAGGTCGGCGCGGTGCAGACGATGACCGGGCCGACGGGGATGTGCCGCTCAGGTGCTCGCGCACATCCATGAAATCAGAGCGAGTAGAAAAGTGCAACGACTCTACTTGGCGACTGATTCGACTATCGAGTACGATGCGGTCATGACCGTGCCCTCTGTCAGCCGCCGCGACCGCAAGAAGGCGGCCACCCGGCAGGCGATCGCCGACGCCGCACTGCGACTCTTCCTGGAGCGCGGCTACGACCAAGTGAGCATCCGTGACGTCGCCGACGCCGCCGACGTGTCGACCGCCACGGTGTTCAAGCACTTCAGCGGCAAGGAAGCGCTGGTGTTCGACCAGGACGACGACCGGGAGTCACAGCTGATCGCTGCGGTGCGGCAGCGCCGCTCCGATCAGAGCATCCTCGACGCCCTTCGACAGCACGTCCTGGACACCTGGCCGTCGATCGAGGCACATCCTCAGGCGACCGACTTCATCAACCTGGTGAACTCCACGCCGGTGCTGCGCGCCTACGCCGAACGCATGTGGACCCGGTACACCGACAGCCTCAGCGCAGTCATCGCCGACGAGTTCGGCGTGGAGCACGACAACCTCGCGTGTGTGGCTCTTGCCCGATTCGTACTCGACATCCCGGTGCTCGCCCGCGGCCGGCAGGACCGCCGGGCCGCCATCGAGGCAGTCTTCGACATCCTCACCCACGGCTGGGAGCCGCCGAGCAAGCCGCCCGCGCCGTAGCACCTGGACCGTTTCCTGGGCCCGTCCTCGACCGGCCTCGGCCTGCCCCACTACACGTATCGGTCGCGCTCACCCCCCTGCCTGGCGACCAGACCTGACACCCCGTCATTCCAAAACGGCAAGCACCTCACTCTGATCCCGGTCCTCAGGCTGTTCGGCGCAGGTGGTGGCGACCCGGCGCACCGGACACTGTCAGAGCGGGGTGATATCTATGCCGCATGAATATCGATCAGGCCGACCCTGCTGAGCTTGCGGTGCTTCGAGCGGCGTTCGACGTCGACGACGGTGGTGAGTCGGCTCTCGGCTGGGAGGCGGTCCGCGCCTTCGAGGCGGACCACGGGATCGTGCTGCCTGAGCCGTATCGAACCTTCGTCGCTGAGATAACGGACGGTTCGTACTCCGGCCCACCAGAGTACGGACTGCTGCCGGTGGCGGAACTGCCGGACGACTGGGGCGATGACGAGCAGGATCGTGACCTGAGTAAGCCGTTTCCGCTGACGGAGGCGTGGATGTGGGAGGAGGACCCGGACCCGTCCGAGGATTCCGACGAGGTTCTCGACCGGGTCTACAACCATGGCTCGATCGTGCTGGGCACTGATGGGTGCGCGATGAACTGGCACCTCGTCGTCACCGGCCCTCACCGAGGGCATGTCTGGCTCATCACCGACGTCGGCGCCGTTCCGTTCGGAGCGCAGTTCGGCTTCACCACTGGAGAACCTGGCTTCGCTGGTTGGGTCCGGCACTGGGCGTCGAACAAGCCCTGGCACGACCACGAGTTCGAGGGAGCGTAGGCCGGCGCCGCAGACCCGGCGGTGTGACAGCTGCTCGTCATCACGGCCCGTCCGTCCCGCCTGGCAGCCGAGTCCGGTCACGTCAGGTGCGGAAGCGGGGGAGCCAGGTGCACCTTCTACCAGATCCTCGGCACCGTCCGGGATCTGCTGGACTGCCGGCTGGCACCTGCACCACCTGACGCCCCTCTCCGCCCGCAACCTCCACCGTCGCCTGGAACACAGGACCCGGGCCGGATTGACCAAGTCCCACCAGCAGGTGAAGCAGGCCGCCCGCCGTGCCGGGTGCCGTCTCAAACAGGCAGCTCTGTCCGGAACACCGTCGTCGCCGTACCGCAGATCGAGACGAGGAGTTCGCCGTCGGCTGCTGTCTCGACGCGGACCTGCACGTCTCCGGGACGTCCCATGGCTGCTCCCTGTCGCCCGGTGAAGGACAAGCGGCCGTCCGGGGCGGGAGTCGCGCTGTATCGGAGCAGGTACGCCCCGAGGGGACCGTGCCCGTTGCCTGTCACGGGGTCCTCGAGGATTCCGATCGCTGGGGCGAACATGCGGGACCAGGTCAGCAAGTGTTCCTCGCCGGTGGTGCGGGTGAAGACGAAGAAGCCGTTGGTGTCGAGGTCGTGGCTGAGGGCCGTCAAAGCGGCCGGATCCGGACGCAGCGCGTCCACTGCGGCGCGGTCACGCAGTTCGACCAGGACTTTGGCGTGTCCCGTCGAGACGATCTGGACCGGGCCGTGGTCCGACAGAGCCCGGGGAGCAGTGCCCAGGGCCCGCAGCAGCCGGCTGATCCGGGGGCCGTCCAGTTCGGGGCCGAAGACGGCCGCCCCCTGGTGCATGCCGATCCGGACTCGGTCGCCGTCACAGTGGAGCTGAACGCGCTGCACCAGTCCGGTGCCGGTCTTCTGCCTCAGTGAGCCGGAGGGAAGGCCGTATTCGGCGGCTCGGGCGAAGTGGGCGGCCACGGTGGCGTGTCCGCAGGTGGGGACCTCGGTCGTGGGCGTGAAGAACCGGACTCGTATGTCGTGGTCGGTGCCGTCGGCGGGCAGGACGAAGGCCGTCTCGGAGTTGTTCAGTTCCCGTGCGACGGCCTGCATCTGATGAGTCGTCAGCCCGTCGGCCGTCAGCACCACCCCGGCGGGGTTACCGCTGAAGGGGGTCTCGGTGAACGCGTCGACCTGGTAGAGGACTCTCACCGGTCCTCCGTTTCGCAGGCAGTGGTGACGGCGGGGAAGCGGCAGCCGCGGTTGTCGCCGGCTGCGGCGCTTTCCGCGAGCCGGACCAGGGTGCGTACCGCGCAGCCGGTACCGCCGCTGGGGGTGTGGCCGTGGGGCGGTCCCTGGTTGAAGGCCGGGCCGGCGATGTCCAGGTGCGCCCAGGGAACGCCTGCTGGTATGAACTCCCGCAGGAACAGGCCGGCCACCAGGCCGCCGCCCATCCGCTCACCGTAATTGCTGATGTCGGCCACCCGTGAGTCCAGACTCGGGCGCAGCTCCGGTGGCAGAGGCATCGGCCACGCCTGCTCGCCGGCTTCTCCGGCGGCGGCCAGCACTCGGTCGCGGAAGGCGTTGTCGTCGGCCATCACCGCGAAGACGTGATCGCCGAGGCCGAATCGTGTGGCTGCCGTCAGGGTGGCCACGTCCACGATCGCGTCCGGCTGCTCCTCACCGGCCCGGACGAGGGCGTCGGCCAGCACCAGGCGTCCCTCCGCATCGGTGTTGAGCACCTCGACGGTCCGGCCGCCGTACATCCGCAGCACGTCACCGGGGCGCAGTGCGGAGCCGGACGGCATGTTCTCGGCCAGCGCGAGCCAGCCGGTGACGTTGACGGGGAGGTCGAGCCGGGCGACGACGAGGACCGCGGCGAACACGGCCGCCGCACCAGCCATGTCGCGCTTCATGATCTCGTTGGCACCGACGGGCTTGAGCGAGATGCCGCCCGAGTCGTAGGTGATGCCTTTGCCGACGAAGGCCAGAGTCGACGTGGCCCCGGGGTGGGTGTGCGCGATCCGCACCAGCCGCGGTGGCCGGACCGAACCCTGGCCGACGCCGAGGATGCCGCCGTAACCTCCTGCGGCGAGCGCCCCCTCGTCGAGCACCTGGACGACCGGTCCGTGCTCTTGGCCCGCTGCGGCCACGGCGGCGGCGAAGCTGGCGGGATAAAGGTCGTTGGCGGGGGTGTTGACGAGGTCACGGGCCCGGTTGACTTCCTGTGCCAGTACCTGGGCACGCCGTACGGCACTCTCCGCGGGCGTTCGGACCTCGTGGTCCACGAGGACCGTCGCCTCGCGCACCGGCAGCGTCCGGGCAGTGGTCCGGTAGGCGGTGAAGGCGTAGGCCCCGAGCAGGGCGCCCAGGGCCACCGCCTCAACCGCCTCGCTGGTCCCGGCCGGCAGCGCCAGGGCAACCGTGTCCGCGCCGGCCAGGGTGCGCACGGCCACTCCAGCGGCCCGGCGCAGTGCCTCGACACCGTGACCGTCGCCCTCGTCGGGTCCGAGGCCGACGGCGAGGACCGCACCGGCCCTGATGCCTGCAGGCGCGGGCAGCCTGAGCACCTCGCCCCGGGCTCCCGTCGCCCCGAGACCGGTGAGGAGCCGGAGCAGCCCGTCCGCGAACGCTTCGTGTGTCCCCGCCCCGGGCACCGGCACGGGCCCCTCGGTGCCCTGGGCGACGCCGATCACGACCCAGTCCACAGGTGCCGATGCGGCGGACACGGTGGTCACCTTCAGCGTTGTCACTGTCGAACGTCCCTTTCCTGCAGAGGGAGATGGTGTGCCGAGCAGGCGTCGGCGGTTGTCGCGGGCGCCGGTGCCGCCGCCCGTGCCCGCCGACGGATCATGCTGACCCCGGCCAGCACGACTGTCATTCCGAGGGCGATCCGAAGGCCGAAGTCCTCGTGGAGCACGACGACGCCCAACGCCATCGAGACCACCGGAAGGAGGTAGCCGACGGCGGCCGTGCTGGTGGCGCCTTCGGCGGCTATGTTCCGGTAGGTCAAGTGGAAGGTGAGGCCGGTGGCGACGACACCCAGGATCACCACGGCTGTCAACTGCGTCGGCGTGATCTCGATCGGTGTCAGACCTCCCGCCGGCAGGGTCACCGCGGTGAGGACCGTCGCTGCGAGAAGCTGCGCCGCGGACAGCGAAATGGTCGGGATTCCCCTGCCGACCAGGCAGCGGCTCATGAACGTGAAGCCGACCGCGTAACTGGCCGCCGCGACGAGGATGGCCAGAGCTCCCCACCCGCCCGGCTGCGCCGCCCGCCACGGCGCGAAGATCAGCACCACTCCGGCAAATCCGAGGAGGAGCCCACCCAGCCGGTACGGCGGCAGAGCACGCTCGGACCCGACGACCGCGCCGATCAACAGCGACCACAGGGGGGTCGTCGCGTTCAGCACGCCGGCGACACCCGAGTCGATGCCCTGCTGGCCGACGCTGAACATGGCGAACGGCAACGCGTTGCAGAAGAAGGCCGCCACGACGACACGTCCCCAGATCGACAGGCCGCGAGGCAGCCCGCGGCCGGAACCCAGACAGGCAGCCAGCAAGGTGACCGATCCGAGCACGCACCGGCTGAAGGTCACCTGCACCGGCGTCAGCGCGTCCAGGGCCACCTCGATCCAGAGGAAGGTCGAACCCCACAGCAGGGCGAGCACGCCGATCCGCGCCCCCGACCGGCTCCTGTCCATGCCACCGCCCACCGTCATCTCCTTCATTCGCCCGAATGAACGGTGCCGCACCTTTCCTTGAAGGACAAGAAAAAAGTTCTGCACGACTATTAAGCTGTGCTACATGCTGGATGTGAGACGCATGCAGGTGCTGCGCGCCGTCGTCAACAGTGGCTCGGTGACCGCGGCGGCCGCCCACCTCGGCTACACGCCCTCCGCCATCAGCCAACAGGTGACGGCGTTGGAGAAGGAGACCGGGCTGGTGCTGCTGGAACGGGCCGGGCGGGGCGTGGCCCCCACGGAGGCCGGGCTGCTGCTCACTCGATACGCGGCTGTCATCAGCGAGCACCTCGCCGAGGCCGAGACCGCGCTTGCCGATCTGCGCGCGGGGCGCACCGGCCGGCTGGCCCTGCGCTACTTCGCGTCGGTCGGCCCGACCCTGCTGGCGCCGGCCCTGGCCCGAGTCCGCCGCGAGCACCCGAGGGTCGCAATCGACCCCAGATTGGCCGATCCCGACGATGCGCTGTCAGAGGTGGGCCGGGGCGACGCCGACCTGGCCGTCGTCGTCCGACGGCCGGACGAGGCACATCAAGAAGGCATCCGTGTGGTGCATCTGCTCGACGACGCCTATCAGGCGGTGCTGCCCAGTGGACATCCGCTCGCCGCCGGCCGCGTGGTCGATCTGGCCGATCTCGCCGGCGAGCCCTGGGTGGGCAGTGAGCCTCCCGGCCCCTGCCTCACCCCCATCCTCGACGCCTGCGCCGCAGCAGGCTTCAGCCCGGACTTCGTGGCGAAATCCGAGGACTACGCCACCGCCCAGGGATTCGTCGCCGCCGGCCTCGGCGTCAGCCTCATTCCGCGCCTGGGACTGAGCGCCCGCCACCCGGGCGTCATCATCCGTCAGGTGCGGCATCCCGAACCGGTCAGGACGATCCACGCCGTCATCCGGGCGGGCTCTTCGCAACAGCCCGCACTGCGCACCCTGCTCGAAGCCCTCAAGGACTCGACACGGCAATACTGAACTCGGACGGGTGATCCGGCAGTTCCAAGACGGTAATCGTGAGATCGACGAAGTCGGCGCCGGGACCGGTGAGCGGCGCCACCCCGTCCGGATCGTCGATCCGGTAGGACTCGGCGGACGCGCGGCGGATACGCCAGTGCCGGCGCGCCTGCCGCATCGCGATGGCCGCCAGCCAGGACCGCAGCGCCTCCGGATCGCGCAGCGCCCGCAGGTCGCGAACCGTCTCCAGCATGACGTCCTGCACCAGGTCGTCGGTGTCGGCGGGAGATTCCAGGGCGCGGCCGACGATGTGTAGGTCGGCGGCAGATACCCGGCCACGAGCGTGTCGAGCGCCTGCTGGTCCCCGGTCCGCGCCGCCCGTACCACGGCGGCAGCCGGATGCACGGAATCGTGGTGAGGCCCGTGTTGTGGAGCGTGCGAAAAGTCGTTCGTGGTGTGTAGGTGGAGCTCCAGGCGCGCCGGGGATGACAGAAAGCGGAGCCGCACTTTCGGTACCGCTCGGGGTTGATTCTTCACCGGCGGCCGTCGACGAGCAGGTTCGCAGCAGCCGGTGCTGCGGCTTCCGCCAGGGCCGCTGCGCCGACCAGGCCGGAATCGGGACCCAGTTCGGCCGGGACGGCACGCAGATGACGCAGGAACGGCATCGCCGCGTAGCGTCGCAGGTGATGGTTGAGCGGAGAGAAGAGCACATCGCCTGCTTGGGCGACGCCACCGCCGACCACGGCGATGTCGATCTCGACCAGTGCGGCCGCGGCGGCGATACCGGCCGCCAGGGCGCGGGCCGCACGGTCGAAGGCGGCGACGGCGGCCGTGTCACCGGCGCGGGCTGCTGCCGCGACCGCCGATGCGTCCGCCGTCGCGGGCGGCCGCCAGCCAAGGGAAAGAGCGTGCCGGGTGATGGCCGTACCGCTGGCGATGCCTTCCAGGCAGCCCTTCGCACCGCAGGGGCAGGGCTCGCCGTCGAAGTCGACACTGATGTGGCCGAGATGACCGGCGTTGCCGGTGATGCCGTGGCGCACTTGGCCGTCGAGGATCAGACCGGCGCCCACGCCCGTGGACACCACCAGGCACAGTGCGTCCTCGTGGCCGCGTGCGGCACCGTGGCGGTGCTCGGCCGCGGCCATCGCCATCGCGTCGCCCGCCAGCACGACGGGCCTGTGCGCCAGCGCCGGGTGCGCGCTGGCGGATGCGACGAGCGGGAAGTCGCGCCAGGCGGGGATGTTGACGGGGCTGACGGATCCGTGCGCCAGGTCGACCGGGCCGGCGCTGCCGATGCCCAGTGCGCGGACGTCGTCCCACGGCGGGGCGGCGGCCAGGGCGTCCACCACCTGGTACACGGCGTCGAGGAGTGTGTCCGCGGATTCCTGCGCCGGGGTGGTGCGGCGCACGTGGTGGACGAGGGCGCCGTCCGCGGTGACGAGCGCACCCGCGATCTTGGTCCCCCCTATGTCGAGGGCGGCTATCAGGACATCGCCCGGGGCCGGGACGGCGAGTTGCTGACTACTCACAGTGATGACTCTCTGAAGGGGGAAGCGCACAGCCGGGTCAGGACACCGTCACATAGGAGCATGCGTATGACAACGATGTCTACAGCCGTGCACATCTCCGCCGAAGAAGGTCTTCAGGTCGGGTCGCATTTAGTCATGGTTTAGTAAAAGCGCAGTTCAGGGCCCCGGAAGTCAACAGAATCGATCTAGACCGGTCTATGGACATTGCTGCGAAGTTACGTCTACGTTGAGCGCTCATCAGACCGGGGTCCCGAGAGCCGACACGGCGTTTCCCTCGGTCCGGTGTCGATGGTTCGCGATGAGAGGTGGCGGGGATGCGGAGAAATTGGGTGGCTCTTGTGGCTGCGACCACGGTGGTGGCGACAGCCTGTAGCGGCCAGGGAAGTGACGGGCGTGGCGAAATCGCCGCTCCGCCGAGTGACCCGGCGAAGGTGTCGGGCGAGATCACGGTGCTGACCAACAGGACGGACCAGATATCCGACGGCACGCTGGAGAAGTACGCCGCGGAGTTCCGCAAGGTGTACCCGGGCGTGAAGGTCAAGTTCGAGGGTCTGACCGACTACGAGGGCGAGACCAAGATCCGGATGAACACCGAGAACTACGGTGACGTCCTGCTGATCCCCAACTCCCTCTCCCTCGAGCAGTACCCCACCTTCTTCGCCCCGCTGGGCAAGGCCGGCGAACTGTCGGCGAAGTTCGACTACACCGACCACGCCACCGTGGACGGCCAGGTCTACGGCCTGGCCAACATCGGCGTGGCCAACGGATTCGTCTACAACAAGGCGGTCTGGGCGAAGGCCGGCATCACCGACTGGCCCGCCACGCCGGAGGAGTTCGTCGCGGACCTGGAGACGGTCAAGGCGAGGACCGGCGCCGTCCCGTACTACACGAACTACAAGGACGGCTGGCCGCTGACCAACTGGACGAACGCCATCGGTTCTCCCGAGTGCGACCCCGGCGCCTACGACGCGCTGGCGACGACCGGGAAGCCCTGGACCGAGGGGTCGGACCTCTACACGATCGACAAGCTGCTCTACACGATCGTCGACAGGAAGCTGGCCGAACCCGACCCCACCACGACCAACTGGGAAGACTCCAAGGCGCAGATCGGGACCGGCAAGGTCGCCTCGATGTGGCTCGGTTCCTGGGCGATCTCCCAGATGCGCGCCGCGGCGGAGGCGGCCGGCGAGAACCCCGACGACATCGGCTTCATGCCGTTCCCCGCGCAGAAGGACGGAAAGTTCTGCTCCGTCCTGCGCCCCGACTACCAGTACGCGGTCAACGTCCACTCCGGCAAGAAGGCCGCCGCCCGCGCGTGGATCGACTGGTACATCACCAAGTCCGGCCAGGCCGCGGCCGAAGGATCCATCTCCTCCGTGAAGGGCGCCCCGCTGCCCGACACGCTGAAGGCGTTCGAAGACAACGATGTCACCACGATCCCGCAGCACCAGAAGAACCGTGCCGAGGTCAACGAGATCGACAAGGCGTCGGAGATCGGGATCACCGCCCAGGACTACCGGCAGAAGCTGGTCGACGTCGCCCGCGGTGCGGCCAACGGTGACATGGACAGCTACTTCGACGAGCTGAACGGGAAGTGGTCCGAGGCCCAGCAGACCCTCGGCGGCTGACCGCACCACGGCACGGCGAGAACGCCCGGAGAACCCGCCCCGTGCGCACCGGAACTCCACGTGACCCGTCGCTCGCCGTGCCGTCGCCGCTCAGTACGCCCGACCGGGAACCCACCACGAGGAACCACGAGATGACCGCTGTCCAGAAGACCCGCGCCCCGGCGGACGCCGTCGGCCGGCGCAGTGCTCCGCCTCCCGAGTCCGGCGCCGGCCGGCCACGCACCGGCAGGCGCCGCCGTGTCGCCGTCCTGACCCCCTGGCTCTTCCTGGCCGCGCCCCTGACGCTGCTGGTGATGTTCACCTACCTCCCGGTGGCCGACATGATCGGCTACAGCTTCACCGACTGGGACGGCGTCAGCCCCACACGCTCCTACGTGGGCGCGGAGAACTACACCGACCTGATCACGCAGCCCGCCCGGTTCGAGGTGTTCCTCGTCAGCGGCGTCTACCTGGCGGCCTCCGTCGTGCAGATCGCGCTCGCCCTGTACTTCGCGACGGTCCTCAGCTTCGACACCCGGTTCCGCAACCTGTTCAAGGGCCTGCTGTTCTTCCCCTACTTGATCAACGGGGTGGCCGTCGGATTCGTGTTCCTGTACTTCTTCCAGCCCGACGGCACCCTCGACACACTGCTGCGCCTGATCGGCGTGGACGGCAAGCACCTGTGGCTGGGCGACCCGGACCTGGCCAACCCCTCACTCGCCGGGGTGTCGGTGTGGCGCTTCATGGGGCTGAACATGGTCCTGTTCCTCGGCGCCATCCAGTCGATCCCGCCGCACCTGTACGAGGCGGCGCAGCTGGACGGAGCCAACCGCTGGCAGCAGTTCCGGCACATCATCGCGCCCAGCATCAAGCCCATCATCAGCCTGAGCTTCATCCTCGCCGTGTCCGGCTCACTGGCCGTCTTCGAGATCCCCTACATCATGACCGGCGGCGCCAACGGCACGGAGACGTTCGTCATCCAGACGGTCAAACTCGCCTTCCAGTTCGACAAGGTCGGCCTGGCCTCGGCCTCGGCCGTCGTCCTGCTGGTCCTCATCCTGCTGATCACCTGGGTCCAGCGCCGGCTGCTCCCCGAGGAGAGGGTGGAACTCTCGTGACCACCGGCACCACCGTCCCCGCCGCCCGGCGTCCGGGCCGCGGTCGCAGCGCCCTGTCCCGGACCGCCGTCGCCCTGAAGTACCTGTCCCTGCTGATGGCGTCGGCCGTGGTCCTCGTGCCTCTCGGTGTCGTTGTGCTGACCTCGCTGAAAACGCGGTCGGAGATAGTGAACGACGGCCCGCTGTCGCCGCCCGGTGACTGGTTCAACCTCGCCAACTACGCCACCGCCTTCGAACAGGGCGCGATGCCGGCAGCGTTCGGCAACACGGCGCTGATCCTGGTGGTCTCCACCGCCGGGACCGTACTGATCGGCTCGATGACCGCCTATGCCATCGACCGTTTCCGGTTCCGTCTCAAGAAGCTGGTGATGGGCCTCTTCCTGCTGGCCGCGCTGGTCCCCGGCGTGACGACACAGGTCGCCACCTTCCAGGTGATCGACGATCTGGGCGCCTTCAACACCCGCTGGGCGCCCATCCTGCTCTACACCGGCACCGACATCGTCTCGATCTACATCTTCCTGCAGTTCATCCGGTCGATCCCCACCTCGGTGGACGAGGCCGCGCGCATCGACGGTGCCAACTCCTGGACGATCTACCGGAAGATCATCTTTCCGATGCTGCGGCCGGCCATCGCCACCGTCGTCATCGTCAAGGGCATCGCCGTCTACAACGACTTCTACGTGCCCTTCCTCTACATGCCCGACCCCGAACTCGGCACCATCTCCACCGCCCTGTTCCGGTTCAAGGGCCCCTTCGGCGCCCAGTGGGAGACCATCTCCGCCGGCGCGATCCTGGTGATCGTGCCCACCTTGATCGTCTTCCTGGCGTTGCAGCGCTTCATCTACAGCGGCTTCGCGGCCGGTGCCCACAAGTGATCCGCCCGCCCGCCGCGCCCCGCACCACGTCTCACGAGGAGTCCCGCATGAAGGTCCGCACCCCGCTCTCCCAGGGCTGGACGCTGCGCCTGAACACCGACCGCCACACTCCCGGGCAAGCGCCCCCGGGGCTGGCCGGGACCGCTGTGCCGGCGCAGGTGCCCGGCTGCGTCCACACCGACCTGATGGCGGCGGGCCTGCTGACCGACCCGTACCTCGACCGCAACGAGGACGAGGTCGCGTGGGTGGGCCGCGCCGACTGGACGTACACGACCGAACTGCCCCGGCGGGACGGTGCCTTCGAACGCGCCGACCTGGTCTTCGACGGTCTGGACACGGTCGCGGCCGTGCGCGTCGGCGGCCGGCTGCTGGGCCGCACCCGCAACATGCACCGCTCCTACCGGTTCGACGTCACCGAACTGCTGGCCGACGGGCCCGCGCCGCTCGAGGTCGCCTTCACCTCCGCCTACACCGAAGCGGAGGAGGTACGAACAGCGCTGGGGGAGCGGCCCAACTCCTACCCCGAGCCGTTCAACTACATCCGCAAGATGGCCTGCTCCTTCGGCTGGGACTGGGGCCCCACCCTGGTGACGGCCGGCGTGTGGCGCCAGGCGCGGATCGAGCAGTGGTCCACCGCCCGGCTGGCCGGAGTCCGCCCCCACGTCACCGTCGCCCCCGACGGGACCGGCATCGCCGAGATCGTCGTCGACCTGGACCGCACGGCGACCGGCCAGGACCGCTCGCTGCGGTTGACGGCCGCCGTCGGTGACGCCTCCGCGGAGGTCACCGTCGCCCCCGGAGCCGGCACCGCCACGCTGACCGTCCGGGTCCCGGACGCGGCGCTGTGGTGGCCGCGCGGTTACGGTGACCAGCCGCTGTACGGCTGCACCGTCGCTCTCACCGATTCGGACGGCAGCCGGCGCCTGGACACGTGGGAGCGCCGCATCGGCTTCCGCACGATCGAGCTCGACACCTCCGCGGACGAGCACGGAAGCGCCTTCACCCTGCTCGTCAACGGCATTCCTGTCTTCGCCCGGGGCGTGAACTGGATCCCCGACGACGTCTTCCCCGCCCGTGTCACCCCCGACCGCTACCGCGCCAGGCTCACCCAGGCCGCCGAGGCGGGCGTCGACCTGGTGCGGGTGTGGGGCGGCGGGATCTACGAGGATCGGGCCTTCTACGACGTGTGCGACGAACTGGGCCTGATGGTCTGGCAGGACTTCCTGTTCGCCTGCGCCGCCTACCCGGAGGAGCAGCCGCTGCGCTCCGAGATCGAGGCCGAGGCCCGGGAGAACGTGTCCCGGCTGATGCCCCACCCGTCGCTCGTCCTGTGGAACGGCAACAACGAGAACCTCTGGGGCTTCGCCGACTGGGACTGGGAGCAGACCCTCGCCGGCGATTCCTGGGGCGAGGGCTACTACCTCGGCCTGCTGCCGCGCGTCGTCGCGCAGACGGACCCGACCCGTCCGTACTGGGCGGGCAGCCCCTGGTCGGGATCCTGGAACCACACGCCCAACGACCCCGACCACGGCACCGCGCACTCGTGGGAGGTGTGGAACCGCCGCGACTACAGCGACTACCTCGCCACGGTGCCGCGCTTCGTCGCCGAGTTCGGCTGGCAGGCGCCGCCCGCACTCGCCACGCTGGAACGAGCCCTGTCCGAACGTCCGCTGACCGCCGAGTCCCCCGGCATGCTGCACCACCAGAAGGCGGAGGACGGCAACGGCAAGCTGAACCGTGGCCTCGCCCCGCACTTCACGGAGCCCGCCGACTTCGACACCTGGCACTACCTGACCCAGCTCAACCAGGCGCGAGCCATCGCCACGGGCGTCGAGCACTGGCGCTCCCACTGGCCCCGCTGCGCGGGCACGGTCCTGTGGCAGCTCAACGACTGCTGGCCGGTCACCTCCTGGGCGGCGATCGACGGCGACGGGCGGCTCAAGCCCCTCTACTTCGAGATGCGCCGGCTCTACGCCGACCGGCTGCTGACGATCCAGGACCGCGACGGCGACCTGGTGCTCGCTGGCTGCAACCAGAGCGCGGCGACCTGGGACGCCACCGCCACCGTCCGCCGGGTCGCGGCGGACGGCACGGTGCTGGCACAGGCCGAGATCGTGCTGAAGGCGGCGGCACGGAGCGTGGCGCTGGAGCGGCTGCCGGAGTCGGTCACACGGTTCGGTGACGTACGTGAGGAGTTCCTCGTCGCCGACACGTGGGGGTCCCCCCGCTCGAGCGGAGCCGGGAGCGGGGGAGGCCTGCGTGCGGTCCACTTCGCCTGCGCAGACCGCGAGTTCGCCTACCCCGCCGCCTCCTACGACGTGCGGGTGAGTGCGGACGGCGACAACGGCGTGCTGGTCACGGCCACGGCCGACGGGCTCGTGCGGGACCTGCTGCTCCAGGCCGACCGCCTGGACGCGCACGCCCGCACCGACCACGGGCGGGTGACGCTCCTGCCCGGCGAGAGCATGACGTGGCGGGTCACCGGCTGGCCGCAGCCCGATGCGGAGGCCGCCCGCGCGGCGCTGTACAGCGTCAACGAAGGCGGAGAAGTCCGTGAATGAGGCAAGGGCACGCCGGTCGCGGCGCGTCACGATCACCGACGTGGCGGCCCGGGCCGGGGTGTCCCGCGGCGCGGTGTCCCTGGCCTTCAACAACCGCCCCGGTGTCTCCGAGGCCACGCGTGAACGCATCATGGCCGCCGTCGCCGAGCTGGGCTGGGTGCCGAACCAGGCCGCGATCAAGCTGTCCGGTTCAGTGACCGGCGCCGGGGACACCGTCGGCCTGGTCATCACCCGCCCCGCGCGCCAGCTCGGGCTCGAGCCCTTCTACATGGAGTTCATCTCCGGTGCCGAGTCCGTCCTGGAGGAGCACGGCTGCTCGCTGTTGCTCCACCTCGTACGGGACACCGACCAGGAGATCGCCGTCCACCGCCAGTGGTGGCAGTCCCGCCGGATCGCCGGCTCCATCCTGGTCGACATCCAGCAGAACGACCCCCGGATCACCGAGCTGGCGGCGATCGGCCTGCCCGCCGTGGCGGTCGGCCATCCGTCCCTGACCGGCGACTTCACCTCGGTGTGGACCGACGACGAAGCCGCGGTGCACGAGGCGGTGCGCTACCTCGCCGCCCTCGGCCACAGGCGCATCGCACGGGTGGGCGGGCATCCGGCCCTCGGCCACACCATGATCCGCACCGCCGCGCTGAACGCCGTCGTGGCGGAACTCGGGCTGGAACCGGCCCGCAGCGTCACCACCGACTACTCCGGCGAGCAGGGCGCCCGTGCCACCCGCTCGCTGCTCGCCTCCCCGAAACGGCCCACGGCGATCATCTACGACAACGACATCATGGCCGTCGCGGGACTGTCCGTGGCCGCCGAGATGGGCCTGAGCGTGCCGAGGGACGTCAGCCTGATCGCCTGGGACGACTCCCAGCTGTGCCAGCTCACGCATCCGAACCTGTCCGCCATGAGTCACGACGTCTTCGGCTTCGGCGCCGACGTCACCCGCCGACTGTTCGACGTCGTCCACCGCCGCAACCCCGCGTCGAGCCCCGCCGCGACACCCGTTCTGCTGCCCCGCGGCAGCAGCGCGCCCCCGCACGACACCACCGACTGACGGAAAGCCACCGGACCGATGGCCCGGGCCCGGCGTGCCCCCCACCCGGGTCCCCCCGCTCCGCTTCCCTCCCACTGCCTCCCCTTGAGCCGAAAGGCAGGTCCGCCGTGCCCCGAGACCGCCGAAGAACCCTCGCCTCCCTCCTCGTGGTGAGCGCCCTCGTCGTCACAGCCACCGCCTCGTCCCCCGCCACCGCCGAACCGGGCGGCGGCCGGACCGCCGACGCGTTCGTCCAGCGCGACGGGAGCACGCTGACACTCCAGGGCAAGCCGTTCCGCTTCGCCGGCACCAACCTGTACTGGCTCGGCCTGGACGAGAACGTGGGCGGCGTCGACCACCCCACCTGCTTCCGGATCGACGACGCACTGAAGACGGCCCGCGCGATGAACGCCACCGTCGTCCGCTCCCACACGCTCGGCACCTCCCTGGGCTGCCCGCAGTGCATCCAGCCGGAGGCGGGCGAGTTCAACGAGAACGCGTTCGCGCCCATCGACCACGCCATCGCCCGGGCCCGCGCCTACGGCCTGAGGCTGATCGTCCCGCTCACCGACCAGTGGGACTACTACCACGGCGGCTACCCCACGATGGCGAAGTGGCTCGGCATGAGGGAACCGAAGGACTTCTACACCGATCCCCGGGCCAAGGCCGCCTACAAGGACTACGTCCGGCACGTGCTCGACCACGTCAACCCGTACACCGGTCTCGCCTACAAGGACGACCCCACGATCATGTCGTGGGAGCTGGGCAACGAACTGAACGACATGACCCGCGACTGGATCGACTCGATCACCGCCACGGACTGATCCCACCCGTCCTGCCGGACACCGCTTTCCTGAGCCCCGCCCGGCACGGGCCCGCGGCCCTCGGTCGCCGAGGGCGGCCCCTGCCACGTCTGAAGGAGAGACCCATGACCGCGATCGCCGAGCTGGCCCCCGTCGTACGCACCTACTCCTGGGGGTCACGCACCGCGATCCCCGCCCTGCTCGGACAGCAGCCCGACGGGGAACCCCGAGCCGAGTTGTGGTTCGGCGCTCACCACGCCGCTCCGTCGCCGCTCACAAGCAGGCCCGGAACCCCGGACCTGGCGGCCGCGATCGCCGCCGACCCCGCCGGCGAACTGGGCGAGGCGAGCCTCGCGGCCCACGGGCCGCACCTGCCCTTCCTGCTCAAACTGCTGGCCGCCGCCCGGGCACTCTCGGTCCAGGTACATCCCACGCGCGAGCAGGCACAGGCCGGCCACGACCGCGAGGACGCGGCCGGAATACCGGTCGACGCCCCCCACCGCACCTTCAAGGACCGCAACCACAAGCCGGAGCTGCTGTGCGCGCTGGGGCCTTTCGAGGCACTCTGCGGCTTCCGAGAGCCGGCCCGTACAGCCGATCTGCTCGACGCTCTTTCCGTGCCCGGACTCGAAGGGTGGGCGGCCGCGCTGCGCTCCCGCCCGCACGGGGACTCCCTCGGGTACACGCTCCAGGCGGCCCTGACCGCGCCGCCGCGTCTGGTGCGCGCCGTCTCCGGCGCCCTGTCCGCGCTTGCCGCGTCGCCCGGCCCGTGGAGCTCGGCCGCCGCCGCGTACGCCACCGTGGCCGACGACTTCCCCGACGATCCCGGCCTGCTCGCGGCACTGCTGCTCAACCATGTCACCCTCGACGCAGGGGAAGCCCTGTACCTGGCGGCGGGAGTGCCGCACGCCTATCTGCGGGGGACAGGTGTGGAGATCATGGCCAACTCCGACAACGTGCTGCGCTGCGGCCTGACCGACAAACACGTCGACACGGCACTCCTGAGGGAGATCGTCGACCTGACCGTGACGCGCCCCTCGGTCATACGCGCCTCACCGACGGGAGTGAGGGGGGAGGCGCACTATGCCTCTCCGGCGGCGGAGTTCGCTCTGTCCCGCGTCGAAGTGGGTGCCGAGGCCGTGTGCCTGACCGACGCCGGGCCTCAGGTGCTGCTCTGCCTCACCGGCGAAGCGCTGCTGGAAGCAGGCCCCGCTCTTGCCGCGGGTGCTGCCGCGTTCGTCCCGGCCGGCTCGCCCTGTGCGGTGTCCGGTGCGGGAACGGTGCTCTACCGGGCTCGGGTGCCCCTGGGCGGTGTCTCGTGAGGCTCGCGACCCGGGTCTGGGGCGAAGGCCCTCGCACAGCTGTCCTGGTGCACGGCATCATGTCGGACTCGCGCGGCTGGAGTCGTGTCGCCCCGGCGATCGCCGAGCACGGTTACCGGGTCGTCGCCGTGGATCTGCCGGGCCACGGAGCCAGCGGGCCCGCGCCGGTCTACACACCCACCGCACTCGCCGCCGACCTGCTCGACACCTTGCCCGCGGCGCCCGACCTCGCCATCGGCCACTCACTGGGCTCGGCCGTACTGCTGCTCGCCGTACCGCGACTGCGCTGCGCCCGCGCCGTCCACTGCGACCCCGCCTGGGTGCCCCGGAACCGGGACCTGGACAGCCTGCGCGCCGGCAAACACGCCACCTGGCGGGAACTGCGTGCCGCCCATCCCCGCTGGCACGACGACGACATCACCGCCGAGCGGCAGGCGCTCGCCACCTGGGACCCCGCGTCCGTCACCGTGCTCCAGCACCTGCCTGGCCTGCCGGACGCCCCCGCTGTCCCCTCGCTCGTCCTGCTCGCCGGTCCCAGCGAGCGGATCTCGCCGGCACGAGCCACGGTGCTGAGCCGCCGCGGCTGGCACGTACGCACGGTGGACGGTGCCGGGCACACCGTCCACCGCGATGATCCGGCCGGGTTCCTCGGGGCGCTGCACGGCTGGCTCTGACCGGCACCGCCGGCAGACTCAGCCGCGCAGCGCTCGCGCCGGGCGTCAGGGCAGCACGACCTCACCCTGGTTCAGCACATGGGGGTGGAAGTACGCCGCCTGGATCTCGGCGTTGGTGTTGTTCCCCCGGAGCTGTTCCGACCACATCATGAACCACGCCCACCTGGTCTGACTGTTGAGCAGTGCGGCGTCCGGCACCTTGCCCATCTCCGCAAGGGCCATGGGCTTCGTCCCCGCAATGCTCTGCATCTGCTGGTAATCGGCGGAACTGGGGTGATTCTTGTACCAGACGTCCAGCGAGACGACATCCACGTACTGGTTGCCCGGGTAGTAGCCGCTCCAGCCGCCCGCCGGATTGTCCTGCACGTTCCACACCCAGATCAGATTGTCCAGCCCTTTTGTCCCGGCGAGGTGGTCACGGGTGATCTGGTAGAGGCGCGCGCTGCCGTTCGCTCCGGGACGGTTTCCCCACCAGTTCCACGATTCGTTCATTTCGTGCAGCGGCCGGAAGAGGACCGGAACGCCCGCGTTCTTCAGCTGCTGGAGGTAGGGGACGACCTCGTCGAGGCGCCGCTTCCAGGCGTTGTTCAGGGCGCTTCCCTCGGTGATGATCTGCGAGAACTGAGCGTTGGATATGTTCGACTTCACACCGCCTTCGAACGCGCAGGTGCTGCCCCCGGTCGGGGGACAGACGTGCCAGGTGAGGGTGACCAGCGAGCCGTTCGCCCACTCGGTCTTCGCCTGGTCGATCACGCGCTGGCGGTTGGCCACATCGGTGGCGTTGAACATCAGGTCTCCGCCCCACAGGCCGGGGTACTGCCCGGTCACGTCCTTGACCTGTTGCGTGTACTGCCCGGGTGCGGAAGCGGGTTCCTTGTTGTGCTGACCGGAAACGATCTGGTTCCCGGAAATAGCGCGGAGGTAGTTCAGTACATTCTGCTTGGGAGTGGGGGGAAACGCCTGCGCGGATTCCGTGGAAGGCCATACGGAGATCGACACGGCCACCGCCGCGACGGCCAGGATCCAGGTGACGCGTTGCCGGATTCTTCTCATGAGCATCCCAGCTCTCGTACTCGAACGGAATACGTGACCCTACGAAGGTGACGGCGGCATTGATGTCCGTCAACAGTCCGTGAGGTGATCCGGGGGCTGTCCGCGTTCTTTTTACTTAACGTTTCCTGAACGCCCTACCGGGTGCCTGCCTACATGTCCCTCATGCGCGTATTCCAGCTACTGAGCCCGATCGGTTCTCCAAAATGCCCTTGCCGCATTCGTCGCAGAGCCTCGGAGGAAAAACTGTTGTACGGACCCGTCTTCGCCCCGCCGGCCTCGGCCGTGATCGTGTCGATCCCCGTCGCCGCCGCACCGTCGGCGTAGAAGCGCCGGGCCGCCGCCTCCAGGAGTCGTTCCCGGGCCGGCCGCCGCCGTCCGCTACGTTCACATCGGTCCCGCTCATCACATTCCATGGTCGACCGTTCGACGGCGCATGGCTGATGGGGGCGCAGGACGAGGCCTTCACCGTGCGCGGACAGAACCCTGACTACTGCCTGCTGAACACTCATCAGTCCGCAACCCTCACGACCACGAGGAGCACGAGCAGGTCGGGCTCGAGCGGAAGGCTGATGCAGGTGTCCGTCGTCAGCCGCGCGGCGCCCCCTTGGTCACGCCATCGCCACCCTGCTCCCGTCTTCCGCACGGTGCGGCGCCGCCCTGAGCGGGCGCCGCGTGTACGGATCACGCCGGCAGCCGGCCCCGACCATGCGAGCCCGACCACGGTCACGAAGCGACGACACCGCCGGCAGCCGGGCCGATATCCCCGCCGACAACCCCTCCCACAACGGTCCGCTCCCTCCCTGCCTCGATCTGCATAGCCGCAGGTCAGCACGCGGTTTCGTCCATGGTCGGGAGCCCGACATCCCTCTTGGCGCACCCCCTTGCGACGCCCGGACCAGGAAAGAAAGTGGAAGGGACGGACGGGGCGAGGGGGAGTGTGCTGCCGGGGGATCAAGGCGGCTCGTGTCCTGCTCGCGCGTCGGCCGGAGCCATCGCGCTACGCGCCGGGCAACCCGGCGCACCGAAAGAGAGGAGTGGGCACCGGCCAGTGGGACGGGCGGTGCTGTAGCCGTCAGCCGGCGGTCTGCGCGGTGTCCTTGTCTGGTCGTGCTCCTGGTCGTAGAAGAGCGCGGGTTTCGGTTTGGCCGACGGTGAGCGGGGTGCTGTCCTCCACGAGCAGTTTCAGTGCGCCCTGGTGCTCTTCCGCCTGCGCTGTGGCGGTCCCGCCGAGTTCCTTGACCTGCTGGATGGTGCGGTCGAAGTATCCTCCGAAGCCGGTTTCCAGGGTGCTGAGGCACAGGTCCTGGTAATAGACGCGGACAACCTGCTGCTCGGCGCGCAAGGTGACGGTGAACTCCTCGTCGCGGGTTCGCTGCGCGAGTGCTTCACGGGCTCCGGGTTCCCAGGATGTCCAGTGACCGATGAACCCGAGGATCTGCTTTGGCCGGACGATGCGGGCGCAGTCGACGGCCATCTTCTGGAGGTCTTCCCACCAGGGCAGCATCAGCCGGGGGCCGCCGATCCGGTACTCGGTGCCGTCGGCGCCCCGCACACGGTGGACGGCGTCTTCGGGGTCGTCCGGGTCGTATTCGTCCTCGTCCCATTCGTCGCGGTGACACGGCGCGATGCCGACGAAGGCGTGGCATCCGAGCGGCCGGTCCGTGAGAGCCGCCAGACCGCGCAGGGCTGCGCCCAGGGACACCAGGTTGCGGTCGTACATGTAGCCGAGGTGCCGCTCGATGTCCGTGCCGCCGTGCGAGGGAGG
Organism: Streptomyces sp. NPDC085946; assembly: GCF_044540485.1. Taxonomy (NCBI): domain Bacteria; kingdom Bacillati; phylum Actinomycetota; class Actinomycetes; order Kitasatosporales; family Streptomycetaceae; genus Streptomyces; species Streptomyces sp. NPDC085946. The sequence goes on along the minus strand of NZ_JBITSF010000011.1, from coordinate 229,769 downwards.
CGCGGCCACACTGATGGCGTGGGGGTTGTAGTCGTTGTCGGGACGGGGGACGAGCTGCACGGTGACGTGCAGCCGCTCACCATCGAGGATGCCCGGCGCGTGTGTCCGGCCCTCTTTCCGTTTCTGCCGTTCGGCGTCCAGGAGTTCGCGCTGGACGAAGGCGTTGAAGGGCTTGAGGGTGTCGTCCCACAGGCCGACCCCCAGGGCGAATTTCGGCTTTCCGGCGGGGATCATGAGCATGCCCGATGCGGGGTCGACGGTTATCGCCTGCGGCGTTTTGTCCACGGAACCGGTCCCTCTCGGGCAGAGCGGTCCGTGTGGGGCGCACCGCGTTTTCTTGATCGTCGGCGAGCAGGATACCGACTGACCTGCGACGGACCGGTCAGCAGTCCTGCGCTTTGCCGACCGGCGGATCTTGTCTGGCCCGGAAGCCATGCGTGGTGATCGTGCCAGCCGGTGACGGCCTTTCTGGTTGGTCAGTGGCGTAGGAGGTCGGGGCGGCTTGTTCTGCTTGCGCGTCGGCCGGGGCCTGCGCGCTTTGCGCCGGGTGATCCCGGTGCACCGCACTGGTCTTCCGAGTCAGGAATTCTGTTCGGATAGTTGGCGAGGCGTTCGAGGATCTCGTCCGCGGTCTTGGTCCATACATAGGGCTTGGGGTCGGCGTTCCATGCGGCGATCCGGGTACGGATTTCCTTCTCCGGGGACTGGACGCTTTTGTGGACGCCTCGCCGTATCTGTTTGTTCGTCAGCTCCGCGAACCACCACTCGACCAGGTTGAGCCAGGACGATGCGACGAACAGCGCGGTGGTGCCGGCGTGCACGTCATCGTGGGTGAGGCGCTGTGGGACCCCGGGCATCATCGGCGGTACCGGCTGGGAGCGGTCCAGTGCCTGGATCTGGCTCTTCTCGTCCACGCAGAACACCAAGGCCCGCTCGGGCTGATCCAGATACAGGCCGACCACGTCGTGGACCTTGTCGACGAAGTACGGATCCGTCGACAGCAGAGCCGTCTCGGTGCGGTGGGGCTGCAGGCCGAAGGCCCGCCAGATCCGCGACACGGTCGACTACGACAGGCCCATCTCCCTCGCCATCGCCCGCGTCGACCAGTGCGTGGCGTTCTTCGACGTCGACTCCAACGTCCGCTTCACCACCGCGGCGACCTGCTCATCGGTCACCGTCCTTATCCGACGGGATCAACTCGGCCTTCGGTCGCCCAGTACGTGCCACCAGACAACCCTACGCATCTGAACAGAATTCCTGACTCAGAAGACTAGGCCGTGTTTTAGGTCGGAGCTCCGGTCCATGTCTCGTGCCGTGATGATCTCCGTGTGGCGCGTGGGGATCTTTCTGATGAGCAGTGGTCGGTGCTGGAGTCGTTGCTGCCTGCGGCCGGTGTGAGTCGCAGGTGGCCGGGGCGGAGACGGCTGGTGGATGGGGTGCGCTGGCGGGTGCGGACCGGTGTTCCGTGGCGTGACCTGCCGCGTGAGTACGGGCCCTGGCAGACCGTGTACGGGCTGTTCCGGCGCTGGCAGCGGCAGGGGGTGTGGGCGAGGCTGCTGACGCTGTTACAGACCCGGGCCGACGCGGCCGGGCTGATCACCTGGGAGGTCAACGTCGACTCCACGATCTGCCGGGCCCACCAGCACGCGGCCGGCGCCCGCCGGGACGGCGCAGGGCAGAAGGAGCCGCCTGGTGGTATCACCACCGAGCCCGACGACCACGGGCTGGGCCGGTCAAGGGGTGGGTTCACCACGAAGATCCACCTGGCCTGCGAGCAGGGTCAAAAGCCGTTGTCGCTCCTCATCACCGCGGGGCACCGGCACGACAGCCCGCAGTTCCAGCCGGTCCTGGAGGCCATACGGGTGCCTCGGATCGGTCCTGGCCGGCCGCGATCCCGGCCGGAAAAGGTCCGGGCGGACAAGGCCTACGGCTCCCGCGTGAACCGCGCCTACCTGCGCGGACGAGGCATCGGGTGCACGATCCCGGAGAAGGCCGATCAAGTTCGCAACCGCAAGAAGCGTGGTTCGCAAGGCGGCCGACCGCCGAAGTTCGACAAGATCGACTACCGCGAGCGGCATGCGGTCGAGTGCGGGATCAGCCGTCTCAAGCAGCACCGGGCCGTGGCCACCCGGTTCGACAAGCTCGCGGTTCGCTACGAGGCGACGGTTCACATCGCGGCGATCCACCAGTGGCTGTGAGCCGCCGGGCGGCCCGGTGGCCGTGCCATGCTGGCCACCGGCACTTCGAGCAGCACACGCATAAGGAGGTCTCGTGGCCGCCGACTACTACTGCGCGGACAGCGAGAACGGCGACCACATCGACGACCCGTCCGAAGACGCCCTGTTCGACCTGATCAGCGACCTCAACGGCACGGACAACACCTTCCTCGTCATCCAGCCCGACGAGGACGATCCCGCCTGGTTCGCATCCGTCGCCGTCCTGGAAACAGGCGGCTACGAGATCGTCCGGCGTGACACCGGCCGCCGCGAGCACGACGTCACCGTCGAGACCAGCATCAGCCACATCGCGGGCGACCTCACCAAATGGCTGGCCAGCCGCGCTACCTAAAACACGGCCTAGTCCCACAGCTCCCTGCTCCTGTCCGGCAGCTTCTCCGTCCACGGCTTGCCTGCCCGGCCTCGGACACGGCGTCGGGGGGTCTGACAAGCAGCTGATCGGAGCTCTCTCCACGGCCTGAGCCTGGCCGGGGCGGCGCCTTGGCCTCTGTACCGCTGGGCTTGTCGGCCTTGCCCCCCGCTGATCGGTCCGGTTGCGGAACAACCCTGCCGCGTCGCTGACGTGCTGCTGGCTACCGCACTTCATCGGTTCTGCCATGACGTGGCCCCGCTCCATGCGCGATGGGTCCATGGAGCTCGGGGTCAGCGCTCTGTGGCAGGGGTTCGCTGGTAGATGTCGGGGATGCCGTCGTGGTCCTCGTCGCGCTCCTCCTCTTCGTACAGCCGCCGGTAGATGCCGTTGCGGCGTCTGACAAGGAGGGCGGCCAGCCCTGCGGCCAGGAGGGAACCGATCAGGACAGCGGCCTTGACGCGTTCGGCCATGGCCGGATCGGGGAAGGCCAGCTCGCCGATCAGCAGTGCCACGGTGAAGCCGATGCCGGCGAGTACCGCCAGGGCCAGGACGTCGGCCCAGGCGAGGTCGGGGTTCAGTCTGGCGCGGGTGAAGCGGGCGGCGAAGTAGGTGCCGGCGAAGATGCCCAGGGTCTTTCCGACGACCAGGCCGAGGACCACGCCGAGCGGCTCGGGCCGGGTGAAGACCTCCGCCAGGGCCGCGCCCGAGATGCCGACCCCGGCAGCGAAGAGCGCGAAGAGCGGGACCACCACTCCGGCCGACACCGGGTGGATCAGGTGGGAGGTGCGCTCGGCCGGGGAGGCGGTCTCGTCCTTGTCGCGGGTGGTACGCAGGAGCAGGCCCATCGCCACGCCCGCCACGGTGGCGTGCACGCCGCTGGTGTACATGAGCGCCCATGTGACGATGCCGAGAGGGACGTACCACCACCAGCCGTGCACCCGGAAGCGCTGGAGAAGGTGGAAGACGGTCAGGCAGGCGACCGCTGCACCGAGGGCGGCAAAGTTCAGGTCGCTGGTGAAGAAGACCGCGATGACGAGGATCGCGCCCAGGTCGTCGACGACGGCGAGCGTGAGCAGGAAGGCGCGCAGCGCGGCCGGCAGGTGGGTGCTCAGGACCGCGAGGACGGCGAGCGCGAAGGCGATGTCGGTGGCCATCGGCACGGCCCAGCCCTCCATGCTGCCTCCGCCGGCCGATGCGGTCGCGGCGTACAGCGCGGCGGGGACGGCCATGCCGCAGATCGCTGCGATGACCGGAAGGGCCGCCGTGGCCGGAGTGCGCAGCTCGCCGACCACGAGTTCGCGCTTCAGCTCGATACCCGCGACGAGGAAGAAGACGGTGAGCAGCCCGTCGGCCGTCCAGTGCCCGACGGAGAGGTCCAGGCCGAGGGCCGGTATGCCGAAGTGGGCGTCGCGTATCTGTTCGTAGGCCCCGCCCCATGGGGTGTTGGCCCACACCAGCGCGACGACAGCGGCCGCGAGGAGGACCAGACCGCCGACCGTCTCGGTCCTGAGGGCCTGGATCACCGCGTTGCGCTCCGGCAGCGGCAGGAGACCGAGGAAGAGCGAACGTCCGCGAGGAGCGGCAGCCATCAGGGAAAGACCTCCGGAGCATCGGCTTCAGGGCACACCGGCCCAAGACGCCGACCAGACTTCCCGGCACACCGCGCGCCGACTGCAACCGCTTCAAGGCGGGACGTTGACGCGTTCCTCACACCCTAACCGCCGCCCCGCCATGCCACCAGACCCGGTCTGACCTGGGCGGACGACGGACAAGGCAGGGGAACGGGCCCGTGCACACCAAGGCGCGAGGTGTGTACGGGCCCGTTCAGGAGCCGGGCCGCGGGGGCGGTCAGACGGTGGTCTTCACCGACTCCTGGTCTTCGGCGTCCTCGGTGTTCTCACCGGCGTTGCGGGCGCGGACGAACTCGAGGAAGGAGTTCAGTTCGCGCTTGACGACCGGGGCGAGGAGGTACAGGCCGATGATGTTGATGACGGCCAGCATGAAGAGCACCGCGTCGGCCATGTCGATCAGCGTCTGCAGCGTCAGCAGGGAGCCCGCGACCGCGAACAGCGTGTACAGGACCTTGAAGGTCACCTCGCTGGTGCGGCTGCGGCCGAAGAGGTGGGTCCAGGCCTTGAGGCAGTAGTAGCCCCACGTCAGCACGGTGGAGATGGCGAACAGCAGGACCGCGACGGTGAGGATGTACGGGAACCAGGGCAGGACGGTGGCGAAGGCGTCGGAGGTGATCGTGACGCCGCCGATGGACTCGCCGGCGCGGGCCTCGGCCCAGCTGGCCGGGTTGGCGATGACGATGGTGAGCGCGGTCATCGTGCAGATGATGACGGTGTCGATGAACGGCTCCAGCAGGGCGACCAGGCCCTCGCTGGCGGGGTGCTTGGTCTTGACGGCGGAGTGCGCGATCGGGGCGGAACCCAGACCGGCCTCGTTGGAGAACGCCGCCCGCTTGAAACCGATGATCAGGGCGCCGAGGACACCGCCGGCGACACCTTCGGGGTTGAACGCGCCCTCGACGATCGTGCCGATCGCGGCCGGCACGGCGGTGACGTTGACCAGGATGACGACCAGGCAGGCCGCGATGTAGATGCCTGCCATGGCGGGCACGAGCCTGCTGGTGACGTTGGCGATGGAGCGGATGCCGCCCAGCAGCACGATGCCGACGAGTGCGGCGACCAGGATGCCGAACAGTACGGCGCCGGCGGAGGAGCCCAGCAGGCCGTCGTCGCCGCCGGTGACCGAGACGAGCTGCGCGTAGGACTGATTGACCTGGAAGAGGTTGCCGCCGAAGAGGCCGAAGAACAGCACGAAGGTGGAGGCCAGGATCGCGAGGACCTTGCCGAGGGTCCTGCCGTTCTTGCCGAAGCGGTCGGCCAGGCCCTTGGGCAGGTAGTGCATCGGGCCGCCGGAGACGGTGCCGTCGGCGTGCACCTCGCGGTACTTCACGCCGAGGGTGACCTCGACGAACTTGGTGGCCATGCCGAGCAGGCCGCACAGGATCATCCAGAAGGTGGCGCCGGGGCCGCCGATGGAGACGGCGACGGCCACACCGGCGATGTTGCCCAGGCCGACGGTGCCGGAGACGGCGGCGGTCAGTGCCTGGAAGTGGTTGACCTCGCCGGCCGACCCCTTCTCGTCGTACTTCCCGCGCACCACGTCGATGGCCAGTTTGAACTTGCGGACCTGGACCAGCCCGAACTAAGCGGTGAAGACCAGGCCGGCGACGACGAGCCAGGCGACGATGAGGGGCAGTTCCGTACCGGCGATGGGCACGGAGTAGAAGACGACCTCCCCGAGCCAGCTGGCTATGGGCTCGAAGAATCCGCTGACGGCTTCGTCGACGGATGTCGTGAGGGAGTCGAGTGACACGGTGGTTACCTCGATGGCGCAGTTCCGGCGCACCGAAGTGGCCGGAAAGGTGTGCGGTCTTTGAGCGAACGCCGTTGTCCGATCGGCGACCCTGGGATTACGTTCCGCGGACTCGGAGCGTGCTCACCCTGGTCGTGCTGCTGGTGATGCCGGCTGCTCCGCAGTGCGGCGTGGGGTGGTGCCACCTGCGGAGTTGCGCAGTTCTACCACGCCTTTACATAACTTTTAGTGATGCACATCACATAACTGTCGGTGACCTGCGGAAGTCGAGGGAACTGATACCTCACCGTTATCCGGACACCCTGATCCGTTCAGTGGGCATCTGTCTGTCGGCGCACCGCACGCCGCTGCCCTCGCGGAGCCCGGTCGCAGATCCCGATCCGGCCAGTCCAGCAGACGCGCACCGACGAACGCCGTCCGCAGTGTGGGGCGGTCCACGGGACGGCCGGCGTCGGCACCGGTCGGATGGTGGATTTGCTTCAGTCGGCAGGTCGTCGCCTGCATGCTCAGCGGCAGTCGTCGGGCGGCTTCCGCGGCCACCCAGCCGGAGCCGAAGCGGGCGGTGAGGGTGTCGAGTAACGGCCGCGCGCCTCCGCGGCCCTGCCGCAGCGGCTCCAGAACGGTCCGCACAAGGTCGGCCGTAGCCTGGCGGACGCGGGTGAGCACCGGACGGACCAGCAGGTCGGCAACGCGCAGAACCGGATCTTCCAGGTCCATACGCTCGGCCAGGTCCAAAGCCTGAACGCCTCCTCGCAGGAGTGAACGCCGCAGCCGACGCCCGGCTGTGCCCGGCCGATACCCCCGGCTCGAGGAACATCTCGTCGTCCAGGCGTGGTCCGCGCCGTACTCCGGTCCGCCGTCGGCGTGGTCACGGGCCCGCAGGCCGGGCGGCGCGCCTGGCGGCCTCGTAGACCCGCTCGGTGCCCCGCCGGACCGGGACAGCGACTGGATTGCCGTCATCGAGCAGTTCCTGACCCGCGCGGTCGATGCCGGGCACGCTGAAAGTCGCGCCGGGCACGCCCGGGCCGCATGCGTGTTGCCCAGCGAGTCGAGTTGCAACTTCCCCGACCGGGCCCCCGAGGCACAGACAGCCCGGCTGCCCGAGCATGAAGCGGCAGGCGCACTGCGCCTGCCGGCGGCCGCCGCCCGCACCACCCCGGCTCACCGGTGCTGCGCCCGGCCCGGGCGGTGACATCGGTGAACTCCGACGGCGGCCCCTCACCCACATTCAGCAGTCACCGGCCGTGCCGCACGCACAACTGCTGCCGCGACGGCCGATACACCCACACCGGCCCGTTCCGCGCTCTACGCAGGGCTGCGCAGGGCCGGCAGCCCAAGACCACCGGCTCCCGCTGCGATCCGCCCAGCAGCCACCGCACCCGCCTCACCCTGCCCGCCCCTGGTCCGCCCGTGCTCAGCGAGTGCCTGGGGCCCGGTCACCCAGGACGGCAGCGCCCGCGCCGGATTTCCGGCCGATACCCGGCACCAGTCGGCCGGCTGCACCTGCGCCACCGCGTCGAGCGGCGCCTCGCCGCCCGGACGCGACCCGGAGGGACGTGACGCCCGGCCTCCAGCTCGTAGAAGGTCGCGTCGACCGACGGCGCGGACAGCCGGTCCGCGGCCGCCAGGTCATTCTCCGAGGCGACGCTGACGTACAGCTCGGCGGCTGTCTCCGGCAACTTCTCCGCGAACGCCGCCTCGGAAGTCCAGGTCCGGGGACGGCGAGGGCGGCGGCCGGATCGAGGAGTTCCTCCCGGTGCCGGTCGAGCCTGCGATTGCAGGGCCGGATGACCGGGCACAGCCGGGAGTTGAGCCGGCGGGCGGCCAGCGCGACATGGACGGCGGTCTCCTCGTCATGCACGAGCGTCAGCGCGGCGGCCTCGCGCACGCCCACCTCGGCCAGGGCGGCTTCGTCGAGCACTGCGTCCCCGACGATGCCAACCGAGTCGGTGACGCCGGAGCCGGTTGGCTCCTCCATGCGGTCCACGGCGGCCTGTGTCCGGCCGAGCAGCGCGCGGCGCTCGTCCTGCCCGTGGCGTCGGGCCGCCGCGAGGGCGGTACGACGAGAGTGACCCGTTCCCGGCACACCGGGGCGAGTCCGGCGGTCGGCCGCTTGGCGAGCGCGTCGTCCCCGCACAAGGGCGTGTGCGCCCCCGAGGATCACTCCGAAGACCGTCATGAGCACCACGCCGGAACCCCGTTCGGCGAGGTTTCTCCGCCTTCTTCCGTCAGATCGCCGACCGGACTCCGGCACATCGCCGGGGACGGCACCGGGGTGTCTCCCGGTGCTCCAGGGCGTCGCCGGGGACCGGGCCGCCGACTGCCCGACTGCCCGACTGCCCGACTGCCCGACTGTGCGGGTGCGGCATCAAAGCCGCGTAAAGATTGCCGGAATCAGGCAATGCCTGGCCCGGTGTCCCGATGTGACGATGCGTGCACCAGCGGGGGAGGGCAAGGAGAGGCGGTGTGCGCGGATGGCCTGGTTTCTGGGGCTCGGCATTGCGGGGGTCGTCCTCCTTGCCCTGTCGTTCGTCCTCGACGGCGTGCTGGAGGGGCTGTTCGACGGGATCTCCGTCGTGGACGGCCTGCTCGATGGGCTGCTGTCGCTGCCGGTGATCGCCGGATTCCTGTCCATGCTCGGTTTCTCCGGGGCGATCGTCATGGGGACGACCGGGCTGGATGCGGCGGGAGCCACGGTGATCGGGGTGCCGGCTGGTGTCCTCACCGGCTGGTCCGCCTACCGCCTCAGCCGGGCGCTGATGCGTGACTCCTCCGGTACCGCCCCGCGTGACGACGACCTGATCGGCGCGTCCGGCTCGGTGGTGACAGCGATTCCCGCCGGCGGCTATGGCGAGGTGCTGGTGCGCCGGGCAGGGCAGCCGGTGAAGCTCTCGGCGAAGAGCCCGGTTGCCGTGGCCCGGGGAGCCGAAGTCTGGGTCGAGCAGACGCTGTCGCAGTCGGCGGTGTCCGTCCGGCCGGTCGAGCGCTGACCCGGCGCACGCAGCCACTCCCTTCCCGGCATCACTTCCGCGGTGCCGATCCACCCGTACACATCCTTCACCGATTGCCGTCCTCAGGGAGGGCTGAGGGGACAACACCATGAGTTCTGTCGTCATCGCGGTGGGAGGAGTCGTCGTACTCCTCGTGCTGATCGCGCTGGTCGTCGTCAGCCGGTACAAGGTGGCCGGTCCGAGCGAGGCGTTCATCGTCACCGGGCGGCGCGGCAAGCAAGCCACCGATCCGGAGACCGGCCGGGTGTTCACGGACAACAGCGGCCAGAAGGTCGTGGTCGGCGGTGGTGTGTTCGTCGTGCCGTTCGTCCAGCAGAAGTTCACCCTCGACCTGTCCTCGCGGCACATCCCGGTCGCGGTGCGCGGCGCGGTCACCCTGCGCGGGGTGAAGGCCAACCTGGAGGGCGTCGCGATCGTCAAGGTGGGCGGCACCGAGGACGCCATCCGCGCCGCCGCCCAGCGGTTCCTGATGCAGCAGGACGGGATCGTCGGCTTCACTCAGGAGGTGCTGTCCGGCGCGCTGCGCGCGATCGTGGGCCGCATGGCGGTGGAGGACATCATCCGCGACCGGGCCGCGTTCGCCGGGCAGGTCGCCGAGGAGGCGGAGGCGAGCCTGTCGGGGCAGGGCCTGGTGCTGGACGCCTTCCAGATCCAGGACATCACCACCGAGGGCTCCTACCTGGAGGACCTCGGCCGGCCCGAAGCCGCCCGCGCCAAGCAGGAGGCCGACATCGCCGAGGCCGAGGCGCGGCGGGCAGCCGAGCAGGCCCGGCTCAAGGCCGAGGAGGAGATCGCCGTCGCGCAGCGGACCCTGTATCTGAGGCAGGCCGAGATCAAGGCCGAGACCGACCAGGCTGCCGCCCGCGCGAACGCCGCCGGCCCGCTGGCCGAGGCCGCCCGGCAGCAGGACATCCTCGCCGAGCAGGAGAAGGTCGCCGAGCGGCAGGCCGCGCTGACCGACCGCCAGCTCGACACCCAGGTCCGCAAGCCGGCCGACGCCCAGCGCTACGCCGCCGAACAGGAGGCCGAGGCCAGGCGGGTCTCCCGTGTCAAGCAGGCGGAGGCCGAGCGGCTGGCGGAGATCGCCGCCGCGCAGGCGGAGGCCGAGCGGTCCCGGCTCACGGGTGAGGGCGAGAAGCAGCGCCGTAGTGCGCTGGCTGAGGCGGAGGCCATCGAGGGCCTGAAGCAGGGTGAGGCCGAGCGCTCCCGGCGCGCGGCCATCGCGGAGGCGGTCCGGCTGGAGGGCGACGCCGAAGCCGCCGCGATCGGTGCCAAGGGTGCGGCGGAGGCCGAGGCGATGCAGAAGAAGGCCGACGCATTCGCCCAGTACGGCGAGGCCGCCGTGCTGCAGATGCTGATCGAGGTGCTGCCGCAGGTGGTCGCGAAGGCATCCGAGCCGCTCAGCGCCGTCGACAAGATGACGGTCATCTCCACCGACGGGGCGAGCCAGTTGTCCCGTACGGTCGCCGACAACGTCGCCCAGGGCATGGAACTGCTCAGCTCCACCACCGGGGTCGACCTGGCCGAGTTGCTGAAGGGCGTCACCCGGCGCAACGGCGGCGTCCAGCCCGAGACCACGCCGGCCGCCGGGGCCGACGGAAAGATTCCGATCGGCTGACGTCAGGAAGAACGGCGCAGGGGCCCGCGCGGCATCCGCCGCCGGGCCTCTGACCGGCGCGGGTGCCCTCCTCGGGCGTTCCCGGCGTGACACCTTCGCCAGCCAGCGGACGTACAGGGAGAGGACGGTGGCCCGTATGCCCGGAGTGCACTCCGGCACGCGCAGGACGACCGCCCTTGCGCTCCCGGCGACCGCACGCGCTGTCGCAGGCCATCGTCGACGGGCCTGGTGCCGGGTCGGTATCGGGATCACCGCCGTCATCTCCGGGCCGGCCGTAGGACCGGGCGCGGACGAGGCCGGCATCCGCGGGCTGACCGCACTCGCCAGGTTCGGTGTCAGGCGGGGCCCCGTCGCCACCGCTGTGGCAGTGGCTGCGCTTGCTCGTGCCCGGCGTACGGGGCGTGCCGTGGCGGCCCATGCGTGGACGGCCTGCGGCGCGGTTGCCGTCCCGGCCGGCCCGGGCCCGCCGCGCGTGGTGCTGCGCGATCCGGTGACGGACACCCTGATCCCGTTGTCCGTCCGCTCGATGGCGCCGCGCTGCCACCCGGCCGATCCCGGCCCCGGTGGTGTGCTGTGGTGGGCCGGAGACCCCCGCACCGGCGGGGTCATCACCCCGCCGGGCGGGGAGCACCTGCTCCGGGTACACCCCACACAGCCGCGGCGCCGACGCCGCCACGACGTGGAAAGCGCCGTACGGCGCGGGTTGTTGAACAGGCCCACACCACCGCGGCCCGTCGTCGGCGAGGATCCGGGCAGGGAACAGGACTTGGATCTTTCGTACGCGGCACTGGCCCGAGCCGCCCACCACCTCGCTCGTTCCCGCGCCGACGGACCTGGTGAGCACAGAGGGCCGGACGTCCGTGCCGTGCCCTGGTGGCGGGTACGGGTGCTGCTGAAAATCTCGCGCGTGCGGCCTGCCGCTGCCAACGCGTCGTTCGCCGGGTCGATGCTGCTGCTGTGGTGGCTGTGGGGGAGTTCGGGAACTGCATCCCGCTGCTTGCCGGTGCCCTCTCGGCGTGCAACGCCTTCCGGTTGGCTTGGCCGGCCCTGCGGGCGGTGCCTGTGGTGAAGGTGTTGCACCGTGCTGCCCGAGCCCCCGTTCTCGTCTCCAGACGCCATGTCGTCCTCCCGGGCCTTGACGACGGACCGGTCCTCGTCCTGTTCTCCGCCCACGGCGGCCTGGACGACGTGCCGGAGGGCTGCATCGAGGTCAACCCGCCCGGCGGCCCCGGACGCCCGTGGAAGGGCATGCCGTCGCCGGTCGGATCCCTGGAACTGCGGGGCCGTCCGGACGACGCGCCCACGGTCGTCCCCTTGGCCGGCGGTCGCCCGCTGTGGCCCCGGCGTCCGTACGAGCGCCTTGACCCCGACGACCCGCAGGACCGGGACTACCTTGCTGCCCTGACAGGCCAGGGGCAGCCATGACACGCGGGTCGCATGCGGTGGCCTTCGAAGCGAGGCGGCCGGAAGTCTGTCACTCTGGTCCGCCGCGTGTGCGAGGACGTCGGCAGGAAATGTGCATCCGGGAGGACGCGTGGCACGGTCGGCAATACCCGACGAATACCTGGAGGGGTACGCCCGGATCCTGGCCGACGTCTGCGCCACCGGGCGCCGCCTGACCCGGGACGAGCTGGAGTCCTTGCGCGCTCAGGGCGAGCACGCCGCGGAAGCGGGCCTGGGGCTGCGTTCCCTGGTCCGCCGGCATCTGTCCGCGGCCCGCGAGCTCTCTCCCACCCTGTCCTCCGCGGGCGTCGACCGCGTACTCGCCACCGTCGAGCAGGCGGTCGACGCCTTCGCCGAAGGACACGAACGGGCACAGAAGCTCGCCGTACGTCAGGAGGAGGCCGCGCGCCGGGAGTTCATCGACGACCTGCTCTACGGCCGCAGCGACCTGGGCCGCCTGGCCGAGCGGGCCGAACGGTTCGGTCTGCTCCTCTCCCGCGCCCACGCAGTCGCCGTCGCCCAGGGTGCCACGCCGGTCGACGACACCCATCCGGCGACCCGGCACGTGGAGGGCGCGTTGGTCGCCCGTTTCGGCGAGCGCCGGATCCTGCTCACCACCAAGGACGGCCGGCTGATCTGCATCGCGCCCGGCGGACAGGACGACGTCCTGTCGTTCTTCGCGAAACAGGCGCACGCGGCCACCGACGGGGGCCGGGTCGCCATCGGCCGCGCCCACCCCGGCGCCGGCGGAGTCGTCCACTCCTACGAGGAGGCCCTCAACGCCCTCGACCTGGCGAACCGCCTGGAGCTGGAAGAGCCCGTGCTGCACGCCGCCGACCTGCTTGTCTACCCGGTCCTCACCCGCGACCGGCAAGCCATGGCCGACCTCGTGCGCAGCGCCCTCGGCCCGCTCCAGGCGGCACGCGGCGGTGCCCAGCCCCTCCTCGACACCCTCACCGCGTACTTCGACTCCGGGTGTGTGGCGGCCGAGGCGGCCCGCCGCCTGCGCCTCAGCGTGCGGGCCCTGACCTACCGCCTGGAACGCATCCACAAGCTCACCGGCACCAACCCGGCCGACCCCGTCCACCGCTACACCCTTCAGACCGCCGTCATCGGCGCCCGGCTGCTGGGCTGGCCCGACACCGAGGTCTGACCCCGCACCGCCCCGCTGCCACGGCGGTCACTCAACGCGTGCTTCGTTCCGCGGTGACAACGGCCTCGATCAGGCCCGGGAACCGGCGGTCCAGGTCCTCCTTGCGGAGGCGCATGTACAGCCTGTTGCCGGCGTCGCGCTGACAGACCAGACCGGCCTCACGAAGGACCCGCCAGTGATGGGTACGGCTCGACTTGCCGACCGGCAGGTCGAAGGAGGCGCAGAGCCGCTCCTCATCGGGCCGTGCGGCAAGTTCGGCGATGACCCGGCGCCGGTTGTCGTCGGCGAGTGCCAGAAGGATCGGCCCCACCTCCAGGTCGTCCGCATCAGGGTGTGGCAGTTCGCTCGGTGCCATCGCTCCGCCTCTCGACAAGGTACGACAGGTGACGTACCTTCGGTGAGGTACGCCGCTAGGCGTACCTTACCGCTGGAGGGGTCATGTCCACATCCGTGTCATCCCGGCGTCGAGCCCTGTCACGCATCCACTCACTGCTGCGAAGACTCCTGCTGGTCGAACACTCTCCCTTCGCCGTCTTCTGACCGGCTGATGCCTGCCCACTCTCAGGAGCCGCCTGTCGCTCCGCCGACCGACGTCGCAGCCGTCGCGTAGCCCCATGTGGCGTCCCCGCTGCCGTCTTCGGGCCGCTCGACGAGGAGGGGCAGCCCGTTCGCGTCCGACAGGAGCCAGGACGTGGGCGGTATGAGAGCGGTGCGGGTGACATCGACCAGACCGGCATCTCGCCCAGGCGGCGCGGCAGGGCCTCGTGCAGGCGGCTCCAGAGGCCGGCGCTGGACCAGATCGGGAACCGGCGGTGGGCGGCCGACTTCGAGATGCCGGAGCACGGCGGCAACGCGCGCCAGGCGCACCCGGACACCAGGGCATGGATGATCGCGGCGAACAGCGTCTCATCAGGCGTGTCCTGCGTTCCGCCGCTCTGCGGCCGCACCCTCGACGGCGGGATCGGCGGCTTCGCGATCCCCCACAGCCCGTCCGGAACAATCCAACTCCACGTACCCCGCCCCATGCCGAGTTCGACGACACCTCGCCGCATGGGACACAGTGGTGATGTGAGAGCGGGAAGGCGGCTGTGAGTCGTGACTGAGAGAGCTGAAAGGCCGCGCGCGCTGGTCGAGCTCCAGTCGGCGCTCGGCTCGCTGGGTGTGAGGGACACGGCGCTCAGCGAGCGCTGGGACCGAAACGGTTGGGTGGCGGACTGGGAGGGACGTGTCCGCGGTCACGACGTCTACCTCTTGGTCATGGGGGCCCACAACCATCCCGATGGTGTAAGGCTCATGCTGGACGACTTCACGTTCGAGGAGATCCGCACCGAACACCTCGGAAAGCTGCTCCGGCAGGTGTTCACCGGTGACGCTCGGGTCGTGAGGAGCCACTTCCTGCGGCTGTCCAAGAACCTCGACTTGGAAGTGCGGATCGACTCGACGACCTACTCCGCGAGCGTGAGCGGCGCCTCCGGGGACGACTTGTCTTCCTGGGCCAAGCCCTTGGTCGCCCCCTGAAGTCCGGCGCACAGCGGCAGGAAGACCTTGGCACCCCGTGGAGGAAACCGGTATGAGGGCCAGGCGTTCTTGACCGTCAGAACGCTTTTCGCCTTCCCGGGGCGCGGCCGGTTTCGGCGTTTCCACCACCACTGTCAGCCGGTGCATCGCGGCGGACGAACCGTACCGCTCGATGAAGTACCGCCGCCACGGGATGAATATGCAGGTGGTAGCCGTCCCGGGCGGAACACCGCTGTGGTTTTCGCGGCTACTGCCCGGCCGCACGTACGCACGACCTGACCACGACCCGCGTCCACGGGAAGGCGGCTTCGTCCCCCGGCGTCATGTCTGCGGTCTCCACCTCGCAGCACTCATCCTTCGGCGCCGCGAACCCCACCAAGATCATTAACCAGGCAGACCTGGCATCACAGGTCACCGATGATTCGGATGTAAGCCCTCATTGAGGTGCTCCTCGGACAGGTGCTCAGTGCGGGCGGTAGAAGCCGGGCTTGCCCGGCCGGCCCGGGAGGCGGTGGCGGCTGCGTGCACGCGCTGTATTCGGCCTGATGCCCGCCGTGCCTCCGTCAGCTCCCTGGAGTGGTAGGCCCGCTCCGGCGCGGACGCGGTCGCCCGGCACGTGGCGTAACGCGGCCCCGCCGCACGTCGTCGGACTTGACACCGCTCGTTTGCGGCCGGTGACAGCGTTCCTACCGGCAATCCCGGTAGGCCAAGGTCCGGTGAGGCAGGGCTTTCATCGCGTCCGGGTCTCGAGATGCGGTCACCGACTCCTGCTGGATACGCTCGGTGAGTGGCCGGGTGATGACGGCCCCAGGCCGGACGCAGCAGCCGTCCCCATCCTGCCCAGAGGAAACGAAGACTTCTGCAGGGCACACCTCTGCAGTGTTCACGCCTCCGCGGAGGAAGGTTGCGATGAGGTTCACCCGCATGCGTACCGCAAGGGCCACGGCGGCAGCCGTGGCCGCCGTCCCGCTTGCGCTTGGAGGTCTGGCGTCGCACAGCCACGCGCAGGATGCGTCTCCCAGTCCGTCGGGAACGTTCGGTCCCGGCTGTTCGGCCCTTTCCCAGAAGGCCGACACGGCCAAGGACAAGGTCGTAGAGGCCGCAGCCGCATACCCACAGCTCAGCCAGCTGGTCTCGGCCGTGGTCAGGGCAGGGCTGAGCGGCACCCTCGACGGAAAACCCGACGTCACCGTCTTCGCTCCCAACAACGAGGCTTTCCAGAACGTGACCGTGTCGCAGCTTTCCTCGCTCCTCAGCGATCAGGGGCAGCTGGAGAAGGTGCTGACCTACCACGTCGTGGACCAGCAGATCACCCCGAACGAACTCTCCCAGGGCTCCTTCACGACGCTGGAAGGCGGCAAATTGACCACGTCGGGCTCGGGCACCGATTTCAAGGTCAACGACAAGGCGAACATCGTCTGCGGAAACATCAAGGCCGCGAACGCCACCATCCACGTCATTGACGCGGTTCTCCAGCCCCCGTCCTGACCCATGGGTCTCGTTCCCGGCGAGTGACCTGTCTGGACCTGGGAACGGGAATTCCCTCGCGCAGCTTCCGGCCCGCGACCGTGGTCTTCTCGTGGCGGCTGCCGTATCCGCCGGCGAGGGCGACGGCGAAGACGCCGTGCGGCGACATGCCCAGGCCGACGGTGACCGCCCTCCCTCTCAGCAGCAATCCGACTTCCCTGACGTGCTTTTCCTCAAGGAGTGCTGCCGGTTTCGGTAGTGGCGAGGCTCATATACCCGTTGTCTGCGGCTGGAGTGCCGTCTCGGTTGAGCAGCCGCTGCCCGATCAGCGAGATCCGTTCGTCGGGGCCGCCGTACGATTCGCACTCCGCGCCGGAGATTGCGTCCGTAGCCTGTGTCGCGTACCCGGCGGACGCTCAGAGCAGGCCTGATCGAACGAGCGACGAGCGACGGCCATGAACTGTGAATGCCTGATTGACATTGGCTTCATGGGGCCTGCCTGACGGACAGGTACGTCTTGGTCACCGGCAGGGCTGTTCCCACTGCTTCGAGCAGTAGGACTCCGTCAGGTCTGTCTTGACCCAGAGGTCGCGTAAGCCCTGCCGCCAGGTGAGGGAGGTGAACGCTTCCTGCCCGAGGCCGGTCGTCAGGGCCGTCACCGAGGGGGCCCGGTGACGGCAGCGGAGCCGGGGCCGGCAGCCGACGGGGCCCTTGCGCCGCGGAGCCACGGGTCGGGCGTCGAACGGGCGGGCACTCACGTCCGCGCGGACGGCCGGCACGTAGTCGATTCCCCGCTGGGCCGGGCCGGCCCGCAGGTGGACGTTGGCGCCGTAGGCGGCATCGGCCACCACGACCGGCGACCTCATGCCCCAGTCGGCCGGCTCATCGAGCATGCCCAGGGACAGGCCGAACCCGAAGACTTGACGGAGTCCTGATAGGACATCGGGTAATAACGACCTCTGAAGCTGTTCACCCAGCGCGTCGAGAACCCTCGCAACCGGAGGGGCATCCTGGGTCCTGAGGCGGTGTGTGCCCAGGCGGACCGTCGGCTCAGTTCCGCTGTCGTTGCGGGGCAGGACTCTTTGGGGTCGATGGTGTGCAGCGGGGAGCTTGTTCAGTGTCTTGCATTTTTTCCCGCGCCCGGTGCGTGCCCGCTTTCCCGGATGGGAGGTGCGTGCTGTCGCGGGGCAGCCGCCTGTCGGCCGCCCAGACGGCCAGCGCGCAGGCCGCGAATCCGGCCCCGAGGAGACTGGAGCCCGCCCAGCCGTGGGCGGTGAAGAGGGCGGTGGTCGCGGCTGCGCCGAGGGCGGAGCCGAGTGAGTAGAAGACCATGTAGCTGCCGATGACGCTGCTGGTGCGGTCCGGATGCGCGGCGGTGAGCAGGTGCTGGTTGCTCACATGCACGGCCTGGACTGCGAAGTCGAGGACCACGATGCCGACGACGAGAAGCCACAGCGACCACGGCAGCTGCGCGATCGCTGCCCACGAGAGGATGAGCAGGGCGAGGGCGAGACCGGTGACCGGGACCGCCCGTCCCGCATCCGCCCACCGTCCCGCGCGGGCCGCGCCGAGCGCGCCGGCGAGTCCGGCGATGCCGAACAGTCCGATCTGACTCTCGCTCAGCTGCCACGGCGTCTCCGCCAGCGGCAGGGACAGTCCGCTCCACAGGGTTCCGAACGACGCGAACAAGAAGAACGCGATGAGCCCGCGCGTCAGGAAGATGCGCTGCCCGAACAGCCCACCGAGTGAGACGACGACCTGCCGGTACCCCACTGGTGGGTCGGGGCGCTGCTCTGACGGCAGGAGGACGAGGACGAGGGCTGCGAGCCCGAGCGACAGCACCGCGAGCACGGCATAGACGCTCCGCCAGCCCCACACCTCGGCGAGCGTGCCGGTGACGACCCGCGCGCCCAGGATGCCGACCACGACGCCCGAGGTCACGACACCGATGTTCCGGCCGCGTTCGGCGGGCAGCGAGACCGACGCGGTGTAGGCCACCGTGGTCTGCACCACGACCGCGAACGCCCCAGCCGTCGCCAGCCCCACGAACGCCACCCATGCGGCTGATGCCGAGGCCGTCAGGATCACGCCCGCTGCGATGATCGCCAGGTGCGCGGCGATGAGTCGGCGCCTGTCGACCACATCGCCGAGCGGCACCAGCAGCAGCAACCCCGCCAGGCAGCCGAACTGGCCGGTCGCGACGATCCACCCCGCGAGTTCTGCCGAGACACCGAGATCGCGTCCCATCGGCTCCAGCACCGGCTGCGCGGCATAGAGGCTCGCCACAGCGACACCACACACCACCGCGAGCAGTAACCGCCGCCCTGCGTTCACCGTACTCCAACCTCAATCGGTAGCAGATTGCAACCAATTTGACCGTACGGCATGATGGTTTCAATCCGCAACTCATTGGGAGGTGGCATGTCACGCACCGCCACGCGCGCCCCGGACCTCGACTGGACCGACCCCGACTGCCCCGTCGCCCGCACGCTCGACCTCGTCGGCGACAGGTGGAGCCTTCTCGTCATCCGCGACGCGATGGACGGGGCACGGTCGTTCACCGAGTTCCAGCGACGGACCGGCATCGCCCGCAACATCCTCACCGACCGCCTGCGCAAGCTGACCGCCCACGGACTCCTCGCCCAGCGCACCGCACCGTCGGGCCGCCGCCAGGAATACGTGCTCACCAGCGCCGGCCGCGCCCTCTTCCCCGTCATCCTCACCCTGCGACAGTGGGGAGAACGGCACGCCTTCGCCCCCGGCGAGACCCACTCCGTCCTTGTGGACCAGCACGGCACCCCTGTGCCGGAAATCGTGCCGACCAGTGCCGACGGCACCCTCCTCGACACCGACACCACCCGCGTGCAGAAGACCCGGTAGAAAGCGGTCCCTCGGCGCCTTCAGACCTCGCGGACACCCCGCCGCCCACGCGCCCGTCAAAGGAGGCGGTGGCAGCGGAGTGGGCCGCGGCGGCGCGCCCGCGTACCGTGGGCCGGTTCGCACGCCGCCGCACCGGGCGCGACCGCCAAACCGCACGCCACCACACCGAGACAATGCGGGACCGTCCCCGAGGGGCTGGAAACCCTCCCGGCCTGCTCCTCACTCCACCGACCCCACCGTGGGAACCTCAGTGAGCACGGACCACCGTCCAGTGATGGTCCGGCAGCACGGTCCGGAAGACCAGGCCCGCAGGACCGGGCCGATCTGGCGCCGACTGCCTGCTGAAGGTCCGTCAAATACACGGCGGTCACGCCGACGGCAGAGGAGAACGCTCTGGTGGCACAGCTCGCGGAGCGCAGCGAGGACCACATGGTCGGCGGCCACAGCAGTCCGACAGGTGGACAAGTGCTTCCCGGCCTCGCGATGCCGGTGGCCCGGTCGATGCCCGGGCCGGCGGCAATGCTTCTGCAGGCAGCCCTCGGTGCGCACCCGCACAGGTCTACGGCATCGGCCGTGGACTCGTCCGAATGGTCCTTCAACGCCGTCGGCGGTGTCTCGTTTTCTGTGGACCGAGCAGATCCGGCATCGGCGTACCCACCACCCAGGGGAGGCTTCGGTCGCTGCCGGGCAGGGGCTTGGTGGCTCGGTCAGGCGGCTTGCTGGAATTCGCCGGCAGAGGGATGGTCGCCGGGCGGCTGGCGGGTGGTTTTCTCGCGGGCGCGCAGGGCTGCCCAGGTGAGGGCGCAGACGCAGGTGAGGTACCAGGGCAGTGGCCAGATCCTGTTCCACCAGGGGGTTCGCGGGTTGAGGAGGAGGTCGGTGCCCGCGGTGGTCATGGCGGCGGCCAGGTTCCAGCACAGGAGGCGTCCGGCGCGGTGAACGGCGCGGGCCAGTCGCTGCGCGCGGTGCTGGTGCTGGAGGGGGGAGGGGTGGGAGGGCAGGGCTCTGCCCGGTTCGCTCATGGCGGGGGGTCCTTCACGGAGGTCGGCGCGGGGTGCCGGTGAGGCTGGACGGACCGAACGCCGCAAGTGTGTACGAGGTGAAGGGGATTCCGTAGAACGCTCGTGCGGCGGGCGAGGACTCCAAGACAACTTGCGGCCAGGTGTTCGCCGTCGAAACCGCAGATGAGCATGGCAAGCGCTGTCCGTCCGGGCACCTGCCCCGTTCTGGACTCGACCTGAAACCGGCGCCCGAAGGCCGCGACAGGCCCGCAATGGTTCAAAGGCCGCCTGTTTCGGTCGGTACGAGCAAGAGGGTGGATAACAGAACGGATAATTCCGCCCAGGATCACGGGGGCATATCCAGGTAATCACTCCCATGTCGTCTGGAAGCGGCGGGGCCGATTCCGGCCCGTATGGATCATGGGTTCGAGGGCAGGGTGCGCCGGTTTGTGTGCGTGATGTGACAGGTTGTGTGGCAGCGGTGGCCGTTGGTGTCGCCGCTTCTGACTGTCTGTCTCATTCCTTGTCTGACTTCCTGTGGGGGAAGCTGATGCATTCGCGTGCCGCGCGCACGCCGTCTCGGCGTGCCCGGAGATCACACAGAACCGCTCTTGTCACAGCGATCACCACCGCCGCGCTGGTGGTCGCGGCGGCACCCGGTCTGGCGGCGACGCCGAAGCCGGAGCTGCCGGAGCCGGAGAGCCCGTGGACCAAGCCGACCAAGGTCGAGGCCCCGGCCACGCCGGCCGGGGTGACCAAGCCTCCGGCGTCGGAGGCGGAAGAGCAGCCGTCGGCCGAGGTGCGGGCCTGGCGGGCGGCACAGAAGGCCCGCACCGCCGGCACCACCGAAGCCGCCCGCACGGCCGCCGTCGCCGAGGCGGCGGAGACGACGTACGTGCCCGAGGGGCAGGGCGACGTCCCCTGGCACCGCGTCCTGGACACCCGCCTGAACGACGCCCTGGTGGCCCGGGTGAACCTGTCCAACGGCAACCTGATGCTGGCGGCCACCGACTTCGACATCGCCGGCGTCGGGCAGAAACTGCAGCTGACGCGGACGTACAACTCGCTCGAAGCCCCCTGGGGCAAGGTCTCGCAGCGCTGGTGGCAGGCCTACGAGCGCTATCTGCAGATCGGCGACGTCGAGACGGTCGTCTTCGACGCCACCGGGGACGCCCTGCGCTTCAAGGAGACCGGTACCGGCGGATACACCACGCCGACCGGCTACTCCAAGGACCTGAAGAAGAACGCGGACGGCACCTACACCCTGACCGACCGCAAGTCCGGCAGCCGCGACACCTACGACGCGCACGGCACGCTGCTGAGGGTCGCGGACAAGAACAAGGGCACGATCACCGTCGACCAGCACGACGAGACCGGCGAGCACAAGGGCTTCA
Organism: Streptomyces sp. NPDC085946; assembly: GCF_044540485.1. Classification (NCBI taxonomy): domain Bacteria; kingdom Bacillati; phylum Actinomycetota; class Actinomycetes; order Kitasatosporales; family Streptomycetaceae; genus Streptomyces; species Streptomyces sp. NPDC085946. Next base: position 208,311 of record NZ_JBITSF010000011.1, on the reverse strand, counting down.
AGCTGACCGAGACCCGCTCGGGCCGGTGGATCGACCTGGTCAAGACCTACGGCGACCAGTGGCAGGCCAAGGACCACACCGGCCGCACGGCCGTCTTCGACCTGGACGCGTCCGGGAACGTGGAGCGCACCACGGACACCGCCGCCAAGGCGACGGGGTACGAGTACGACTCCTCGCGCCGTCTGACGAAGGTGACCACCCCGGAGGGCACGGTCACCGTGTTCACCTACGACGGCCACAACCGCGTCACCTCGATGCAGCGTGTCACCGAGACCACCGCCGGCGGTCACACCGGCCCGACCTGGCGCTTCGACCACACGGCCGCCACCCCGAAGGACGCGGGCACCACCACGGTCACCGACCCGGACGGCGACGCCACGGTCTACTGGCACAACGCGGACGGCGAGGTCACCAAGGTCAAGGACCCGCTGGACCACTACCGGCACGCCAAGTACACCAATCACCTGACCCAGACCGCGACGGACGCGATGGGCACGTCCACGGACGGCACGGGCGGCAACGTCACCACCTACGGCTGGGACACCCGCAACAACCCCATCTCCGCCCAGTTGCCCATGGGCGCCACCGCCCAGGTCACGCAGTACCAGACCATCGCGGGCACGGACCTGCCGGACGACTTCACCTCCGCCGACGGCCGCAAGGACGCCTTCCAGTACGACACCAACGGCAACACCCTGTCGGTGACCACCTCGGGCACCGCCGGCGGCCGGCGCACCTACACCTACAACAAGGCCACCCCCTCCTGCGGCGGCTTCGAGGGCCAGCGCTGTTCGGCGACGGTGAGGATGTCCGACACCAAGTCGTCGGTCACGTCCTTCGCCTATGACGACCAGGGCAACCTCAAGACGGTCACCCCGCCCGCCCCGCAGGGCAAGACGGAGTACACCTACGACGCGCTCGGCCGCGTCGAGACCGTCGTCGACGGCCGCGGCATCAAGACCGTCCACACCTACGACAACCGCGACCGGATCAAGAAGATTTCTTCGACCAACCTGACCGTCACCTTCGACTACGACGGCGACGGTAACCTCAAGTCCCGCACCGACGCCTCCGGCACCACCACCTGGACCTACGACAGGCTCAACCGCGAGAAGGTCCGCACCCTGCAGAACGGCGCGCAGACCGCCCTCGCGTACACCCCCGGCGGCGACGTCGACCACTACACCGACCCCACCGGCAAGACGGACTACACCTGGGACGCGGCCGGCCGCCTGGACCACCTCATCGCCCCGGACGGCAAGAAGACCGACTTCGACCACGACAACAACGACAAGCGGACGAAGACGCTCTACCCCGGTGGCACCACCCAGTCGGTCACGATCGACAACGACGGCCGCCCTTCCGCGGTCAAGACCACCTCGGGCACGACCACCCTGGTCGATCTGACCTACGACTACAAGAACACCGCGGGCAAGGACACCACCAAGATCCGCACCCGCACCGACAACCTGACCAAGCTGAAGACCACCTACACCTACGACACCCAGGACCGCCTGTCCTACGCCCTCGAAGCGGACGCGGCGGGGACGCGCAAGGCGTCGTGGCTGTACTGCTGGGACCAGGCCGGCAACCTCACCTCCCAGGACGGCAGCAAGAGCGCCTGCCCGGGCGGCAGCGTCTTCACCTACGACGACGCGCTCCAGCTCACCGGCCAGACCGGCTCCGCCACTCCATGGTCGTACGACAAGGCCGGCAACGAGACCGCCGGCGGACGGGTGGCCGCCACCGCGCGGACCGACGAGACCTGGACCGATCACAGCCAGCTCTCCGGCATCACCGTCGGCGGCACGAACTACGACCTGGTCCACGCGGGCACGACCAACTCCGAGCGCACCAAGCTCGGTTCGACCTGGTTCCACCACACCGCGCTCGGCCTGGCCTCCACGACGACGAACGGTGTCGACACCGGATTCATCCGCGAACCGGCGGGCACGCTGAACTCCATGACGACTGGGGGGAAGTCCTACTACTACCTCACCGACGCCACCGGCAACGTCCTCGGCCTGGTCGACGACGCGGGCAAGCGCACCCACACCTACGCCTACGGCCCCACCGGCCTGCCCCGCACCACCCCCACCGAGGCGGTCCCCCAGCCGTACCGCTACAGCGGCGCCTACCTCGACCCGACGGGCCTGTACAAGATGGGCCACCGCTACTACGACCCCCAGCTCGGCCGCTTTACCCAGCCCGACCCCTCCGGGCAGGAGACCAATCCGTACTTGTACGCAGGTGGCGACCCCATCAGCAACACGGATCCGTCCGGCTTGGGCTTCGGGAGCTTCGTCGACGGAGTGTTCGGTGCCAAGGACGCGGTCGAAGCATGGCAGAACAGGGCTGATCCCGACGCGTTGATCGCGCAGTCGGTCGGGATGGTAGCCGGCACAGTATTCGGTGCCGCCTGCAACGCGGGTACAGCGACAATGGCAACGGCTGCCGGCATGCCGTACCTCATTCCTCTCACCGTGGCCGGCTGCGGGATCGCTGCGGACACCGTCAGCAACGTGACTGCCGGTGCCATGGAGGACACCCTCAAGTAAGAAAGGGAAATGATCGTGAATACGTCTCCGGACGGCGGCGAGATGTTGGGTGCGGATTCGTCCTCCGAGCTGGGTAAGTCCATGGCGGCTATGTCGCTGTGGGTCGGTCTCCTTGCGAGCGTTTTCGCCGTGGTCATCGCCGTCTACGCGGTGGTGAACGACAGGGTGGCCGTCGGTCTCTGGATAGGCGGTATCGCCGTATTCCTGATCATTGCCTTCGGCGCCGCTTTGAGGTATCGCTCGAAGTAGCGGCCGTATGAGGTGATCCTGCCTCGATGTCTGTGGCCGTGGGCAGGGTGTGGACCCGCACCCTGCCCACGGCCCTCGCCTTCCGATGGGCACCTGGGTCTTCCCCGCAAGGTGGACACGAATTCGTATGCCATGCGGTCAGCGTGAGCTCAGCCGTGTGGTTTCGGTGTTCGTGTTCGTCGGGGCGGGGGCAGTCGTCGGCGAAGTGCCGACGGAGTGTGTCGTATCGGGGCGTCTCCTGCAGGCACTTCCTCCAACGTGATCGATTCGGAGATCGTCTCACCCCATCAGCCAGTGTGACGGTGACCATCGGTCAGCAGGCCGATGATGCCGGCGATCTCGCGGCGCAGAGCGCGTCGCAGGGTTCGGGCGTTGGTGTGCGCCATGTCCCCCTGTGTGCAGTCGATCAATTTTTACTCACAGTGATCGGCGGCGACGGCTTCTCGGCGAGGCGGTCGCGGATCAGGCGGTGCTGGACCAGGCAGGTCAGGGCGATGCCGCTCCCGAAGGCGGTCCAGCCGAGGGGACCGGCGGCGATGGCCGCGGTGACGGTGAGGGGTCCGATGCTGCGCTGGGCGGCCTGGGCGAGGCCGTGGACGCCGAGGTAGCTGCCCTGGGCCGTGTCGGGGGCGAGGGCGACGGAGAGTTCCCAGGAGACCGTGGCGTGGAGGATCTCGGCCAGGGTGAAGGCGGCGGCGGAGACGGTGAGCAGCACGGTCGCGGTGATCGTGCCGCCGGTGGCGGAGAGCGTCATGGTGAGGCCGCCGAGAACGAAGACGGCCGAGAGGGGCAGCAGGAGCCGGCGGGCGGCCGGCGTGGTGGCGGCGAACCGGGCCATGGGGACCTGGAGGGCCACCACCATCACGTTGTTGAGGACCATGAGCAGGGGTGCCAGGCCGTCCGGTGCGTTGTCGGCGTGGGCGATCCACAGGGGCAGGCCGACCTTGAAGACGGCGTCGTCGAGGAAGAGGACGGTCTCGGTGGCGACGTACGCCAGGTAGGTGCGGTCGCGCCAGGGTCCGGCGGGTGGGGCGGTGGTCGCGGCCCGGTCGGAGGCGGCGGCCGTGCGGGAGGGGGACGGGGGTTCGCCGCAGCGCAGGGTGATGAGGGCGCAGGCGAGGAAGGAGAGGGCGTCGCCGGTCAGGAGCCAGGCGTAGGCGCCGGTGGCGCCCAGGGTGAGGGCCGCGGCGGCGGCGAGGCCGCCCAGGGCCCAGCCGGCGTTGGCGACGGTCCGGTGGACGGCCTGGTAGCGGACGCGGTCCGGTCCGGCGACGCGCGTGGCGTACAGCTTGGTGAGGACGCTGGCGGCGCGGTCTCCGAGGCCGCCCAGCGCGGAGAAGGCGACGAGCAGGGCGTAGTGGTCCGTGGTGAGCAGGGCGAGGGAGGCCAGGGCCCGGACGATCTGGACGGTGACCAGGACGCGGGTGAGCGGGAGGCGGTCGGCGACGCGGCCGGCCACGGGCGCGCCGGCGATGCCGACGGCTCCCGCGACGGCGGCCAGGGCGCCGATCTCGGCGACGGTGAGGTGCGAGACGTAGGTGAAGTACAGGACCGAGACGGATGCCCACAGGCCGCTGCCGACGCGGTCGACGAGTGCGGCGGCCACCATGGCGCGTCCGTCGCGTCCCCCCGGTATGCGTCGTGACCAGGCGACTGCGCTGCGCACCGGATGCACGGCTACCCCCTTGTGCGAAATTATGTATTGATACATAATGTTCAATGTGGCAATACAGTATGGGATCAGTGGTGCGACGGCCAAGGGGATTGCCGCGTCGGTCGAACGCGGAGTGGCTGAAGGGGAGTTGGGGCCGGGAGTCGCGCTGCCCCCGGTGCGGCGGCTGGCCGAGGACCTGGGGGTGAGTCCGGGGACGGTCGCCACCGCCTACAAGGAGCTGCGGCGGCGCGGGATCGTCGTCACGCGCGGGCGCGGCGGAACCGTGGTCGCACCGGCGCCCGCGGTGGCCTCACGGCGGCCGCCGAGGGTCCCCGAAGGGCTGCGGGACCTGGCCGGCGGCCATCCCGACGACCGGCTGCTTCCCGATCCCACGCCGCCTTGGCAGGTCCGGAGCGCCCGGTCGCACCGTTCGACGCCCCGGCTGACGCGCCTGGAGACGGCGGTGCGGGAGTGGCTGGGGGACGACGGCGTGCCGGTGGAGCAGGTGACCTTCTCGCACGGGGCGCTGGACCTGATCGGACGGCTGCTGTCCGTGGAGCTGCGGCCGGGCGACGCGGTCGCCATGGAGGACCCCGGCTACCACCACCTGCTGGACCTGCTCACGGCCCTGGGGCTGCGGGCGGTGCCGGTGGCCGTCGACGACGAGGGCGTGCGCCCGGACGCCCTGGAAGCGGCCCTGCGCAGCGGTGTACGCGCGCTGGTGTGCAGTCCGCGGGCGCAGAATCCGTACGGGGGCTGCTTCTCGGCGACGCGGCGGGACGCGCTCGCCGGTCTGCTCGCGGACGAGCCCGACTTGCTGGTCGTGGAGAACGACCACGCCTCCGCCGTGGCCGGGGCACCCCTGCACACGCTGACGGCCTCGGGGGCGCTGACCCGCTGGGTGCACGTGCGCACGGTCAGCAAGTTCCTGGGAGCCGATCTGCGGTGGGCCGCCGCCGCCTGCGATCCGGTCACGCTGGCGCGGCACGACGGGCGGCTGCTGCTGACCTCCGGCTGGGTGAGCCACCTGCTGCAGGAGACGGTGCACGGTCTGCTGACGGACGACGGCACGCGCGCGTCGGTGGCCCGGGCCGGGCGGACGTACGCGGTGCGCCGCACCGCCCTCCTGGGGGAGCTCCGCGCGCGCGGCATCGAGGCGCACGGGGTGAGCGGGCTGAATGTGTGGGTGCCCGTGCGGGACGAGTCGGCCGTGGTCAACGGGCTGCGGTCGCGCGGCTGGTGGGTCGCCGCGGGGGCACGTTTCCGGCAGGCAACCACTCCCGGTGTGCGGATCACCACGGCCGGGCTGGAGCCGGCCGAGGCGGTGCGGCTGGCCTCGGACTTCGCCGCCGTGCTCGGTGAGTCCGAGGCCACCTACGGGGGCTGACCTCGCCGCCGCCGGGCAGGCGCGCTTGCGGGCCGGTTCCTCGTAGAGGTGCAGCAGGCCCAGGACGAGGCACTGGTGCTGTCGCACTGGCTGGAGAAGCTCCGGATGACGGACCTCAGCCGCGTTGCCGGTGATCCGGCGGTCCGGGCGCCGATCCGTCGAACCGCCGGAACGCCGGAACGCGGCCGGCGGAACCATCGAAGCCGCCCCCACCCGGTCCTGAGCACTGGCCGAAGACCGCGTCACCGGAGTCGCAGCCGACGGCACCCCTGCGACGCTCCCTCTTCCCCTTCGGTGATCCCTTGGCCCACCACCTGGCAGTCCCGGAGTTCCACCTGGCCTTCCCCGGCACCCCTGGACGACTCACCGCCCCAGCACGGCTCGCCCAGCGCGCACACCCCCGTGGAGGAGACGCGTTCGTCGCCGACGCCCGGGGAGCCGAAGGAGGAAACAGGCCGTGCGGCCGTCGGCGCGACCGCGGATACCCTGCGCGGATGAAGCGGATTCAGCGGGCCGCCGGCGCGATCGTGGGCTCAGCGGTGGGCGACGCCCTGGGCGGCCCCTTCGAGTTCGGTCCCCCGGGAGCGTTCTCCGCGCGGTTTCCCGCGCCTGGTGCCGGTGGCGAGATGTGCGGAGGCGGGGGCTGGGACCCCGGCGAGGCCACCGACGACACGCAGATGGCCGTCCTGGTCGCGGAGTCGCTGCTGGAGCGGGGCCGGCTGGATCCGCCGGACATCTTCACCCGCTTCCAGCGATGGGCGGCATCAGAACCGAAGGACATCGGCTTGCAGACCGAGGACGTCCTGACCAACGGCATGGCCTGGGACCTCGCCGCTGCGATTCATTTCCAGGTCAACCGACGAGCAGCGGGAAACGGCTCGTTGATGCGGGCGTCGACCTCCGCGGTCCACTTCGCATCCGCCGGCCGAGAAGCCACCATGGACGCGGCCCGCCGCATCGCGGCCCTGACCCACGGTGACCGCGCAGCCTGGGAAGGCACCGCGATCTTCCACGACCTCATCCGCGTCACGCTCGAGGACACCGAACCCCTCACCGCGCTCCCGGACATCCTGGCTCATGTCCACCCCGACCACCGCGGCCGCTACGCCACCGTCCTCGCGCCCGACTGGCACCCCGATCAGGCAACCGAGTTCAACGGTGCCGTGTGGCCGTGCCTGGGCTCCGCCGTCTGGGCTCTGCGCACCACCACCGGCTTCGAAGACGCGATACGCGCAGCGATCGACCTCGGCGGCGACACGGACACCGTCGCCGCGGTGACCGGAGGTCTCGCGGGGGCGTACTACGGGCTGGACGCTGTCCCCGCCCGCTGGACCCAGCCGCTCCATGTCCCCCTCCCGGGCTTCGACGGACGCGTACTGCACCTGGCGGATCTGCTCCTTCTTGCACGCCGTCTCGAAGAGGGCGGTCGATGAGACGACGGGTGCGACAGCCCGCATACGGGGAGGGCATCGTCCGCTTCGACGCCAGCATCGGCTTCTTCGGTGCTGGCGGGCCCTCTCAGTGCTCGCAGAGGGAGAACTCCCGTTCGTAGAGCCGCTCGTTGTGTTCGTCGACGAAGAACTTGCGCTCCTGCATGAGCTGCTCGCGGTAGGCCTTGGCCTGTTCCAGCGTCATGGTCGACGTGCCGGACCACGGCTGCTGCGGTGGCACGTCCGACGTCGAGACGATCGTTTCCGACGGGTCGACCAGGAAGAACGCGAGAATCTTGCGATGTCCCGGGCGTGTGGGGTCCGCGAGGCGGAAGGAGCCGACGCGGTGTTGCAGGATGTTCGGGAACGCCAGGCAGCGGCCCGCCGGCGTCGAGGCCGATCCCAGCACCTGGTTCAGCGCGTCCTCGTCCTCCAGGCCGTAGACCTCACGCAGACCGTTGTCATCGTTCTGTTCGTAGTCGGGGTCGTCGAGTGCCACCCGGAAACCCAGCCGGCTTTCGGTGATGTTCTCGCTGTCCCAGTAGTAGATGCCGGTCGAGACGATCCGCTCGTTCAGCATTCCCTCGACATGCCAGGAACCGCCGGGGTACTCCGGCTTGTCCGGGGTGAGATGAATGGTGGCGAGCTTGACGATGACCTGCAGACGGCGACCGCGCAGGTCGACCCGGTCGGTTTCGTCCGGCAGTTCGGGCGCCGTGAAGGCCGGGGCGTCCGGGACGACCGGGTGCCGGTCCTCCCACCAGTCCTCGTGAGCCTGCTCCCACGCACGGCAGGCCTCCGCGTAGGCCGCGTCATCGCCGTAGGAGGACTTGTCCGGATACTCCGGCTCCGAGTCGTACCACCCGTAAGGATCGGCCTCGATCCGCGGTGGCCGCGGATGACGCAGATCGGTGAGCACGTTCTCCCACAGCGGGAGCAGGCACGCGAACACGTCGGGCAGGACCGAGGCCAGTTCGCGATGATTCTCGGGATGGACGTTGTTCACGTACGAGCGGAAGGTGACATCACCCTCCGCACTGACCTCGACGTCCGTGGGCAGCCACTGGAACCGTTCCGAGAACTCGTACCTCGAATAACGGTCCGTCGGGTTCCGCCAAGCCCGCTCCGGCGCGCCGCTCACCTCCCGGACCAGACAGAACAGGGAGGGGTGAACCAGATCCAGTACCTGGCCGTCGGATCCGGGATGCCAGTCCTGTTCCTCTTCGGGAACCTGCTCCAGAACCCGCACCGCCTCACGCAGCCGGGATCGGAGCTTGTCGTCGATCAGGGTGTCCGACTGCCACACCCCGTCGACGGCGGACACCTCGATGCCGGTTCGCTCGTCCCGCAGCGCGGCGTAGTGCGCGAGTTCGGCGAGTACATAGCGGATCTGTGCTTCGGTGAGGCCCTGGGCGAGCGCTTCCTGCGTCCACCTCGCGACGATGCCGGGATCCTTCATCTTGGTGAACCACTCCGGCTTCGCCCGGATGTGCGCGCTGCACTGCATCATCTGAAGCTCCCGCACCGTTCGGGGTACGGCGACTGACAGGGAACGGGAAGCGTGGAAGGGCAAAGGGAAAGCGGGCAGGCCGGTCAACTCTTCTGGTCCTCACAGTCGGTGCGCGGTGGCGGGAAGAATACTTCAGCGCACTGACACCGCCGCCGTGGAAGGGCCGCTGCCGCAGAGCGGCGGCACACGGTCGTTCCCGGTCGACTGCTCAGCTTGTCCGGACGCTCGTTGCGAGGTCCAGGTCGGACATGCCGAGTACGAAGCGGTAGCGGACGTCGTTGCGCCGGAGACGGTCGAGGGCCTCGTTCACCTGGGCCGAGGGAAGCACCTCGACGTCGGCGGTGATGCCGTGCCGGGCGCAGAAGTCCAGCATGGCGGCGGTCGCGGGCGTGCCGCCGCTGCCTGCGGAGCTGAGTTTCTTGCGTCCCACGAGCAGGTCGACGGTCTCCACGGTGACGGGCCCGAGGTGCCCGAGCGTGCCGTCCAGGGCGACCGGGCGCAGGTTGTCGTCTCCTCGACGAACACGTCGGGGAGGCAGCCCCCATCGGCTGGATCGAGCAGCCACGCGACCTGGCCGTCCCACAGCAGATGAGCCATCCCGCCATCCTGCCCTCCGAGGCATGCTGAGGCCCCGGCCCGTCAGTCGTCGGGTGCGTCCGGCCGGTCAGGCTCGGTGGCCGCGGCGCCGTAGCGGCGGGCCAGTGTGGCGCAGGCTTCACGGAGGGCCGGCGGGCCGACGACGTGCAGGTTCGCGTCGAAGCGGCCAAGGCCGGCGGCAAGGGCGGTCCAGGACCAGGATCCCGTGATGACGCGGCACCGCGTGGGACCGAGCGGTTCCACGATGCCGTCGGCGATGTGGGGCACGACCTCCGAGGCGGGAAGCTCCAGGATGGCCTCGCCTCGGCAGGGCCAGGCGGCATCGGTGCCGTCGGAGCCCCGGAAGCGGCCGGTGACGAACGCGGAGACGTCCCCGCCCGGCACCTGGCGCACGGCGAAGCGGGGACCGGTCGGCGTGCGGAGGGTCATGCGGTCGGTGCGGAAGGTGCGCCAGTCGTCGCGGTCGAGGTCCCAGGCCAGCAGGTACCAGTGGGTGCGCCAGGCCACGAGGTGATGGGGTTCCACCCGGCGTCGCTGCGGTGCGGCTCCTTGGTGGGGGGTGTAGTCCAGGCGCAGTTCCTCGCGGCGTTGGATCGCGGTGCTCACGGTGGTGAGCGGATCCAGGTCCCGGGCCGGCGGGGCGCCGGGATCAGGCGGGCGGACGGTGGTGATGTGGAGTGCGTCGATGCGCTGCCGCAGGCGCGGGGGGAGGACGTTCCGGATCGTCGCGAGCGCCCGGTCGGCGTCCTCCGCGATCGCGGGCCGGGCGGTGCTCCGCAGCGCGACGGCCAGAGCGATGACCTGCTCGTCGTCGAAGAGCAGCGGTGGCATCTGCGATCCGGGACGCAGGCGGTATCCGCCGCCGGGGCCCTTGTCGGCGGCAACGGGGTAGCCCAGCGCGCGAAGGCGGTCGATGTCACGGCGCACGGTGCGCACGGTGACCTCCAGCCGCTCGGCCAGGTCGTCCCCGCTCCACTCCGGTCGTGCCTGGAGCAGGGAGAGCAGGGTCAGGAGCCGCGAGGACGTCTTCTGCATGCCTCCATGATGCGGAAGTACAGGACACACCCTGTCCTGTACGGATGCCATGCTGCATCACGGATTCCAGAGCGGGGCATTTCGCCTTTCGCTCGCATATGACTCATCCGGTGTATTCCTAGGCAGGAGCAGACCATGTCCCTCACCACCACCACGCATCTGAACTTCCGCGGCTCGGCCCGCGAGGCGCTGGACTTCTACCGGTCCGTCTTCGGCGGGCACACCGTCGTGGTGACCTACAAGGACGCCGGCGACGTCCAGGACGAGAGCGAGGCGGACTGGGTGATGTGGGGTCAGGTCGTCGCCGACAACGGCTTCCACGTCATGGCTTACGACGTGCCCTCGGCGATGCCGTACGAGCAGGGCGCCAACCCGTTCTTCGTGTCCGTGCGCGGCGAGGACACCGAGGAGATCAGCGCCCTGTGGCAGCGTCTGGCCGCCGGCTCGAACGTGCTGCGCCCGCTGGAGCCGGCGGCGTGGGCTCCGCTGTACGGCATGCTCACCGACCGTTTCGGCGTGACCTGGGTCCTCGACGTCACGGCCCCCTACAACGGCTGACCCGTCCCGGGGCGGGCGCCCCGCAACGGTCGCCCGCCCCGCTCGTTCTCGGCATCTGCACGCCGACGGCAGTCGGCACCCACGGGAAGAGGATCTTGCAATGCGCATGCGTCAGTTCGGCCGGACCGGCATCGAAGTCAGTGCCTGCTGCCCGGGCACCATGATGTCCGGCCCGGACGGAAACCCGGATCACGGCGCGTGCACCCGCATCGCGCACCGGGCCCTGGACGGCGGCATCAACTTCATCGACACGGCCGACGCCCACGGATACGGCGAGACCGAGCAGATCGTCGGCCGTGCGCTCACGGGCCGCCGCGACGACGTCGTCCTGGCGACCGAGTTCAACGGCCCCATGGGTGAGGGACCCGGCCGCAGGGGCGGCTCACGCCGCTGGATCATGAAAGCGATCGAGGGCTCACTGTGCCGCCCCAGCTCCGAGCGTGTCGCAGCCTGAGACCGTGAACGTCCTGACCCAGCGCGCCCTCAACCGGGCCACCCTCGCCCGCCAGTACCTCCTCGAACGTGAGGACCGCACCCCCCTCGACGCCGTGTTCCACCTGGCCGGACTGCAGGCCCAGGCCCCGCAGGAACCGTTCACCGGCGTGTGGTCGCGCGTCCGGGCGTTCGCCCCTGCCGACCTGGACGACCTGGTCACCGGCCGCCAGGTCGTGCGCACCCATCTCATGCGCCGCACCGTCCACCTCGTCACCGCCACCGACGCGGTCGCCTGGCGCGCCCGCCATGACGCCATGCTGCGCCAACGGGTCCTGTCCACCTACCGCCGCGAACTCGCGGGCATCGACCTGGACGAACTGGGCGCGGCGGGCCGGGCCGTGATGGCCGACGACCAGCCACGCTCCATGGGCGAACTCGTCGCCGCTCTCCGTGACCGCTGGCCCACGCCGCCCCGCCGGGTGCTGGGCGAGCTTCTCGTCGCCGCGCTCATCCCCATGGTCCAACTGCCCCCCAGAGGAACGTGGAAGAGCACCGCGGGCGTCCGCAACCTCCCCCTGTCCACCTGGCTGCACCAGCCCGTCACGCCTCTGCCCCCGGATCCGGACGATCCGATCGGACAGCAACTCGTCCTGCGCTACCTGGCCGCCTACGGCCCTGCCACCACCGCGGACATCCGCGCCTGGAGCGGCCTGGCCGGACTGCCCGCCGCCGTCAAGGCCCTCCGCGGCGACCTCATCACCTTCCGCGACGAAAACGGCCGCCAACTCCTCGACCTGCCCGGCGCGCCCCGCCCGCACCCCGACACCCCCGCACCGGTCCGCTTCCTGCCCGCCTTCGACAACGCGATCCTCGGCTACCAGGACCGCAGCCGCATCGTCGACGATGCACACCTCGGCCTCTCCGTCGCCGGGCAACGCGCCGTCCTCGTCGACGGCCGCGTCGCCGCCACCTGGACCACCAGCGGCCGCCGCCTCATCATCAGCCCGCTGCGCAACCTCACCCGGTCCGAGGGGCGAGACCTGGAGGCGGAGGGCCAGACGCTGGCCGCTTTCCTGGACCAGGGCATCGACACGGTCCATGTCGCCGACTCCATCGACGAGTCGGTGCGTGACAGCGGCTGAGGCGTCGTCCAGGCGGGTGGCACGACCGGGCGTGGCGATCACGGTCAATCGGGTGGTCCTGCCGCATCGGCTGTTCACAGGGCCTCTCGGCGTCATCTCGCCGGCCTGGTCCAGGAGTCGGCCGTGTCGTGGCAGGCCAGTCCCGAGGGGCGCCGCCATGCTGTGCGAGACGGGGCCAGGAAGCGGGCTGAGGGAACCGGTGCCCGCCACCAGCTGGTGTTCGTGGACCGGCCGGCGGCCGCGCTGATCCGTCCGCGGCACGACCTGCCGCACTCGGTGCCGGGACTGCCGTTCGGCGTCGGCCGCCCCGCCACCACCCGCGCGATCGGCGAGGTGCGCACGCTTCCGGCTGAGCGGGGATGCGCGGTCCCGACCGTCCTGGGGGGCCGCGGTCATACCGGCGAAGGCGAGGAAGTACTCCGACTTCCGCTCGTAGTGGTGGTGCAGTCGTCGGCAGCCCGCCGGTCAGAACACGGTCCTTTCGACCGTCTAGTGCCGCATGAAGCCACGTTCGCCCTGTGTGACGGTCGCACTCGCTCCGCCTTGCGGCAGGGCGTGCGGTTGTGCCTTCTCAGGGGGCGGCCTGTGGGGGCTGTGCCGCTATGGCCGAATACTCTTGGGCCTTCGCCACGTTCGAGGCCAGGTCCGCGATCGAATCGAGCACCAGCCGGTGATCGGTCCAGGGCTCGTACTCGGCCCGTCGCTCCTGAACTGCTCCCCAGGTCGGCTCCTCGAAGCCCTCGATGCCCCGGGACCGGCGCTCCCATCGCTGCCGATGCACCCGCACGTCTGAGCACACCACCTCGATGAACGCCACGGGCACCTGGTGGCGGGCGGCCAGTGTCCGCCACTGCCGGCGAGCTGCCTCCACCGCGTTGACCGCGTCGATGATCGCGCTCTGGCCCAGCGCCAGCACACCGTCGGCCACTGCCTCGGCAACGAGGTAGGCCGCCAGGCCCGTTGGCTGACCGCGGTCCACGCCGGCACGCCACATCGCCGCCTCGACAGGGTCGACCGACACCACCGCAGCAGGCAGCGCCCGTCCCAGTCCCTCGGCGACCGAGCTCTTTCCCGCTGCGGGCAGGCCGGCCATCACGATCAGCATGACGGTACTGTCGCATACCCGGCTGTCGGCGTCCGGCCGGGTGCCGACCGGCTCAGGCCCCGGCGGTGGACGCTGGCCGGTATGGCCGCACGGGTGCGGGTGCGAGAGGTCGGTGATGCCGAAGGGCGACGCCTGTCACGGATCGTTCGGAGAGGCACCGGGTCGGTGGTGACCTGGCGGAGGGCCCAGATGGTGCCGCTGTCGACCTCGGGAACGTGTACGCGGCCGGCCAGGTCACCGTCCTGCGCGGCGGCGCCTCGGGGCCGACCGGCGCCGGTGCCTGCAGCCTGAGCCAGAACACCAGGACCGTCCCGGGCACGGCGGAGCAGAACGACTTCTTCGGCGCCGACACCAAGCTGCTCGACGTCAACGGCGACGGCCGGGCCGAGCTGTTCGCCGGCGCCACCGGCGAGAACCGCGACGGGGGAGTCCGGGCGTTTCCCGACCCGGTGAACACCCCCACCGCCACCGGCTCGGTCAGCTTCGGCGCGGGAACCCTCGGCACGGCCGGGAACGGCTCCTCCCTCGGCTCGGGTTTCGCTCGCTGACCCGGACCGATCACCTGCCGGACGCGCCCGGCCTGCCCCCGGACCGGCGGATCCGTGCGGCCCTGCACCCCGTGAGCCGGCTGTTGTCGGTGAGGCGGGTCTGCGCGGTCTCCCGGCGACCGCGACCGGGGCAGGCCAAGGGGTGAGCGGACCCTTCCGGTCCGGCCTCCGGTCGCCGTCCGAGGGCGGTGTCCGCCCGTGGTCACCGCGTCCCGATGTCGTGGGCGGTGCCGTCCGTGACGGCCTGGAGTTTGTCGGGGTTGGCGACGTTGTGGATGGCGGTGATTCGACCGTCGGCGTCGAAGTCGAAGGTGACGGTGGCGATCACCTGGTCCGGGGCGCTGAACACCATGCCCGGGCCGCCGTTGATCTCGACGAGCTCGGCGCGCATGTCGGCAGGCTGGACGCCCTGGTAGGTGACCGTGCCGATGGCCGCGAACCACGAGGCCACCGTCTGTGCTCCCACGACCGGCTTGAGCGCCTGACGGACCTTGCCGCCGCCGTCGGTCCACAGGGTGACGTCCGGGGACAACAGCTCCATCAGGGTGTTGATGTCACCACCGGTCGCGGCGGCGAGGAACCGCTCTGTGACCTCGCGCTGCTGAGAACGGTCGGCGGTGAACCGGGGTCTGCGGGCCCGTACGTGCTCACGCGCACGGTGCGCGGCCTGTCGTACCGCCGCCTCGGACCGGTCCACCGCCTCGCCGATCTCGGCGTGGCTGAAGCCGAAGACCTCCTTCAGCACGAAGACCGCGCGCTCCAGCGGGCTGAGCGTCTCCAGCACCACCAGCATGGCCATCGACACCGACTCGCTGTCCGTGACGGCGTCGGCGGTGTCGGCGCTGGTGAGGATGGGCTCGGGCAGCCACGGGCCGACATAGGTCTCGCGCTTGTGCCGGGTGGAACGCAGGCGTTCCAACGCCAGGTTGGTCACGATCCGTGTCAAGTACGCCTTGGGGTCGGCGACTTGCGACCGGTCGGCGGACGACCACTTGATCCAGGCGTCCTGCACCGCGTCCTCGGCGTCGGCCGCGGAGCCGAGGACGCGGTAGGCCACGGAGAACAGCAGCCCGCGGTTGTCGTGAAAGACCTGCCGGCCGGCGCTCACTCGGCACCCTCGGTGAGGCGGGTGAAGCGACCGCCGCGCGGCCAGAACGCGCCCGAGGCGGGCATCTTCTTCATACGGCCGAAGGTCGGCCAGGGCGAGGCAGTCACCACCTCTTTGTACCGGGCCGCCGTCCGGCCGGTCAGATGAATTCGCCGCGGACTGTTGTCGGGGCGGGTGAACTGCACGACCGCGTCGCGCCGACCCAGGCTCACCGGCGTGTGGTAGTAGCCGAAGCGGAACGGCTTGGGCCGCTTGCCTTTCAGCGCGCGGACGATCGACACCGCGGCGTGCACGCCGGTCGGCATCCCGCCCTGGCAGGTGCCGTGCATGACGCCGTAGCGCTGGCGGATCGCCGCGGCGTCACCGACGGCGTACACATCGGGGTGCGACACCGAACGCAGCGCGGTGTCGGTGACGATGCGGCCGCGCTCGTCGACGGCCAGTCCGGCAGCGGCTGCCAGCGCCGAGACCCGCGTACCACTCGTCCACAGGACGGCGTCGGCGGCGACGCTCTCCCCGCCCGCCAGTTCCACCGAGCCGGGCAGCACCTTCACCGCCTCGACGCCACTGCGCACCCGGACGCCGAGGCGGTCGAGCGCCGACCGCAGGTACGCCCCGGCTTTCGGGTTCATGGCCGCACCGGGTGCGTCCCGGCCCAGCAGGACGACGTTCAGCTCCGGGTGCCGCTCGGCGATCTCCGCGGCCGACTCGACGCCGGTCAGGCCGCTGCCTACGACCACCACCGTGCCGCTGCCGAGCCGCGCCAGCCGGTCGGCCAGCGCTTCGGCGTCCTGAGGGCCGTCGAGAGTGTACGCGTGGTCGTCGACGCCCGGCACCGCACGCGTGTCCACCACACCGCCCAACCCGTACACCAGCGTGTCGTAGTGCAGGACCCGGTCGTCGTCGATCCGTACCGCCCGTGCGTCCGCGTCCACCGCCGTCACCCAGCCGCGGACGAACTGTGCGCCCGTCCCCTCCAGCAGTTCCGGAACGCTCAGCTCGGCGAGCCGCTGCCCGGTGGCTGTCATGTGCAGCCGCAGCCGCTCGGTGAACCGCTCCTGCGCGTTCACCAGGGTCACCTGCACGTTCTCGCACCGCTTGACCCGGGGTGCGAGCTGCATGGCCGCGGACATGCCCGCGTAACCCGCGCCCAGGATCAGGACGCGGTGGACGGTGGTCGTCGTGCCGGCTTCCTGCTGTGCGTTCATCGCTTTGCCTTCCTCCGGTCGCTGTGGACGACCAGGGGATGGAAGGTGCGGGCCGGTCCGTGACATGGGAGCGATGTGATGCGGGTCACGGCTGGGTTGCCGGAGGGCGAGGCCTCTGTGCCGGGCCCGCGATCAACTGGGCCGAAGAGCCGCGGTGGGGCCTTCCGGCCACGCCGCCGGGCCGCCCCGCCGTCCCGTGCCGACACCGGCAGACATGCCTGGGCGGAAGTCCGGCCCGGCGGATCGGGGCGGCCGGCTCCCTCTCGGCTTCTCCCCGGTGACCACCGTGGACACCGGCCGCCGCCTGCTCGGCGAACTCATGACGTACGCCCAGGACCTCGCGGTGCTCCGGCCGGTGCACGGCGAATCCGCACCGTGCCGCACGCGAGGCGGGGCAGCTCAGGCCCCACCGCGGCGGCGGGCGGCAGCGCTGAAACCGCTCATTGCGCGAACTTCTCGCTCCGCGACTCCGCCGCGTCCATCAACTCGGCCAACCGGTCGTCCTTCCACTGGGAGCGTTCGGCTCGCAGGGCGATGACGATGCCGTCGTCGAGGCTCACCAGGAGCCGGTCGGTCGCGTCGGCGACGAGGAACCGGTCGGACCCCCCGTCGTGGCCGCCGACGACGTGTGCCTTGCAGCCCCGCAGGTGGTCCCGGTAGGCGGCCGCGACCGAGTCCGGCTCTTCGGAGGACGGGGCCAGCACTGTTTCCTGGACGGTCTTCCCGCCCGCGGTGAAGGTGACATCGCCCCAGGCGCGGACGCCGGCGCCGGCCGGCTCCCGGCTCGCGGACGCCGCTGACGTGGTCCAGGGGAAATCCGCCGGCTCGCAGGAGTCGGCCGGCACCTTGACCGCCTTCGGGCCGGACGCGCACGCCTTCGGGTCCAGTTCGACGACGGTCGTCGTCTGCTGCGATCTTCCCGGGGTGGATGGTGCCGACGGCCGGTCTTCTCCGTATGCCTCCGCTGAACGTCATCACGGCCTCTCTCGGCACCTTCCGTATCCACCCGATCAAGGAAGTCCGTGGAGACCAACTGATCGTTCCGGATCAGCCCGGAGTGTCGGTTGGTGGTCGGTGACCTTCGCCGGCAGGGCGTGCGGAGTGTCCGAGGATCTCGTCACTGACGGGCTGTGCAGCGCATGGACCCACTGCTGCCGCCGCAGCTTGAGCGAAGGCACCGGCACCCAGGCCGGCGTCCCGGCCAGGCCGGGGACGATCGGAGCGGCCGTTCCGACGCCCTGACCGGACATGCTCGCGCCTTCGGGCCGGCCCGGGACCGCCGATCGGGCAGCGCCTCGGTCGGCCGCGTCCGTCCTGCCCGGTCAGCCGTACATCGCCACCCGGTACAGGGCCACCAGCGCGTCGTCGAGGGGATGGGACTGTGGCCTGTCGGAGGAGTCGAGCCTGTTCCACCTCTGCAGGTTCGGCGCGACGGACATCTGCCGCCGGCCGTCGGGACGGGTCATGGCCAGCGCTCCACCGCTCCAGACCGTGCCGCCGTGACCCCGGAACGTGCCCCGGCCGGGACCCTCCATCGGGTGCAGGCCGAGGCCGTAGTCGATCGTCTTCCCCTCCTGGGGGACGACCGGGACGGTGCGCTGCATCTGCGCCAGCGACGACGGGCTGACGACCTTCCCGGCCGGTGGCAAGCGGAAGAAGCGGTTGAGGTCCGTGACGGTCGATATCAGCGAGGCCGACGGTCCCACCCAGGACATGTCGTAGACGCTGCAGTCGCGCGGCGGGTCGATCACGCCGAACCACGCCTCGTACAGCCGCGAGTGCGGCCCGTCGACGTACGGCCCGGTGGGGAGCCCGGTGTCCCGGAGGCCGGCGCGCTCGATGACGTTCCGGGTGATCCGGACGCTTCCCGGCCCTGTCCCGCTTCGCCCACGACGTCCGCCCTCTCGGGGCGGACCGCCGCGCCGCGTTCGAGGAGATCCTCGCCGCCCGACTCGCCCACATCGAGGCCGCGGTCGGCCGGAGGCAGGTGGGATGATCACGCCCGTCGCCGACACCGGCCGGGCTTGGTCATGGGGAAGACCTCCGGGCGTGGTGGAGCTGTCCGGGACCGCACCGCGCGGAGGACCCGCGGGTCGATCGGCGGCGCGGACATCACGCGTGGACACCCGCCCCGAGCCGCCGCCCGGCCGCGTCGTGGGTTCTCACCCGGAAGTGGTGTCGTTCGTGACGCGCTTCGGCTGGAGGTCCGTACTGGCCGGACGTCCGAAGGCGCGCCGCGGGCCGGGGCGAAGGACCACGGCGACGTGGACCCGGCTGCCTCGTCCTGGTCACCGCGTCATCGCCCGTGGCCGGTCGACGGCCCTTCGCCCTCGGCCGCCGGGCCGACTTCCGTGCCCCGGGATGACGCGTCACACGTCCACGTCGTCGTCCTCGGCGGTCGGCAGGTCGCTGTGCCCCTCCGACCAGTGGTTCGTCCACCCGCAGACGCCGCAGGCATACCGGCCGTTCACTCCGGAGATCTCTGTTCCGCACCGTCGGCAGCCCGTCGTCGTGATGTGCTGCGATGCCAGGAACTCCGCCGCCCGGGAGACCTCGGCCGCTGTGGGATATCCGTCGCTCGTCACGGCCCCGACCCTACCCGCGGGTCCGGGCAGTACCGCGAAACCGGCCCGCATTGCGGGCACGACCACGATCCGTCCGGGCCCTGCTGGGCCTGGCCTCCACAGTTCGGGCAGTTCACGTTCCGTCCCCCTCCACATGGATATCCGGTCGGCACCCAGGGTGCTCCAGCCGTGGCGCGGGCGGTAGGGGAGGGCTCGTCGCGGCCCCGGGAGCGTCGTGGGCCTGCTGCCCGTCATCAGCCACCGCTGCCGCTGCCGTCGCTGCTTCTGACCGGGGCCTATGCGTGACTCGTGTGTCCGGGGGGACACGAGGGGGCATGCCGACTGTGAGAGAGCAGCAGCCGACGGCCGCCCCGGGCGGCCCGGCGCTCAAGAAGGCCCTGACCACCCCCTTGCTGTACTTCTTCATCCTCGGGGACGTCCTGGGCGCCGGAGTCTACGTCCTGGTCGGTCAGGTCGCCGCGGAGGCGGGCGGAGCGGTGTGGGTCCCGCTGACCGTCGCCCTGCTGCTGGCGATGCTGACCGCGGCCTCCTACGCGGAGCTGGCCACGAAGTACCCGCGGGCCGGCGGGTCCGCCCACTACGCCACGCGGGCGTTCGGCCCGTTCGCCGGTTTCCTCGCGGGGTTCTGCATGCTCGCCGCCGGCATCGTCTCCGTCGCCGCCCTGGCCCGGGGTTTCGGCGGCGACTACCTGTCGGCCTTCGTGACCCTGCCCGTGGGCCTGGTCGCCGTAGGGTTCCTCCTCCTGCTGGCCCTGCTCAACCTGCGCGGCATCCGGGAGTCGATGCGCGCGAACCTCGTCGCCACCGTCGTCGAGGTCGGCGGGCTGCTGATCGTCGTCGTCCTGGGCGCGTGGGTGCTGCTGCGCGGCGACGGCGACGTGGGGCGGCTCACCCGGCTCGGTACCGCGGACACAGGGGCGGCGGCCGCCGTCCTGAGCGGCTCCGTCCTCGCCTACTACTCCTTCGTCGGGTTCGAGACGTCCGTGAACGTCGCCGAGGAGACCCGCGACCCGCGCCGCTCCTATCCCCGCGCCCTGTTCGGTGCGCTGGCCACCGCCGGTGCCGTCTACCTGCTGGTGGGGGCCGCCGCCTCGGCGGCCGTGCCGACGGACCGGCTCGTCGCGTCCAGCGGTCCGCTCCTGGAGGTCGTCGAGGAAGCGGGCGGAGTGCCCCCGCTGCTCTTCAGCGCCATCGCGCTCGTCGCCGTCGCCAACGGCGCCCTGCTCACCGGCATCATGGCCTCCCGGCTCGCCTTCGGCATGGCCCGCGACGGCCTGCTCCCCTCGCCCCTGGCCAAGGTGCTGCCGGGCCGTCGCACCCCGTGGGCCGCCATCGCCGCCACCACCGTGCCGGCCATGGCCCTCGCGTTGACCGGAAGCACCGCCACCCTGGCGTCCACCCTGGTCCTGCTGCTGCTCGTGGTGTTCCTCATGATGAACGTCGCCGTGCTGGTCCTGCGCCGCGACCCGGGCGAGGAACGGCACTTCAAGGCCCCGACCGTGCTGCCGGTGCTGGGCGCGGCCTCGTGCGTCCTGCTCGCCACGCAGATCGAGGGCCGGGTGTGGCTGCGCGGCCTCGTCGTCATCGCGGTCGGCGCGCTGCTCGGCGCGGTGGCGGCGGGACGGCGTGGCGGCCGTCGGACCGGACCGGCACGGGAGGAACACGACGCCGGAGCCGCTCGAGCGGAACGCTGAAGCGTCAGCCGTCGCCGCCGCCGCCGTCGGCCTCGAACGGTCCCGTGTCGTCCCGGCAGCCGAAGGCGTCGCCCAGGACTCGCCCCGGCCTGTCGGGCGCGGAGCCGGATGACCAGGGGCGCGGCGGTGGCGGGCCGACTCGGTGCAGGATGTCGTCGATCACCTGCCGGTGATCCCGCCACCGGCCGCACGGGTTCCGGGTTCCGGATGTGCGGTGTCAGCGGTTCATGGCTGCCCAGAACTCCTGGAAGGACATCTGGCGGTCACCGTCGGTGTCGAGTGCGTCGATCAGTTCCCGGGCCTGTGACTCGGTGATCTCGGTGCCTTCCAGCTCGGCCACGACTTTCCGGTACTCGTCCGCGGTGACCAGGCCGTCGCCGTCCAGGTCGTACCGTTCGAAGACCTTCCGCGCCGCCGTCTCCATGATGTCCGCCATGTGTGTCGTCCTTCCGTGATCTTCGTCGACGGCGCCACCTTATCCGTCCGCTCGAACGGCGACGCGGCCGTACCCCGGCCCGCCCGGGCTTGCCCGGCACAGGGGGGTGGCCCGTCGTCGGAGGCCCCGGCCGTCTCGCCACGGGGCGCCTTGCCGGAGACGGGACTTGCCGGCGGTCCGCTTCTACGAGCGGGCCGCCGTGCAGAGGCAGCAGGCGTCGACGAAGACGCGTACGGCCTCGCGGTGGTCCCTTGTGCGCCGGACGACGGCGAGTTCGCTGGGGGAGAGGCCGGTGACGGGCCGGCAGACGACGGTTTCCCGCTGGTAGATCTCGGCGTTGCCCGCGGAGAGCAGGACCACCCCGAGTCCTGACGCGACCGCTTCGAAGGCCTCGTCGGCGGTTTCGGCCGTCGCGGCGATGCGTGCCGGTGTCCTGCGGTGATCGTTGCCGAGCCAGAAGTCACGGAGCGCACCGGCCGTCGCCGGAAGGGCGATGAAAGGCTCGTCGACGAGGTCCTCGAAGGGGACGACCGGGCGGTCGGCCAGAGGGTGAGCGGCCGGAAGAGCGACCCAGCGGTCTTCCCTGGTGATCACCTTCTGCGAGAAGTCGCCGTTCGCCGGGAGGGGCAGCCAGGCGATGGCGACGTCGACGTCGCTGCCGGCGAGGCCCACCGTCGGGTCGGCCCAGCTGATCTGACGGAACCGCAGTCGCCAACCGGGAAGCAGTTTCCCCATCGTGGCGGTGACGGCCGGGATGAGCCCGCGACCGATGCTCGTCTGGAAACCGACCGTGAGGGTCGTGTCCTGGACCGCCACGGCGTCGGCGACCGCACGCTGCGCTCCCTCCCACTGGTCGATCAGCCGCCGGGCGTGGGGGAGGAGGGCTCTGCCCGCGGCGGTCAGGGCGACCGTCCGCCGGTCGCGCTCGAAGAGCGCGGTCCGTAAGGAGAGCTCCAGTTGGCGGATCTGCTTGCTCAGCGTCGGCTGGGAGACGAAGAGCCGGTCGTTCGCGGCTCGGGTGAAGCTGAGTTCCTCCGCGACGGCGACGAAGTAGCGCAGGTCCCGGACGTGGACATCCATAGCCGAAGGCTATAACGGCGGCTCTTGGACAGCGGGCGCGCGTGATCTCACGATGGACCGCGTGAGTGCGAGCAGGGCGCCGGCGTTGCCGCCGCCCGGGGCGGATGGAGGTGGGCGCCGGTGGAGCTGGGTGTCAACGGACTGAATGCCAAGGCCGTGCTGGGTCCGGCGGAGACGGTCCGGCTGGCCCGGCTGGCGGAGGAGCTGGGGTACCGGTCGTGGTGGGCCGGTGAGCACGTCGTGCTGCCCAGCCCCCGGGTACCGGAGGCGCCGATGGAGCCGACGGATCCGATCCTCGACCCGCTGGTGCATCTGGCCTACGTCGCAGCCGTCACGGAACGGCTGGAGCTCGGCACCGGGATCGTCATCCTGCCGCAGCGCAATCCGCTGGTGCTCGCCAAACAGGTCGCGAGCCTCGACGTGCTCAGCGGCGGCCGACTGCTTCTGGGGGTCGGGGCCGGATACCTGGAACCGGAGATGACCGCCGTCGGAGTGCCGTACACGCAGCGCGGCCGACGCACCGACGAGTACCTGGACGCGATGAGGGCCCTGTGGACCCAGCCCGCGCCGTCCTATCAGGGCCGGTACGTGGCCTTCGACGGCATCGACGCACACCCGCGGCCCGTCGGGGGGAACGGACCGCGGATCGTGATCGGCGGCCACAGCCCGGCCGCCTTCCGGCGGGCGGTCGCGCGGGGCCACGGGTGGTTCGGCAACGGCGACGGCCCGGACGATCTCGTCAGGCACCTCGCCGGGCTGCGGAAGGCGGCCGCCGAGGTCGAACGGCCGGAGTGGCTGGGCCGGCTCGAGATCACCTTCATGCAGTTCTCCCCGGTGGACGCCGGCACCGCCCGGCGGTACGCCGACCTCGGCGTCGACCGACTCGTGGTCTACCCGCTTCCGCTGGAGGACCCGGCGGAGGTCGCCGCGTTCCTCGAACGTCACGCCGACCTGCCGCGCTGACGTCGTTCGACCTCCCGGTGAGGAGCGGAATGCACGCTTTGGCCCACGCTTCCCGGGGCGCATCCGCAGGCCCTCGTCTCGGCGCGGTCCCCGACTCGGTGCCGTATGACCCGCGAGTCCTGATCGACGTGCGCGCGGTCCCGCTCGACGTCGCGGAACCCGCGTTCACGGCCGGCCGGACACGACCAGGCACCGTCCTGGGGCCGGACGCGGCAGGCACCGTCGTCCGGGCCGCGGCCGGCGGGATCGTCGTGTGCGGACCGGCGGTCACTCGAGGTCGTCGAACATGGCCAGCAGTGCCTGCTCGTCCGCCTCCGGCGCGGACTGCTCCCGCTGCGGGATCTGCTCGGCCCACACCGTCTTGCCCTGCGGCATGTAGCGGGCGCCCCAGCTCTTGGTGAACTGCGCCACCAGGAACAGGCCGCGCCCGCCCTCCTCGGTCGTGGCCGCGCGCCGGATGCGCGGAGAGGTGTTGCTGCGGTCGGAGACCTCGCAGATCAGCGAGTCGCCGCGCAGCAGCCGCAGACTCACCGGACCCTGGCCGCCGTACCGCACGGCGTTGGTCACCAGCTCGCTGACCACCAGCCCGGTGTTGAAATCCAGCTCCGACATGCCCCAGGCGTCGAGCTGCGCACGGGTCAGCGCCCTGGCCCGGGCCACCGCCGACGGCTCGGACGGGAACTCCCAGGACGCCACCTGCTCCTCGGGCAGCGCGTGCACACGGGCCAGCAGGAGCGCCACGTCGTCGTGCGGACCGCCGGGCAGGAGGGCGTCCGCGACCCGGTCGCAGATGTCCTCCAGCTCCGGACCGGCGTCGTCCAGCGAGGCCAGCAGCTGCCCGGTGCGCGCGTCGGTGTCCTGGTAGCCGCGGCCCTCCTTGAGCAGGCCGTCGGTGTACATCGTCAGCAGGCTGCCCGCAGGCAGCTCGACGGTGGCGGACTCGTACGGCTGGATCCCGCCGAGCCCGAGGGGCGGACCGGTCGGGAGGCCGATCAGCTCCGCCTTTCCGTCCGGCGTCAGCAGAGCGGGCGCCGGATGTCCGGCCCGTGCGGCCGTGCAGCGGCCGGACACGGGGTCGTAGATCGCGTACAGGCAGGTCGTGCCCGTCGCCGGGTCCTGTTCGTCGGGGGTGCGGCTGACCAGGTCGTCCAGGTGGGCCAGCACCTCCTCGGGCAGCAGGTCCAGGCCGGCCAGCGTCCGTACCGCCGTGCGCAGCCGGCCCATGGTCGCTGCCGCCTGCAGCCCGTTTCCGGGCACGTCACCGACGACCAGCGCCACGCGCATACCGGACAGCGGAATCACGTCGAACCAGTCCCCGCCCACCCCCGACCTGGCGTCCGCCGGCAGATAGCGGGAGGCGAGGTCGACGGTGCTCAGCCGGGGCAGGGTGCGCGGCAGCAGGCTGCGCTGCAGGGTGAGGGAGGCGTCGTGCTCCCGGCGGTAGCGGCGGGCGTTGTCCATGCTGATCGCGGCACGGGCCGCCAGCTCGCCCGCCAGCGTCAGGTCGTCCTGCTCGTACGGCCTCGCCCTGCCGCGGCGGTAGAAGCCCGCCAGGCCGAGGACGGAGCCCCGCGCGGACAGCGGAGCGCACAGGTAGGAGTGCGCGCCCTCGCCGAGGACGTCGACGGGGTGCGTCCGGCCGGCCGGGTGCCCGGCCAGGGCGGCGGTCACCACCGAGTCCGTGACCGGCTGCCTGGCCTCCAGACAGCGGGCCTGGGGCGTGCCGGCGGGATAGCCGACCGGCTCGTTCACGCCGCCGATCGAGGTGCCGCGGGCGTCCTCACCGGCCCAGGCGGCCACCCGGCGCAGGGGGGTGTCCGGGCGCAGCGGTCCGGGCCGCGGCTCGTCGCCCGCCAGGACGCTCTCGGCCAGGTCGACGACGACCAGGTCGGCGAAGCGCGGCACGGCGATCTCCGTCAGCTGCTCGGCGGTGCGCCACAGGTCCAGGTCGGTGCCGAAGCGCACGCCCGCCTCGTTCAGCAGGGACAGCCGCCCGCGCGCCTCGGCGGCGAGCCGGCCGACGCCCGGCTCGCCCACGAGCAGCAGCCACGCGTCGGTGCTCTGGGCGGCGTGCGGTTCCGCCGTCACGCCGTGGCCGCGGACCTCTGCCTCCGCCGTCCCGGCGGGGCGGTTCAGGAGCGGGACACGACGGCCGTCGCGGGCGGTCGCGGTGGCCGGACCTGCCGTACCCGCGCCGTTGACGTCCTGGAAGCTGACCTCGACCGCCGCGCCCTCCGCGTCACCGTGGTGCAGTTCCCGGCGGCGCAGCACGGCCACGCGATTGCCCGCGAGCGGCACCTCGGCCAACGCCTCACCGGGCGAGGAGATCAGCTCGACGGCACGTTCCAGCAGCAGCAGGCGCTCCTGCGAGGCCAGCCGGGGCGGCGGTCCGCCGGGCCGGGACAGCTCTCCCGAGCCGAGGTCCAGCTCGGCGTGCCCGCCGCGCTCCATGGCCCGGCGGAAGGAACGCGTGAGCTCGACCTCGCGAGCCGTGCTCAGCTCCAGCAGGCGTTCCGCGATGCGTTCGGTGGCGTCCTGCAGGACCAGCACCATACCGGGGTCGGCCAGCGCCCGGGGGACGGAGAGGTTGACCGCGCCCCGCACGGTGCCGCCCACCGGGTCGCGCACCGGTGCGGCCATGCAGGTGAGTTCCTTGAGGTCGTGCAGGAAGTGTTCGTGGCCCACGACCACGAACGGCGCCCTGGTGCTCAGCACCATGCTGACGCTGCTGGTTCCCATGAACCGCTCGTCGACATTGGCGCCTGGCACCAAGGAGGCGGCGTCCATCAGCTTCAGCCCCGCCGGGTCGCCCCACCGATCCACGATGTTCGCCCGTGAGTCGGCCAGGGTCAGGGTCACCGGTACGCCCGAGAACCGTTCGTACAGGCGGGCCAGCACCGGCGCGGCGGCCCTGCTCAGCCGGGAGTCGGGATCCAGGTCTCTCTCGATGGGCAGGGCCACCCGCTCGCGGTCGATGCCCAGGGACTGCGAGCGCTGCCAGGAGGCGAGGATTTCCGGGCGTACTCCGGGGGCGTCCGGCGTCCGGTCGCCGTGAGGGCTGCCCGAAGGCATGGGATACGACTCCACAGAGCCAGAGTAATCGGACAAAAGGGAATTCAGCTCAGCGTGCGCGGGTGCCCGGCCGAGGCTAGGGTGCCCCGGCTCGGCAGGCTCTCGCGCGGCTCGGCCGGCCCGGGCCGGTCCGCTCAAGACGCGCCTGCGAGGGTGGGCGGCAGGTGCACCTGTGTGGTGCCGGCCACCCGCACCGCCCTGCGTCTGCGGGTCGGCACAAGGCCGGGAGGGGGAAACGGGTGGTGGGCGGGCGGACGGTGGGGGCCGGGAGATCGGGGCGGCGCGGATCGTGTCTTGCCGTGCGCCGACCGCCGCGCACCCCACGGCTCCACCGAAGAAGCGGGCGGCCCGGTCCCGCGTGTCGGAGCCGGAGCGTCGCGGGCGAGGCGCGTTCCTCGCGGGCTTTCCGGTCCGGCTCACGTCGGCGCGGCATCCGAGCGGTCGTCCGAGCGGGCCGGTCGGGTTACGGGCCGGCGACGTCGTGGACCGGCCGGCGGACGACCGCCGGCCTTCGACGCCGGGCAGTGCAAGGCCCGCACCGTCGTCGAGCGGTGTTTCAGCAGGCCCGGGCGGTTTTGGGCGGGCGCCACCCGTTCCGGCGAGCCGCCCGCCCGCCCGCTGCCTCGCGGCCTCCGCCCCGCCTCAGTGATCCTCTGGCCCGGCCGGCAGCGATCGTTCGTCAGCCGGGCTCCGCCGAGGCCGTCGCCGGCTCCGCGTCATGCCTGGGGAACGGGCCACGGACCGGTGGAACGCAGCGCCCTACTCCGGACGCGACCGGCCGCCGGCATCGCAGCGGGCCGGCGTCCGGTCGTGCAGTGGGCCGGCATGCCGGGGGCCGGTGTTCCGGCCCACCTGCCCACGGCCATCTCGGCGGTGATGCCGGGACCGAAGCCGGCGATGATGCCGGGGGCGCCGGCCGGCGCCCCGCCCTCCTCGAACAGGCGCCTGAGGGCGTCCAGGACGACGGCGCTCGCGATGTTCCCGTGCTCGGTGAGCGTGGCCCTGCTGTGGCGGAAGGCGTGCGGGTCGACGTGCAGGAACCGGCACAGGTCGTCGAGGATGCGGGGGCCGCCCGCGTGAATGATGTAGAAGCCGAGGCGGGAGGCGTCCCAGCCGTGTGCGGCGGCGAGCTCGTGCAGGACCGGAGCGAGGGGCTCCATGGTGGTGGGCACGCGCCTGTCGAGACGGAAGTGGAAACCGGTCGCCTTGACGGCGTAGGAGATCCACTCCTCGGTGTGCGGGATCAGGTAGGACGCGTTGCGCTCCAGGCTCAGGCCCTGGCCGCCCTGACCGCGCACGACCGCGGCCGCGACCGCGTCGCCGAACAGCCCGTCGGACAGCAGCGATCCGACGTCCAGGTCGGTCGGTTGGTAACAGAGGGAGCAGAACTCGCAGGAGACGACGAGGACGTTGCTGCCGGGATGGGCCGTGCAGAAGTCGTGGGCGCGGTTGATGGCCGCGCCGCCGGCCGCACAGCCCAGTTGCGCTATGGGGAGTTGGCGGGTGTCGGGACGGAATCCCATGTGGTTGATGAGCCAGGCGGTCAGCGACGGCATCATGAAACCGGTGCAGGACACGTAGATGATGGCGTCGATCTCGTCCGCTGCCAGCCGCGCGTTGTCCAGAGCGCGCTGTGCGACGGCGGGCACCCGCTCCTTGGCCTGGACTTCGTAGGTGCGGTTGCGTTCTTCGAAGCCCGGGTGCCGCAGGGTCTGGTCGATGGGCTGGACGATGTGGCGCTTGTTCACCCCGGTGTTGCGGATGAGCCTGAGCGCGAGGGCGAGTTGCGGGTGGTCGGGGTGCTGGCGCTCCGCCAGGGCGAGTGTCTCCTGCGCGGTGATGACGTGCTCGGGGACGTCGACAGCGGGACGGCACAGTATCGGCATGGGGGGCACCTTTCACTCGTGCCGGACAGGGATGACCGGCGTCGGGGGAACGCGTGGAGAACGGGGGGGTGACCACGCCGCGTCGCGACGGGCACGGGCCGTCGGGTGGACCACCGCACCGGCCCGGCGAGCGGCTGCCCGTGAGCAGGGCGGTGCGAGTACACCGGAGGTCGTCCTCGGCCGGGCCGGACGACCGTCGGCACCGGCGCCGGGCGGCGGGGGACCGGCTTCGCGGGGCCTAGCGACGGTGAGGAAGCGGTCTGGGAGCGGCGATCACCGCGACGGCGTCGATCCCGGGCGGGGTGGTCGGCTCGGCACCGTTCGGCTGGAGCGTCACGGTCATGAGCGACTCCTTCGGAAAGGCGTCGGGTGCTGTCTTCCTCCTGGCACCGGAGCGCGGGGCGCCGGCCCTCCCCGCAAGTGAAGACGGCCCGGGCCGCGGTGGTGACCCGGGACTGGGCCGAACGGGTGAGATCGGCCTCCGGCGGCCGGTACCGCCGGTTCACCGGTGGCATCCGCGCCGCTGGTGGGGGACCATGCGCCGCCACACTCCCGGGCGCGTGGGCCTCCCCTCGACCACTTGCCCCGGGGCGCTCGCGTTGCCCGTCGCCCCGCGCCGAAGAGGCCGCCCCCCGTGCCCCGGTGGGCTTGCGCGCGGTCCGCGTCGAGGTGGCAGCAGGATCCGCGCTGCACGCTGCGGGCCGTCTCGAGCCAGGTGGTGTTCTGCGGCGGGGCAGGCGCTGGGCGGCCTGCAGGCGAGGAGTGAGGTCCTGGCCGGCCGCACGACCGGGGGAGTACGGATGGCTGCCGCACGGTACGCCCAGTCGGTGTGCCGGCGCCGCGGTCCCAGGCAGCCGTGCGGGCCCTGCGGTCCGACGCGTCGAGCGGCAGGTGGGCGGACTGCCGAAAAGCCGGAGGTGAGGGGCCGGACCTGAGGGGTACCTGCGGCGGGGTACGACGCACGCGCTATCGCAGGAGGTGCCCATGGGCAAGCTGGGAGACATGGCGAACAAGGCCAAGGAGATGGCGAAGGGCCACCCGGACCAGGCCGACAAGGGTGTGCAGGGCGCCGAGCGGGCGATCGACGAGCGGACGGGCGACAAGTACGACGCCCAGACCGACAAGGCCGCCGAGGCGGTGCGCCGCTCCTACGGCAGCGACAGCGGCAGCGGCGGCGCGACGCAGCGCTGATCCGTGTGCTTCCTGCTGAGCCCTCCGGAGCCTTGCTCCGGAGGGCTCAGCAGCGGATGCACGGTCCACCGGCGGACAGCACACCCGGCCGAACCCGAGCACCGGCAGCACGCCCCGAGCCGTGCCGGGCAGAAGTCCGGCGGCCGGCCGTCGCGACCGGGAGGGCGTGCCCGGCGTGGTGCGGACCTCGGTGGTCACGTACAGAGGCTGTTCGGTTCGTGGCAGGATGACGGCCGTTGACCCGGGAGGCCGATGCCGCGCAGGCGCCGGACCCCGCGCGAGGTGATGGGCCGGGAGTTGAGACGTGGTCGCCTTCTGTTCCTTCGCGCTGGACGGAATCGCCGCCAACCCGGCCCTTCCCGCACCGCTGTTGCTGCGACTGATCGCCTTCGACGGTGGGGGCCACGGCCCGCCCTTCCAGGCCCTCCACCGGCCGGGGCTGCCCGAGCCGGCCGTGGCCGCTGTCCTCACCCACCCGGTCGTGGACGCGCGCGTCCGGTTCGCGACGAGCGGCCAGGCGGAGCCCGAGCAGCGCGCTCGGCTCGCGAACGACCCCTCGCCCAAGGTGCGGGCCGCCCTCGCGTACGGACCCGAATGGACCCACGATCCCCGGACGAAGGTCCGCCCGCTGCCGGACGCCGTGTGCGGCCGTCTCCTCGCGGACCCCGAACCGTCCGTGCGGAGCGCGCTGTTGGAATCGCCCCATCTGGCGCCCTCCTTCCTCGCCTCCCTGGTCCGGCATGCCGATCCGGCCGCACGACGTGCCGCCCTGCGCGTCTGGGACGACCTGACGGCGGACGGGCGCACCACGCTGCTCGACGACCCCGACCCCGGGGTGCGGCGGGCCGCCGCGCTGTGCGGGTGTCCCCACGACGCACGGCTCACGGCGGCCCTGCTGCGCGAACCCGCCACCCTGCCCGGGGCGCTGCGCCGAGGGCTCCTCGACCGCGCGGACGCCGAGCGGTTCCTCGCCGAAGGCGTCCACCTGGCCGAGCTCGCCGGCAATCCGTCCTTGCCGGCCGACCTCGTGGACCGTCTCGCCGCCGACCCCGACGACGAGGTGCGGCTCGCCGTCTCCCTCCGGCCCGAACTGACCGAGGCCCAAAGGGCCGCGATCGACTTCACGGTGGCCCCGTACGCACGCGGTGACGTGGACTGGGTGGCGGCCGGCATCGCCGATCAGGACGTGCTGCGCCGGGCCGCGACCTCCGCCCACTCCCTGCTGCGCCGCGCCGCGGCCCGCAGCCCCCATCTGCCCCCCGGCCTCCTGCGGCTCCTGGCCGAGGACACGGACGACCTCGTGCGCACCCACCTGGCCGTGCATCACCCCGACACCCCGGAGGAGGTCCTGATGAGCGTGTACGCACGGCTCGGCGGGACGTTCTCCGCCTGGATGGCGACCGGTCACCCCCGCTTCCCCCGCGAAGGGCTCGCGGCCCGCTACGCGGACCACCCGGACGGGATCTACCGGCAGTTGGCCGTCCGCGACCCCGCCGCCGGCCCCGAGCTGATCGAGCGGCTCAGCCACGACCCGGACGTCCGGACGCGCCAGGCGGCGACGCGCGACCCGCGCCTGCCGCTCGCACGGCTCGTCGAGGCCCTCGCCGTGCCCGAGCTCGCCCACAGCGCGGGTGCCAACCCCGCCCTTCCCCCAAGGGAGATGGCCGCGGTCATGGAGGAGGCCGGGGTGCCCGCATGACGACGGGCGCACGCCGCCGGCCCACCTCCGCAAGACAGCTCCGCGTCAGGCAGCCCCTGCTCGGTCTCGTCGCGACACCACTCCGCCTGGTCACCCCTCCTGGTGGAAGACCACCTCCGGGTGCTCGGGGGCCGGCCCGTCCAGCAGCTTCCGGTCCACGCCCTTCAGGTGCAGGTCGAAGAACGCCGTCACGTACGCGCGGGTGATCTCCTGCGACCGCTTGCCCGACAAGGGCTCCTCCGGCGGCAGGAGACCGAGTTGGTCACCGAGGACGGGCACGTCCGTGAACGTGAAGTGTCCCGCGCCGGTGACGTCGATCCAGCGCTTCCAGCCGTCCAGGAGCGGCCAGTCGCGTGTCCAGGAGCGGTCCCCGTCGCCGGTGCCCAGCATCATGAAGGGGCGCCCGCCCAGGCCCTCGGCCGGGACCGGCTCCATGAAGGAACCATCCATGTTGGCCCCGGCGCGGACCCGCTGGTCACCCGCCATGGTCGTCGCGGCGGAGGCGCCGCCGATGGAGTGGCCGGCCATGCCGATCCTCGCCGGGTCGATCATGCGGGCGTGCCGCCAGGCGGGGTGCCGGTGGGTGAGCAGCCGGTCGAGGAGGAAGGACACGTCCTCGGCCCGGCCCCTGGGCACCACGCCGTACCCGCCGGGGGAGATCTTCTCGCAGGCGACGCAGTTCAGCAGGCGCCCACCGGGGAAGGCCGTGCCGACCGACTCGTAGGCGTGGTCGACGGCGGCGACCACGTACCCCTGGCTGGCCAGCTCCTCGGCGAGCAGGGTCAGGGTGGAGCGGTTGACGGTGAACCCGGGCGACAGCACCACCAGCGGGAACCTGCCGCGTGCGGGCGCGGCGGCGGGGCGGGCGTGGGTGCGGGTGCCGCTGAGCGCCCCGGCGGACACCACCTCGGTCAGTTCCCGGTCCTCGATGAAGGCCTGGGCCTCGGCGGCGGTCATGTACGGGGCCGTCCGGCCGCCACCGGGCCGTGCCGGGTAGTACATCGACACCATCAGCTCACGCGCCCCGGCCTCCGGCACCCAGGGGTCGGGGCGGCTCCTGTCGACGAGGTGCAAGGTGTCACGGCCCACCGCGAACGCCCCGGTGGGAGGCGGCAGTTCGAGGCGTACGCGAGCGGTCTCGGCGGCCGGCGACACCGCCGCGGGCGCGGGCGGTGCGGCCTGGGCCACGCCGGTGCCGAGGAGGGCGAGGGACAGACCGAGTAAAGCGGCGGCTGCGCCGCGAGGCAGATGATCCATACGGGTGAGGCTAGGCAGCGGGCCCCGCCCGGGGCGTCAGCCCACGGCCTGAACGGCGTCCGCCCCCGGTTGTATGCCGGCCTCAGCCCGTGGACGGACACGCGGCCTTTCGCCTCCCTGCGGGCCGCGGGCCCGATCGGCAGGAGTCCCGTACGGCGGCAACCACCGGCCGCGGTCCTGCCCGGCGAGCGGCACCGGGCCGCCGTCGGGCGCGGTCCGGACAGCGCGCAGGGTGGGGTGGAGCAGGGCGAGGGCGAGCGGCCCGGCCACCTCGGGGCGGTCTGTGCGGGCCGTGGACCGCCAGGCGAGCCGTCTCGCGGCTCCGGCTCCGGGCACGGGGCACCTCGGTGAACGTCCCGTACGTCCCGGCCTGCTCGAAGTCGGGGACTCCGCCGGCACGGCCGGACCGTGGCCGAGGCCGGCGCCCCTGGCCGGTGTGCCGGCCGGCGATGACCGATCCCGCCGGGGCTTCCCGTACCGCGCCTGCTCACGCCCGTGGACGTGGTGGGGGGTCGCCACCTGCGGTGCGGGCGGCGACCCCCGGCCGTACTCCGTCGAACCGGTCAGGCCACCACGACGACTACGACGACGGTGTTGTCGATGCCGCCGGGGAGGTGGCAGTTCTCGTTCTGCCAGCCGTGGCGATCACACCAGTCACTGCCGACCTGGGTCGGAAGGACGGCCGGGGTGGCTGCCGAGGCCGTACCTGCTGCGCCGATCGTGGCACCGCCGGCCATCAGGACTCCGACGGCGGACGCCGCGAGAAGACGCCTGGCGCGTTGTGCATTCATGATCTGACTTCCTTCCATCCCTCGTGCGTCGTCGATGCACGAGACGATGGCCGCGTCCGCGCGGGAGACCTGCGGCGCGGTCGTGTGCGTTGTCGCCCGAACACGTGGACAGGGTCTCGCCGGTCGGCGGGCCGGTCCGCAGCGCGACTCTCACCCATAAAGGCTAGGCCCCCCTCGGGGATGCCGCCTCTCCGGGCCCGCGCGGGGGACCCGGCCCGGACGCGCCGGTCATGGAGCCGGGCCGGCAACGACCGCGGTGGCCTCGGGAGGCACCCGACGGCGGCGGTATCCCGTTCCGGTCGGTGAGCAAGCGGCTCCTCGGCGCCGGCTTGCCGTAATCGGTCCGGTCCCGTCGGCGGTCCCCTTTCGCGGCCGGCGCCGGGGCAGGGACCGGCTCCCTCGGCCGAAGCGCCGGTGCGCGGCCGGCCGCCGACCATCAGGAGGCGCCCGGCCGGACCGCGGCGGGGGCGGCGTTGCCGAAGGCGCGCATGGCGAGGGCGCCGGCCAGGGGGCCGGGCGCCAGGAGGAGGAAGGCGTGACGCCAGCCGATGGCGTCGGCCAGGAGGGGGGTCAGCTGGATGGTGACGACGGTGAGGGCGAATCCGATCGCGGTCTGACCGGTGAGAGCCGTCCCGATGTAGCGGTGGTCGGCGACCTCGCTCAGCGACGTCGAGAACACTCCCGAGTCCGCGATCACGGCGGCGCCCCACAGGGTGCAGAAGGCGAGCAGGAGCAGCGGCGGGGCGTGGAAGAGGAGGGGGGAGAGAAGGCAGCACAGGCCGCTGACACACAGCGCGGCCAGGGCGGCGGGTGGGCGGCCGAAGCGGTCCGCGGCCCAGCCGCCGAGCAGGCAACCGGCTGCTCCGCCGAGGCCCATGGTGAGGAACACCGTGACCTCCACCGAGCCCGGGAGCGCTCTTGCGGTGTCGGTTGCCAGCAGGAAGGAGGGGATCCACGTCCACAGGGCGTAGAGCTCCCACATGTGCCCGAAGTAGCCGAGGTTGGCCAGCCGCGGCCCGCGTTCGGTGAACATGGTCAGCGCGTACCGGGGATTGCGGGCGGGTGCGGCCGGCGCTGCGTGGGGGCCGGGCCGGACGAAGAGCAGTGCGACGACGGAACCCGTGAGTCCGGCCGCCGCCGCGGCGAGAAGCACGTGGCGCCAGGGCAGTGAGCCCACGCCGGCGATGAGGTGGGGGAGCGTGGAGCCGAGGGTGAGGGCGGCGATGAGGACGCCCATGGTCCTGCCCCGTCCGGCGCTGCCGGACCAGGACGCCATGAGTTTCATGCCGGTGGGGTAGACGCCGGCCAGGAACAGGCCGGTCAGGAAGCGCAGCGGGACGGCGACGGCCGGCCGGTCGGCGACCAGGGCCAGCACCACGGTGCAGGCGGCGGCTGCCGCGGCGCTGGCGGCGAGCAGGCGCTGCGGCGGCACCCGGTCGGCCAGGTTCAGGGTGGCCGAGGTCACGGCCCCGGCGACGAAGCCGAACTGCACGGAGGCGGTCAGCCATACCGCGCCGCCCGCCGTGAGCCCCCAGTCGTCCCGCAGGCCGGGGACCACCGCCGACATGGAGAACCACACGGCGAGGCCGAGTACCTGCACGGCAGCGATCGCTCCGCGTTGTACGCCGACGTTCACGAATGTTCCTCCTGTGACCACCGAGTTCTTGTGCTCCTGACCTCGCGCCCTGGGGCCGGAGGCCGGCCCGTGGTGCCCCGTGGCCTCCGGCCCGGCGCCGTCCCGGAGCGCGCGCAGCCGCCCGGGCCGAGGTGCCGCCGGTGCCCGGCCGGCCGTACCCACGGGATCGCCGCGGCCCACCGCGGCGCCGTCCCGGCCCGCGCCGGGTGGGGGCGGCGTCGGCCGGTCATCGCGTCGCGTGCCCGTACGGGCTTCAGCGCAGCAACTGGACGATGGCGCACACGCCGACGACGACGATGAAGACGCGGAGCGCCGTCGGAGGCAGCCGGCGCCCGATCCTCGCGCCGAGTTGCCCGCCGATCGCGGAGCCCACGGCGATGAGGAGGACGGCGGTCCAGTCGAAGTCGGCGACGAAGAGGAAGAAGAGTGCCGCGATGCTGTTCACGATCGCCGCGAGGACGTTCTTCACGGCGTTGAGACGCTGGAGCGTGTCGTCGAGCAGCATGCCCATCAGGGAGAGGTAGATGATTCCCTGGGCCGCCGTGAAGTAGCCGCCGTACACGCTGGCGAGCAGGAGGCCGCCGAAGAGGACCGGGCCGCCGTCGGTCCTCGTAGCGGTTCCGGCGCGGGTGCGGCGGCGCTGGACGGCCGCGGAGAGGCGCGGCTGGAGCACGACGAGGACCAGTGCGAGCGCCACGAGGACGGGGACGATCGTCTCGAAGGCGGTCTCCGGGAGCATGAGCAGCAGCACCGCTCCGGCCAGCCCGCCGATCGCGGCGGCGACCCCCAGCCGCAGCACCAGTGAGCGCTGGCCCTTGAGCTCTTTCCGGTAGCCGATGGCGCCGCTGACGGAGCCGGGGATCAGACCCAGGGCGTTGGACACGGTCGCCGTCACCGGTGGCAGTCCCGTGGCGAGGAGCACCGGGAAGGTGATCAGCGTCCCCGAGCCGACGATGGTGTTGATGGTGCCGG
The DNA here is from genome assembly GCF_044540485.1 of Streptomyces sp. NPDC085946. Taxonomy (NCBI): domain Bacteria; kingdom Bacillati; phylum Actinomycetota; class Actinomycetes; order Kitasatosporales; family Streptomycetaceae; genus Streptomyces; species Streptomyces sp. NPDC085946. The sequence continues at coordinate 172,525 of NZ_JBITSF010000011.1, read as the reverse complement.
CACTCACACCGGCGACGAAGACCGCCAGTGACTCCCAGATGGTCAACGCCATCTCCTTTGCATTCGGTAGAGGCCTCCCCGCCTTGGAGGTCGAGGGACCCATCGATCATGCACGAGGCGGCTCCGGGCCGGTGGAAGGGGGGTGCCCCGGGCTCGCGAGGACGCGGAAAGGGCCGGTTCGCCCCGCTCGGCGGGCGGTGACGCGGAGGGCCGTTGTTCCGTGACCCCGTGATCACGCGGCAGGGTGGTTCAGGAGGGGATCGTCGCCCCTGGGGCTCGCCACGCACGACGTCGTCACCCTCGCCACCGCCTGAGGGCGCCTGGAGGGAAGCCGCCGCTCGGACCTGCCGGCGACGGGACGAGGCGGGTGTCACGGCACTGCCCGACCAGGCCGGCTGCTCCCGCTCCGGAGGGTGCCGGGTCCGGGCGGCGGCCCGGGGCGGACAGCGGTGACGCCGGGGGCGGAGGCGGCGGGATCCCCGTGCGGGCGGCGGCTGCTCCGCTGTGCGGGCGCGCGGCGTGGGCGGGTGGCCGGTGTTCCGCGGGTGCGGAAGGGGTTCAGGCCCCGGTGGGGCCTGTGCGCCGGGGGCGCAGGTGCGCCGGGACCCGCTGGCGAGCCCCGGCGCGGTGGGACCGGTTGCAAGGATCAAAAAGTGAGCACGGTGTGCACATGTCGCCTGGTGACCGTTGAGCCGATGTCAATCACGCGGTGGTCGGCCGTCGAGCGGGGCGCCGAGCACGGTGGCGACCCGGGCCTGCGCCTCGGCGATGTACTTCTGGCTGGCTGCCTTGAATTCCTCGCTGGACGCCCGTTCCTGCACGTAGGCCTCCATGCCCTCACGGATCAGGGCGTTGGCGGTCGTGGACATCACCGCCGCCATGGCCTGGATGCGGTCCAGGAGGTGTCCTGGGAAACGGACCGAGACAACGACCTGGCGGTCCCTGTCGTCACCTGGCTTCTTGGCATCGTTCGACACGCGTGTTCCCTTCGTCTCGCCGGGGACTGACGCCCCGTCCGTACCAGGGATCGGTACACGCCACTCCCGGTTCGGATGCCGACGCCCGAGCCCCAGCACCCTCGCTGACTGAACATCCCTGAGACTACGGCACTACGTGAAGTCTTGTAGTGACTACCCGATGTGTGTTGTGTCGCATGTCGACTACCGGTCACTAGCTGTGCAAGTTCTGGTGTGTCCTTCGACACTTCCGAAAATACGGCGTGTCGAGTGCGCGATGTAGCCGCACGTGAAATCCTCCAACTGGACTACAGGCTTCCCTCCTTCGGGGGATGGCTGCGCAGCGCACACGACCGCGTACGCCCCGCGCATGCGGGTCGACCACGACACCTATATAGAGGAGTCCTCGTGCACGAGCTTCCCGACGCCCTCAGCAACGGCCCCCAGGCGCCCCTCGGTGCCGGCGGCGTCACGGCCCACGTCTGCGACACCACGCTGCGCATGCTCGGCACCTTCGGCCGCGAGAAGATCTACGGCCAGGACATGGGGGAGGAGCTCAGCCAGGACGAACGGGACGCCAAGGTCTTCGCCCTCCTCGGCCAGCGATACATTCCCCCCGGCTTCGCCACCCAGGACGCCTACTGGGCGGCGCGGGCCGACGCCTGCCGGCGCCGCCTCGCCGAAGCCGTCCAGGAGGCCGTGACCGGCATCAAGAACGAGAGCGGCCGCACGCCCACGGTGCTGGGCGCCGACGGCACCCCCCGGGAACGCGAGGCCGAGTTCCGCGCCCTGGTACGCGCCGAACAGCCCGTCGTCTCCGTCTCGTTCACCGGCTCGCCCAGGCGCTGGCTGGCGACGGGCGACCCGCAGGCGACGTCGGTCTCGGTCACCACGTTCATTCCCGGCCGTCCCCTCTACGCCGCCGAGGTGACCACGGACACCGCCCTGCTGTCGGACTGTTCCGGATCCTGGCGGCTGAGCCGCGACGACGGCTGGCTCGCCATGACCGGCGAGCCCACGGTCGCCGACGAGGACCCCAACTACGTCGTCCTGCCGCACGCGATGATGGACAGCGCCTCCCGCATGCGCCGCCACTACCGCGAACCGCTCTTCCCCTTCGACACCAGCTCCGCGGTCGCCCAGGCCGTCCTCGGCGGCGCCGTCCCGGTGGCCTTCCACCTGACCGAGCCGGTGCTCAACTCCGCGGTCATCCCGGTCGCCATCGGCCACGGCATGATCGTCATGTTCCTCGACAGCGGCGAACTCCTCGAAAAGCCCTGGGCCGCCAGCCGTCACATGTACAAGGCGGTCATCGGCGAAACCTCCTTCGGCGACTTCATCATCGCCCGCAACCTGCTCGCCGCCCGCCGCATCCGCCGCATCCTCCTCGACGAGATCCTCGTCGAGGACCCCGACCCCCTGGCCCCGTTCGGCGACCTCGACGACGACTTCGACCTCGACGACGTGTGAACCCTTTCGCCCTCACGCGCCTCCCCGCCCAGCCGTTGTGCGCCGACCCCACCCTCAAGGACAGAACAGTGAACGACACATCCCTCACCCTGATCAGCAACGACGGGAACAACGGCGAACAGCCGCCCGGCAGCAACTGGTTCCGGATCCTCCCGCCCAAGGAGGTCCGCAGCCGCTGGGCCCGCAAGCTGAAGAGCCTGCGCCGCCCCACCGGGAGCCTCGCCCTGCCGGCGATCGCCACCACGGCGGGCCTCCACTTCACCGGCACCATCGGCTCCGGCGACAGCCTCATGGCCTTCGGCCTGACCAGCCTCGTCGTCGGATACGACTCCGTCGTCGCCGTCACCCGTACCCGGCGCGAGACGGCCGGCCACAGCGCCGACGGCCGGAAGACGACGACCGCCTCCGCGCGCCGGGCCGCCTGATCCTCCGGCGTGAACGTTTCGTGCGGACGGGCCGCCGGACGCACGTCGTCGACGGGTGCTGTCGCCCGGGACCGCACCGCCGACCGGCCGTGACCTGCCCGGCCGCGCCCGCCGGTGCGGTCCCGGGCGGGCGGCCGGCCGTGCGGAGCGCTCGGCTCTGCGGATTCCCGTGCCGGGCGGGGAAGGTGTGAGCTGCCCGGCCGCGGGTAGACGGCGCTCGACTGGGGAGTGAAGCGCGAGGGCGGCGCGTACCTGCGAAGAGTACGCGCCGCCCTCGCGTGCGCTCCGATGCCGGAGGAAACCGGCTCGGGCCCGTCGGCGCGGGGGCCGCTGCGGCACTCCGGCGAACGGCCGGCGGCGGTGCCGGAACGCTCCTCGTCCGTCCAGCGGTGGCGGAGAGGCCACGGGGCGGGGCCCCCGGTCACGCACCGGAGGGCCCTGCGGCCACGCCGGGCAGCGTCCGCGCCGCTCCGTCCGGGGCCCGCCGGCCGGGGGAGGCCGAGCGGGCGAGGTCCGGGACGCCGCCGCGCCGGGCGGGCCGACGGGCCGCCTCCTCAGGGCCGGGACCCGCTCGGCACCTCTTCGCAGGTGATCTCGTCACGCGGGGTGTAGCGCGTGCGGAACGGCTCCCGCTTCACTTCCCGGCCGCCGTCGTGAAAGACCCGCTCCACGGTGACGTCGAAGCCTTCGAGCGGGGTCTGCGGCACGCACTTCTCGTCGGTGCTCACCTTCTTCGCCGGCTGCTGCACGTTGGTGCGCGGCCCCTTGACCGACGTGATCTCGTCGTACTTCTTCGTGCCGAGGAAGGTGACGGTGACCGAGGTGTCGGTGGACTCGGCCTGGATGTAGACCGCCTTGCCGGAGTCGTTGGTGAACCTCAGGTCCAGACTTCCCCAGGCGACCGTCGCCTCGCGGCCCTCGGGGTAGCGCTCGATGTAGAAGGAGTGGGCGCCGTACTCGACGGGCTTGACGCCCGCGAAGAACATCGCGTTGAAGACGGTCGTGGCCACCGCGGAGACACCGCCGCCGGGCGCCTTGGTGTACTGGTCGTCGAGGATCATGATGCCCTCGACGAAGCCGTTGGCCTCGGTGCGCTCGCCGACGGTCCGGTTGAAGCTCCAGGTCTCGTCCGGCATGACGACGGAGCCGTTGATGAGTTCCACGGCCCGGCCGACGTTCGTCGTGCGGTAGGCGGCCGGTTCGAAGTTGACGGTGAAGGAGGACATCTTCTCCGTCAGCCCCAGGCGTGCCGCGTTCTCACGGGTGACCTCCGGCTGGATCTGCTCCGTGGCCACCGTGCCGGTGCGGGCGGCGCCCGACCTGGTGAGCAGGGGCAGGACGGCCTTGCTCAGGGCCTTGTCGGTGACCTTCACACCGGTTTCGGCGTCGGCGGCGACCACGACCTTGTCGCCCTCGAGCCCCAGCCGGGCGTTCCGGGGTGTGGTGGGGAGGCCGTTCAGGGCGCCGGTCACCGCGGGGGCGGCGCGCAGGCCCTTGCTGTCGAGTTCCGGTGTGAGTCCGCCGGTGTCGTCCGGCCGCATCGTCAGGTGCTCGCCCAGCACGGCCGGGGTGATCGTGAACCGCTTGCCGCCCGCGGTGAGCGTGACCGGTGCCGACATCGCCGGCTGCGCGAACTCGCGCACCGCCCGCCGCACCTCCTCCGCCGTGACTCCCGGCTTGGTCTCGCGTGCGGGCAGCACCGTGACCGAGTCGGCATCGCCGCGCAGGAAGGGACCGCGCAGGGCGCCGATCGCGTTGTTCACGTCCAGCGCGTACCCGGTGCGCGGGGCGACCTGCTCGACACGGCCTTCGGTGAAGGAGACGGCGCCGTCGCGGACCTTCTGGTCGAGCGTCCTCGCCAGCTTCCCGGCGGCGGCCCGGGCCTTGTCCTCGTCGATCCGCACGACCGGTTCGAGCTCACCGCCCGAGCGGAACAGCCCGCCGATCACGCTGACCGGATCGGCGCCGGTGGACGCCGCCCGGTCAAGGGTCTCCCCGATGTCGAAGGAGAGCCCAGCCTGCCGCGGATCGACCGCATCCGTACGGTCGCCGACCCGCACGGCCAGCTTTCGCGGGCCGGCCGCCACCAGGTGCCGCTCCAGCTTCCGGGTGGCTTCCTCGCGGGTCAGGCCGCCGATGTCCACGCCGCGCACCGTCGTACCCGTCTCGATCTCACCGCCGGTGAGCAGCAGCCCGGCGAGGTACAGGCCGCCTATGCCGACGGTCAGCGCACCGCCCGCCAAGGCGACGGGCGGGAGGGAGGCTATGCGGGGGACGGAGGGGACTCGGGGGAGCATGGGTCTCCTGAACGATCGATGTAGCGCGCACCCGATGCCGCGGCACTGCGTGCGAGAGCAGTCGGTCAAGCTACACGCAACCGGGCGCTAAAAGGTATATCCCAGGTCACGTCCGACGTTCCGGAATCTTCCCCGAGATCTGTCCGTCCGGCCCCCGGAACCGGTCAGGCCCCGAGGCACCGGCGCTCGCCCCGTGCGGCTGCCGGAGCCCCCGGCGACGGGCCGAAGCCCGGGCACGTGGACGGCCGGCCTGCCCGACGGCGGCCGGACCGCCGGGACAGCCGTCCGCAGTCGTTGCGGTCGATCTTCAGGCAGCGGGTCCTGTCGTCGGGACTGTGGCCGCGCAGGCCGCGCAGGCCGTGGAGGCGACCGCCGCCGGGGTGACGCAGCGGCTGTGTCGAACACCACCGGCGCGGTGGGCCCGCCGCGCCGATGGGGCCGGTCGGTCCCTGCCGGGGACCAGCGGCCCCTGCCCCGGGAACGCGCCGGACGGGAGGCTGGAACCAGATCACCCGATGCAGGAGGAGGGCACCATGGCCCGCACGATCACCGTAGGACTCGACGGCTCCGCCGAGAGCCGGGCCGCCGCCGAGTGGGCGGCCCGTGAGGCGAAGCTGCGCGACCTGCCGGTCAGGCTGGTCCACGTGTGGCAGCCCGTGCCGGAGCCGATGGCGCAGGCCCCGCTCCTGGGCGCGGAGACGCAGCAGCACTGGACCGAGCGGATCCCCCGCGAGGCCGCGGAGGGCCTGCGCCTGCGCCACCCCGGAGTCGAGGTGAGGACCGAGCAGCACGCCGGCACGCCCTCCGACGTCCTCGTGGAAGCGGCGCGTGACGCGGAACTGCTGGTTCTCGGGTCCCGTGCGCTGAGCGGACTGGGCGGTTTCCTGGTCGGTTCCGTCGGCCAGTCCGTGGTCGCCCGCACCGAGGTGCCCGTGGTCCTGGTGCGGGCCGGTGAGCAGGCCGCCGACGAACACGTCGCGGACCCGACCGGCGTCCCGTCCGCCGCGACCGCGTTCCGGCCCGTGGTCCTGGGCCTGGACACCGGCAGTCCCGACGACACCGTCATCACCTTCGCCTTCCAGGAGGCGCAGCGCCGCGGGAGCGCCCTGTACGCGGTCCAGGGCTGGAACCTGCCGGCGTACTACGCGTACAGCCTGGCCGCCGGAGTCGACACCACCGACGCGCTCGCCCGGCAGCAGGCCGCCGAACTCACCGACACCCTGGACCCCTGGCGGCAGAAGTACCCGGACGTCGAGGTCGTCGAGGTCTCCCGCCTCGGCAGCCCCGCCGGCCTCCTGGTCGACGCCTCCCGCGACGCCTCCCTCGTCGTCGTGGGCCGGCGCGTCCGCCGCAGTCCGTTCGGTGTGCACATCGGTTCCGTGGCACACGCGGTGCTGCACCACGCCACCGCCCCCGTCGCCGTCGTCGCCCACGGCTGACGCGCCCCACCACGAACGAGAAGCGAGGACATCATGAAGGCAGCGGTCGTACGGGAATTCGGCAGGCCCCTGGTCATCGAGGAGCGCCCCGATCCCGAGCCCGGCCCCGGGCAGGTCCGCGTCCGCGTCGAGGCGTCCGGGCTGTGCCACACCGACATCCACGCCGCGCACGGGGACTGGCCCGTCAAGCCCACCCCGCCGTTCGTGCCCGGTCACGAGGGTGTCGGCCTCGTCGAGAAGCTCGGCGAGGGCGTCACCCATCTCACCGTCGGTCAACGGGTCGCCGTGCCGTGGCTCGGCAGCGCGTGCGGGCGGTGCGAGCACTGCCTGTCCGGCTGGGAGACGCTCTGCGAGAGCCAGGTCAACACCGGCTACGGCTGCGACGGCGGGTACGCCGAGAAGATGCTGGCCCGGGCCGACTTCGCCCAGCCCGTGCCCGAGGGTGTCAGCGCCGTCGACGCCGCTCCGCTGACCTGCGCGGGCGTCACCACGTACAAGGCCCTGAAGGTCGCCGGTGTCCGGCCCGCCCAGCTCGTCGCCGTCTCCGGTGTGGGCGGACTCGGCCACCTGGCGGTGCAGTACGCGAAGATCGCCGGTGCCACCGTCGCCGCCGTCGACGTCACCGACGACAAGCTCGAACTGGCCCGGGAGCTCGGCGCGGACATCCTCATCGACGCCCGCACCCAGGACGTCGGCGCGGAGCTGAGGCGGCACGGCGGAGCCCACGCGGCCCTGGCCCTCGCCGTGAACCCGGCCGCCTTCGAAGCCGTCAACTCCGGGCTGCGGCGCGGCGGCAAGCTGGTGATGGTGGCGCTGCCGGCGCACGGCACCCTCCAGGTCCCCATCTTCGACACCGTCCTCAACGGCACCTCGGTGATCGGCTCCATCGTCGGCACCCGCCAGGACCTCGCCGAGGTCTTCCGGCTCCACGCGGCCGGCCGTACCCGGGTCATCCAGGAGACCCGCCCGCTCACCGCCGTCAACGAATCCATCGACGAGGTCCTGCGCGGTCAGGTCAAGGCCCGCATCGTCTTCGACCTCGGCGCGGAGGACTGAGGATGGCGCGCCCGCCCCGGCGACCGCGCCCCCGAGCGCGTGGCGCGGCTGCCGCCGGCGACCAGCGGGGCGGCGGGACGCCCACTGCGACGCTCGCCCTCGACGGCGGGCGGTTCCCGAACGACGCGTGCGCGCCGGTGGATGCCGTCGGGCACGGGGCACCGGGGGGAGCGGCCGGCCATCCTGCGCCGCGCGTACTCCCGGTGCGCCGCCGGGCGCGCTCGGTGGAGGGGCTTCCCGTGGCCGTGTCCCGGCCCGGTTCGTGGGCCGCGCCGGAGGGCCGGCCGGTCGGCGGGCGGGCGCGGCGGCGAGGGGGCGGTGCGGTAGCGTGCGCTGTTCGATCGAGCGCAGGGTGGGGGCTTCGTGGAGCGGTACTGGGCGGTGGGCGCGGTCGTGTCCGGGCTGGTGCTCGTGGGGTGTTCGCCGGAGCAGGAGGCCACGGGCCGGGCGGCGTCACCGGAGGCGGCCGCGTCGCAGCCCGTCGCGTCGCCCGGCAAGGGCGAGCCGCTCGGGGGCGCGGGTACGCCGTGTGCGCTGCCCGTGTCGTTCGAGACCGCGCAGGACTGGACCGCGGAAGAGGTGGACACTTCGGATCCGGAGTTCGTCCTGAAGCAGGGTTCCGTGACCCTCGTCTGCGAGGTGGACGCGAAGCCCGCGGGTCACGTCGGGTTCCTCCGGGTGTGGACCGGCACCGGCAAGGGGGGAACCGCGCGCTCGGCGCTGGAGTCGTTCGTGGACGCCGAGCGGGACGCGGGCGAGAAGCGCTACCGGGAGACGGAGGCGGGCGGAGCGCCGGCGGCGGAGGTCACGTACACGGTCGACGGGGAGTGGACCGACGGTCCCAAGGACGAGCGTGCCTTCGCCGTCATGACACCGCGCGGTCCCGTGGTCGTCCACCTGGGCGGGCTGGATTCCGCGGAGCACCGGGCGATGCTCCCGGCGTACGAGCAGGCGAAGCGGACGCTGGTCCTCAACTCCTGAGCGCCGCCAGCAGTGTTGGCGGTGCAGGCCCGCCGGGTCGGGGACGCGCACGGCTCGGTCCGAGCGTGGGATGCGTGCGATGATGCGCGACGGCGAGCGACTTGTCCGCCGGGACCGGGGCGGACCGGGCACGCCCGTCGTGCTGCCGCACGGTCCGGCCGGTCACCCGGGGGAGCGGGACGCGGCGGCCGGGCGTCCGGGTCCCGGGGGCGGAGCCGGGAGACGGAGGGTGCGGTGGGGACGGTCCTGAAGGGAATGAACCGCGTTCCGTGGCATGAGCTGACGCACGCGTACGGATCCGCGCAAAGGGTTCCGGGCCTGCTGTCCCGAGTGGCGTGGGGGGACGTTCGGACAAGCACCGACGCGTTGGGTGATCTCGGCCTGTGGCTCGGTGAGCTGGCCGTTTTCGACGCGACGGTCGCGGCGGTTCCGTTCCTGTGGGACCTGGCGGTGGCCCCGGCCGTCACCTGCCGGCCCGGAGTGATCGAACTGCTCCAGGCGATTCTCGAACACGGCGCCGCGCAGCACGAGGTGCAGTACGCGGCGCACCGCGCCGTGCTGAGCGGCGAGAGGACGGTCACCCTGCTGACCGGTGACGAGGATCCGGCGGTGCGGGCGGCGGCGAGCGAACTGGCGGCGGCCATCGACGGTCATGTCTGTGACTCCTGCCGCCCGGCCTGACGGCGGGTTCCTCGTCCCTCGGCTCCGGGAGCACCCCGGCCGGCGAGGAGTCCGCGATCCCTACGGAGCGGGATCGCCCGCCGGGCTGCTCTCCGTATCCGTAGATGAGAGCGGTACGTGTTCCGGACGCTCGCGGCGTCGTGGCGGTCCAGCGGGCGGGGGGGGGGGGGGGGGGGGGGGGGCGGGGCGCCCCCCCCCCCCCCCCCCCCCCCCCCCCCCCCCCGCTTCCCACCACCACGACGACCCGGGTGGATCCGCCACCCGCCCGGCACCCCGTGGAGCCCGGCCGACCACCTCCGCCGCACGTGGGACGGGGTGCTCCGCGCAGCTCCTCTGCCCCGGGACCGGGCGGACATGCCTGCGCCCCGCCGGAGTTCTCCCGCCCGTGCGGACCGCGGGCACGGCGGACGACGGCGGCAGGCCCGGGAACGCCCGCGGCACGTGATGCGTCCCCGCGGGAGATATTCCGGAAAGGGATGTGACGAACGAGGCGACGGCGCGGGCGGTCGCGCGGACCCGGAGCCGCGTCCCGGCTCCGGAGCCGGAGCGTGACCGCCGTGCCGCCGTGCCGCCGCCGGGCGTGCCCCGGACGTGAGGGCGGAGGAGCCGGTGCCGCGGCGCCCGTGTGTTCCCGGGGCCTGCCGGCGGCCCGCTCCGCGCCCGCCGTGTCCTGACGCGCCGCCCGCGAGGGCGTCTGCGCGGCCGCTCACCCGGACGCCTCGGGCGGCGCCGGGCCGCCACGTCCGCGGAGAGCGCCGGGGCACGGGCCGGGTCCAGCGGGCGACGACCTCCGGGGCGTGTGCGGCGGAGGTGCCGCGTGCCGCCCCGCCCGGCCCGCTCAGCCCCGCCGGCGGCGCCGCGTGCACGTCCGCCCGTCGGGTGTTCGGCTCAACGCCGTTCCTCGGCCGCGGCGGGCGCGCGGAAGCAGGCGATGACGGTCTTGCCGTGCGGGCAGGGCCGGGACTCCCACGTGTCGGCCAGCGCGTCGACGAGGAACATGCCGCGCCCGCCGACGCGCTCCGTGCTGGGCGCCCGCGGCGCGGGCAGGTCGGTGGAGGCGTCGTGGACCGCGATGTGCAGGCAGCGGTTGTCCCACGCCATGATGAGCTGCGCGCTGCTGTGGGCGTGGGTGTGGGCGTTGGTGACCAGCTCCGAGACCGTCAGCAGCACGGCGTCCACGGCCTCCGGGGCGGTGGTGGTCCAGCCCAGCGACTCCAGGTGCTCGCGCGCCCAGTCCCGTGCCGCCTTGACCTCGCTGTCGATCGGCAGGGAGCGGGCCCAGCCCACTGCGCGCAGTGATGATCGTTCCACGGTGTTCCTTTCGGTTCCGGCTCGCGGTTGTGTGCATCTACCCTCCGGCGGCCGGGTGACGCCGCGGGCCCGGGGAATCGGGCCGTGCTTCACCCGTCCGTGTCTGCCGCGCGGGCACGGCGTGCGGCCGCCGCGTTCGCGCGGCCCGGCCGCACGGGGACGAGGGGAGCGGACGCCGGGGCGACTCCGTCCCGGTGCCGGTGCCCTCCGGCCCGGCGGTCCGCGGGGGAGGGGTCAACGGCCTTGTGCGCACGGGGCGTTCATCGGCCGGTCGGGGGCATGCGGATGGCGCGGGACCCCGCACCACCCGACCCGACCGAGAGGAGTCACACCGTGCTGGCCATCGTCTCCGCGGTTCTGTTCTTCATCGCCTTCCTGATCAATGCGGCGGACATCTCGACCAACGACACCTTCACCTCGACGAACTTCATGCTCGTCGGGCTCGCGCTCCTGGCGCTGCACGTGGCGGGCATCGGCAGCGGCTGGTCGGCGCGCGGCCGCCGTCGGTGAGGTCCCGGTCGGGACGGGACCGGCGGTACGGGCCCGGGACGCCGTCGCGGCGTCGACCGGGCCGTTCCGCGCCGGGCGGCGGACCGGTCAGCCGCGGGTCCCGCCCTGCTCCGTCGCCTTCCCGGTCATGTCGGCCACCTGCCGTGCCGGGGGCGCCTCGGCGTCGACCTCCGTGCCGAAGTCGGTGAAGTCCACGACCGTGCGCACCGTCACCCGCCGAGCGGACGGCGAGGCGCCGGCGGAGGCCCGGTCCGAGGGGCTGGGGGCGGCGCGGAGCGTCATGTCGGTCTGCTGCCGGCGGATGCGGCCCTGCTCGTCGAGCCACACCTCCATCGGCAGGGTCGGGCCGACCTGCCGGCGCAGGGCGGCCCCGTCCGGGAGGTCGGCGACGTCGACGGCGACCCGGTAGTGCGTGGTCTCGACGCCGTCGATCGTGGCCGTCCCCTTCCTGGTCACGTCCTTGTCGCTGATCGCCTTGGCGTACGCCGCCGACCGGGCCGGGTCGCTCACGGACCCGGCACCGGCCCCCTGCCCGGCGGCGGCCTTCCGCAGGTCGATCCTGATCCACGGCCTGCCGTCCGGCGCCTGCCCCCGCGGCACCCTCTGGTACAGCACCTGGTCGACCACCCGCTGCTCGATCCGCTGCCCCTGCGCGGTCACCGTCATGACGCTGTCCCCGTCGCCCAGGTCGACGGCGCCCTGCCCGTTCGCGGCGACCGTCCGGCCCCCGGCGGTGGTCCGCACCCGCAGCGTGATCCGGGCCGTGTCCTCCTCGGCCGTCCTGTCGTAGGCGGACCGCACCGCCCGCGTGCCCTGCTCCCGGGCGCCGGAGCTCCCGGTGGCCGAGGACGCCTGCGCATGCCCGGCCGCGTCCCCGCCGTTCCCGCAGCCGGTCAGCGCGGTCCCCGCCAGCACGCCGGCGACGGTCAACGCGCCCACCGTCCTGCCCCTGCCTGCCCTGCCCATGGGTGCACTCCTCTCCTCACCTGCGACGCACCATCGGCTCGCAGCCGGCTCCCGGCCGGCTCACAGACGTACGACCGGTCCGATGGGTCCCGGTCCGGTGCGGCAAGTTCCCTTTTGCGGCACCAACACACCTGCTGGAGAAGGGAGTTGGGAAGTGAGGCACCGGCGTTCCGCTGGTCCCGGTGACCCCCGAGGGCCCCGCGCGGCGGCGGCCCCGGCGGCGGGGCGGGCCCGGACCGCCACGCGTCCGGTGCGCATACAGTGGAACGACTGGGTCCGCTTCGCCGGCGGATCACGACCACCGGTCCGGCCGTACGGTCCGCGGCCTCCTCACCCCTCGCGGAGCGCTCATGTCCCACCCGTCCACCGGCTCGGACGACGGCTCCGGCACCCTCTTCGGCCTGGACGCGCTCACCCCCGGGGCGACCGCCCCGGCGCGGGGCGGGGCCGCCGGGCCCGCCGACCCCGAAGCCCGCCGTCTGCTGCCGGTGCGCGAGATCTACGCGGAGCCCGCCGCCGCCGTGTCGCCGCGCGGCCGGCAGGTCATCGCGCGCTTCCCCGGCGCCCGGCTCGTCGAGGTCGACTCGCACTGGCGGATCCCCGGGCTGCACGGCAACGAGGGCAACGTCGACCGCTGGGTCCGCGTCAAGGGCGAGACGCTCGTGCTGGGCGAGAAGAAGTCCCTGACCACCCGCCCCAACGGCCGGTCGGCGGACTGGATCGCCCCGAGCCCCTCCAACGGCTGCGCCATGGCCTGCGCCTACTGCTACGTGCCGCGCCGCAAGGGGTACGCCAACCCGATCACCGTCTTCACCAACATCGACCGGATCATCGCCCACCTGGGCCGGCACGTCGCCCGGCAGGGACCCAAGCCCGAGCCGAACCAGTGCGACCCCGAGGCGTGGGTGTACGACATCGGGGAGAACGGCGACTGCTCGGTCGACGCGCTGATCTGCGACAACACCGCCGACCTGGTGCACGCCTTCCGGGAGTGGCCCACCGCGAAGGCGTCCTTCGCCACCAAGTTCGTCAACCGCGGCCTGCTCGCCCTCGACCCGCGCGGCCGTACGCGCATCAGGTTCTCCCTGATGCCCGGGGACGACTCCCGGCTGCTGGACATCCGCACCTCGCCCGTCGCCGACCGCGTCGCCGCGGCGGCCGACTTCCTCGACGCCGGGTACGAGGTCCAGTTCAACCTCTCCCCGGTCGTCGTCCGCCCGGGCTGGCGGGAGGCGTGGGCGGAGCTGCTCACGCACCTCGACGACGTGCTGCCGCAGCGCGTCAAGCAGCAGGCCGCCGCCGAGGTGATCATGCTCACGCACAACCAGGACCTCCACGAGGTGAACCTGGGCTGGCACCCGCGTGCCGAGCAGGTGCTGTGGCGGCCCGACGTGCAGCAGGCCAAGCGCTCCCAGAACGGCGCCCTCAACGTCCGCTACCGCAACCAGGTCAAGGCCGAGGCGATCGGCGCCCTGCGCGAGCTGATCGCCGGACGCGCCCCCTGGCTGCGCGTCCGCTACGCGTTCTGACGGCCCGGCAGGGTGCCCCGGACGCACCGAGCCCCGTCGGCCGTGGCCGACGGGGCTGAAGGTGCGGGGGGTCGGTGAGGCGCCGTCAGGCGCGTCGTCGCGCCCACATCGGGGTGACGAGGGCGATGAGGGCGGCCGCGATGCCGATCTGGAAGATGTGACGGATCCAGTCGATGCCCCCGGTGTCACGGACACCGACGGCGGAGGCAAGCGCGTTTCCGGCCACGGCGCCGAGGATGCCGAGCAGGACGGTCATCCAGAGGGGGATGGGCTGGCGCCCGGGCAGGACGAGCTTCGCCAGCAGACCGATGATGAGACCCGCGATGATGGCCCAGAGAAACGACACAACGACTCCTTCCACTTTGGTATGCAACCGGCTTCCGGTTACCACTCCGAAGGCCGTCACATGCGTGCGTAGTCGTGCGGTTTCCCCGTTGTCGGGGCTGCAATCCGAAACGGGCACCGCGTTCCGCGACGGGGGAGCCGGGGCCTAGGAGTCCTGGAGCGGGTCGTGGCCCCAGTTCATCAGCGAGTGCCGCCAGCGCGAGTCGCGCACCTCGCCGGAGGGCCGTTGCGCCAGGTGACGGCGGATGTAGCCGACGACCTTGCGCATGTGCGCGTAGTCGTCCTCGGACAGGTCGTCCTTCTTCGTGCGCAGGAGGGCGACGATCCGGCGGCCCGAGGCGTGGCCCGTCGACTCGCCGCCGTCCTTGTGCTGTCCGGCGCTCCGGGACTCCTCGCTCTCCAGCCAGTCGTCGAGCGCGGACGGGGTCATGTTGACCAACGCGCGGAAGTCCTCCCACGTCTGCCGATCGTTCGCCGACACGCGGGCCTCACTTCTTCCTCAGGGCGGAGGGCTTGTGGACGGCGGTCCGCCCGGACTTGTCGCTGCGCACCTCGTACTGCGGGTCGTCGGGCGAGGCGTCCACCGTGCGCCCGGACGCCTCGGTCCGCTCGGTGATCTTCTTCTCGACCTCGCCGGTGGTCTCGCTGCCGTGGCTCTTCCAGGCGACCTTGTCGCCCTTCTCCATGTCCTTGCCGCTCTTGCCCTGCTTCGCCATGGGGTTCTCCTTCTCGGCCGGGGACGGCCGGCGCGCGGACACGACCCGCCGTCCACGGGCTCCGCCCGGCCGTCCGGCGGGGTGGTCGTCCCTCCACCCTGCGGACTGCCGGCCCGTCCCGCATCTCGGCCGGAGCCCGCACGCGCCGACGGGCCCGGCCCCTCCGGGGGGAGGGGCCGGGCCCGTCGGCGGGTCCTGTCCGGGCGCTCAGCCCTGGCGGGCCTTGAAACGGGGGTCCTTCTTGTTGACGACGAAGGTCACGCCCCGTCGGCGCACCACCTGGGCGCCGGGCCTGGCCTTGAGCGAGCGCAGGGACTTGCGCACCTTCATGGGGGTCCTCTCGTGGTGCCTGCGGCGGGCCGCGGTCAGCGGCGGGCCTGGGAGGCGCTGCCGTAGCGCCGTGCGAACCGCTCGACGCGGCCCGCGGTGTCCACGACCCGCGCGCTGCCGGTGTGGAACGGGTGACTCGCCGAGGAGATCTCGACGTCGATCACCGGGTAGGTGTTGCCGTCCTCCCAGGCGACCGTGTGCGGTGAGCCGGCGGTCGAGCGGGTGAGGAACGCGACGCCCGCGGCGCGGTCGCGGAAGACGACCGGGCGGGAGACGGGGTGGATGCCGGGCCTCATGGGATGTCCTTCCTGCCTCGCGGCGGCCCGCGCCTGGCCGCGCGGGCCGCCGGTCCTACCTCTCCTCGCGGAAGAGGACGTGCTCCCCGGCCACCGGGTCGTACTTGCGCAGGACCAGCCGGTCGGGGTCGTTGAGACGGTTCTTGCGCGTCACGTAGGTGACGCCGGTGCCGGCCGACGACTTCAGCCGGACGACGGGACGCGCGGTGCTGCGTGCCATGGAACTCTCCTCTCACCGACCGACACGGCCCTTCTTGATCGGTTCATGTCAGTCACGTGCGGTACAACAGCGGGGTGTGCCGGGGCATTCCCGCCAGGCCGGGACGTCCGCCCGCGGTGCGCCGGGGTTGCGCGGGGAACACCAGGGCAGACGGATCGCGACCACGCGGCGACCGCCGGGCCGGCGGGACCGAGGCACAACGAGGAGCGTCCGCATCATGGGAACCGTCGTCCACGTCCCCCAGACCAGGGACATGATCGGGGAGGAGCTCTCCGGCGACGAGGCGCTCGCCGCCCTGCGGCACTACGGGCGCCTGCAACTGGCCACCGACTCCTTCGCGCGGTTCCGGTACGCGGACGGCTTCACCAACGCCCGGGCGCTCGCCTTCCAGGTGGTGCTCGGCCTCGTGCCGTTCACCGTGGCCCTGGTGGGCCTGGCCACCTCCACGCACACCGAGGGCGTCGGCCGGATCATCGAGGGCACCCTCGGCCGCATCGTGCCGGGCGCCAGCACCGAGGTCGTCGAGGAGGCCTTCGACGGCACCCGGCGCAGCGCCCAGGGCGACGTGTGGGGCACGCTCGCGCTCTGGCTCGGCCTGGCCTTCGCCCTGCTGAACCTGGCGTCCGCCATGGGGCAGGTCGAGCGGGGCGCGAACCGCATCTACGGCATCGAGCGCGACCGCCCGGCGCTGCGCAAGTACGGCCGCGCCCTGGCCCTCGCGGTCGCCGCCGGCCTGCCCATGGTGCTGGGCTTCGTCGTCCTCGTCGCGGGGGAGGCCGTCGGCGACGCGCTCTCCGACACCACCGGGGGACCGGGGGACGCCCCGGCGTGGTGGAACGCGCTGCAGGTGCCGGTCGGGCTGGCCCTGGCGTGGATCGCCTCGGCCGTGCTCTTCCGGTGGGCGCCCCGCCGGGTCCAGCCCGGCTACACCTGGCTGGCCTTCGGCTCCGCGGTCCACCTGCTGCTGTGGGTGGCGGCGACGGGGCTCCTCGCGCTGTACGTCGAGGGAAGCGGTGCCTTCGGCGCGCTGTACGGCCCGCTCACCGCCTTCGTCGCCCTGCTGCTGTGGGCGTACCTCACCGCGGTGGCCCTCTTCCTCGGCATCGCGTTCGCCGCCCAGCTGGAGGCGGCCCGGGCCGGCATCCACGACGCGGTCCGCCCGGACCCCGGACCGGGCTCCTGACCGGCCGCCCCCGCCCCGGGCGGACGCCCGGCTCCGTCGGACGGCCGCCCGCCCGGCAGGCGCGGCCCCGTGGCCGTACGGACCCTCGACCGTCGTGCGCCGCTGCGCGGCGGTCGGCCGGACGACGAAGTGCGCGGCTGCTGCGGTGGCGGCGACCGGGTACCGCGTCACCGCGTCTCTGATCTCCGCGAGTCTCTCGGCCCTCCGGTGCGCGGCGCCGGCGTACCGGCCGAGCAGGCCGCCGGCGACGAACGGCCCCCACCACGTTCACCGGCCGGGTCCGCCCCCGCCGCCGCTCGCCGCCGGACGGTGGGAAGGCCGCGGCCGGCCGCACCTCCAGGGCGGTGCGGTACGGGAGCCAGGGGATGCCAGGGGATGCCAGGGGGAGGAACCGGCTTCCCGCGGCCCGCCCGGGCCTCCTGCGGAACCGCCGGTCCGGGGCCAGGGCCCCCGGTGCCGCGGCGCGCCCGGAAGAACCGGACGGCGAGGTCCGCCGCGCACGCCGGACACGCCGACACCCGGCACCTGCCGGCCGTCCCGCACAGCGAGGCGGCGGCCTCCGGCTCCCGCCGGCCGGCCGACCGCACGGGAGCCGGCGCGGGCAACGGCGGAAGCGGACGCGGAGCCCGGGACGTACCGGGCGCGGACATGACGATGAGAGGCCCCCTGTGGGCGGAACAAGCGGAACGGCCCCCGGAAGACCACGGGGCCCGAACCCGATGCACCGGCCCCCGAGTCCCCCCACGGCCGTCGCCCGGCCTGGCGATCAGGGGCGCGCAACCGGAACCGTTGACAGGTCTGTACCAGAGAGGGAATCTGAGAGCGCTCTCATACTGCCCGACCCCCACAGTCAGAACGGAGGCAGAGCATGGGGCGCACTCTCCCGCGCCGGGCCCTGGCAGGGCTGACGACCGTCGTGATGCTGGCGGCCTTACTGCTCGCGACGGGTTTGACCTCGACCGCCCGGGCCGCGGTCCCCGCGACCATCCCCCTGAAGATCAGCAACAACTCGGGCCGCGGCGAGCCGGTGTACGTGTACGTCGTCGGCACGCTGCTGTCGACCGGCCAGCAGGGCTGGGCCGACGCCGGCGGCACCTTCCACCCCTGGCCCGCGGGCGGCAACCCCCCGACGCCCGCGCCCGACGCCTCCATACCGGGCCCGGCCGCCGGCCAGTCGGCGACCATCCGCATCCCCAAGCTGTCCGGCCGCATCTACTTCTCGTACGGGCAGAAGCTGGTCTTCAAGCTGACCACCGGCGGTCTGGTGCAGCCCGCCGTGCAGAACCCCAGCGACCCCAACCGCAACATCCTGTTCAACTGGGCCGAGTACACGCTGAACGACGCGGGGCTGTGGTTCAACAGCACCCAGGTCGACATGTTCTCCGTGCCGTACGCGGTGGGAGTCCAGCGCGCCGACGGCAGCACGGCCAGCACCGGCCGGCTCAAGCCGGGCGGGTACCGCGGGTTCTTCAACGCGCTGCGAGGACAGCCGGGCGGCTGGTCCAACCTGATCCAGACCCGCTCCGACGGCACCGTGCTGCGGGCGCTCTCCCCGCTGTACGGCCTGGAGACCGGCGCGCTCCCGGCCACGGCGATGGACGACTACATCAACCGCGTGTGGAGCAAGTACAGCACCTCCACCCTGACGGTGACCCCCTTCGCCGACCAGCCCTCGGTCAAGTACTACGGCCGCGTGAGCGGGGACGTCATGCACTTCACCAACAGCGCGGGCGCCGTGGTCACCAGCTTCCAGAAGCCCGACTCGGCCTCCGTGTTCGGCTGCTTCAAGAAGCTCGACGCGCCCAACGACTCGGTGCGCGGCCCGATCTCCCGCACGCTGTGCGCCGGGTTCAACCGGTCGACGCTCCTGGTCAACTCCCAGCAGCCCGACACCGGTTCGGCGTCCTTCTACCAGGACGCCGTGACCAACCACTACGCCCGCGGCATCCACGCCCAGATGGCCGACGGGAAGGCGTACGCCTTCGCCTTCGACGACGTCGGCCACCACGAGTCGCTCGTCCACGACGGCAACCCCGCGCAGGCCTACCTGACGCTCGACCCGCTGGACTGACGAGCCCCTTCCCGGGCCCTGCGGCCGGTCCCGGCCGCAGGACCTGCCCTTTCCCGGCGTCATGCCCGATGCTGGCCCCATGAGTGATCACCACGAGGTCGCCGTCGTGCGCTGGCCGGGTGCGGACCCGGCCGCGGCGGACGGACTGACCGGACTGCTGGCGGCCTACCACCTGCGGACGCAGGCCGAGAAGGGCGAGGCCGTGTCCGACGTGGCCGCGCTGCCGGACCGCTACCGGGCCGAGGTCCTGGACCCGCGCACCGCGTTCGCCGGGGACACCGTACTGGTCGCCCTGAGCGGCCGGAGCGCCGTCGGCTGCCTGGTGGTGACCGCCCCCGCCGGCGGGCGGTGCGAGGTCAAGCGGCTCTGGACGGACCCGGCGTTCCGGGGCCGGGGCATCGCCGCCGGCCTGGTCGGCGCCGCGCTCGCGCACGCCGCGCACAGCGGCGCCGACACGGTGCGGCTGACGGTGTGGCGCTGGCGGGCGGCCGCCATCGCCCTGTACGAGCGGCTCGGTTTCACCGTCGCCGAGTCCTGGGACGAGAGGGAGCGGCTGGTGTGCATGGAGCGCGCCGTGTGACCGGCCCGGCCGTCCCCGGACCGTCCGCCGCCGCGGCGGAGTGACCGTCCGGACGCGGGGTACTCCGTCCGCCGGAGGAGAACGACCACGCACACCACCGGCGCGACGGGGAACCCTCCGGCCCCGTCGAAGGGCGGGCGACCATGACCCCGATCACGGACGACTCCGCGGACGGCACGCTCGACATCCACTTCGTCGGCAACGCGACCGTCCTCCTGCGGTACGGCGGGCTCACCCTGCTCACCGACCCCAACTTCCTGCACCGCGGGCAGTACGCCTACCTCGGGTACGGGCTGCTGAGCCGGCGCCTGACCGAGCCCGCCCTCGACGTGCACGACCTGCCCCGCCTCGACGGGATCGTCCTGTCGCACCTGCACGGCGACCACTGGGACCGCCGGGCCCGCCGCCACCTGGACCACGCGGTGCCCCTCCTGACCACCCCGCACGCCGCGCGCCGCCTGAAGGTGGTGCACGGCTTCCGCCGCACCGCCGGGCTGCGCACCTGGCAGTCCCTCACCCTCGCGCGCGGCGGGTCACAGGTCTCGGTCACGGCCCTGCCCGGCCGGCACGCCGGCCACCGGGTGCTGCGCGGCCTGCTGCCGCCGGTGATGGGCAGCATGCTGGAGTTCGGTCCCGCCGGCGGCCCCGTCCACCTGCGGCTGTACGTCTCGGGCGACACCCTGCTGTACGACGGCCTCGACGAGATCACGCACCGTTTCCCGGCCGCCGACCTGGCCGTGCTCCACCTCGGCGGCACCCGGCTGCCCGGGGGCTTCGTCGTCACCATGGACGGCGTGCAGGGAGCGGAACTCGCCCGCCGGCTCGCGCCCCGGCTCGTCCTGCCCGTCCACTACGGCGACTACACGGTGATGCGCTCGCCGCTCTCCGCGTTCCTGGCCGAGGCCGACCGGCTCGGGCTCGGCGACCGCGTCGTGCGCTGCGGCCACGGCGAGCGGGCCCGCCTCACCCCGAGCCCCGGGTCGGCGCCCGTCGTCGGCTGAGACCGTCCCGGGCCCCGTCAGTCCACCGGCCAGGTGTGCACCGGGGCGTTGAGGTGCATGTAGTCGATGTACAGCCGGGTCATCTGCCGCAGGGCCTCGTGGCGGGTGGAGCGGCTGGAGGCGTCGATGTGGTGGAACATCTCCTTCTGCCAGACCGCCCCGTTGCGGCCGGTGACGCACCGCTGCTCGATGATGCCGAGCAGCGGCTCACGCCAGGCGTCGTCCATGCCCGAGCGCTCCAGGCCCCGGTGCGCCAGGGGCAGCAGACGCCGCAGGACGAGTTCGGGCACCGGCACCTCGCCCATGCCGGGCCAGTACAGCAGTGCCTCGATGCCGTGCCGTGCCGCGGTGTGCAGGTTCTCCTCGGCGGCCGAGAACGACATCCGCGACCACACCGGCCGGTCCTCCTCCACCAGGGCGCGGGTCAGCCCGTAGTAGAACGCGCCGTTGGCGAGGGTGTCGGCGACGGTCGGGCCCGCGGGCAGCACGCGGTTCTCCACCCGCAGGTGGGGCCGGTCGTGGGCGACGGCGTACACCGGGCGGTTCCAGCGGTAGATCGTGCCGTTGTGCAGGGTGAGTTCGGCGAGCTCCGGGATGTCGCCGCGGTCCAGGGTCTCCCGGGGGTCCTGGTCGTCGCACAGGGGCAGCAGGGCGGGGAAGTAGCGCAGGTTCTCCTCGAAGAGGTCGAAGACGCTGGTGATCCACCGCTCCCCGAACCACACCCGGGGCCGCACCCCCTGCACCTTGATCTCGTGCGGCCGGGTGTCGGTGGCCTGCTCGAACAGCGGGATGCGGGTCTCGTGCCACAGCTCCTTGCCGAACAGGAACGGCGAGTTGGCCGCCAGCGCGACCTGCACGCCGGCGATGGCCTGCGCGGCGTTCCAGTAGGCGGCGAACTCGTCCGGCGAGACCTGCAGGTGGAACTGGGTGCTGGTGCACGCGGCCTCGGGGGTGATCGTGTCCGCGTAGGTCCGCAGCCGGTCGACGCCGTCGACCTCGATGTGCAGGTCCTCGCCCCGGGCGGCGAAGATCTGGTCGTTGAGCAGCCGGTAACGGGGGTTCTCCGACAGGGCGGCCTCGCCGACGTCCTCCTGCCGCAGCGTGGGGAGGATGCCGGTCATGACGAGCCGGGCGCCGACCGAGCGGGCCCGCTCGTCGGCGTGGTTGAGCGCGGCGCGGATCTCGGACTCCCAGGAGTCGGGGCCGCCGGCCGTCAGACGGCGGGGCGGGATGTTGATCTCCAGGTTGAACCGGCCGAGCTCGGTGGCCCACGCGGGGTCCGCGATCGCCTCCAGCACGTCGCTGTTGCGCATCGCCGGCTCGGCCTCGTCGTCCACCAGGTTCAGCTCGATCTCCAGCCCCACCTGGGGCCGCTCGGACTCGAACCGTGCCTCGCGCAGCATCTGCGCCAACGCGTCGAGGCACCCCTGCATCTTGCTCCGGTACCGGCGGCGGTCCTCGCGGGTGAAGACCAGTGCCGGGACGTCCCGTCCCATCGGCCCTCCCGGGGTCCTGGACACCTCTCACCCCAGCGTCGCACCACCGGGCGGGGCCGACCACGCGGGACGGGGACCACCGGCCCGGCACGCACCGCGGGACCCGGGCGTCGCCCGCCGTTCACGCCGGAACCCTTCCGATCACGGCCACGAAGTGGTAACGACGGACAACTGCCGCGCGCCCGGGGCCGTCTGGTCCACCATGAGGATCTCTTTCCTGATACACAACGCCTACGGCATCGGGGGGACCATCACCACGACCTTCAACCTGGCCGGGGCGCTGGCCGAGCGGCACGACGTGGAGATCGTCTCCGTGTTACGCCATCGGGAGCACCCCAACCTCACCCTCGACTCCAGGGTGAGACTTCGGCCGCTGGTGGACCTGCGCCGGGAGAAGGACCACGACCTGCACGCCCGGCCGGCACGGGTGTTCCCCGCCGCGGAGTACCGCTACCACCAGTACAGCGAGCTGACCGACCGGCGGATCGCCGAGTGCCTGGGGACGACCGAGGCGGACGTGGTCGTCGGCACCCGGCCCGGGCTCAACGTGCACCTCGCCCTCCAGGCCCCGCCGCACGTCGCCCGCGTCGGCCAGGAGCACCTCACCCTCGACAACCACCCGCCGGCGCTGCGCACCGCCCTGCGCCGGGCCTACCGCCGGCTGGACGTGCTCACCACCGTCACGGAGGCCGACGCCGCCGCCTACCGGCGCAAGATGCGGCTGCCCGGCGTCCGGGTCGCGGCGCTCCCGAACAGCGTCCCGGACCCGGTGCTGCCGCCCGCCGACGGCACCGCCAAGCTGGTCGTGGCGGCCGGCCGGCTGGTCCGGGTGAAACGTTACGACCTGCTCATCGAGGCGTTCGCGGCGGTCGCCGCCGAGCACCCCGACTGGCGGCTGCGGATCTACGGCAAGGGCGAGGAGCACGACCGGCTCCGTGCCCTGATCGAGCGGCTCGGCCTCAGCGGCCACGCGTTCCTCATGGGAGCGGCGGCCCCCATGGAGGCCGAATGGGTGAAGGGCTCGATCGGCGCGGCCACGTCGGACTTCGAGCCGTTCGGCATGACGATCGTCGAGGCCATGCGCTGCGGACTGCCGGTGGTGAGCACCGACTGCCCCCACGGGCCCGGCGAGATCATCGCGGACGGCGTGGACGGACGGCTGGTCCCGGTCGGGGACCGCGACGCACTGGCCGCCGCCCTGCTCGACCTCGTCCGCGACGACGGACGGCGCCGCCGCATGGGACGCGCGGCCCTGGAGAACGCGCGGCGCTTCGGCCCGGCCCCCGTGGTGGCCCGGGCCGAGAGCCTCTTCACCGAGGCGCTCGCGGCGAGGAGCGGCGGGCACCGGCCCGTCCCCGAGGCCGCCGGCGTGCCCGGGGCCCTGGTGAGCCGGGGCTTCGCCGCCCGCGACCTCGCCCAGGCCGCCGCCGCGGGCGTGCTGCGCTCGGTACGGAAAGCGAAGGAACGACGATGACGACGAGCCCCCGCGACGGCTTCGACCCCCGCCTCCACTGCACCGCCGACCCCGACGGCCGGATCACCTTCCGCCTCCGGCCGCCGCCGGACGCCACCCGCCCCCGGCTGCTGCTGCGGCTGCGGCCCGGGAAGGGACAACCGGAGACGACACTGCTGCCGCTCGACCTGGAGGCCACCGGCGACGGCCCGTGGCAGGCGGTGCTCGCACCGCGGCCCGCGCTCGCGGAGGGCCGCTGGGACGTGTACCTGCTGCGCGACCCGGACGCCGCGCGCGAACGGCTCCGCCCCGGCCTGCGCGACCTGCGGGCCCTGGTCGACGGAGACCGCCTGGACCGCCCGTCCCCGGTCGCGGTGCGCATCCCCTACGCCACGAAGGACGGCTTCCTCGCACTGCGGGCGTGGCTGCGCACCGTCCACGCGGAGGCCGGCCGTATCGACGTCACGGACCGGGCCACGACGGTCACGGCGCGGCTGCACGGCGCCGCCCTCGGCGACGGGGCCTCCGTACGCCTGCGGCTGCGGGGGAGCGGCGGCGTCGAGCACGGCGTCCGGCCGGTGCCCGACGCCGATCACCGCGGCTTCCGGTTCACCGTCGGCCACGAGGACCTGCTCCGGGCCGGAACCGCCGCGGACCACGTCTGGGACGTGTTCGTCCGGCCCGCGGCCGACGCGCCGCCGGTCAGGGTCGGCCGGCTGCTCGACGACCTGGCGGACCGCAAGGCGGTGTTCGTCTGCCCGGCCGCCCGCGCCGGCGGCGCCGTCCTGCGCCCCTACTACACCGTCGACAACGACCTCGCCGTCCAGGTGACCCGGCCGGGCTGACCCCCGGGGGGCGCCCTCCGGGGGTCAGCCCCTCAGGTGGCGCTGGATCCAGTCCGCGGCGGCGCGGCGGAAGAGACGGCGGTTGTCCGCGCGGCGGAAGTCGTGGCCCTCGTCGCGCAGGACCAGGAGCTCCGCCTCCAGCCCGCGCTCCCGGGCCGCCCGGACGAACTGCTCGGACTCGCCCGGCGGCACGTTGGTGTCGTGCTCGCCGTGCACGGCCAGCACCGGGGCGCGCAGGGCGTCGATCCGGCCCATCGGTGACAGCGCGTGCAGCAGGTCGCGGTCGCGCTCGGGATGCCCGTACTTGTGGGCCGCCGACTGCGCGATCCACGGCTGGGTGCCGGCGAAGAAGGTCGCGAAGTCCGACATGCCGCACACCGCCACGCCGGTGCGGAACAGCTCCGGGTGCCACACCAGGGAGGCCATCACCAGATAGCCGCCGTACGAGCGGCCCATCACGGCCAGCCGGCGCGGATCGGCCAGTCCGGCCAGCACCGCGTGGGCCGCGCAGTCGGCGACGTCGTCCAGGGCGGCGAAGCGGCCCGTGCCCAGGTCCGCGTCGACGAAGGAACGCCCGTAGCCGGACGAGCCGCGCACGTCCGGGGCGAAGACGTCCAGACCGCGGCCGAGCAGCTCGTGGTACAGCGGGTCGAACACCGGGCGTTCCTGCTCCTCCGGCCCGCCGTGCAGGTGGACGACGCAGGGGGCGGGCTCGCCGGGCGAGCGGCCCGGCGCCCGGTAGTACCAGCCGCCCAGGTGGAGCCCGTCGCGGGCCACCGGCCGCAGGGGCACGGGCCGGACGGGAGGGTGGCTGCCGGGGGCCACGACGTCCTCGTCGCGGGAGGACCACGGGGTGCGCAGGGCCGTGCCGCCCGGCAGCCACCACACGCCGGGGCGGCGCTGCGACCCGGACAGCGCCACGACCGGGCTGTCCGGGTCGGCGGTGGGCACCACGCGGGTGACGACCTCGTGCGGCAGCTCCAGGTGCCGGGGCGGGACGCCGTCCGCCGTGCCGCCCCGGGCGGTGTCGAGGGCGGCGATCCGCAGGTCGCTGGCTCCGCGGACGTTCCAGGAGAGCAGGGCGCGGTGCCCGGTGCGGTCCAGGGCGAGCAGTTCGAGGCCGCAGTCCGCGCGCTCGGCGGCCACGGTGAGGTCCAGGCGCTCGCCCCGCGGGCCGAGCCGGAGCGCGACCAGGGCGGCGTGCTCGCGGCCCTCGTCGCTGCGCAGCCACAGGGTGCGGCCGTCCGGCGCGAACCCGCCGATCCAGGGATCGCCGTCGGCCACCCGCAGCGCGCACGTCACCCGCAGGTCGTCCGTGCGGACGACGAGTGCCTCGCGGCGGCCCCGGGGGCCCCGCCGCAGCAGGGCGAGCCGGCCGTCCCGGCTGAGGTCGCACACCCGGAGGGTGGCCGCGCCGCGCTCACTGGCCAGGAACACGGGCGCGGAGACGCCCTCCGGGTCGACGAGGTAGGCCGACAGCGTCAGCGGCACCGGCTCGTCGAGGGCCGCCCGGTCGCCGCCCGGGGCCGTGCCGGTGCCGTCCACGACGGCGTGGGGACGCGGCCGCGCGCCGGCCGGTGCCCCGCCCAGCAGCACGGCCCGGCCGTCCCGGCTGGCCCAGCCGGGCGGGTGACCGCCCGTGTCGGCCCACGCGGGACCGGCCTCCGGTTCGGCGGGGTCCGTGACCGGGGACGGCTCGGCGACCGTCACCGCGAGGGCCGAGCCGTCGTGCCGCCAGCGGCCCAGGTGCGCCGAGCTGCCCGGCTCGGCCCCCGCCAGGACACGCCGCCCGGTGCCGTCGGGACGCACGCACAGGACGCGGGTGAGCTCCCCGCCGCCCGGCGCGGTGGTGTAGGCGATCCACCGGCCGTCGGGGGACCAGGACACCTCGGTGACCGGGTCCCGGTCGGCGTCCAGCAGGTGCACCTCGTCGCCGTCGACCGGCCCGGTCCACAGCTGCGGCACACCGCCCCGGTCGCAGATGAAGGCGGCGTACCGGCCGGTGGGGTCCACCGACGGGTACCAGCAGCCGTGCGTGGTCAGGAGCTGGGAGTCGTCGAGGACCGCCGCGCTGTCCGGGAGGACGACGAGCGCGGGCGCGGGCCTCGGCGGCGGCGCCGCGGGCTCCGCGGTGCCGCCGCCCCCGAAGTCCCGCACCAGGCCCGGGGCGTCGCCGCCCGGTCCGGCGGCCGCGGCGTCGGGGCCGGTGCCGGTGCCGGTCAGGGCGGTCGCGGGGCCCTGGGCGGTGGCGGTGGGCCAGGCGGCCCAGGGCTCGGCGGACGGTGAGGTCCGCAGTCCGGCCTGCGCGGGCGGTGGAGCCTGGAGCCCGGCCTCCGCGGGCGACGAGGCCCGGAGGCCCGGCTCCGCGGGCCCCGCCGTCCGTGCGTCCGCCGTGCGCGCGTCCGGCGTCCGGGCCGGGCCCCGCCCGGCCGGCGCCGACGGGCCCGGAGCTCCCCGACCGGTCACTTGATCCCGTGCGTCTGCAGCCATATCTCCAGCAAAGCTACCTGCCACAGCGTGTTCGCCCCGCGATGGGTGCGGTGCGCGTTGGGCGCGGCGAGCAGTTCGGCCACGTACTCCTCGCGGAAGACACCGCGCTCCTTGGCCTCCGGGGCGGTGAGGGCCGCGCGGACCCGTTCCAGCACCGGACCGGCCATGTGCTTGATCGCCGGCACCGGGAAGTACCCCTTGGGCCGGTCGACGACCTCCCGCGGCAGGACCTTGCGCCCGGCGGCCTTCAGCACGCCCTTGCCGCCGTCCGCCAGCTTCAGGTCGGGCGGGCAGGCCGCGGCCAGCTCGACCAGCTCGTGGTCGAGGAACGGCACCCGGGCCTCCAGACCCCAGTCCATGGTCATGTTGTCGACCCGCTTGACCGGGTCGTCGGCCATCAGCACGTGGGTGTCGAGCCGCAGGTCCGCGTCGAGCGCGCTCTCGGCGCCCGGCATCGCCATGTGCGCGCGGACGAACTCCCCGGAGACGTCCGTGTCCGTCAGCAGACCGGGCCGCAGGATCCGGGCGAGCTCGGCGTGCGGCCGGTCGAAGTAGGCGTCGACGTACGCCTCGGCGGCGCGCTGCCGGGGCACCCCGGCCATGGCCGGGTACCAGTGGTAGCCGGCGAACACCTCGTCGGCGCCCTGGCCGCTCTGGACGACCTTGACCTCCTTGGCGACCTGCTCGGACAGCAGGTGGAAGGCGACCACGTCGTGGCTCATCATGGGCTCGCTCATGGCCATGACCGCCCCGTCCAGCGCCTGGGAGACCCGGTCGGAGGGGACCATCAGCTGGTGGTGGTCGGTGCCGAAGTGCCGCGCCACCAGGTCCGAGTACCGGAACTCGTCGCCCTCCTCGTCGCCCTCGGACTCGAAGCCGACGCTGAAGGTGGCCAGGTCCTCCTGCCCCTCCTCGGCCAGCAGGGCCACGATGAGACTGGAGTCGAGACCTCCCGACAGCAGCACGCCGACCGGCACGTCGGCGACCATGCGGCGGCGCACGGCCTTGCGCAGCGCCTCCAGCACGGCGTCCGTCCAGTCCTCCGCGCTCAGGCCCGCGTGCTCGGGCCGGCGGGTGTAGGAGGGCTGCCAGTAGCAGTGGTCCCGGTGGCTGCCGTCCGGCTCGATCACCCGGACGGTGGCCGGCGGGAGCTTGCGCACGCCGCTCAGCACGGTGCGCGGCGCGGGCACGGTGGCGTGCCAGCTCAGGTAGTGGTGCAGCGCGACCGGGTCGAGCGAGGTGTCGACGCCGCCGCCCGCCAGCAGCGCCGGCAGCGAGGAGGCGAACCGGAGCCGCTCCGCGGTCTGCGTGAGGTACAGCGGCTTGATGCCGAGGCGGTCGCGGGCCAGGACCACCCGGCCGGTGTCCTGCTCGACGACGACGAAGGCGAACATGCCGTAGAAGTGGTCGACGCAGTCCGTGCCCCACTCCTGGTACGCCTTGAGGACGACCTCGGTGTCGGAGTCGGAGAAGAACCGGTGACCGCGTCCGAGCAGCTCGTCGCGGAGCTCGCGGTAGTTGTAGATGCAGCCGTTGAAGACACCGGTCAGACGGGCGTGCGGATCGGCCATGGGCTGGGCGCCGCTGTCCGACAGGTCGATGATCTTCAGCCTGCGGTGACCGAGGGCGACCGGTCCCTGGGACCACAGCCCCCGGCCGTCGGGGCCCCTCGGGGCGAGCCGGTCGGTCATGCGCTCGACCGCCGCCATGTCGGGCCGCCCGCCGTCGAAGCGGATCTCGCCGCTGAGACCGCACATCAGGCGGACCTCCTTCCCGCCGTGCCCGCGGGGCGCGGGAACAGCCGCACGGAGGCCGCCGCGCGCGGCGGCGCGGCGGAAGGGGACGGTGACGTGGGCGTGCTGGACATGACGGTGGAACTCTCCTTGATCACATAGCCGGGTGTTCGGCCGCCGCGGGAACCGGGGCCGCGGTCGGCGACCGGGACGGCGGCGGGACCGGTACGGCGCCTGCCCGTCGGGCGGGCCGCCGGGGCCGTACGCGGTGAGGGGGGAGGCGGCACGACGGGCGCTCTCAGCCGAGCGGGCCGCCGGCCGCCGTGCTGTGCAGGAACGGCCGGTCGTCGCCGGCCCCGGTGGGGGCGGCCGGCCGCCGGACGGTCCGGGCGGCGCGTCCGGCGCGCCCGCCCCGGGTCTCGGCGACCATCAGGTCGACACTCGCGAGCAGGTCCTCGGCCGAGGCCGCGGTCCGCAGCCGGTGCGCGGCGCTGCCGGCGGCCAGGGCCTCCTCCAGCAGCGCGGACACGGTGTCCCAGTCGCCGGACGCCTCCAGCGCCGGGCGCAGCCGGTCGCGCATGCGGCGCAGCACCACGGGGGCCGGTTCCGCCCGCCGGGTCACCGGATCCACCAGGGTGCCCTCCAGGCCGGAGCGGGCGGCGCGCCAGGCGGCGGCCCGCAGCCAGTCGTGGTGCCCGTCGCAGCGCGGCTCGTCCGACCGCACCAGCCCCTCGCACGCGTCGCGCACCAGCGCGCGGAAGAGCCCGGCGATCAGCACGACCGTCTCCACCCGGGGGCAGGCGTCGCAGATCCGCAGCTCCAGGGTCCGCTGGTGGGCGGAGGGCCGTACGTCGTGGTAGACCATCCCGGCGTCGCTGATGACACCGGAGCGGATCAGCTCCTCGATGCCGGCGTCGTACTCCGCGGCGCTCGCGTAGCAGCCGGCCGGGCCCGCGGTGGGCCAGCGCTGCCAGAGCATGGTGCGCCAGCTGGCGTACCCGGTGTCCGCGCCCAGCCAGAACGGCGAACTGGCGGACAGGGCCAGCAGCGGCGGCAGCCAGGGGGAGACCCGGCACATGGCGCGGACGGCCGTGTCCCGGTCCGGTACGTCGACGTGCACCTGGGCGCTGCAGATCAGCTGCTCGTCGGCGACCTTGCGGTACTCGTCGACCATGTGGCGGTAGCGGGCGTCGGCGGTGACGTCCCGGGAGCTGACCCGGGCCAGCGGGACCGTGCCGGCCGCGACCGCCGCGAGGCCGAGGGAGGAGGCCGCCGCGTCCAGCCGGCGCCTGGCCTCCGCCAGGTCCGCGTGGAGGCCGTCCAGGGTGTCGTGCACCCCGCTGTTGCGTTCGACGACCGACTGCTGGAGCTCGGTGGTGAACCCGGGTCTGTCCAGCCGGTCCAGTACGGCGCGGGCCCGTGGCACCAGCCGCCCGCTCTCCACGTCCAGCACGTGGAATTCTTCTTCTGCCCCGATACGCACCGTCACGGTGTCTCCCCTTTGCGCTGTCCTGCGACCGGTCGCCGCGGCTCGCGGCCCTCGTGGCCCGGGCGGAGACCGATCCGCGCATGTCGAGTGCCCTTTCTCGGCTCGAACACGCCCGAAGATCGCACCATGTGGCGCAGGCCTCTCAGATGAGCGACTGCGGCACGGATGATCGGCGGGGCGGCGCCTCGGGCGGCACCTCGGAGGGGTACGGCGCGGTGCGGTGAGGCGCGGCGCGGTGCGCGGGATGCGGCTCCAACGGGGTCGGCCGGGTGCCGGGTGCCGTCGGCGAGCGGGGCGTGGCGCGGCGCGGTGGGCGCGGCAGGGGCCGTGGACGGCTCAGCGCGCCTTCTGCCCCTGGCCCTGCTCCTGCTCCTGGCCCTGCTCCTGCCCCTGGCCCTGCTCCTGCCCCTTCGCCTTCTTGCCCTTGGCGGTGTCCTGCCCGCCCTTGGCGGTGTCCTGCTCACCCGGGCTCCCCGGCTCGGTCCGCGCCTGGTCCTTCCCCTGCTCGGCCTGCTGCCCGCGCACGTCCCGCACGGGGTCCCCGGCGACGCGCGCGGAGGCCGGGCCGGTCGCCCGGGGAGCGGAGGAGGACGGGGCCGCGGAGGAGGACGGGGCCGCGGAGGTGACGGGGGCGGTCGGGCTCGGCCCGGGCCGGTCCTCGACGGCCGACCCCGCTCCCTCCTCCGACGGCTCGGCGACGGGAGCGGCCGGCCGGTGTCCGCCGGCGCCCGAGGCGGTGTCGGTGCCGTGCCCGGGGAGATCGCCGAGGGAACCGGTCAGGGCGGTGCCGAGCAGGGCGGCCAGCGCGGTGCCGACGGTCGCCAGGGCGCGCCGGTTGCGCCGCCGGGCGGCGGAGGCCCCCCGCAGCGTCACCGAGGTGCCGTCCGCGCCGGAGTGCCCGGCGAGCGGCACCGCGGCACGGTCCCGTTCCACCGGGCCGGGGTACGGCCCGGCCGCGACCACGGAGGCCGTCCCCCCGGTGCCGAGGGACGCCAGGACCCCGGCGCACGTCCCGGCGTCGGGACGGGCGTCCTCGTCCAGGGCGGTCATGGCCGTGAGCAGACCGGCGAGCTCGTCCCCGAGGGACGCGGGGATCACCGGCGGGCGGTGCAGCCGTGCGATCGCCGCCTCCAACGGGGCGCCGTCGTATTCCAGTTCGCCCTTGAGGCACTCCAGCAGGGTCAGGCCGAGGGCGTAGACGTCGGCGGCCGGTCCGACCTGACGGCCCAGGACCTGCTCGGGAGCCAGATAGGCCGCGGTGCCCACCAGGGCGCCGGTGGCGGTGTGGGCGGTGCTGTCGATCAGCCGCGAGATCCCGAAGTCGGTGAGGTGCGGGGAACCGGCCTCCGTCATCAGGACGTTGGAGGGTTTGACGTCCCGGTGGACCACCCCGGCGGCGTGCACGTGGGCGAGCGTCCCGGCCAGGGCCGCGCCGATCGCGGCGGCCTCGGCGGGGCGCAGGGGGCCGTCGGCGATGCGCCGGCGCAGGGTCGGGCCCTTGATGAGGTCCATGACCAGGAAGGGCACCCCCTTCTCCCGTCCCACGTCGTACACGGTGACGAGCCCGGGGTGCCGCAGCCGGGCCAGCAGGACGGCCTCCTCGGTGAAGCGCTCCTCCGTCTGCGTGTCGCTGTTCGCCCGGAACACCTTGACCGCCACCGGGCGCCGGAGCCGCAGGTCGTACCCCTCGTGGACGTCGGCGGCACCGCCCCGTCCCAGGACGCCGTCCAGTCGGTACCGGCCTGCCAGCACCTTGCCCCGCGCACGGGTCTCCGGCCCCGAGGGCCATGGGCGTACCGGCATGTCTTCCCCTTGTGACGAATGGCGTGTGGTGACCGGCGGCGTGCGCCGTGACGGTGCCGTGCGGGCGCGGCTCCACGGTCCGCGGGCCACGTCCGTGTTCCCCCGACGCGTCCCGTTATCCCCGCGGCGGCGGCCCCCGGCGGCGCCGCCGCCCGTCGCCCCGCCCCCCGCGGCCGGTCGGCGGAGCACCCGCCGTGACGCCGGGACCCCGTACGGCACGCCGTGAGTGGCCCGGCTCACATGGCGTGAACGGGCCGCCCCCGACACCATGGGACCTCCCTACCGGCGGGCTGAAGGGATCAAGAATGTTCCGCAAGGTGCTGGTCGCCAACCGGGGTGAGATCGCGATTCGCGCGTTCCGCGCCGGCTACGAGCTGGGCGCGCGAACCGTCGCCGTCTTCCCGTACGAGGACCGCAACTCGCTGCACCGGCTCAAGGCGGACGAGGCCTATGAGATCGGCGCGCCGGGCCACCCGGTGCGGGCCTACCTCTCGGTGGAGGAGATCGTCCGCGCGGCACGCCGGGCGGGAGCGGACGCCGTCTACCCGGGGTACGGCTTCCTGTCGGAGAACCCCGACCTCGCCCGGGCGTGCGAGGAGGCGGACATCACGTTCGTCGGACCGAGCGCGCAGATCCTCGAGCTGACCGGGAACAAGGCGCGCGCCGTGGCCGCGGCCCGCGAGGCCGGCGTCCCGGTGCTGGGCTCCTCCGCCCCCTCGACCGACGTCGACGAACTCGTCCGCGCCGCCGACGCCATCGGGTTCCCGGTGTTCGTCAAGGCGGTCGCGGGCGGCGGCGGACGCGGCATGCGCCGCGTCGAGGACCCCGCCCAGCTGCGGGAGTCCATCGAGGCGGCCTCCCGCGAGGCGGCGTCCGCGTTCGGCGACCCCACCGTCTTCCTGGAGAAGGCCGTCGTCGAACCCCGTCACATCGAGGTGCAGATCCTCGCCGACGGCCGGGGCGAGGTCATCCACCTGTTCGAGCGGGACTGCTCGGTGCAGCGCCGCCACCAGAAGGTCATCGAACTCGCGCCCGCGCCCAACCTCGACCCCGCGCTGCGCGACCGGATCTGCGCCGACGCCGTGCGCTTCGCCCGGCAGATCGGCTACCGCAACGCCGGCACCGTCGAGTTCCTCCTCGACCGCGACGGCAACCACGTCTTCATCGAGATGAACCCGCGCATCCAGGTCGAGCACACCGTGACCGAGGAGGTCACCGACGTCGACCTCGTGCAGGCGCAGCTGCGGATCGCCGCCGGCGAGACGCTGGCCGACCTCGGCCTGTCCCAGGACACCGTCACCCTGCGCGGCGCCGCCCTCCAGTGCCGCATCACCACCGAGGACCCCGCCAACGGCTTCCGCCCGGACACCGGCCGCATCAGCGCCTACCGTTCGCCCGGCGGCTCCGGCATCCGCCTCGACGGCGGCACCACCCACGCCGGTACCGAGATCAGCGCCCACTTCGACTCCATGCTGGTCAAACTCACCTGCCGGGGACGGGACTTCACCGCCGCGGTGGGCCGCGCCCGGCGTGCCGTGGCCGAGTTCCGCATCCGCGGCGTCGCCACGAACATCCCGTTCCTCCAGGCGGTCCTGGACGACCCGGACTTCCGGGCCGGCCGGGTCACCACGTCGTTCATCGAGCAGCGCCCGCACCTGCTGACCGCCCGGCACTCCGCCGACCGCGGCACCAAACTGCTGACCTACCTCGCCGACGTCACGGTGAACAAGCCGCACGGCGAGCGCCCCGACCTCGTCGACCCGCTGACCAAGCTGCCGCCGCTGCCCGCCGGCGAGCCCCCGGCCGGCTCCCGGCAGCGGCTCGTCGAACTCGGCCCGGAGGGCTTCGCCCGCTGGCTGCGCGCCTCCCCGACCGTCGGCGTCACCGACACCACCTTCCGCGACGCCCACCAGTCGCTGCTCGCCACCCGGGTCCGCACCAAGGACATGCTCGCCGTCGCCCCGCTGGTGGCCCGCACCCTGCCCGAGCTGCTGTCGCTGGAGTGCTGGGGAGGCGCCACCTACGACGTCGCCCTGCGCTTCCTCGCCGAGGACCCGTGGGAGCGGCTGGCCGCCCTGCGCGAGGCCGTGCCCAACCTCTGCCTGCAGATGCTGCTGCGCGGCCGCAACACCGTCGGCTACACCCCGTACCCGACCGAGGTCACCGACGCCTTCGTCCAGGAGGCGGCGGCCACCGGCATCGACATCTTCCGCATCTTCGACGCCCTCAACGACGTCGACCAGATGCGGCCGGCCATCGACGCCGTACGGGAGACCGGAACGGCGATCGCCGAGGTCGCCCTGTGCTACACCTCCGACCTGTCCGACCCCGCCGAGCGGCTCTACACCCTCGACTACTACCTGCGCCTGGCCGAGCGGATCGTCGCCGCGGGCGCCCACGTGCTGGCCGTCAAGGACATGGCGGGCCTGCTGCGCGCCCCGGCCGCGGCGAAGCTGGTGTCGGCGCTGCGCCGCGAGTTCGACCTGCCGATCCACCTGCACACCCACGACACCGCCGGCGGCCAGCTCGCCACCTACCTCGCCGCGATCCAGGCCGGCGCGGACGCCGTGGACGGGGCGGTGGCGTCCATGGCGGGCACCACCTCGCAGCCGTCCCTGTCGGCGATCGTGGCCGCCACCGACCACTCCGACCGTCCCACCGGCCTGAGCCTGCAGGCCGTCGGAGACCTGGAGCCGTACTGGGAGAGCGTCCGCAAGGTCTACGCGCCCTTCGAGGCGGGCCTGGCCTCGCCGACCGGCCGCGTCTACCACCACGAGATCCCCGGCGGGCAGCTGTCCAACCTGCGCACCCAGGCCATCGCGCTGGGCCTCGGCGACCGCTTCGAGGACATCGAGGCGATGTACGCCGCCGCCGACCGGATGCTCGGCCGCCTGGTGAAGGTGACGCCCTCCTCGAAGGTCGTCGGCGACCTGGCGCTGCACCTCGTGGGCGCGGGCGTCGCCCCGCGGGACTTCGAGGCGGCACCGGACCGCTACGACATCCCCGACTCCGTCATCGGCTTCCTGCGCGGCGAGCTGGGCACCCCGCCCGGCGGCTGGCCCGAGCCGCTGCGCAGCAAGGCGCTGCGGGGCCGCGCCGAACCCAAGCCCGTGCAGGAGCTGACCGCGGACGACCGCACCGGCCTGGCCAAGGACCGGCGCGCCACGCTCAACCGGCTGCTGTTCCCCGCGCCGACGCGCGAGTTCGAGACCCACCGCCAGTCCTACGGCGACACCAGCGTGCTGGACAGCAAGGACTTCTTCTACGGGCTGCGCCCCGGCAAGGAGTACGCCGTCGACCTGGAACCCGGTGTGCGGCTGCTCATCGAGCTGCAGGCCGTCGGCGAGGCCGACGAGCGCGGCATGCGGACGGTGATGTCGTCCCTGAACGGCCAGCTGCGCCCGATCCAGATCCGCGACCGGGCGGCGGCCTCCGACGTCCCGGTCACCGAGAAGGCCGACCGGACCGACCCGAACCACGTCGCGGCGCCGTTCGGCGGCGTGGTGACCCTCGCGGTCGCCGAGGGCGACCAGGTGGAGGCCGGTGCCACGGTGGCCACCATCGAGGCGATGAAGATGGAGGCCGCGATCACCGCTCCGAAGTCCGGCACCGTGGCCAGGCTGGCCATCAACCGGATCCAGCAGGTCGAGGGCGGCGACCTGCTCGTCGAACTCGCCTGAGGAGGACGCCGGGCCGGACGACGCGGCCGGGACGGTCCCCCTGGGCCCGTCCCGGCCGCGTGTCGACGAACCTCCGGGGGCACGGCTCCGGGGAACCTCCCGGGCCGGGCTTCCGGCGAGCCGCCCGCGTCAGGCGATGGAAGCCGAGACGACCGCGGACACGGCGAGGTTGCACGACGCCGTCACCCACACCGCCGGGTGGGGCTCCGGGTCGACCAGCGTCGCGCCCAGCCGCCCCGGCGTGATCAGGTCCACCACGAGGAACGCCAGGGCCATCATCACCAGGCCCAGCAGCCCGAACGCCGCGGTGGACACCAGCCCCTTGCCGAAGTCCTCGTACGTCGTCCAGATCGACGTGAACACGATGCCGCCGATGCCGAGCAGCGAGGAGCTGAGCACGAGCGCGGCGTTGCGGTTGCGCTGCTCCCAGATCTGCCGGCCGAGCTTTCCGGGCGTCAGCACGTCGACCAGGACGATACCGAGGACCAGCAGGACCAGGCCCAGGGCGCCGTAAGCGGTGGCCCGGCCGAGTCCGTTGACGATGTCGCTCATGGGATTGCCGACTCCGTAGCGTGAGAGATCGTGAGTGATCGCGGTCAAGGCAAGGCAATGTAGCGCACGTGTTCACCCCGCTGACCGGCACGTGGGCCGGCGGGCACGGGCCGTGGCCGACCGGCCGCCGTGCCGGGGCCGGGGCTCGGCCCGCGCGTCAACTGCCCGACCCCGCACGGCAGTCAGGCCCCTGTTCTTCGACGGGCCGACCGGGTCCGCCCCTCGCCGCCCGCCTGTGCCCCAGGGGCGTGACCACGGCCCCTTCGGCCGCCCTCACCCGCCCCGCGCGGCCGCCGTGCCACCGCGCGCTCCGACGGCGGCTCCGGGGTCCGCCGCACGGGCCGCACCGCCGACGTCGTCCCGGCGGCGGCACGGCCCGAACGCCCGCCCGCGGCCCCCGCGGTGCGCGACGCCGGCACGGACTCCGGCTCACCGCCCACGCGTTCGTCGCCGCACTGCGTCACCGCCGCACTGCCGCGGTGACGCCCGGGCGGCCCGGCGCACGCCCCGCTCACCCCATGGTCTTGGCGCCGTCCAGGGACTCGCGGAGGATGTCGGCGTGACCGGCGTGCTGGGCCGTCTCACCGATGAGGTGCAGCAGGACCCGGCGTGCGGACCAGCACGTGCCGGGCTCGTGCCAGGGAGCCGGGGGCAGCGGCCAGGTCAGGTCCAGGTCGGGCAGCGTGCCGATCAACTCGTCGGTGCGGCGGGCCACTTCGGCGTACTTCTCCAGTACCGCGGCGAGCGTCTCGCCGGGCAGCATGCGGAACTCGTCGGCCCGCCGGGCCCAGTCGGCCTCGGTCATGCGGGTGAAGTCGCCGAGCGCCGAGGGGCCTCGCAGGATGAACTTCACCCAGCCCCGTTCGACCGAGGTGACGTGCTTGACGAGCCCGCCCAGGCACAGTTCGCCGGCGGTGGTCCGCAACCCGGCCTGCTCGTCGGTCAGGTCGCGGGTGGTGAAGCGCAGGAAGTACCGCTGGCGGGCGAGTGACTCCAGGAGGTCGGCGCGCTCGCCGGTGGCGGCGGGCGCGGCCGGGGCGGCGGCGGGAGTGCTGTGCGTCGTGGTCATCGTCTTCGGCCTCCGTCGGCGGTGTTCCGTGGACGAGCACCACGCTAGGAGGCATGTAGGCCGGATCCTGACCTAGACGAGGCCGGCATGACCGAACTGAACGGAACCGTCGGCCCGGGGTCCGAACCCGTCCGCGCCGCCGTGGAGCATCGGCTGCGCCACGGCGGCGAAGCGGGCCTGCCGCCGGCCGTCGACGCCGACGGCCACCACGCGGTGGACCTGCGGGGCGGCCACCGCGACGCGGCGCGCACGCGGCCCTGGCGGCGCGACACCGTCACCCACGTGCGGCCGGTCACGAACACCGCGACCCGTCCGGCCGCCTCGCTGCCGGCCGACGGCGGAGAGCCGGACGTCCGCGCACCGGTCGCCCGCCACCGGCCCGCGTCCGCCGCGAACGGCACACGGCACGTCGAGGTCCGGCACCCGCTGTCGCACGGCTCGGGCCCGTCCGGTCCGTACCGCCCGGCGCGCGCCGCTCGGCGCCGGCTTCCGGATCGGACCGCGCGGCGCCGACAGGGAGGAGCCACCGCGATCCGGAGCCTCCGGCACGGTCGCCGCCGGTCCGCGCGGAGGCGCTTCGGGCACCGGGCGCGCTAGGGGCTGTCGTTCGGATCAGGTCGCGGGGAATCGACTGTGTGTTGTCGGCCCCGCGTCCGCGACGTGATCCGAACGACAGCCCCTAGGGACGCGGCGAAGGGACCGCGGAGGACACGTCGGCCGCGGTGGCCCCCCAGGCCGCCGCGCACAGCGCCCGTTCGACCAGGTCCGTGTAGACGGCGGCGGCGAGCCAGGCGCGGGCGAAGCGGTCCGTGTCGGCCGGGAGCAGGCGGCCGAACGCGTCCCGGGAGCGGTCCGCGGCGGCGGCGTGGAGGTCGTCGAGGAGATCGCCCGCCGTGCCCAGGCCGAGCCCGCGCAGGCGGGCGGCGTCGCCCGGCCCGCCGGGGGAGAAGGCGAGGACGCGGCGGCCTCCGGACACCGCCTGGTGCAGGCGGCGGCGCAGCAGGTGCAGCGGTGCCTCGTCCACGGCGTGCGCGGGGCCGGCCGGTGGCGCGGCCGGGCCGCCGTGCGCCGCCGCGCCGGAGGGCAGGTCCGCGTGCTGGAGGCGGTCCAGGCCGAGGTCCACCCGGGCGGCGGGGTCGGCGGGGTGCCCGGCGGCCAGCAGCACGGCCCGGGGGAGCGGGCCGGGGACCAGACGGGCGACGATCCGCAGCCGGTCGCTCCGGGCGGCGGCGAGCAGCCGGAGGTTGTCGCGGCAGGGGAGGGCCGGGTCGTCGTGGGCCGTGCCCAGCCGCAGGGTCAGGCCCGCGCAGTCGGCCAGCAGGCACTCGCCCGCGGTCTCCCGCAGGGTGCCCGTGACGGTGACGTCGAGGAAGAGCAGGCCGTGTCCGCCGTTCAGGGCCCGCGCCGCCTGCTCGGCGACGGGCACGGCCCACAGCCGGTCCAGCGGCTCGCCGTGCCACGCGGCGCCGGACGCGCGCACCGCCCGCACCCCGGCCCCCGCGCCGAGGCGGCCCGCCGGGGAGACGGTGGCACCGGACACCGCCAGCCCGGCGCGCGACAGTTCACGGTGGGTCAGGGCCGTGTCGCCGATCCGTACGGTCCGGTCGGCGGCGCCGGTCGCCCGGGCGGGACCGCCCGGCGCCACGTCCGAGACCGTGTACAGGCGTCCCTCGGCGTCGGCGGTCCAGGTGACCGCGCCCGCGTAGCCGGTCGCCGTGAGGACGGGCTCGGAGAACAGCCCGTACAGACGCAGCGAGCCGTCCGGACGGTACGGCTGCCGGACCGTGCCGCGCAGCTCCGCCAGGTCGGGGCCGGTGGCGTGCGGCAGGCGGTGGGTGACGCCCAGGACGTCGCGGAACGCGCCGGCGAGGTCGGCGAGGCGGTACCCGGGGTCGGCGGAGCGGGCCGCGCGCACCGCCGTGACCACGGAGACCGCCCCGGCGGCGGCCCGGGGGAGACCGGCGAGGCGGGCGGTGTGCGCGGCGCGCAGCAGCTCCGCCTGGAGCACGGCCCCGGCACCGTCCGTGCCGGCCTCCAGGACGGCGGCGGCCGCGGCGGACACCGCCCGTGCGGCGTCGCGCTGTCCGGCGGTGGCGACGTCGGCCGCGGCCGGCTCCGTCCGGGGCGCGGGCCCTGCCGGCCCCGCGGTCTTCGCCGCCTGCGGTGTCCCCTCCGGCGGTCCGCTCGCCCCGGAGGGACCGGGGACGGGAACGTCGTCGGCGATCGGCGCTGCCGAGGCCGCCGCCGCGCGGTGCAGACAGCCCGGAGCCAGCAGGCAGCCGCAGCGGATCGCGTCCGCACCGGTCACCGTCCCGCCGGGGGCGTGCAGGACGACGTCCGTGTCGTCGTCGACGGCGATCCGCACGGTGTCGCCGTCGCGGACGGCCGGACGCGCCGCGAGCTTCGCGACGCCCGCGTCCAGCCGCTTGCGGAGCCGGGGCGAGAGCGCCGCGACGAGTTCGGCGGTGACGGACGGGACGACCGGAGGCAGGTCCGGGCTCATGCGATCTTCTCCCCTACCCAGCGGGCGAGTTCGAGCGGACTGAGGGCGGCGACGGGCATGCCCGCGGCGACGAGCTGGCCCGCGACCGACGTGGAGTAGCGGGGCCGGCCCGTGTCGTCGAGGCTCGCGCAGCCCAGCACGTGACAGCCGGCTCCGACCAGCGCGCGGACCTCGGCGAGGAGACCGCCGAGCGGACGGCCCTCCTCGAAGTCGCTGACCACCACGACGAGGGTGCGCGAGGGCACGGTGACGAGTTCGCGCGCGTGCCGCAGCCCCGCCGCGATGTGCGTGCCGCCGCCCACGCTGACCTCCAGCAGCAGCGACAGCGGGTCCTCCACGTGCCCGGTGAGGTCGATGACCTCCGTGGAGAACGCCAGGAAGTGCGTGGACAGCGTCGACACCCCCGCCAGCACCGACGCGGTCAGCGCGGCCCAGACAGTGGACGCCTCCATGGACCCCGAGACGTCCGTGACCAGCACCAGCCGCCAGTCGGCGGACCGGCGCGCCCGGGTGCGGAAGACCGGCCGCTCGGGGATCACCCGGACCGTGCCGTCCGGACCGCGGCGCGCGGTCGCCAGGTTGGCCCGCAGGGTGCGGGGCAGGTCCAGTCCGCCGCCCGGCCGCCTGCCGGGACGCGGCAGGGCCGTGCCGTGCAGGGCGGGGCGCAGGCGGGTGGCCAGCTGCCGGGTCAGCGCGTCGACCAGCCGCCGCACGAGCGGGCGCAGCGCGGCCAGCCGGGCCTCCGGCAGTCCGCCCGCGTGCCGCAGCACGGTGCGCAGCAGGTCGACCGAGGGGCGCACGCTGTCCGCGTCCAGCTCGGCGAGGACGTCCCGGCGGCCCGACGCGGCGGCCGCCGCCAGCACCTCCTCCCGGATGCCCGGCCCGAACAGCGCGGCCAGTTCCTCCGACCACTCCCGTACCCCGGGGTAGGGCGCCTCGCGCCCTCCACCGGCCCCCGGGGCACCCGGGCCCGTCAGGTCCCCCCGGCTGCCCTCGCCCCGGCCGCTGCCGTACAGCTCGTCCAGCGCGGTCGCCAACGGCCCGGCGGACGGCGGCAGCCGGTCCGCACGGCGGCCGAGCAGGAGACGCCAGCGGTCGGCGGGGGCGAGGCGGTGCTCCTCGGGCCGACGCTCTGCGGCGGTTCGAGGGGACGCGCCCTCCCGGGCGGCGCCGCCGCCCAGGGGCACGTTTCCGGCGGTCGGGCTCTTTGCGGAGGGGTTCTCCGTGGTCGTGCCTGTCGAGGTGGCGGTGCTCTCTGCGACCGTGCCCTGTGCGGTCGGGCTCTTTGCGGAGGGGCTCTCTGCGGTCGTGCCTGTCGAGGTGGCGGTGCTCTCTACGACTGTGCCTTGTGCGGTCGGGCTCTTGGCGGAGGCGCTCTCCGCGGTCGCGCCCGCCGACACAGTCGCGCTCGCTGCGACCGTGCCGGCCGACGCGACCGTGCCCGCCGACGCGTTCGTGCCCTCCGTGGTCGCGCCCGTCGACCGGGCCGTGCCCTCCGTGGCCGCGTCCGCCGATGCGGCCGTGCCCTCCCGGGGGGTGTGCCGGGCGGTGACGCCCGTGGCCGTCGCGCTGTCCGCGCCGGACCCCGACGCGGGCAGCAGCCCCAGCGACCGCAGCGCCTCGCGGGCCGCGAGGTCCGCCCCGGTCCAGGCGGCGAGCGCGGCCGGGTCGACCCCGCCGGTGTCGGCCACGCGCACGGTGTCCAAGCGCTCCTCGACGGCCGCCAGCAACCGGTCGCGGGCCGCGGGACTCAGGGTGTCGAAGCCGCCGCGCAGGGCGGGGAGACGGTCGAGGAACTCCCGGTCGGGCAGCTCGGACACCCGGACCAGCAAGGGCTCCAGCGCGGGCGGCGCCGCCTCCAGGAGCGGTCCCGCGGCGGTCAGCAGCCCGCTGAGCCGGGCGGTGAGCGCCGCGCGGGAGTCGGGGCCGGTCGCCCCGTCGACCCAGGAGGCCACCCGGTCGCCGAGGGCCCACGCCTCCTCCTGCCCGAGCAGGACGCGCACCGCCCCGGCGGCGCCGCGCATCAGCGGGGAGCCGCCGGAGGCGAGGCGGGCCAGGGCGTCGGTGAGCCGGATACCGCCCGACAGGTCGGCCCGGTGGGCGAGTTCGAGCAGGGCGTGGGCGTCGGCCGGGTCCTCGGACCCCGTCAGGCCGTCCACCTGCCGCACCGCCGCCGCCGTGAGCAGCTCGGCCGCGGCGGACGCCCGCGCCGTACGGTCCGGTCCGGCGCCGAGCCCGGGCACGTGACCGGCCCGCAGCCGGTCCAACAGGGCCAGACCGGCGAGCAGTTCCGGCAGGGTGCCGGCCCGGGGCAGCACGTCGGCGACGTCGTCGAGCCGTTCGTCCGCGAGTGCCTCCAGGCCGCACTCCGCCGCCCGCACGAGCCCTTCCAGGGCCTGCGCGGCGGTCGGCCCGCCCTCGTCCCGCTCCGCGCGCCGCCGTTCGCGCAGGACGCCCTCGGCCGCCTGCGCCGGAGTGACCCCGCGCACCCCGGCCGCGGTGAGCATGGCCGCCGTGGCGGGCGTCCAGCGCAGCTCCCAGCGCGAGGTGAGCGCCTCGGCACCGCCGGCGCCGACGACCTCCTTCTCCTCCCCGTAGGGCACCCCGCACACCGCCAGCCGGCGCAGCAGCAGTTCACGGCGCCGGTCGAGGTCGGACCGCAACGGGTCCAGCCGCAGGTCCCGGGCCGTGCCGGGGCCGCCCGCCTCCGGGCCGGGCAGGCCGAGCCGCGCCACCTCGGCCTCCACCGCGGGCGCGAGACCGCTGCGCGGGGCCTGCGGGGCGGGGCGCCCGGTGCGCGTGCCGACGAGCACCCGCTCCATCGCCCGCGCCACGGCCCGCCCCCGCCCGTACGGCTCACCCTGCGCGAGCACCGTCTGCACGGCCTCGACCAGCTCGCCCCGGCCCGCCGCGGGCAGCCCCCGCAGCCGGGCCAGGTCGCGGGCGAGCCGGGTGATCTCCCGCGCGTCGGCCGGCCCGGAGGGGTGACCGAGGCCGCGCAGCTCCGCGCAGACGCGGACGGCAGCCCCGGTCAGCGCCTCCTCCAGCGCCGCCGGATCGCCCGCCGCGCGCAGGACCATGTCCTGCCACTCCGGATCGCGGATGCCCGCCGGGTAACCGGACCGCTCGTCGAGCAGGGCGTACGTGTACGGGATCAGCGAGGTCGTCCAGGCGGATCCCCGCGGCTCGGCGACCGTCCCGGCGCCGGTCCCCGGGGCCCTCCCGGCGTCCGCCTCGTCTCCCGTCCCGCCGTCAGCCGCGCGGCCCTTCCCGGGATCGTCCCCGGCACGCTTTCCGGCGTCAGCCCCGAACGCTCCCCCCGCGCTCCC
Source organism: Streptomyces sp. NPDC085946 (assembly GCF_044540485.1). NCBI lineage: Bacteria > Bacillati > Actinomycetota > Actinomycetes > Kitasatosporales > Streptomycetaceae > Streptomyces > Streptomyces sp. NPDC085946. The sequence goes on along the minus strand of NZ_JBITSF010000011.1, from coordinate 129,720 downwards.
TCCGGCCCCTGTCTCCGCGGCACCCCCGGAGCCCGCCGGGGCCGGTGCCGGGCCGACCAGCGCGGGCGCGTGGAACGCCCCCACCACCACGGCGGCCCGCTCCCCGCGCGCCGTCGCCTCGGCCAGCCGTGCCCGCATCCAGCGCTCGCGCCGCAGGTCCAGCTCGGGCACCCCGCCCGAGGCGACCGCGTCCTCGCGCAGGGCCCACCCGGTGAGCAGGGCGGCGCGGCGCAGGGCCTCGGGCGGGGAACCGGGGGCGGCGGCCTCGACGAGCCGGTCCCACAGGTCGTCCCCGGGGCGGCCGGTGAGCCGGGCCCGCAGGGCGGTGGCGATACGGGGGCCGCCGTCCTGCCGCCCGGCGGCCCGCCGCTCCCGGCCCCACGCGCGGTCGGCGAGGGGCAGGTCGCAGGCGATCACCGGCACACCGCGCCGGGCGGCCCAGCGCACGGCGGCCAGTTCGGGCGAGAAGTCGGCGAACGGATAGAACGCCGGGCCCTGGCCGCCGCCCCCGTCGCCGGGTGCGGCGGCCAGCGCGACCGGGGCCCGGGTCTCCTCGTGCGCGAGCCAGGGCAGCCACGGCTGCATCTCGGCCGGCAGTTCGACGAGCAGCACGTCCGGCCCGGCCTCCTCCAGCAGCGCGGGCAGGGCGGCGGCCAGGGAGGGCGCGTGGTGCCGTACGCCGACGAGGTAGGGCGCGGCGGGGCCGGTGAGGGCGGCGAGGGCCGCCTCGGGCGAACCGTGCGGACCGGGCCGGTGTGCGGACCCCTCCGGGCCGGGCGCGGCGGGCGAGCCACCGGTACCGGCCGGGACGGGGACGCTCCTGTGCGGGTGGGACACGGCGGTCAGCCCTCCAGGACCGTACGAAGGTCCCACAGGGTGCGCCAGGTGGCGGAGCCCTGCTCGGCGCGGCGCCGGACGGGACCGTCCCAGTAGCCGCGCAGCCGGGCCGCGTCGGCGGGGTCGTCCTTGCGGACCACGCCCAGCAGGTGCCCGGGCAGCAGTCCGAGCACGTCACGGTCGCCCGGGAAGTACGCTGCCGCGAGGGCGAGCGCCCCGGCGACGGACACGGCCTCCGCGGTGCTCATGACCGTCGACGGCCGCTCCACCTCCCAGCCCTCCGCCGACCGGCCCTCCCGCAGGTCCCGGAAGACGGTCACCAGGGCCTCCAGCACCGCGTCGTCGACCCGGAACGGCGCCCCGGCCCGCTCCACCGACGTCCGCGCCCGGCCGCGCACCAGCGCGGTCTCCGCGTCGAGGTCCGGGATGGGGCCGACCGTCTCGAAGTTGAAGCGGCGCTTGAGGGCTGCGGACATCTCGGAGACGCCCTTGTCGCGCAGGTTGGCGGTGGCGACGAGGGTGAAGCCGGGCGCCGCGTGCGCCAGGGCGTCCTCGGTGCCCGCCAGTTCGGGCACCGCGATCCGCCGCTCGGACAGCAGCGACACCAGCGAGTCCTGCACCTCGGGCAGGCAGCGGGTGACCTCCTCCACGCGCGCGACGGCGCCCCGGGACATCGCGGTCATCACGGGGGAGGGCACGAGCGCCTGCCGGCTGGGGCCCTGCGCCAGCAACAGCGCGTAGTTCCAGCCGTACTTGAGCTGGTCCTCGGTGGTGCCCGCCGTGCCCTGCACCACCAGGCCGCTGGTGCCGCACACGGCGGCGGCGAGCAGTTCCGAGAGCATCGACTTGGCCGTGCCGGGCTCGCCGACGAGCAGCAGGCCGCGCTCCCCGGCGAGGGTCACCACGCACCGCTCGACCAGGGAGCGGTCGCCGATGAACTTGTCCTCGACCACCAGGCGGCGCGGCACCCCGTCGGGCACCTCCGCCCCGTCGGGCAGCTTCAGGGCCACGCCGGCACTGCCCATGACGAAGGTGACGACCGCGCGCGGGGTGAGCCGCCAGGCGGGCGGGCGCGGCCCGTCGTCGTACGCGGCGAGGAACGCCAGTTCGGTGGCGTACCGGTCCTCGGGCGGGACGACCTGGCGGGCCGGTGCCGGGGCGGGGGAGAGGGTGGTGGTCATCGGTGCGGGTTCTTCCTGGTGCGGGTGGACGGTGGTCATCGGCGGCGGCCCTTGCGGGTGGCGCGGGTGGTGAGCTCCTCGTAGGCAGGGGCGTCACCGGCGCGGACGCGGTCCCACGCCCGGGTGAACAGCTCGGGCACCGGCATCGGCGGCACCGCCCGGGCGTGGTCCGGCACGGAGTACAGGCCCTGCTTCCAGAGCTCCACCGGCAGCGCGGGCGACTTCAGGTCGAGCCAGCCGCACGGCAGGAACAGGGTGCGTCCGGCGCGCGCCCGCTTCGCCTCGACGACCAGGCCGGTGGCCGCCAGTCCGGCGCGGGCCTTCTTCGCACGGGCGGGCTTCCAGCCCGTCCAGCGCACGCAGTTGCGGTCCGTCGGGTCGGGGAGGGCCAGCAACTGGAGGTAGAGCGCGGCCGCGTCCTCGCCCAGACCGTGGGTCCGCGCGACCTCGGCGACCAGGCCGGGCACGCTGACGGTGGGGTCCTGGGCGTACCCGGTGGGCCCCTCGGGGTCCGTGCCGGCCGCGAGCGCGCGGGCGAGGTCGTCGCCCAGCAGCGTGCGCAGGGCGTCCATGCCCCCGCCCCGTCCGGCCCCGACCAGCCCCTCGACCAGTCCGAACACCGGGTCGTCCGGGCCGCGCAGCGCTCCCGTGCGCACCAGGACGGCCTCCTGGTCGCCGTACCAGGGACGCAGCACGAAGGCCTCGCCCACGCGGGTCAGGCCGTCGGCGCCGGCGCCCCCGGTGGCGGGCAGCCCGTACGCCTTGCGCAGTTCGGCGGCGGTCGAGGTGCCCCTCTGCGTCCACCCGAGGTCGAGGTCGAGCAGCAGCCCCGGGTCCGCGACGCGGCGGCGCAGCGCGGCCAGCCCCTCCGGCAGCGCGGCGCGCAGGGGGTGCCCGTACGGCAGGGAGTAGGCGAGCCCGGCCAGGGCGGCCACGGCACGCGTCAGGTCGTACCGGCCGGGCAGCGCCGCGGCGTCCTCCGGCACCAGCTCGCCGTCCTTGCCGGGCCGCTGCACCGTGGTGCGGCTGATCCAGGGGGTGCGGCCGGGGTTGAGCACCTCCTCGGCGGTGCCGGTGGGCAGACCGCCGAGCGAGAGCTCCCCGGCGAGGTCCTCGGGCAGGCGGACGACCTCCCCGAGCCGCTCGGCCCACACCCGGCCCGCCGCGGCCGTGTCCGGCCCGGCCGTCCACAGGTCGGCGGGGTCGTCGGGCAGCAGCGCGCCGACGAGCGCCGCCCGGTCGGCGGCGTCGAGCGACGCCAGCAGTGCGTCGCCGAGCTGCTTCTGCCGGGGCTTCAGCCCGGTCGCGGCGATCACCTCGTCGGTGAGCTGCGCCGGCTTCGCGGCCACGAGCAGGGCCGCCTGTACGGGCCCCACCCCGCCCCGGGTCGCGGCGGCCAGCGCGGCGGGCGCCCCGGGCTGCCAGGGCGCCGCGCCCTTGTCCCGGACCAGCCGGGTCACGGCGGCGAGCGCGTCGGCGGGGAACACCGGGGGGTGCGCGGTCTCCCGCAGGGTGAAGTGGGCGACCGCGCCGAACACCCCGGCCGGGTCGTGGTCCAGGGCCAGCCAGTTCACCCGGTCGCCGTGATGGCCGGCGGTCAGGCAGCCGAGGACGACGACGGTGCGGCCCTCCCGGCGCAGCACCTGCCCGGACCGCTCCTGCCCCTTGCGCGGCTCGCTCAGCACGACCTCGCGCAGCGCGCCCCCGGGCTCGGCCAGCGGCCCCTCCGTGATCGCCTCGAACAGCAGGAGCAGCGCCTCGCGGTGCGCCTGCGGCACGGCCGGCGAGGCGGCGCGGTAGGCGAGCGGGCGCAGCGCGTCCAGCACCGACGGCCACCGCGCGTCGAAGCGCGGCACGGTGAACTCGTCGCTGTGCCACCCGTCGGCCGACTCGCCGAGCCGGGCGGAGCCGGGCAGGGGCGCGCCGTCGGCGGGCTTCCCGGCGAGCACGTGGTTGACCGCGCGGATCTGGCGCAGGGCGCTCCAGCGCCGTACGCCGCCCCACCAGCCCTGCAGGTCGGCGAGACCGGCGGTCGCCTCGCGCAGCGTCTGGTCGTCGCCGTCCTCGGGGCAGTGGTCGGCGAACATGCCCTCGGTCCGCTTGCGGTCCGTCCCCGGCCGCTCCACCGGGGGCGTCACGAACGCGCGGACCGACTCCGCCAGGCGCAGCACCGCGTGCACCAGCGCGGCGACACCGGTGAGCAGATGCGGTTCGGTGAGCGCGGGCAGGCACCGGGAGACGACGTCCCGCAGGACCTCGTCGGCGGTCGGGACGGCGGGCCCGGCGGGGGCGGTTCCCGCGGAGTTCCCGGCCCCGGCGGCTCGGCCCCCGGCCGCCGCCTTCGCCCGGCGCTCCGCCTCGGCCCGCCGCAGCGCCCTCGCCCGGTGTTCCGCCAGTGCCTGCTCCCCGGCGCGCAGCAAGGCGTCGGCCTGCTCGTCGTCCAGCGCCCGCAGCAGCGCCGACGCCTCCTCGTCGCGCGGCCGCAGGGCGTGCCAGAAGTCGGCCGGCACGACGAGCCGGGTGCCCGCGGCGAACTCGCCGCCCCGCTCCAGCGGCGTCACCCGGCCCAGCTCCCGCACGCCGGTGCCGTCGTCCCGCGTGTACCAGGCCACCTGGCGGTGCTGGGCGACGACGACGGGCTCGGCGCCGCCGGGCAGCCGCAGCGCGCCGAGCGGCACGCCCGGCATCCGGCCGTGCGGCGTCGGCAGGGTGACGGTCCGGCCGTCCGGCGTGCCGACGGTCGTGCGCGCCCCGTCGCCCTCGCCCTCGGTGCGCACCCAGCGGCCGAGGACCGTGCCGTCCGTGCCCCACGGGCTGTGCTCCAGACCGGGCCGGAGCGGCAGCACGGCGCAGTGCTGCTGGAGCAGGGTCGCGTCCTCGCGGATGCCGTCCCTGAGGAACGCGGGCAGCGAGGCGCGCCCGTGCGTGCCGGTGGCGGGGTCGTACTCCAGCCACACCTGCTGCCGTCCCTGCCGGCCCTGCCGCCAGTACGAGGTGCCGTCGCCGAGGATGCGGCGGGCGGGCGGCAGCACCGTGTCGCCGGCGTGCAGGGCGCGCCCGCCGGTGGCGCGGCCGCCGCCCGGCAGCGGGATCGAGGTCTCGCCCGCGTCGCCGCTGCCGTACCAGTGCGGCAGCCTCTCCCCGCCGAGCGGGAACACCTCGGACGGGCGGGCCGACCAGTACCCGTACTGCTTGCCGTCCTGCCGCCACATCACCAGCAGCTCGCCGTCGGTGTAACGGAACGACGGCCGCTGCCAGCGGTCCGGTTCCACGGGCAGCCGCAGATCGTGCTCCAGCAGGATCTCCTCCGGGCCGACGACGATCGCCTTGTGCCGGCGGGAGAGGATCAGCGCCGGCCAGGCCTCGTCGACGGCGAGGGAGTCCTCGCGGCCGCGCCGGGTCTCGGCGTCCAGGCGCCGCAGGGCCTCGTCGAGGGCGGGCCAGCCCAGTTCGTCCGGGATGCCGGCGCGCAGGGTGCGGCCGAGCAGGGGCGCGACCTGGTGCGCGGCGACCCGGGCGACGGCGTCCGGGCTGATCCGGGCGGCGACCGTACGGAACGGACGCAGCCGTTCCAGGGCGGCGCGCGCGGCGGGCAGGCCGGCCGCGGCGGTCAGTTCGCCGGCCGCGTCGTCCAGCCACTCGCGCAGCACGTCGGCGAGGACCGGATGACCGGCCAGCCGCTCCAGCAGCGCGGCGTCGGGACGGTGGCCGCTCAGCTTCCCGACCGAGCCGTACAGCAGGCGCCGGCAGCGCGGGTCCGCCGCGACAGCCGTCAGATCGCGTCCGCCGGGCCGGGTCTCCGTGAGCCACTGGGGCAGACCGAGGAAGACCTCGTCGTCGGCGGGCAGCGTCAGCGGCACGCCCTGTGCCGCGCACAGGTCCAGCAGGTCGAGGTCGGCGCTCGCGTGCCAGCGGCCCGTGAAGAGGTCCACCGGGCGGCCCAGGGCGCGCAGGCGCGGTGCCATCCGCGCCACGAGCGCGAGGGTGGCGGGCGAGCGGCGGGTGAACGAGGTGCCGTGCTTGCGGTGCAGCGCCCAGCGGCTCAGCCAGTCCGCCGGATCCACCCCGTCCGCCGGCGTGCCCGCGCGCGCCGCCCCCTCACCCGCCGCAGGCGCGTCCGCGTCCACCGCACCCGCGTCCGCCGCCTCCCCGGTCAGCAGCAGGTCCGCGCCGGTCTCCGCCAGCAGGGCCAGCCAGAACTCGTCGTCCTCGGTGGAGCGGCCCAGCCCGGCCGGCATGATCTCCAGCAGCCGGACCCGTACGGCGGGCCGCTCGCCGGCCAGGACGACGAGCGTCGCCCGGTAGGCGTTCCAGAAGGACGCGGGGGCCCGGACGGCCGCGGGGGAGGCGAGCAGGTCCGCGACGAAGGCGCACTCCTCGGTGACCCGGTCCAGCCCGGCCGCCTTGATCAGGGCGCGCGCGTCCTGCGGCAGCGACGCGTACGGCGGCATACCCGCCGCGCAGCGCTCCACGGTCAGCTGCCGGAACTGCGCCCAGGCCGCGGCCGGGGCGAGCCGCGCCGCGAGGGCCTTCACGTGCTCCTTGAGCGCCTTGACCGTCAGCGCCCCGGCGAAGGCGAACTCCAGGAACACGGCCCGCTGCCGCTCCTCGTCGACGGCCAGCGCGTGCACCCGCTCGGCCTCGCGGGCCTTGCCGAAGAAGGCGGCCGCGTAGGTGGTGTTGTCGTGCTGGAGGAAGACCCGGGCGGCCTGCTCGTAGAAGGTGGGCAGGAAGTGCGGCACGGCCCGGCCGAGCCGCTCGCCGAGCGCCTCGAAGCCCTCCTTGGCGGTGCCGGGGCGGGACTTGGCCTGCCGGGCGAGCCGCTCGACGTCCTTGACCAGCGCCAGCGCGTGGTGCCCGTTGGCCGGGTCGTTGACCAGCGCCCAGGCGGGGAAGCCGAGCGTCTCCCGGCGCACCTGCCCGACCTCGGGGGTCTCCGGCGCGCGGACCAGTCCCAGGAAGTCCAGGGCGAGGTCCTCGGCCTCGCCGAGGGTGCCCGGCACGAGCCGCACGACGGTGCGCCCCTCCAGCGCGGGGTGCGTGTACGTGCGGACGGTGAGGACGTCGGCGTCCTCCCGCTCCGTGGTGCCGGGCGGCAGCACGGCTCCGGCGTCGAGCAGCGCGGCCGCCGTGGTCCCGTCGTACGTCGTCATGCCGCCCGCTCCTCGTCCTCGATGTCCCGCCCGGCGTACAGCGCGGCCGCCATGCGCATCCCCTCCGACCAGGCCACCGGCCCGACCTGACCGAGCCTCAGCGCCCGGCCCGCGGAGTCGGTGAAGACCAGGGGGCCGGTCTCCGTCTCCTCGTAGCCCTCGTAGTCGCCGACCCACACCCGGGCCTCGACGGTGCGGCCGTCCTCCGGCACGGAGCAGACGGCGTGGCCGCCGCGCACGCGGTAGCCGAGCTGGGTGGCCCGGCCGTGCAGGAAACGCAGTTCCTTGAAGACGCCGCCCGCGTAGTCCTCGACGGAGGCGGCCTCGGCGTCGAGCGCCGCGGGCCGGTGCCACACCTCGCGGAAGAGCTGCCGGGCGCGCTGCTCGACGCCGAGTTCGACGGCGAACTCCCGCAACTCCTCCAGGTCGTCGAGGAGCACGGGGTGCGGCAGGCGGACGAGGTCGGGGGCGACGCGGACGGTGTCGCCGTCGAGGTCGACCAGGCCGAGGCCGCGCCCGGGGTCGGCGTCCCGCAGGAATCCGGCCACCTCGCCGTCGGCCCCGGTGACGACCAGGTCGCGCAGGGCGGCCTGCCAGGCCGGGTCCGGCCAGACCCGCGCCACCACGGCGAACGGCACCGGCAGGGAGCGCACCATCCACCGCTCCACGTCGGCCAGGCACTGCCGTTCGTGCCGCTCCAGCCACTCCACGAGCTGACGCAGCCCCACCACCGCCGGATCGTCGGCGATCTTGGACGGTACGGTCTTCAACCGCCGTCCGGCCGCGTTGCGGCACACCACCTTGCCGTCGTCGAGGGCGACTTCGTAGCCGCCGGCCGACACCCACCCCATGCGTGCCTCCCGCACCCGCAGTGATCATGTGCCGGGAACTGTAGGGGAGGCCTCTGACAACGGGGTCCGGACGGTGGCCGGACGGGTGCCGGCGGCGGGCGGACAGCGCTCCACGTGCGGGTTCCGGGGGCGGGTGCGCCGCACCGCGCGGCGCACCCGCCCCCGGCGGGCGGTCAGACGCCGGCGACGCTCTGGATCCAGGAGCGGTACGCCGTCACGTTCGTGTACGCCGTGGTGGTCTGGCGGTCGCTGGTGGAGGCGACGCCGACCTGCGCGCCGCCCGCCATCATCGGGCCGCCCGAGTCGCCGCCGGCCGTGATGCCGTCGCCGCGGCGGGCGCAGATGGCCGAGCCGTTGTACGCGTCACGGCAGCCGCCGGTCACGACGACGTTGGCGACCTTGAGGTACTGGGACTGGCAGTTGATCTCCGAACCGCACTGGGACGTGGCGCCCCAGCCGTACACCTGGACGGTCTGGTTGACCGACACCGAGCCCGGCTGGCCGAGACGGGCGTACGTGCCCGCCACGGAACGGTCGAGCCTGACCAGCGACAGGTCGGAGGAGGCGTGGTTGTGGACGCTGACGCCGTTGGCCACCGTGCCGCCCGTGGTCTGGTCGAGGCTGCCGATGCGGAACGACAGACCGCCGCCCGAGACGCAGTGCTTGGCGGTGAGGATCCAGGTCGGGGCGATGATGGTGGCGCTGCACGTCTGCCGCCCGTTGGAGAACAGGCGGGCCGCCCACGGGGCGTTGCTCGCGTAGCCGCCGCCGATGATCGGCTGTGCGTCGGTGCCGGGCACGACCGCGGACGCGCTCGGCGGTGCCGAGGCCTGCGCGGCGGCGGACGGGGCGAGTCCCAGGAGGGAGAGGGCCACTGCCGCGACGGCGGGGACCAGTCTGATCGTTCGCACGTTCGTCTCCATTGTGTGGGGTTGGAGCGTCCTTGCGAGGACGACACCGCACGGGTATGCGGTGGTGGGAGCACGCGCCGCCGGGGTAGCGCTGGCGCGTACATGCCATTTCGGCTGCGGTGAATGTGGCAGACGCCCCGTCGGACACGCAAGACGCGGACGGGGAAAACTTGGTCTGGACCAAATCCGTCGACGGATCACGGCCGAACTCCCCGGCCCGGAAAAGCAGTCGCCCTTCACGGGTCGAGCCGTTACCTTCCGCCTGAGCGCCGGCAGGGGCGACACGCGACCACGAAGGGTGCCGGGCATGGGGAGCGAGGGCGCGCGGACCGACCGTCTGGGTGTGCTGCTGGAGCAGTTCGACAAGGCCACGGACATGGCCCGGGCCCGGCTGGCCGGGCTCGGTGACGAGGAGTACCTGTGGGAGCCGGCGCCCGGGTGCTGGTCGATCCGGCGCCGGGGCGAGGCGACGACACCCAGGGCGTTCGGGCCGGGCGAGTGGGTGCTCGACCTGGGCGCCCCGGACATCCCGGCGAGCGAGTACGCCGAGGTCGGCCGCCAGGTCGCCGCCGGCATGAGCGTCGAGAGGATCGCCGAGGACTGGAGCGTGAGCGTCGAGCGGGTCGAGGAGGTCCTCGCCCGCACCGGCGACCCGGAGCCCGACGACACGCCGCTCACGACCATCGCGTGGCGGCTGGGGCATCTGCACCACCAGTTCGCGGGCGGCTGGGAGTGGACCTTCGGCGCACGGCGGCAGGACCCGAAGCTGATGGTCGACTTCACCCCCTCCGCCGCCCTGGCGCTCGAGCGGTTCTGGGAGGCGGTCGGCCGCTGGCGCGACAGCATCGCCACCGTCACCGAGGAGCAGCTCGACACGGTCGGCTTCTCGCAGTACCCGTACGGCTCCGACCTCGACGACCCGTACATCGGGGTGCTGGCGGGGTCGAACCTCGAATTCATCCACCACATGGCCGAGATCGCGCTGCTCCGCGACCTGTGGCGGGCCCGTCGCACCACGTCCGGGTAGGACCGGCCCCGCCGCGGCCACTCCCGCCGGTGCCGTCGCCGCCGCTGGTGCCCGTGCCACCGGACGGGGGCACCCGCTGCCGACCTCGGTGTCCGAAGAGGGGTGACGGCTTCGGCGGGACGCCTCTGAGCTAAAACGGTTCCGTGCAGTTGAGAGCGCTCTTTTCCCGTCGGATCCACTAAACCACCGCTGAACCCGCCCGCTTGGCTGGACAACGTTGTCATGAGCCGTGCACAGTGTCCTTCCTCGGGACGCCGGATCCCGTTTCCGCTCAGGGAAGGGCTGACGTGATGGTTGTGTACGGAGCACTCGACATAGGCGGTACCAAGATCGCCGGGGCGCTCGTCGACCCTGACGGCCGACTGGTCGCACGGGCGCAGCGGCCCACCCCGGCCCGCGAACCGGCGGCGGTCCTCATGGCCGCGGTCACCGCCGTGCTGGACGAACTGGCCGCGCACCCCGCGTGGCAGGGACTCACCTGCCTCGGCATCGCCTGCGCCGGCCCGGTGGACACCGCCGCCGGGACCGTGAGCCCCGTCAACATCCCCGGCTGGCGCGGGTTTCCGCTCGTCGAGCAGGTCGGGTCGCATCCGCGGGTGCCCGGCCGGGTCGCCCCGGTGCTGGTCGGCGACGCCGTCGCCATGACCGCGGCGGAGCACTGGCTCGGGGCCGCCCGGGGCAAGGACAACGCCCTGTGCATGGTGGTCTCCACGGGCGTCGGCGGCGGGCTGGTGCTCGACGGGCGGCTGCACGCCGGGCGGTCCGGCAACGCGGGCCACATCGGGCACATCTCGGTGGACCTGGACGGGCCCGTCTGCCCGTGCGGCGCCCGGGGCTGCGTCGAGGGCATGGCGAGCGGCACGGCCATCGCGGCACACGCCCTGGCGGCAGGCTGGACACCGCCCGCGGGGGTCGCCGCGACCGCCGCGTCCGTCGCCGCCGCCGCCCGCGGGGGCGACCGTGCCGCGCAGGCGGCGTACGAGCGGGCGGCCCAGGCACTGGCGGCGGCGATCGCCGCGACGATCGCCCTGGTGGAACTCGACGTCGTCGTCATCGGGGGAGGGGTCGCGCAGGCGGGCGAGACGCTCTTCGCCCCCCTGCGGCGGCGGATGGCGGACTACGCGGTCCTCGACTTCGCGCGCGGCGTGCCGATCGTCCCCGCCGGACTCGCCCTGGACGCCGGGCTGATCGGGGCGGCCGCCGCCGCGGCCTCCGCCGCGCCCGCCGGCACCATCCCGGTCGCCGGCGGAGGAGTCCCCGGCGGCCGGAAGGAAGCGGTCGGTCCGGCAGCCGGCAGCACCGCCAGGACGGACCGCACCACGCCCGCCCCCACGCTGACCTGACCTGACCTGACCTGACCTGGCCCGGCTCCGGTCACCGCGCCGCCGCCCGACGACACCGCCGCCCCGGCCCGCCCGCTCCCGAGCAGAAAGCCCACCCCGTGGACCGCCTCACCACCACCATCCGCCCCTACCCCTGGGGTTCGACGACCGCGCTGCCCCACCTGATGGGCACCGAACCGGACGGCACCCCCCAGGCCGAGCTGTGGATGGGCGCCCATCCCGCCGCCCCGTCCCGGGTGCAGCGCGCGGGGCGCCTGCAACCCCTGGACCAGGTCATCGAGGCCGATCCGCAAGGGGAGTTGGGCGACGCATCGGTCCGCCGCTTCGGGCCGCGGCTGCCCTTCCTGGTCAAACTGCTGGCGGCCGCCGCCCCGTTGTCCCTCCAGGTGCACCCCGACGAGGACCGGGCGGCCGCCGGGCACGCGCGGGAGAACGCCCGGGGCGTCCCGCTCGACGCCCCGCACCGCACCTACCGGGACGCGCACCACAAGCCCGAGATGATCGTCGCCCTCACGCCGTTCGCGGGGCTGTGCGGCTTCCGTCCGCCGCGCGAGTGCGCCGAGTTGCTCGACGCGCTGGGCGTCCCGGGGCTGGCCCCGTACACCGCGGTCCTCCGCTCCGCCCCGGAGGAGCGGGCGCTGCGCGAGGTCTTCTCCGCCTTCCTCGCGTCCCCGCCGGACCTGACGGCCGAGGTCGCGGATGCCCTGGCGTCGGCGGCCGGACGGCCCGGTCCGTGGCGGGAGGACTGCGCGGCGTACGCGGGGATCGCCCGCTTCCACCCGGGTGATCCGGGCGTGCCGGCCGCGCTCATGATCCGGCACGTCCGGCTGGCGCCCGGCGAGGCGCTGTTCCTCGGAGCGGGCGTTCCGCACGCCTATCTGGAAGGGCTGGGCGTGGAGGTCATGGCCGCCTCGGACAACGTGCTGCGGTGCGGTCTGACCGGCAAGCACGTCGACGTTCCCGAGCTGCTGCGCGTGGTCCGCTTCACCGCTCCCGCCCCGCCGGTGCTCCGCCCGGCCCCCGGCCCGGACGGCGAGGAGGTCTACCCGGCTCCCGTCGACGACTTCAGGCTCTCCCGGCTGGTGCTGGACGCGCAGGCGCCCCCGCGCACCCTGCGCGGGGCCGGTCCGCAGGTCCTGGTGTGCACCGGGGGCCGGGTCCGCCTCGCCGGCCCGGGACAGGAACTGGTGCTGGAACCGGGCCGGTCCGCCTACGCACCGGCCGGGGAGGAGATCACGGTCTCGGGCGAGGGAACCGTGTTCCGGGCCACGGTCGCCATCCCCCCGGAGAACTGAACCGCAGCTGAACTCGACCACCGTCACGGCCACCTCCCGGCAACTCGGCGTGGGCTGCACGGGCCGGTCGGGGAGCGGCAACGGCGGACGCGTCGAGACACCTCGACGCGTCCGCCGGCTTCGACGCCGCGCAACTGCCCCTGGGGCCGGCGCGTCTTCGACGGCGCCGACGGCATCGAGCGGACCGCGAGCGAGGCGGGCGTCTCCGCGTCCCCCGGCGGCACCAAGGCCCCCACCGCGCCCGGCAGTCCCACCGCCACGCGGGTCGGTGTCACCTTCGCGTCGTTCTCCCGGGTCGGCGTCACGTCCGCGTCGTTCTCCCGGGTCGGCGTCACGTCCGTGCCGTTCTCCCGGGTCGGCGTCACGTCCGTGCCGTTCTCCCGGGCCGGTGTCACCTCCGCGCCGTTCTCCCGGGGCGCCGCCACCGACGGCACCGCGGTCACCGTTCACGACGTGGTACGCGCCGACGGCAAGCGGGAGACAAGGGTGGCCACCACCGGCTCGGCGGGCGCCACGGTCACGGGCCCGCCCCTGTCCACCGAGTACGCCTTGGCCGTCCACGCCCGTGACGCCGCCGGCAACCGGTCGGCGCGCTCCACGACGGTCCGGCCCACCACCAGGGCCGCTTCGACCGCGTCCGGCCGCGCGGCCGGCCACCGGCCCGGCGGCCGGGGCGACCGGTTCGACGCGGACGCGACCGTCCGCGACACCGGCACCACGGCCGTGCGGGGCGGGGAGCCCGGCTACGCGTTCCCCGGAGAGCGGGAGGCCGGCTCCGCCTCGCACGCCGAGCCGGTCCGGCAGGGCGAACCGGGTGCGGGCCTCCGCGAGTCCTGGACCGGGACCATCCCGGCCGGCGGCCCGGCGAGCTTCGGCATCAACGGATCCTCCGCCGGGCCGAACGGGGCCCCCGCCTCCTCCGCCCTCAACGGCACCGCCTACGCGAAGAGTTGAGCACGCCACCGCAGCGGACGAAGGGCCGCGCCCCGGGGCGCGGCTCCACGCGCGCACTCACCCGCCTCCACACCGGCCGCGGACCACCCGCACGGGCCCGGCCGGACGGCCGCCGCCCCGGCGGAGGGAAAGCCGGCCCCTGCCGAAGAGCGGTCCTGCGTCCCTGCCGAAGAGCGGCCCTACGCCCCGGCCGACGACCGGCCCGGCCCCCCGGCCGCGGGCGCCGGCGCCGTCGACCCCCGCGGGGTCAGCACCGGCGTCGGCGCCTGGTGCGCCCCGCTGTGCGTGCCGTTGACGACGTCGAACAGGACGCGCGCCACCTCGGCGCCGAAGTGGTGCACGTCGTGGCTCATCGCGGACAGCGTGGGGTGGGTGATGCGGCACAACTGCGAGTCGTCCCAGGCGACCAGGGACAGGTCGTCGGGGACCGTGAAGCCCATCTCGGCCGCGACGCCCGCGCCCGCGACCGCCATGATGTCGTTGTCGTAGACGATGGCCGTGGGCCGGTCCGCGGCGAGGAGCAGGGAGCGGGTGGCGCGGGCGCCCTCCTTCTCGTCGAAGCCCGTGGCGATCTGCCGGGCCTCCTCCAGCCCCAGTTCACGCGTCGTGTCCGCGAAGGCGCGCGCCCGGATGGCGCTGTGCCCGAGGTCGGCCGGACCGCCGACCCGGGCGATCCTGCGGTGGCCGAGGGCCGCCAGGTAGCGGATGACCTCGGTGACCGCGGAGGCGTCGTCGGTCCACACCGCCGGGAAGGGGCCGGTGAGGGAGGGGTGCCCGACGGCGACGGCGGGCAGTCCGATGCCCTGCAGGGCCGGCACGCGGGGATCGTCCTCGCGGAGGTCCACCAGGATGCCCCCGGCGATCATCCGGCCCCGCCACCACTCCTGGTAGACGGCGACCTCCTCGTCGAGGTCGCGCACCAGCCGCAGCAGCAGCGAGCAGGACCGCTCGGCCAGCACGCTCTCGATGCCGGAGACGAAGTCCATGTAGAACGGTTCGAGGCCGAGCAGCCGGGCGGGCCGGCACAGCGCCAGCCCGACGATCCCGACCCGCTGGCTGGACAGGCTGCGGGCCGTGGCGCTCGGCACCCAGCCCAGCTCCCGGGCCGCCGCGAAGATCCGCTCGCGGGTGGCCGGGGAGACGCCGGGCTTGTGGTTGAACGCCAGGGACACCGCGCCCTTGGACACCCCGGCCCGGGCGGCGACGTCCTTGATGGTGACGCGTTCCGTCGGGCCGCTCACACCACGTCCACGCGGTACGGGGCGGTCTGGACGTCCTGGACGCCGACCGGGCCGTGCCCGGTGGTCCGGATGCGTGCGCGCTCGCCGGGCAGCGGGTTCCGCGGGCCGCCGTCGCGGGCGGCGGACGGGCCGAGCCGGCCGGCCTGGAGCAGGAGGTCTCTGACGGGGGTACGGGCGCTCACCACGACGCCGACTCTATCCCCCTGCCCGGCCCCCGGTTCCACGGCGATGTCGTACTCGGGCCGCGGAAAAGCGAAGTCCCGGCCGGCGACGGGGAGGTGCGGCGCGCGCAGCCCTCCGCCGCTCCCGGCCCCACCGGGGCGGGGACTCCCGGGCGCCGGCGGTCAGGAACTCCTGCGCGGCCGAGTGACCCCGACGGCTCCGCGGTCACGGCCGCGGAGCCGGGGCGCTGTCCCGGGACCGTACGGCGCCCCTGCCGAACGGGCGGGCAACTCGCCTGCGCTGTCCGCCTGTTGATGACCGCCGCGTGCCGTACTCCTCGCGCCTCCCGTGCGGCCCGTTCCCGTCCCGCCCCGAGGAGGCACCTCCGCGTGACGACGCCCGGCACCGCCGACGCCGTGGCGGACCTCTCCGCCCGCCCGGACCGGCGCGCTCGTCCGGACCGGCGCGCTCGTCCTCTCCGGCGCGGTGGACCGGCCGGCGATGAGCGAGGAGGCCCCGCGTCACTCGACGCCCGCCCCCACGTCCTGGTCCGTCTCGCCCCCCGGAACGACCTCCTCGCCCGCCGGTACGGCTGCCCGGGGCCGAGCACGGGACCCCGCCGCTTCCAGGTGCCGCCGATGACCGCCTCCCGCACAATGGGCCGGGAGGCATCGTGTTCCCCCTGGCGACGAGTGGTGCTCAACAGAACGAGGCAGCCGAGTGACTCCGACGACACACGCCTTCGGCAACGGCCCGCCGCCGGGGGAGGCCGCGGCCGTGCTCATGCTGGACCCGGACGGTGTCGTGCTGCGGTGTGCGGGCGCCGTACCGGCCCTGGCGGGCTGTCCGCCCACGGAGCTGCACGGGCGGCGCGTCGCGGACCTCGTCACCGAGCCGGACGTGTGGTCCGGGGCGCTCGGGGCCGAGGGGGAGGGCCGCCGGACGCTGCGGGCGTCCCTGCTGCACCGGGACGGCGCGCCGGTCGAGGTGGACGCCCTGGTGCTGCCCCTGCCCGCCGGCGGCGACGCGCGCTTCGTGGTGTACGTGGCCCCCGCGGCCGCGACCCGGTGCGGGGTGGAGGACGAGTCGCTGCTCCGCGCCCTGTTCGACCAGGACCACATCGGGCTGGCGATCCACGGGACCGACCTGCGCATCACCCGGGCGAACCTCGATCCCCGCTTCTTCACCCCGGACCACCAGGAGGTGCCGCCGTCCGGCCTGCGCCTCGGGGACCTGCTCGTACCGCAGGACGCCGCCGCGATCGAGGAGCGGCTGCGGCGGGTCCTGGACACCGGCGAGTCGGTGATCGGGTGGGAGCACCCGGCCCGGCCGCTGGCCGCACCGGGCCGGGAACGGGTGCTGGCCGTGTCCGCCTTCCGGCTGCACGACGCGGGGGAGCGGGCGATCGGGGTGGCGGTGATGTTCACCGACGTCACCGAGGAGCACACGGCCCGCCGGCGGCTCGCCCTGCTGTACGCGGCCGCCACCCGCCTGGGGCGCACCCTGGACGTGACCCGCAACGCCGACGAGCTGGCCGGCATCCTCGTGCCCGACTTCGCCGACCTCGTGAGCGTGGACCTCTCCGACACGGTCTTCCTGGGCCGCGAGCCCGGCGGCTTCCTCCCCGGCACCCGGCTGCGCCGGGTCGCCACGGCCGCGGTGGACGCCTGGCCGCCCGAGATCTACCAGCGCGGCGACACCGTCCGCGCCCGCGAGGCGGAGAGCCGGGCCCTGCGCGACTGCCGGACCGTGCACGTGCCCGACCTGGCCGCCCTCGCCGAGGAACTGGGCGCGGACGCGGAACGGCGGCGGCTGCTGTTCCCGGCGGCCGCGTCGTCCGCGCTGTTCGTGCCGCTGCACGTCCAGGGCAGTGTGCTGGGCGTGCTGGGGCTGTGGCGCACCCCGGACCGCGTGCCCTTCGCGCACGGCGACATCCCCCTGATCGAGGACATCGCCTCGCGGGCCGCGCTGAGCCTGGAGAACGCCCGCCGCTACACCACCGAGCTGCGCACCGTGGAGACCCTGCAGCGCAGCCTGCTGCCCCCGTCCGGGGTGGCGCTGAGCGCGGCCGAGTCCTCCGGGATCTACGTGCCGGCCGGCAACGCGTCGGGCATCGGCGGGTGCTGGTACGACGTCATCGAGCTGTCGGCCGCCCGGGTGGCCTTCGTGATCGGCGACGTGGCCGGACACGGGCTGGGGGCGACGGCCACCATGGGCCGGCTGCGCACGGCCGTGCAGACCCTGTCCGACCTGGACCTCCCGCCGGAGGAGCTGCTCACGCACCTGGACGACCTCGTCGTGCGGCTGGGCGCCACCGAACCGCAGACGCAGGACGGCGGCGTGCTCGGCTCGACGTGCCTGTACTGCGTGTACGACCCGGTCGCCGGCCACTGCGTCATGGCCAGTGCCGGCCACCCGCCGCCCGTCCTGATCACCCCCGACGGGTGCCACACCGGCGTGGACCTCACCCCGGGCCCGGCCCTCGGCACGGGGACCATGCCCTTCGAACCGGTGGAACTGGCGCTCGCCCCGGACAGCGTCCTGGCCTTCCACACCAGGGAACTCCGGCTCGACGACAGCAGCACGGAGCCGCTGCACGCGCGCATGGCGGCCGCCGCGGTGTCGGGCAGCCCGCCCGCGGGGATCGGCCGCGCCGCACTCGACCAGGCGCTGACCGGACCGCCGGCCGACGACGTGGCCCTCCTGGTGGCCCGCGTCCGTACCCTGCCCGAAGGCGCCACCTCCGCCTGGGAGTTGAAGGCCGACCCCAGCATCGTGGGCGAGGCCCGCCGCCTGATCATCGGGCAACTCGCCGACTGGGGCCTGGACGAACTCGCCTTCACGACCGAGCTGATCGTCAGCGAGCTGATCACCAACGCGATCCGGTACGCCAAGCCGCCCATCGTGCTGCGGATGATCAGGGACAAGAGCCTGATCTGCGAGGTGTCCGACGCGAGCCAGACCCAGCCGCGGCTGCGGCGCGCCCGGCTGATGGACGAGGGAGGGCGCGGTCTGTTCCTCATCGCCCAGCTGGCCCACCGCTGGGGCAGCCGGTACACGAGCACCGGCAAGACCATCTGGACCGAGCAGCGGCTGACGTCCTGACCGGGCCGGCCCGGGACCGGACCGTCGTGAACCGCGGCCGGCGGGCGGCGCGGCGGTGTCGAGGGGGCGGGCGCTGCGGAAGCGCTCGCGGTGGGCCGCCGGCGGGACGCGCAGGACGCGCTGGAAGGCGCGGCGCATGGTCTCGGCCGAGCCGAAGCCGCACCGGCGGGCGACGCCCTCCAGGGCGGTGTCGTCGCCGGCCTCCAGGAGGGCCTGCGCGGCGCGTACGCGGACCTGCCCGACGTACCACCGGCCCGGGGTGGTGCCGACGTCCTCGGTGAAGCGGCGGGAGAAGTGGCGCGGGCTCATCAGGGCGCGGGCGGCCATGGTCTCCGCCCGTGTCCCGGCCCGCCCGCGGCAAGGACACGCAGGTCCCGGTCAGGGATGAGGCCCGCCCGGCGGCCGGTCCGGCGGCGCGGCGGACTCAGGAGATGTTGACAGGTATATCCCAGTTCCGCGACATAATTGTCAACAATCCTGTCGCGTATGCAGACACACAAGCCCCGCACCCCCGAGGCCGACCGCACGCGCCGCTGGTTCATGAACAGATCGCTGCTGCTGGGCGGTGCCGCCGCGGTGACGGCCATGACCGGCTGCTCCGCGGGCTCCGCCACGACGGCCGGTTCCGCGTCCGCGGCGTCCGGCGGTGTCCCGAGCGGCATGCCGTCCGGCGGTCCCGGGGGCATGGGACCCGGGGCGACCGAGGTCAAGTACGCCGACTTCGTGGGCGTGACGACGGACGGCACGGTCGTCGACGACCTGTACGCGATCCACTCCACGGGCGTCTCCACCGACGCGGTCGTCCAGGCCGCGCAGGCCTTCCTCGACGGGCTCACGACCGAGGAGCGACGGGCCGCCGTCTTCGAGGTCGACGCCGACGAGTGGCTGGCCTGGAGCAACGTCGACGGCTACCGGCGCGAAGGCGCCCGCATGGGTGACCTCACCGAGAAGCAGCGCGACCTGGGCTACGCGCTGCTCGGCGCCGCCCTGTCCGCCGACGGGCTGACCCGGTCCCGCAACATCATGAAGCTCAACGCGTTCCTCGGCGACTACAGCGGCGGGGGCAAGGACACCCTCACCGAGGGCGCCTACTGCTTCACGTTCATGGGCACCCCCTCGACCACCGAGCCGTGGGGATTCCAGTACGAGGGCCACCACCTGGCCGTCAACTACTTCGTCCTGGGCGACCAGGTCGTCATGACACCGACCTTCATGGGCTCCGAGCCGACCTCGGCCACGTACGACGGGGAGGAGATCACCCTCTTCGAGAAGGAGACCCGGGCGGGGCTGACCCTGCTGCGCGCCCTGACCGCCGCACAGCGCAAGAAGGTCGTCTCCGGCGAGGCGAAGGCGGGCGACAACCTGAAGGCCGGGGCCGGGCAGGACAACCTCCAGCTCGCCCACCAGGGCCTGGCCGCCTCGGAGTTCACCCAGGCCCAGCGCGCGAAACTGCTGGACCTGGTGCGCGTCTACGTCGGGTACATGGCCGACGGACACGCCGATGTGAGGATGAAGGAGGTGGAGGCCCACCTGGACGACACCTACTTCTTCTGGATCGGCGAGGCCGAGGACTCCTCCGCGTTCTACTACCGCGTGCACAGCCCCGTCGTCCTCATCGAGTACGACGCCCAGTCGCCGCTGGCCTACGGCAACACCTCCGGCGGGGGCGGCGGCACGGGCGGGCCGGGCGGCACCCCCACGCAGCAGCACATCCACACCGTCGTCCGCACCCCCAACGGCAACGACTACGGCGTGGACCTGCTCCGGCTGCACCTGGAGAACGACCACTGAGCAGACCGCCCGCCGCCGTCCCCCGCCCTCGTCGCCGTCCCGATGTCACGGAACGGCGGCGGCCGGCGTCCTGGGGGAGACACGGTCCGCGGTGAGGAGACGGGAGCCACCCATGACAGGGCACGCCGGACGGCACGACCGGGACGCGAGCGGGGAGGGCCGGCCGGACCCTGCCACCGAGACGTTCGTCGCCCACCGCAACCTGCTCTTCACCGTCGCCTACGAGATGCTCGGCTCGGCGGCCGACGCGGAGGACGTCCTCCAGGAGACCTGGCTGCGGTGGGCCGGCGTCGACCTCGGCACGGTGCGCGACCGGCGCGCGTACCTGGTGCGCATCACCACCCGCCAGGCACTCGGCCGGATGCGCGCGCTCAGCCGCCGCAAGGAGTCCTACGTCGGCCCCTGGCTGCCCGAGCCGCTGCTGACCACACCCGACGTGGCCGAGGACGTCGAGCTCGCCGACAGCGTCTCGATGGCCGTGCTCCTGGTGCTGGAGACCCTCGCGCCGACCGAGCGGGCGGTGTTCGTGCTGCGCGAGGTCTTCGGCCTCGCCCACGACGAGATCGCGGACGCGGTCGACAAGACACCGGCCGCCGTACGGCAGATCGCCCACCGGGCTCGGGCGCACGTTGCCGCGCGCCGGCCCCGCGGGGCCGTGTCCCCCGCCGAGTCCCGGGCCGCGCTCTCGGCGTTCCGGCGCGCGGTCGAGACGGGCGACCTGCAGGGCCTGCTCGACATCCTCGCGCCGGACGTCGTCGCCCTGGGCGACGGCGGGGGAGTCCGGCGCGCCCTGCCGCGCCCCGTGGTGGGCGCCGACAAGGTGGCCCGCCTGCTGACCGCCGGCGCGGCACGGCTCGCCGGACGGGCGGCCTTCGAGCCGGTGCAGGTCAACGGCCACCCCGCCCTGCTCATGCGGCTCGACGGGGAGGTCGACAGCGTGGTGGCCGTGCGGATCGACGACGGCCTCGTCAGCGGCCTCTACACCGTCCGCAACCCCGAGAAGCTCACGCGCGTCCGGCGGGAGACCGCCATGACCCGGTGAGCCGCCCGCACCGGGATCACCGGACCGTACGGGGCTCGGTGGTCGGCCCGTACCGAGGGGTCGCGTCCCGTACGGGGCTCAGCGGTCAGCCCGCACCGGGATCCCCCGGCCCGTACGCCGCTCAACGGTCCGCCCGCTCCCCGGCGAGCAGCGCGCTCAGCCACTCCCGCCGCGCCCGCTTGGCGCGGCGGGAGAGACGGGCCTCGGGCGCCAGCTCGTCGAAGCCGTGGAAACCACCGGGCCAGACGTGCAGCTCGCACGGGACACCGGCCTGCCACAGCCGGCCGGCGTAGGCGACGGTCTCGTCGCGGAACGTCTCCGCCGAGCCGACGTCGAGGTAGGCCGGCGGGAGACCGGAGAGGTCCTCGGCGCGCGCCGGGGCGGCGTAGAAAGGGACGTCCGCCGAGCCCGCGGCGCCGCCGAGGAGGGCGTTCCAGCCGGTCGCGTTGGAGGCCCGGTCCCACATGCCGCGCCCCTCCATCTGCCGGCCGGAGGGGGTGTCGTTGCGGTCGTCGAGCATGGGGGAGAGCAGGATCTGGGCGGCCGGGCGGGGGCCGCCGCGGTCGCGGGCCAGCAGGGTCAGTCCCGCGGCGAGCCCGCCGCCGGCGCTGGTTCCCACCACGACGATCCGGTCCGGGTCCGCGCCGAGTCCGGCGGCGTGCCGCGCCGTCCACTCCAGGCCCGCGTAGCAGTCCTCCAGCGGCGCGGGATGGGGGTGCTCGGGGGCCAGCCGGTACTCCACCGACACCGTCACCGCCCCGAGGGTCCGCGTCCAGGTCAGCACGTCGGAGAGGAGGTGCCGCCGGCTGCCCGCGATCATGCCGCCGCCGTGCAGGTGGTACAGCACCGGCAGCCGCGCGGCCGTCCCGGCGCCGGCCGGGCGGCAGATCAGCAGCGTGACGCCCGGGCTCCCGGCCGGCCCGGGGACCGTCCGCTCCTCCCAGACCAGCTCCCCGCCGCACCTCAGCGCCTCGTCGCCGAGCGCCCCGGCCGCCACCGTGGCGCGCACCGCGGGAATGTCCCCAGGGGTGAGCGGGGGCTGCTCGCCGAGGGCGTCCAGGACGGCCGCCAGTTCAGGGTCGAGGCGGACGGCCGGCAGGGCGGCGGGAGCGGCCGCACCGGGTCCGCCGGTTGTCGCACGCGTCATGTGCTTCCTTTCGTCGTCGCCCGGCTCCTCCGGGCGAGCGGGGAGGGGCCGGGCGCAGGAGGCGGGCGCAAGGGCGGTCCAGGGGGCGCGCTGCCCCGTGGGTGCCCACCTCCCGGCCCTCCGCACGCCCCGACGCACGGGATCACGGACCGTTCCCCCTACGCATGGCCCCTGCCGCCCCGGTGTAACCGCGCGGCCCGCCTCCCCGACGCGGCCCGCGCGGGTGCGGGGCCGAACGGCCCCCGGCCGGGGCCGAACCGCCCTGGTCCCCCCAGCACCGGGGGTGCGACGTTGGACGTAGCCCAGGGCGGCCCGAAGCGCCCCCCGCACGGCCGTCCGGAGCGCGAAGGACGGTGAGGACGATGATCAAGGACCTGCCGCTGGTGGCGGGCGTCGACGGATCGGACGGCAGCCTGTCCGCGGCCGACTGGGCCGCCAGGGAAGCCCTGCGGCGGGGACGGCCGCTCCGGCTCGTGCACGCCTGGGAAGCGGGCCTGCCCGAGAACGCCGTCGAACCCTCCCTGCCCGAACTGGCCGCGCCCCAGCACCACGCCCGCCGAATCCTGCGCACGGCGCTGGACCGGCTGAGCGAGCGGTACCCGCACCTGCGCATCACCGCGGAACAGGTGCGCAGACCACCCGTGCCCGCCCTGCTGGCCGAGTCGGAGGACGCCGACCTCCTGGTCATCGGCAGCCAGGGCCCCAGCGGTCTCGGCGGGTTCGTCTCCGGGTCGGTCGCCCTGGCCACGGCGGCCCGCGTCCGGCGGCCGCTCGTCCTGGTACGGGCCGGCCAGACCGCCGAGGACGAGCACCTGCCGGACGGCGACGGCAGGCCGTCGTCCCGCACGCCCTTCCGCGCCGTGGCGGTCGCCGTCGACGTCGACGGCACGAGCGACGAGGTCCTGGGCTTCGCCTTCCACGCCGCCGAGACGCGCCGCGCGCCGCTGCGCGCCGTGCACGCCTGGCACACGCCGTTCCCGCACGCTCTTCCGGCCGCCGCCGACCGCGCCCGGGCCAAGGCGCGGGCGGCAGAGGAACTGGCCGGGCTGCTCGCGCCGTGGCGCGAGAAGTTCCCCTCCGTCGTGGTCGAGGAGGACCTGCGCGAAGGGCGCCCCGCCCACGTCCTCGTCGGCGCCGTCGCGGGGGCGGGCCTGCTGGTGGTGGGCCACCGGGTGCGCCGCGCGGCCATCGGCGCGCGCACCGGGCCGGTCGCCCACGCCCTCGTCCACCACGTCCGTGAGCCGGTCGTCCTGGTCCCGCACGACTGACCCGCCGGACACGGGCCGGAAGACCGGACGGACCCCACCCGGGGGCCGCCCGTGCCGTGGCCCGGGCGGCCCCCGGGACACCGCACCGCTCCCGGCGGACGCCGGTCCCGGGGAGACGGGAGGGCGACGAGAGGGCCGCGGAGAACGGCCCGCCCGCCGACCGGACGACCGGCGCCCCCGGCCGGGCGGACGGGCGGCCCCCGGGGTCCCCGAGGACCCGACGCGACGACCGCGAGAGGAGGCGCGCCCGCCATGGTCACGCACGTGCTGGTCGCCTACGGAACGACCAACGGATCGACCGCTCGGATCGCCGAGACCGTCGCCGAGGTGCTGCGCGGGCGGGGACTGGCGGCCGGGACGGCCGACGCCCGCTCGGTGACGAGCGCGGAGCCGTACGACGCCGTGATCGTCGGTGGCGCGCTGTACGCCGGCCGCTGGCACGAGGACGCCCGCCGCTTCCTCCGCCGGCACCGCCGGACGCTCGCCCGCCACCCCCTGTGGCTCTTCAGCAGCGGCCCGCTCGACCCGTCCGCCTCGGAGCGGGACATCCCGCCCGTGCCCGGCGTCGCCAGGGCGATGGTCCGACTCGGCCCGCAGGGCCACGTCACCTTCGGCGGCTGCCTGGAAGAGGGCGCGAAGGGCGTGGTCGCGGGCATGATCCTCCGCTCCGGCAAGGGCGGGGACCACCGTGACGTCCCCCGGATCCGAGACTGGGCGGCACACGTCGCCCACGAGCTCACGGACGTGCCGGCCGGGAACCGAGCCGGCCCGCCCGGGACGAGCCGGACCGGACGGCAGGCACCGCACCGTCCTCACCGGGGGAGGCCGTCATGAAGGCCCTCGTGTTCCACGGCCCCGGCAAGCGGTCGTGGGAGGACGTCCCCGAACCCGTGATCCGGGACCCCGGCGACGCCGCCGTACGCGTCGACGCCGTCACCACCTGCGGGACGGACCCGCACATCCCCGAGAGGGACGTGCCGGCCGTCGAACCGGGCCGGATCCTCGGCCACGAGGCCGTCGGCACCGTGCGCGAGGCGGCACCGTCCGTCACCACCGTGCGCTCCGGCGACCGCGTCCTCGTCTCCTGATCACCGCCTGCGGCCGGTGCCGCTTCCGCCGCGCCTCCCGGTACAGCAGTACGTGGGCGGCGGGGGCCGGATCCTCGGCCACCGCATCGACGGAGTGCAGGCCGAGTCCGCCCGCGTGCCCTTCGCCGACACCTCCACCCACCCGCTGCCCGAGCGGGTCGGCGACGAGGAGGCCTGCTGCTCGCGGACATCCTGCCCACGGCGTACGAGGTGGGGTCCGCAACGGCGACGTGGCGCCCGCAGACGTGCTGGTCGTCGTCGGAGCCGGCCCCATGGTCTGGCCGCCGTCCGGACGGCCCGGCTCCTCAGCTCGAGCCGCGTCATCGCCGTCGACCCGGCCCCGCGCGCCGCGAGGCGGCCGAGCGGCACGGCGCCCACCTCACCTCGGACCCCGGGGAGGACGTCGTCGAACGGGTCCGGGAACTCCCCGACGGTCTCGGCGCCGACGTGGCCGTCGAAGCGGTCGGCATCCCCGATACCTTCGAGCTCCGTACCCGGGTGATCCGCCCCAGCGGACGCGTCGCCGACGTCGGTTTCCACGGCCGCCCGGCCGCCCTCCACCCGGAGGACCTCTGGATCCGCGACGTCAAGATCACGACCGGCCTGGTGGACACCTCGTCCCCACCGACCCTGCTGCGCATGCTCGCGGCCCGTCGACCGGACGTCCGCGGCTTCGTCACCCACCGTTCCGTCCTGCACGAGATGCGGGAGGCGTACGACGTGTTCACCCGTCCGGAGGGGAGCGGGGCCCTCGAGGTCGCGCTGTTCGCGTCCTGAGCCGCTGACGCCGACCGTGGCGCTGCCGGGGCCGGTGGCTACTCGGCCTTCCCGGCCTTCTCGGTCTCGTCCTTGGCCCCGGCCTCGGACGGGGCCGCCGTCTGCTCGGCCTGCCCGGTGGCGGTGTAGAAGACGGAGGTGCCCTGCTTGGTCCGCTGGGCCTGGTTCTTGGCCACCAGGTTCTCCAGGCTGGTCCGCACGACGTTGGCCTTGACCCCGCGGTCGGGGTGCGACCGGCCCAGCGCGGCGGCGACTTCGGCCGCGGAGCGCGGTTCGGTCTGCTCCGACAGGTGGCGGCGGATCAGTTCGACGAGGGTGGGCTGAGCCGTCGGCGCGGCGGCCTTGTCGCTGCCGGTGCTGCCGGTGCTCTTGGCGCTCTTGGACGGGGACTTCTTGGCGGGCCGCTTGGCCGCGGGCCGGGCGGGAGCGGCCTTCTTCGCCTTCCCCTGGGTGTCCGCCTCGGCGCGGCTGCCGGCGGCGGTCGCCTTCTTGCGGGGAGCGGGCACGGTCGCGCCGTCGACGGACGCGGTCTCGGCGACCGCCGTGCTCTCGACGGCCGCCGTGGCGCCGAGTGCCTGCCGCATGTTCACCAGCACGGTGTGGTCGTGCTGCAGGGTGGCCAACTGCTGCTGGAGCGCGCCGATCTCCGCCGTGATGCGTTCCTGCTCCTTGACGTTGCGCTCCAGGTCGCTGGTCACCTGGTTGATGTACTGCGACGTCAACTCGGTGGAGTGGACGGTGCTCTCGGACATCCTGTGTTCCTCCTCGGCTCGTGGACCGCGGTGACTCGGCAGCCGGCCGCGACACGTCAGAAAGTGGGCATTCGGCATAAGGGTCCTGGTCCAGTGATGATACGGGTGGGTTGCCTTGTTACCACGCGTCTTGCCCGATCAGGGCCCCAGCACGCGGTGACACCCGCGTCGCGCGGGCGGGCGTTCGAACCGCACCTGTCGACTGGGGTCGATGAACTCGGTTTCTGTACAAGGGAGTTGTTGGCCGGTCACCGAACCACCTGACCGCCGCCCCGGGCACGGGACGGCGGCCGGTCGAACATGGGGGACGGATGCCACTCGGTCGTCAGGTGCCCGGTGATGACGGGCAGCGGTCCGGGGACGCGCCCGACGAGGCCGGTCCGCCACGCGGACCGGGTCGGCGGGACGGCCGGAGCGAGGCCGTCGCGTACTCGGCGGTGTGCCAGGACCGCGGCGCGGAGCCGGCGTGCCGCGGCGTCCAGGCCCTGGGCGCCGGCCGCTTGCGGTGGGACGTCGCGTCGACGTGCCCGGCCTGCGGCCGCACGTGTTCGTGTGCGGGGGCGACCTGCCCGCCGACCTGCGGGCCCGGATGCCCGCCGACTTGCGGGCCCGGATGCCCGCCGACTTGCGGGACCGGATACCTGCCGCCCTGCGGGCCCGGATGCCCGCCGAGCACGGCCCGACGACGCCCCGGAACACCGCCCCGGGCGGCGACGTCGTCGTCATGCGGGTACTCCGGGCGGAGTTCGGCGTCGACCTGACGGAGGCGGGAGCCGTGCTGCGCAGGGTGTCGGACGGCCGTCACACCGGAACGCCGCCCGAGCGGGAGCTCCCGCCCCGCGGACTGCGCGGGGCGGGCGTCGACGCCGTCGCCACCCGGTGACGGTCAGGAGCGGACCGGGCGCCCGCACCCCCGGAACACCCACGGTCCAGGCGGGCGGGTCCACGGCACGCGCGACGTGGTGACGGCGCCGCAGCGGGCCGGTGCCTCGACGCGTTCCTCCGGCCGTCCGACCCGGGCCGGAGCCCGCGGGAGCGGACCGGCGCACCTCCGCCATGCGGACCGCCCCCGCCTCGTGACCGGCCGCGGACCGGGAGGACCGGGCCGAGGCCTTGAGGCTGGCGGACGACGACGCCTCCTGGCGCGACGGCCGGTCGTGCCGGTGGCGCACGGCCTCGGCCGCCGGGCGGCGTCCGCCTGACCGGAGCGGAACCCGTCGGGTCCGACGCGGCCGCCGGGTTCGCCGCCGCAGGCAGGCGGACCGCCACCGGGCGGACGTGTCCGGGCACTCCTCGACTCCGCGGACGGCCCGGGTCCGTGGCCGCGGGACCGTGTCCTCCCGGGCGGGCCGACCGGCCGGTGGACGGCGGCGGCCCGTTCCGCCCGGGTCGGCCTGGTTGCGCCGGAACTTCTCCACCGGGTGCGATCGTTGTCACAGGGGCACACCCTCCGGGTGCGCCCGACGACTGGTGTCGCGTACGACGAGAGGCGCACATGGCGATCTGGGACCGGATCAAGGAACAGGCCAAGGGCCTGCAGCAGCCCTCCGGCACGGGAGGGGCCGCGGGCGCGGGACACGGCCGGCCGTCCGGCGGCGGATCGCGGGCCCAGATGGTGAGCGTGCTGAAGTCGCAGCTCGGAGCGCTCAAGGCGGAGCTGAAGAGCGGCGCCTACCGCGACGCGAGCATGGCGATGTGCGCGCTGGTGGCCGCCGCTGACGGCCACGTCGACGCCGCTGAGCGGCAGCACGTGGAGTCGATGATCCTGAACAACGAGGTGCTGCAGAACTTCCCGCCCGAGCAGCTCCGCGAGCGGTTCAACCGGCACGTGAACCAGCTGATGAGCGACTTCGCGACGGGCCGGAGCGAGGCGCTCCAGGCCCTGGCCAAGGTGGCGAAGAACCAGACGGAGGCCCGGGCGGTGATCCAGACGGGCATCGTCGTCGCCGGCGCCGACGGGCACTTCTCCCAGGCCGAGGCGTCCGTCATCAGGGAGGCGTGCACGGCGCTGGGCGTGTCCCCCGCCGAGTTCGGCCTGTGAGCCACGCGCACACGAGGCCGTAGGCCGCCCCCGGCTGCCGCGGGCGGCCCCTTTCGGGCGGGTGGCCTACGACGACTCCCGCACCACCAGCTCGGTGGGCAGCGTCAGTCGCTGCCGCGACGAGACCGCTCCGGTGATCTCGTCGAGCAGGATCCCGGCCATGGTCCGGCCCAGCTCCTCGACGGGCTGCCGGACCGTGGTCAGGGGCGGGTTGGTGTGCCGGGCGAGGACGGAGTCCTCGAAGCCGACGACGGCGACGTCGCCGGGCACCCGCCGTCCCTGGCGGCGCAGTTCGGTCAGGGCGCTGACGGCCATGAGGTCGGAGGCGGCGAAGACGGCGTCCAGGTCCGGCGCTCGTTCAAGAAGCGAACGCATCGCCCGGCGTCCGCCCTCCTCCGTGAAGTCCCCGGTCTCCGCCAGGGACGCGTCGGCCGGCACGCCGGCCTCCTCGTGGGCGGCGCGCCAGCCCGCGAGCCGGCTGCGGCCGACGTCCATGTCGAGGGACCCGGTGATGGTGGCGATGCGCCTCCTGCCCCCCTCCAGCAGATGCCGCACGGCGGCCGCGGCGCCCCCGGCGTTGTCGGAGTCGACGTAGCTCAGCGGCTCCCGCTCGTCGCGGCGGCCCGCCAGCACCGTGGGCAGGCCCAGTTCCTCCAGCATGCCCGGCAGCCGGTCGTGCGCGTGGACCGAGACCAGCAGCACGCCGTCGACCCGGCGGGTCGCCACCGACGCGGTCAGCTGGTCCCGTTCGGACTGGTCGCGCACCAGCATCAGCTGCAGCTGGGTCCGGGTCTCGGCCAGGGCACCGCTCACCCCGCGGATCAGGGCGGCGAAGAAGGGCTCCGAGCCGAGCCGGCTCTCCGACTCGGGGATCACCAGGGCCACGGCGTTGGTGCGGCTGGTCACCAGCCCCCGGGCGACGTCGTTGGGGACGTAGTTCAGCTCCTTGATCGCCGCCAGGACCCGGGCCCGCGCGTCGGCGCTGACGAGGTCGGAACCGTTGATGACGCGGGACACGGTGGTGCGCCCCACCCCGGCGCGGGCGGCGACCGTCTTGATCGTGGGACGGCGGTTCCCTGTCATGTGCTCCTCCCGGCGGCAACCGCGGCGGCACCGGCCGCGGACGTGACCAGCGGTAATTGTGGCAGACGCCACGGCTCGGCCAGCACCCTCCCGAGGTCGTGAAGCGAACGCCGCACCGGCCGTTCGGCAACGAATTGTTTTCAAGTCATTGACATAGCGGTTCGCTGCCACGAGTCTTCCTAGCGCCGGTGGGCACGTTCCCACTCCGGAGTGGGAACGTGCCCACCGGCATAAATCCGTCGTAGCCGTAACAAGAGCCGCATAGGCGGTCCAAAGCCGTCGCTCCGGTGCGTCAGCGCCGTCGCTTGGAGGAAGAACCATGGGCACTGTTCAGAGGTCGTCGCGCACCAGGGCGCGGACGAGAGCCGTCGCCGCCGTCGCGGCCGCCGGTGCGCTCGCGCTCGTCGTCGGCTGCGGAGGCGACGACGACTCCGTGACGGGCGGCGGCAAGAAGAACGGCAAGACCGTCATCACCATGGGCATGTACGGGGTGATGGGCTTCAAGGAGACGGGCCTGCTGGAGCAGTACGAGAAGGAGAACCCGGACGTCGACATCCAGGCCGAGGTGGCCGGCGACGAGCAGACGTACTACACCGCCCTGCAGACCAGGCTCGCCGCGGGCAAGGGCCTGAAGGACATCCAGGGCATAGAGATCGGCCGGGCCAAGGAGATCGTCGACACCCAGGCCGGCAAGTTCGCCGACTTCTCGGACGTGCCCGGCACCAGCCACTTCCTGCCGTGGAAGCAGTCCCAGATCACCACCGAGGACGGCAAGGTGCTGGGCCTCGGCACCGACATCGGCCCGATGGCCGTCTGCTACCGCAAGGACTACTTCGAGAAGGCCGGCCTGCCCACCGACCGCGACGAGGTCGCCAAGCTGTGGGAGGGCGACTGGAAGAAGTACGTCGAGGTCGGCCGCACCTTCAAGAAGGACTTCAAGGGCGGTGACGTGGCGTACATGGACGCGGCCAGCGGCCTGTTCAACGCCATGGTCTACGGCTACCCGGAGCAGTACTACAACGCCGACGGCGACCTGATCTACGACAAGAACCCGGCCGTCAAGGAGGCCTGGAACCTCGCCGCCGACGCCGCCGAGGACGGTCTGAGTGCCAAGCTGCGCCAGTTCCAGCCCGGTTGGGACCCCGGGCTCGCCAACGGCACGTTCGCCACGGCCGTCTGCCCGGCCTGGATGCTCGGCCACATCGGTGAGAAGGCCGGCGCCGCCAACAAGGGCAAGTGGGACGTCGCCAAGGCCCCCAAGGGCGCCAACTGGGGCGGCTCCTTCCTCGGCGTGATCGAGAAGAGCCCGGTGAAGGAGGAGGCCAAGAAGCTCGTCGCCTGGCTCACCGCGCCCGAGCAGCAGGCCCACATCTTCGAGAAGCAGGGCAGCGTCCCGTCCTCGCAGGAGGCGCTGGAGAGCGCCGGGGTCAAGAAGGTCACCTCGGAGTACTTCAACAACGCCCCGATCGGCGAGATCTTCGGCGCCGCCGCCCAGGACATCCCGGACAAGCAGGTCCTCGGCCGCAAGGACGGCACGATCAAGGACACCTTCTCCCAGGGCCTGACCCTGATCGAGCAGCAGGGCGCCTCCCGTGACGAGGCCTGGAAGACCACCGCGGAGCGCATCGAGAAGGCGGTCGGCTGACCCCTGGCTCTCCCGGCCGCCCGGGCCCGCCGGCCACACACCGGCGGGCCCGGCGGCCCGGCTCAACCGTCTGCTCTCAGGAAGGAAATCCGGTGGCCACCTCCACCACCAAGGCCCAGATCCACGGGGGGCGCCGAGGTCCGTCCCCGAAGCCGGGCGGCGACGGCGCCGGCCGGCGGCGCGGCGCGCTGCTGCACCGGCTCGACGTCAAGGGCGCGCCCTACGCGTTCGTCGCCCCGTTCTTCGTCGTCTTCGCCGCCTTCAGCTTCTACCCCCTCGTCTACACCTCCTGGATCTCCTTGCACCGGGTGGAACTGGCCACCCTCGACCTCATGGAATGGGTGGCGTTCGACAACTACGTCGAGCTGTGGAACGACGAGCGGTTCTGGAACGCCCTGCTCAACACCATCACCATCGGCGTCATCTCCACGGTGCCGCAGCTGCTGATGGCGCTGGGCCTGGCGCACCTGCTCAACTACCGGGCGCGCGGCTCCCTCTTCTTCCGCGTCGCCTCGCTCGTCCCCTACGCCACCTCCGTCGGCGCCGCCGCCCTCGTGTTCACCATGCTCTTCGAACGCGACTTCGGCATGATCAACTGGGCGCTCGGCGCGGTCGGCTTCGACCCGGTGAACTGGGAGGCCGACAAGTGGCCCGCCCAGGTGGCGATCTCCACCATCGTCATCTGGCGCTGGACCGGCTACAACGCCCTGCTCTACCTGGCCGCCATGCAGGCCATCCCCGCCGACCGGTACGAGGCCGCCGCCATCGACGGCGCCTCCCGCTGGAAGCAGTTCACGCACGTCACCGTGCCGGGGATCCGCTCCACCATCGTCTTCACCATCGTGCTGTCGACCATCGGCGCCACCCAGCTCTTCGGCGAGCCGCTGATCTTCGGCCAGGGCCCCAACGGCGTGACCGGCGGCGCCGACAACCAGTACCAGACGCTGGGCCTGCTGCTGTACGAGGAGGGCTGGAAGAACTACCAGATGGGCCGCTCCGCGACCGTCGCCTGGGCGATGTTCCTGCTGCTCGTCCTCGTCTTCCTGGCCCAGCGCCTCATCAAGCGCCTGCGCACCCGTACGTCCTGACCAGGAGTCCGCCATGACCACCGAAAGCCTCCCGGTCCGGACGGACGCCCCGCGCCGGACCCCCGCGAAGAAGACCGCCGCCCGCGGCCGCCGCCTGCTGGGCCAGCGCGCGGGCCGCCAGCACCACGCCGGCCCGCTCGCCTACGTGCTGCTCGTGATCACCGCGATCCTGTCCATCTTCCCGCTGTACTGGACGATGGTGGCGGCCTCCACCGACAACACCCGCGTCAGCCAGACGCCGCCGCCGTTCCTGCCCGGCCCGAACCTGTTCAGCAACCTCGCCCGCGCCTGGGACGAGGCCGCGATGGGCAAGGCCATGATCAACAGCCTGATCGTGGCCGGGGTCATCGCCCTGTCCACGGTGTTCTTCGCGACGCTCGCCGGGTTCGCCTTCGCCAAGCTGCGCTTCAAGGGCCGCAACGTCCTGCTCATGCTGGTGATCGGCACCATGATGGTGCCCCCGCAGCTGGGCGTCGTCCCGCTGTTCATGATGATGTCCGAGCTGGGCTGGTCCCAGCAGCTGCCCGCCGTCATCTTCCCCACCCTGGTGAGCGCGGTCGGCGTCTTCTTCATGCGCCAGTACCTGGGGGAGGCCCTGCCGGACGAGCTGGTCGAGGCCGCCCGCGTGGACGGCGCGCACTCGCTGCGGATCTTCTGGAGCATCGTGCTGCCCGTCGCCCGCCCCGCGATGGCGGTGCTGTTCATGATCACGTTCGTGCACGCCTGGAACGACTTCTTCTGGCCGTTCGTGGTGCTCGACATGACCAACCCGACGGTCCCCGTCGCCCTCACCCAGCTCAGCGCCGGCTACATCCGCGACCAGTCCCTGATCATGGCGGGCGCGCTCCTCGGGACGCTGCCGCTGCTGGTGATGTTCATCGTCTTCGGCCGGCAGATCGTCAGCGGCATCATGGCCGGCGCCGTCAAGGGCTGACCGGCCGGCCCCCACCCCCACCCCCACCCCCACCGTTCCACCACCCCGAAAGGACCTACGTGGTCACCGCAGCACAGCAGCAGACCGCGTCCGCCCCGGACGCCTCCCTCACCTTCCCGAAGGGCTTCCTGTGGGGCACCGCGACCGCCTCGTACCAGATCGAGGGGGCCGCCGCCGAGGACGGCCGCACACCGTCCATCTGGGACACCTACGCCCGCACCCCGGGCCGGGTCCGCAACGGCGACACCGGTGACATCGCCACCGACCACTACCACCGCTGGCGCGAGGACGTCGCCCTGATGGCCGAACTCGGCGTCGGCGCCTACCGGTTCTCCCTCGCCTGGCCGCGCATCCAGCCCACCGGCCGCGGCCCCGCCGTGCAGAAGGGCCTGGACTTCTACCGTCGGCTCGCCGACGAGCTGCTGGACAAGGGCATCAAGCCCGTCGCCACCCTCTACCACTGGGACCTGCCGCAGGAGCTGGAGGACGCGGGCGGCTGGCCGGAGCGCGCCACCGCCGAGCGCTTCGCCGAGTACGCGGCCCTGGCCGCCGACGCCCTCGGCGACCGGGTGAAGACCTGGACCACCCTCAACGAGCCCTGGTGCAGCGCCTTCCTCGGCTACGGCTCCGGCGTGCACGCCCCCGGCCGCACCGACCCGGTCGCTGCCCTGCGCGCCGCCCACCACCTCAACCTGGGCCACGGCCTGGCCGTCCAGGCGCTGCGCGACCGCATCCCGGCCGACGCCCAGTGCTCGGTCACCCTCAACATCCACCACGTGCGCCCGCTCACGGCGACCGCGGACGACACCGACGCGGCCCGCCGCATCGACGCCCTGGCCAACCGGGTCTTCACCGGCCCGATGCTGAACGGTGCCTACCCGGAGGACCTCCTCAAGGACACCGCCTCCCTGACCGACTGGTCCTTCGTCCGCGACGGCGACCTCGCCGCGGCCCACCAGCCGCTGGACTTCCTCGGCGTCAACTACTACTCGCCGACCCTCGTCTCCCGGGCGGACGGCAGTGGCACGCACAACTCCGACGGCCACGGCGTGAGCGCGCACAGCCCGTGGCCGGGCGCCGACGAGGTCGCCTTCCACCAGCCCCCGGGCGAGACCACCGCCATGGGCTGGGCCATCGACCCGACCGGCCTGTACGAGCTGCTCCAGCGGCTCTCCTCGGACTTCCCCCGGCTGCCGCTGGTCATCACCGAGAACGGCGCCGCGTTCCACGACTACGCCGACCCCGAGGGCAACGTCAACGACCCGGAGCGGATCGCCTACGTGCGCGGCCACCTGGCCGCCGTGCACCGGGCCATCCAGGACGGCGCGGACGTACGGGGCTACTTCCTGTGGTCGCTGCTGGACAACTTCGAGTGGGCCCACGGCTACAGCAAGCGCTTCGGCGCCGTCTACGTGGACTACCCGACCGGCACCCGCATCCCCAAGGCCAGCGCCCGCTGGTACTCCCGCGTCGCGCGCACCGGGGTCGTGCCCGGCGCCTGACCCCGAGCCCGGCGCCCCGCCCCTGACCGGCGGCGCCCGGCCCGGACCCGGTGCGGCACCCCACCGCCTGCCCCGCACGGTGCCGCACCGCGAGCCCGCCCTCCGACCCCCCGGAACACCGGGGGCGGAGGGCGGGCCCGTTCCCGGGGCTCACTCTCCCGGGTAGCGCACCCCGATCCGCTCGCGCACCGCGTCCAGGGTGTCCATCACGGCGAGGGTGCGGGCCGGCGGCATCAGCGGCGACTCCGTCAGACCGGCGCGCAGGCAGCGCATCACCTCCCGCGCCTGGTGCCCGTAGCCGTTGCCCTCCTGCGGCGGAGCGGTCACCGTCCGCGGCTCGTGGCCGTCGCGGTGCAGCACGAAGGAACGGGGGTTGAAGAAGGCCGCCGGGATCTCGATGCGCCCGGCGGTGCCGTACACCGCCGCCCGGTGCTCGTCCTGGGCGAGCAGCGAGCACGACAGGACGGCCATCGCCCCGTCGGCGTAGCCCAGCACCATGCCCGTCTGCTCGTCGACGCCCTGCGGGGACAGGCGGGCGTGGGCGGTGACGGTGTCGGGAGCGCCGAGGAGCAGGTGGGCGAAGGAGACCGGGTAGGTGCCCAGGTCCAGCAGGGCGCCGCCGCCCGCCGCCGGGTCCCACAGCCGGTGCTCCGCGGGCGCGGTCACCCGCAGCCCGAAGGACGCGTGCAGCGCGCGCACCTCGCCGATGGCGCCGTCGGCCACGAGTTCCGCGATGCGCAGCACGGTGGGGTTGACGCACGTCCACATCGCCTCCATCACGAACAGGCCCCGCTTGCCGGCCAGTTCGGTCAGGGTGCGGGCCTGCCGCCCGCTGAGTGCGAACGGCTTCTCGCACAGCACCGGCTTGCCGGCCTCCAGGCAGGCCGTCGCGGCCGCGACGTGGTGGGCGTGCGGGGTGGCCACGTAGACGACGTCGACCTCCGGGTCGGCGGCCAGCTCCTGCCAGCTGCCGTGGGCGCGGGGGACGCCGAACCGCGCCGCGAACCGCTGCGCCGCCCCGACCGACCGGGAGCCGACCGCGGTGACCCGCGCGTCCGGTATCCGCAGCAGGTCCTCGGTGAAGGCGGCGGCCATGCCTCCGGTCGCCAGGACGCCCCAGCGGACGGGCTGTTCACTCACGTGCTTCTCCTGCTCGGCGGTGGTACGGGGACTGACCGCACTCTATGGGTACGTTCCCACCGGGTGGGCGGGGGGTCCGGGATCCGGTCGGGGCGGCGGTGCCGGGCCCGCCGGGAGGCGTGGGCTGCCGGAAGCCCGAGGGCCGGAGGACGAGCACCGGCCGGGTCGAGAAGTCCTTCCCCGGGTCCTCGCCGCGCCGAGGCCCAGAGCCGCCTGACCGGCACGCTCCTCGCCCCTCGCCCTCCCGGGCGCGGGCACGGCCGTCGCTCGACGTGCGCCGGGCGCGGAGCGCCAGGATGCTGGTGGGACGGGTTCCTTCCGATCGAACGGGACGGGTATCGGCTCATGGACAAGGCGCAACTGATCGAGACGACCGCCGGCGAGGCGGGCGGGAGCGAGGGGGTCTCGCCGGAAGCCGTCGAGCGGGTCTTCGACGCCGTCTTCGGCACCGTGGAGCACCCCGGTGCGATCGCCCGGGCGCTGCGCGGCGGCGAGACGGTCGTCCTGGGCAGTTTCGGCAGCTTCCGCAGCGACGACGGCACGCCCGTCTTCCAGCCGGGCAGGGCCCTGACCGAGTTCCTGTCGGGGCAGGTCGGGTGACCCGGCGGTCCGGCGGACCCGCACGGCCGCACGGGGCGCGGGCGTGGCGGAGCTGAACCTGCGGGCCGTGGGCGGGGCCCGCCCCGACACCGTGTGGTTGCGCTACACGTCCTTCCGGCAGTGGCCCACGTGGTCGCCGTACATCGTCCGCGTGCGGGTGCCGGCCGAGAGCCTCGCGGAAGGGGTGCGGGGGACCGTCCGCTCCTTCCTCGGGATCACCGCCTCGTTCCTCGTCGAGTCCGTCGACGAGGCGGAGCGCAGCTGGACCTGGCGGGTGCGGTTCGGGCCGCTCCGGATGCGCCTCACGCACGAGGTGCGGCCGCACGGGGAGGGGACCGAGACCCGGCTCCGGATGCGGGGCCCGGCGCCCGTGCTGGCCGCCTACGCGCCCCTGGCCCGCCTGGCGCTGCGCCGGCTCGTCGCGCCCTGACCGGCCGGCCGGCGAACTCGGCGATCCCGGCGGTCACCGGTCCACGTGCGCGGCGCCCCACGCGCCGGGGCCGTCCTCGTCACCCGCGGCGGGGAGGCCGGGGCCGCGGGTGAGCGGGGTACGGGAGGGCGGGGTGCGGGAGAGCCAGAGACGGGTGCGGCAGCCGTACGGGCCGCGCCGCCCGCGCGAGCACGGCCTCGCCGTCCTGGTCGCCGCCCGGCCTGCGCCCGTCCGGCCCGGCAGCCGTCCCCGGCCGTCCCTCAGGCCGTACGGTCACGGCCCGCCGAGGATGGGGTCCCGGTCACCGGGTGGGCCGGGCCAGGTACGCGTCCAGGGGCTGGACGCACCCCGGCGAGGCGGTCCGCGAACGGCGCCGCCTGCCCGGTCCGCTCGTCGGGTGCCAGGACGAAGCCCGCGTTCCCCCGCGAAGGAGATCAGGGCGTTGCCGGGGTCGTCGGCCACGGGGGACGGAACGCCGGGAGCCGGCACCCGGTCGTGCCGGCCCGGTCCGGCGGGGACCGGGCCGGTGCGCGACGCGGCGTCCGCCGGGCACGGTATTCACGGCGGGAGGGCGTGTTCATGGTTGAAGGGGGCAGTCGGTGGAACGCGCCAAGACGTCATCACACTGCCTACCTGCTGGGAGTCCGTCATGATGATCGCCGCCGTGATCGGCCTGTGCGTCCTGCTCGCCGTGCTGGCCTTCTTCCTTCCGCGCCTGTCCCGACACCCCCAGAACGGCGCCCAGCGCACCCTGGGCTTCGGCTCGCGCGCCGGCTCCAAGGCCCCCGGCCCGCTGGGCCGCCTGTTCAGCAAGCCCTTCCGCTCCAGCTCGCGCGCGGTCGGCCGCAGCGGTTCCGCCGGCCGCCGGGCGCGTGGCCGCCTGCCTTTCTGACCGGAGGACCACCATGTCCGAGCGCAACGACGCGACCGAAGCGGAACGGGCCGAAGACATCATCGAGCAAGGCATGACCGAGGACAGGATCACCGAGCAGCAGAAGGCCGAGGAGAGCATGGCCGGTGAGGGCGCCGGCGACGAGGGTCTGCTCGCGGGCCTGAAGGTCGACGAGCGGCGCCCGGAGAAGCCGCTGCTCCTCGACGCTGAGGGACAGCCCATAGACACCTGGCGGGAGAACTACCCGTACGACCGGAAGGTGCGCAGAGGCGAGTACGAGCGGACCAAGCGGGTCCTGCAGATCGAGTTGCTGAAGCTGCAGCGCTGGGTGAAGGACACCGGCCAGCGGATCGTCGTGGTCTGCGAGGGCCGTGACGCGGCCGGCAAGGGCGGTGCCATCCAGCGCTTCATGGAGCGGCTGAACCCCCGTGGTGCCCGCGTGGTGGCGCTGGAGAAGCCGACGGAGCGGGAGGCCGGCCAGTGGTACTTCCAGCGTTACGTCGAGCACCTGCCCGCCCGCGGGGAGATCGTCTTCTTCGACCGCTCCTGGTACAACCGGGCCGGTGTCGAGCGGGTGATGGGCTTCTGCTCCGAGGACGAGTACCGCATGTTCCTGGAGCAGGCGCCGCTGTTCGAGCGGCTGCTCACCGACGACGGCATCATGCTGGTGAAGTTCTGGTTCTCCGTGTCCCAGGCCGAGCAGCGGACCCGGTTCGCCATCCGCCAGGTCGATCCGGTACGCCGCTGGAAGCTGTCGCCCACCGACCTCGCCTCGCTCGACCGCTGGGACGACTACACCAAGGCCAAGGTCGACATGTTCCGTGCGACCGACACCGTCCACGCGCCCTGGACGGTGGTGAAGAACAACGACAAGCGGCGGGGCCGGCTGGAGGCCATGCGCAGTCTGCTGGACCGCTGCGACTACCCGGCGAAGGACCACGAGGCCGTCGGGAAGCCGGACCCGTTGATCGTGGGCGCGGCCGACACCCTGCTGGAGGCCGGCGAGGAACCCACGGACCTCTCGCCGACCCCGCTCGCCGGCCCCGGCGACGGCCCGGGGAACCACCCCACGCCATGACGGAGGGCGCCTCCCCGCTCGGCTGCTCTCCGCTCGGCGGCTTCCCGCGCCCGGCTACCGCGCCGGCGGGATGCGGTAGACGGAGACGTGGGAGCGCGACTCGGCGGTGAACGCCGTGCCCTCCCAGTCCGCGTGCCTGCTCTCCGGCTCGAAGCCGGCCAGCTGGGCCATCAGGTCGAGTTCGGCCGGCCAGATGTAGCGGTGCGGGCTGCGGGACAGCCGGGCCTCGTGCGTCTCGTCGAACCGGAAGTGGTGCGAGACGACGTGCTGGCGCAGGACGTCGTAGGTGTCCAGGCCGATGTAACCGGGCTCGCACTGCCACACGGTGGCCGCCCGGCCCGGCGGCAGCGCGCGCAGCTCGGGCACCCACAGCTCGATCACGAACCGGCCGCCGGGCGCGAGGTGGCGGGCCGCGTTGCGGAAGCACGCGACCTGTTCGGCCTGGGTGAGCAGGTTGGAGATCGTGTTGTAGACGAGGTAGACGAGGGTGTATTCGCCCGGGGCGACGGCGGTCGCCATGTCGCCGACGACCACGGGGATCGTCGCCTCGTCCGCCTTGGTCCGCAGGCGCTCCACCATCGGCCGTGACAGTTCGATGCCGGTGACGGGGACCCCTCGCTCGGCGAGGGGCACGGCCACCCGGCCGGTCCCGATGGCGAACTCCAGCGCCGCTCCGCCCGCCGCCAGCTCGGCCAGGCGGTCCACCGTCGGCCCCAGGACCTCCGGCGCGAACATGCCGGACCCCGGCGTGTCGTAGTTCCGGGCGGTGTCGGCGTCCCAGATGTCCTTCTGTCGCATCCCGCCCACGGTCGTCGTCCGCCCTCGCGCTGTCCAGCGATTTACGCGTGCGAGGGGGACTCCGGAGCGGGGTGCACGAGGAGAGGGACCGCCCGGCTGAGTCGCCCGCGCCGGCATGGCCGGGGGCCGGAGCCGGTCAGGCCGTCGGCCCCTTCCCGTCGCGGACCAGCCGCCAGGCCTCGGTGAACAGCTCGGGAAGCGTGCCCGGGAGCAGCTCGAAGGCCGTCACCTCGCTCCCGCCGGGGTTCAGTCGCGCCGCCAGCAGGGGAGCCTTCCAGGTCTCCATCGGCGGCAGTGGTTTCCTGGCGTGCGCCCAGGGGCCGGGCAGGAACAGGGCGCGTCCCGCGCGGGCCCGGCGGTCCTCCACCACCAGGCCACGCGCCACCAGCTCCGCCGCTGCCGCCCGGTGGCGGGCCGGTGTCCAGGCGTTCCACCGCCGTACGTTGCGGTCCGAGGGCACGGGGAGCACCAGGAGCTGGAGGTGGAGGGCGGCGGCGTCCTCGGACAGGCCGAGAGCGGCGGCGGCATCGGCGACCAGGCCCGGCGCGCAGGCCCGCGGGTCGGACTCGTAGCGGCCCGCGGGCAGGTCACCGGCGGTGATGCGGGCCATCACGCGGTCGCAGGTGCCGTCCGTCAGCCAGGCCCACAGCCGGCTTCCCCGGCTGCCGCGGGTCAGCGCCGAGCGCAGGGTGCGGGCCGGTGCGTCGTCCCGGTCCAGGGTTCCGCGCAGACGCTGGACGACCTCCGGCGCACCGGCGCGTACGGGGTCCCCGGCGGGGAGGTCCGCGTACGCCCACGGCAGGCCGGCGAGGACGGCCTCCGCGACGGTCCCGGCGTCGTGGTCGCCCAGCGCGTCCCGGCCGGTGGGTTCGGGGCGGTGCCCGGACGGATCGGAGCGCGTCGGGAGGGGTGCGTGCGCGGGGTCGAGGAACAGCCCGCACAGGTGGGTCGCCGGCATGCGGGTCGGCAGGGCGACCGCGGCCTGCCAGGTGCTCCACGGCGCGCTCGGCCGGGCACCGCGCCGGTCCGTCCAGGCCGCGGCGGTGCGCTCCGCGACGCGGGCGAGACCGCCCGGCTCCCACAGGTCCCCGGGGTCCGCGGGCAGCACATCGGCGAGCAGGGCGAGCCGGTCGTGGTCCCGCAGCACCGCCAACTCGGCACGCGCCGCTTCGAGTTCCCCGGCCCCGAACCCGAGCACGGCACGCTCGTGCCCGTCGAGGAAGGGCACGGACCAGCCGCCCGCACCGGGATTGCCGGCCAGGACGAGGGCCGCGGCGGGACGGCTCATCCCGGTCGCCTCGCTCAGGGCGAGGACCGCGTCGCCGTCCTGGGCGACCGGGCCGCGCTCCCGGACGAGCTCCACCAGGCGCAGCAGTTGCCCCGGGGTGCCCCAGCCGCGGTGGCAGTCCGCGACGCTGACCGGTTCCTCCGGCCGCGGGGCGGCCTCGCCGCCGGGGAGCAGGGCCTCGAAGTAGAGGGTCCTGCGCGCGGCCGGCAGGTGCAGGCCGAACGAGGCGCCGTGCTCGTCGCGGACGGAGAACGAGGTCGTGCCCGCGAGCCGGCCCAGCCGGAACCGGTAGGCCGGGTCGGCGAACGGCGTCCGCGCCCACATCCCCAGGAAGTCGAGCAGCACCTCGCGCCGCTCCGGCCTGGTCGCGGGGGCGGCCGCGCGCAGCGCGAGCGCGCCGGTGCGCCCGACGAGTTCCGTCCAACTGCCCGCCGCGGGCGGACGGATCTCCGGCTCGCCCGGCCCGGGCGCCCAACTGCCCTCGACATAGCGGCCGAAGCGCCGGATGCCGGGCAAGGAGCCCTCGTTCCAGGTGCCCGAGGCCCCGACCAGTCCCTGCAGGGCGGCGGATACGGCGCGTCCGTTCCACGCGCGGGGCGCGGCCGTGTCGGTCGTGTTCATGCCTCCGATCATGACGGACGGCACCGACACTGCCCGCGGACCCGTGAACGAACGGCACGAACACCGGCACCGCGCCGGGGCGCCTGCCGCGTCTGCCTTCCGGCGCCCGGCGCCCGGCTGCCGGCGTCCGCCCGGCCACACCCACGACGGCCGGGCACGCGCCTCCCGCGCTCCCGGTACGGCCCACAGTGGACTGGCGGAGTTTTCTGGGCAATGGTTCAGGGGACGAAGAGCGCCGGGACCGTCCGGCGGCATGCGGGAGGGACGAGTGGTACCGGTGGTCGGAGAGCGGGCGCATCGCCGTCAGGCCTGGGCGGCCAGAACGGCGCTGGTGGCCGCCGCGGCGGCGCTGCTGCTGCCTCTTGTCGAGGGCGGTGTCGGCGGCCTGGTGCTGCTCGCCGCGGGCCTCGCGGGTCTCGCCGTCACCTTCGCCGCGCTGTGGTGGACGCTGTCGCGCCGCGGAGCCCTGCGGATGGCCGCCGCGGCCCTGGCCCTGCTCACCCCCGTCGGGGTCGTCGCGCTCTTCGCGCAGGCCAACCTGCTCTGGGTCGTCGTCCTGTCCGCACTGCTGTGGTCCGCGGCCGTGTGGAGCGGCCGGTACGCGCTGCGCACCACGGGGCTGCGGAGCACGCGGGGCATCAA
Source organism: Streptomyces sp. NPDC085946 (assembly GCF_044540485.1). Classification (NCBI taxonomy): domain Bacteria; kingdom Bacillati; phylum Actinomycetota; class Actinomycetes; order Kitasatosporales; family Streptomycetaceae; genus Streptomyces; species Streptomyces sp. NPDC085946. The sequence goes on along the minus strand of NZ_JBITSF010000011.1, from coordinate 88,013 downwards.
GGAGTACCGCACGCCCGCCCCGCGACGCCCCTTCCTGCTGCTCAACCCCCGGTCCGGCGGCGGGAAGGTGGAGCGGTTCGCGCTGCGGGAGAAGGCCGAGCGGCTCGGCGCGCACGTCGTCCTGCTCGACCCGGAGCAGCAGCAGGACGTGGTCGCCCTGGCCCGGGCCGCGGTCGCGGACGGCGCCGACCTCCTCGGCGTCGGCGGCGGCGACGGCACACAGGCGCTGGTCGCCGCCGTGGCCGCGGAGCACGACCTGCCCTTCATGGTGATCGCGGCCGGCACCCGCAACCACTTCGCGATGGACCTGGGCCTGGACCGCGACGACCCCGCCGCCTGTCTGGACGCGCTCACCGACGGCGTCGAGGTCCGGGTGGACCTGTGCTTCGCGGGCGGCCGCCCGTTCGTCAACAACGCCTCGTTCGGGGTGTACGGGGCCGTCGTGCAGAGCCCCGGCTACCGCGACGACAAGGTCGGTACGGCGCTGCAACTGCTGCCCGACCTGCTCTCCCGGCAGCGCGGCCCCCGGCTGACGGTCCGGGCCGGACGGACCACGTTCACCGATCCGCAGGCCGTCCTGGTCAGCAACAACCCCTACCGCCTGGACGACCCCTTCGGCTTCGGCCGGCGCACCCGGCTGGACTCCGGGAGGCTCGGCGTCCTCGCCGTGAAGGTCGACAGCGCGGTCGACGCCGCGGAACTGCTCCTGGACCCGAGCGGGTTCGCCACGACGACCTCCCACGAGGTGGTCATCACCGCGGACGCGTCCGAGGTGGAGGCCGGGCTCGACGGCGAGGCCCTGCTGCTGCCCACGCCCGTCCGCTGCCGGATCGAACGCCGCGCGCTGCGCGTCCGCGTCCCCCGCGTACGGCCCGGCATCCCCGATCCGCCGCCCCGGATGGACTGGCGCCGGCTGCGGAAGCTGGCCGCCGCGGTGGGACGTACGGCCGTCCCGGCCCGGTCCCGCGGTGAGGGGCGCGTCCACGTGTGAGCGGCGGCGGTCGCGGCGCGGGGGGTCGTCCCGCGCCCCGCGGCGGCCGCCCCGGCGGCGGAGGCGGCCGGTGGCAGGGCCCGTACCCGGCGGGCCACGAGACCGTCCCCGGCCTGCCCGGCCGTACCGTGCACCGCCCCGGCACCCTCCCGGACGAGGAGAAGCCGCCGATCGTGGCGTAGGCGACGGGGCCTGCCGCGCGGACGGCACCCGGTTCCGACGTCCTCACCGAGTTCGCCTCCCACGGCTTCCCTGCCGTCGCCGACGGGGAACCGGGCGGTTCGGGCACCACCTCGGCCGACGGGCCGCGCCGGCACTTCCCGCCACGGGAGGTGAACCGAACGTCACCGGCAGCCGTGTCCCCGTACAGCCGACCGGCCGGTACCGCGGAGACCGGCGAAAGGAGAGGTGCGTCCCGTGCCCACTGACCACGCTTGCCGCACGGCCGCCGAGCGGGCCGCGCACTGCCTCGCGCCCGTGTCCTCGGTGCTGGTGCCCGACGAGCCCGTCGCGTCGTCCCCCGCCGAGGTGATGCCCGTCGTCCTGCGGAACTACCTCGGCGCGGGCGCGCGGCCGCCCGCGCCGAGGGCACCCGCCGTCAGGCGCCCGGCGCCGGTGAGCGTCGCGGCGGGCGCGGCCGCCCTGCAGATGTGCCTCGACGGCCTGCGCGCGGAGATGTCCGGCGCGCTGACGGCCTGGCACGCGGACCTCGGCCGCCGGCTGGGCGAACTGCTCGCCGACCCGCGCTCGACCGGACGGCAGGCCGACTCCTGGCAGGCCCTCGCGGATCTGAAGCTGCGGGCCCAGGAGGTCCTGACCGCCGTGGCCGACCCGGGCCGGCCCGGCCTGGCGGGACCGCGGTTGCTCGCCGCCCGGTTCGCCCTGCTGGAGGACGCCGTCTCCGGTGCGCTGCGGCGCACGGCCGTACCGGCCGGGACGGCCGCCGCGTGCGCGGGCGGACTCACCGCCGCGGCCGGCTCGCTCTTCGGCCTGGCCCTGCCCCACGGCGAGGGCCCGGAGACCCCGTTCTGACCCGACGCACATCCGGCGCACATCCGGCGCGCACCCGGGGCGATGCCGGCGGCCGTCCGCAGGCGTCCCGTCGTACGGCGTCCCCGGCGGCGACGGGAGGGGTGAAGGCGCGCACGCCCGCCGCGGGAGGTGCGGTCCCACCCGTCCCGGGCACGTCCCCGCCCTGCCGGACCAGTGCGAGTCGCCGGCCGCCGACGTGCGGGCTGCGATGAGCGGGTGGTTGGGAAACCGAACGCCGAAGGGCTGCGCCGTGTGGCCCGTCGCCACCGTGCCCGCCGGGGACGGGGCCACGGCCGGGAACACGCACCGTCCGGGCCTGCGAGGTCCGAAGGCGGGGACCGGGCGCAGGGGATCGGCCCGATCGCCGCCGGCCTGCCCGGCCTCGCCGCGCTCGGCGCGCTGCTGTTCACCTGGATGCAGGTCGGCCGGGCCCGCAAGGAGCTGCGGATCGCCGAGCACGGGCAGATCACGAGCCGGTTCAACGCCGCCGTCGGCAATCCGGGGTCCTCCTCCCTGGACATCCGGCCGGGCGGCATCTACGCCCCGCGGCGCATCACGCAGGACTCGCCCCGTGACCGCCCGACGGTCGTCTCCGTGCCGGCCGCCTTCGCACAGCGGCACGCCGGGTCGAGCACGGAGGGTCTGAAGGAGCCGCCCGGCAGCGCCTTCGACCGCACGCCGGAGCCGGACGTCCGGGCGGCCGTCACCACGCCGGCCGAACGCCGTCCCGACCGTGACGCCGGGGCAGCCGTCGACCTGAACACCACCGATCTGCGGGGCCCGCGTCCGAAGGGCCCCATCAGGCTTTCCGGAACGGACCTGTCCGACGCGGACCTCCGCCGGGCCCGCCTGACCGGCGCGAACCTGGACTACCTCGATCTGGAGAAGGGCGATCTCCGCGGCGCGACGCTGACCGGCGTGAACCTCCAGGAGGCCCGGCGCACCGGCGCGCGGGGGCTCCCCCCGGAGGTCTGCGCTCCGCGCCGTCGAGGGCGACCGCGCCGGGGGACGCGGCCCGGGCGGCCCGGGTCAGGCCTTCGTCTGCGACCGGAACTCGGTCGGCGTCATCCCGGTGCGCTGCCGGAAGAAGGCGCTGAAGACGGTGGGGTAGGCGAAACCGGTGCGTTCGCTGATGGTGGCGGGCGGCAGCGAGGTGTGGATGAGGAGGCGCTTGGCCTCCAGCAGCACCCGGTCGTCGATGTAGCGCTTGGCCCCGCAGCCCAGGGCCGCCCGGGTGGCGCGGGTGAGCGTGCGGGGGCTGTAGCCGAGCCGGGCGGCGTAGTCCTCCACCCGGTGGGTCCGGCCGAAGTCCTCCTCGACCGCCCGGCGGAACTGCTGGAACGGCTCGTTGCGGCCCGCACGCGTCCGCCGGCGCGGGTCGGCGAGGTGGACCAGGCGGATGAGGACCACGGACAGCAGGTCGCGCAGCGTCTCGACGTGCGCCTCCAGCGTCAGGCCGGACAGGTCGCGGTGCTCCTCGACCAGCGCGTCCAGGAGGCGCAGCAGGGCGGCCTGGCGCGCCGCGTCCGGCGTGACCAGGCGGTACGGGATGTGCTCGCTGTCCCGGATCAGGGCGTCGGTCGCGGCGCTGGGGAAACCCGTCGGGAAGACCAGCACGGTGCCCTCGGCCGACCCGGGCCCGTCCGGGAACTGCACCACCTGACCGGGCCACACCCACAGCCAGTCGCCCTCGGCCACGGTGTACGCGGTGAAGTCCACCGAGCATTCCAGTCGCCCGCTCCGCACCGCGACGACCAGGTGGAACGCCGGGCGCACCGGCCGGGTGAGGGGCAGCTCGCGCTCGTCGGCGCGCACGGCGAGCCCGGGCAGGTCGAGGACCTCCAGGCCCGGCGGCCTCCCCGGCGTCGGGCGGTAGGACACCGTCGGAAGGCCCGTCGCCCGGCGGCCGGCCGCGAACTGTCCGTTTTTCTTCATCGCGTGCCCGAGTGTATGCCGACCACCCCCGCCCGCCGGTCCTAGTTTGGTCGGAGCGACCGCGCCGAGGACGAGCCGCGAACGTCCCGCGGGCGCGCGGCCCGCCGCCCGCGCGCGGTGCCGCCGGCCGCGGTCCGCCGCCACGGCCGCACCCCCTCACGTGCCAGGTCCGGCCGAGTGCTGTCCCCGACCAAGGAAGGCTCACGATGACCATCGAGTTCGCCACCCGCTACCGCGAGCGCTCCCACATCCCGCCCGAGCCGGGCAAGCCGTACTTCATCGAGAAGGGCATGGGCGACCGCGCCCACCTCTTCACCGACCTGATCACCGTCTACGCCGGCGGCGAGCAGACGGAGAACACCTTCAACTTCTTCACGGTCGAGGGACCCAAGGGCGACACGATCCCCGCCCACTCCCACGCGGACACCTACGAGGTCTTCTACATCACCGACGGGGCGGTGCGCCTGTTCGTCGAGGACCTGGAGGGCGAGCAGCACGAGAAGCTGCTCACGCAGGGCGACTTCGGGTTCGTCCCGAAGAACTGCGTGCACGCGTACCGGATCGAGCGGCACCACAGCCGGGTCGTCGGCGTGGCCGCCGGCCCGAACGGCACCTTCGAGCGGTTCTTCGAGAACCTCGGCACGCCCACGGACGAGATGGGCCTGCCGCAGCGGCCGTTCGTCCCCGAGCCCCACAAGTTCGGCACCGTGCCCCGGCAGTACGACGTGACCTTCCTGCCCGGCCACACGTGGCGCACCGGCGGCTGACCACCGCGCCGGGGCGGGCCGGACCCACATGACGGGTCCCGGGGCCCCGAGCACCGCGCGCCCGTCCCCCTGGCATCCCGCCCCGCCCGTCGCGCACCTCACCGACCCGCCGCCACGCCGCAGACAAGGAGCGCCCCGTGCCCCTCGACCCGCCCGGATACCTCGACGTCCACGCCCACTTCGTCACGGACTCCTACGTCCGCCAGGCCCGTGACGCCGGGCACGCCCTGCCCGACGGCGTACCCGCCTGGCCCACCTGGTCGGCCGAGGCGCACCTGGACCTGATGGACCGCTGCGGCATCCGGACCTCGATGCTGTCGATCTCCTCCCCGGGCGTCCACTTCGGCGACGACACCGCCGCCCGCCGCCTGGCCCGCGAGGTCAACGAGGCCGGGGCCGGCACCGTGCGCGCGCACCCGGGCCGCTTCGGCCTGTTCGCCTCCCTGCCGCTGCCGGACGTCGACGGCGCCCTGGAGGAGATCGCGTACGCCTGCGACACCCTGGACGCCGACGGCGTGGTCCTGGAGACCAACACCCACGGCACCTACCTCGGCAACCCGGACCTGGAGCCCGTCTGGGCCGAGCTGGACCGGCGCGGCGCGGTCGTCTTCCTGCACCCGACGTCCCCGGTGTGCTGGGAGCGGTCCGCCCTCGGACGGCCCCGCCCGATGGTCGAGTTCATCTTCGACACCGCCCGCACGGTCACCGACCTGCTCATGGCCGGCACCCTGGACCGCCACCGGAACCTGACGGTGATCGTGCCGCACTGCGGCGGCGCGCTCCCGGTCCTCGCCGACCGCATCGACGGGTTCATGAAGATGTTCATGCCGGCGGGCACCGAGGCACCCGGTGCGGTGGAGCAGCTGGGCCGCCTCTACTACGACCTCGCCGGCCCCGCCCTGCCGCGCCAGCTGCCCGCCCTGCTGGGCCTGGTCGGCCCCGACCGGCTGCTGTACGGCAGTGACCACTGCTGGACCCCGGCCGCCGGAGTGGAGGCCCACGTGGCGGGCCTGGACGCCGCCCCGGCACCCGGGGGCGCGGCGAGTTGGCGGGCCCTGACCACAGCCAACGCCCACCGCATCCTGCCCCGCACGGCCCGCTGACGACCAAGGACCGACCATGACCGGCACGGCCCCCGCGCCCTTCCCTCCGCACCTGCTCGCGCCGCCCGACCCGGCCGCGCTGCCCCTGCCGCACCCCGCCCGCCCCGCCGACGGCGTACGGCTGCTGCGCGGCGCCGTCTACGCGGTCCGGGACGGCAGCCGCCCCCTGACCGTCGACCTGTGGCTGCCCGAGGAGACCACCGGGCCGGTGCCCGTCGTCGTCTTCGTCCACGGCGGCGCCTGGCGCACGGGCCTGCGCGACGATCTCGGCCCCCGCTTCCGCCACTGGCGGCCCGGCCCGTTCGCCCGCCTGGCCCGGGCCGGATTCGCCGTGGCCTGCCCCGACTACCGCCTCAGCGGCGAGGCCCACCACCCCGCCCAGGCGGACGACCTGGCCGCCGCCCTGGCCTGGCTGCACACCCGCGCCGCCGATCTCGGCCTCGACACCGCGCGCACCGTCCTGTGGGGCGAGTCGGCGGGCGGCCACCTCGCCGCCCTGACCGCGCTGACCCAGCACACCCGCACCGGCAGTGCCACGGTCACCGGCTGCGTCACCTGGTACGCCCCCAGCGACCTGCCCGCACTCGCCGAGGACCTCCCCGACGGCGCGTACGACATCCGGGACGCGGGCACCTTCGAGGCGCTGCTGCTCGGCGGAGCCCTGGCGGACCGGGCCGAGGCGGCCCGCGACGCCAGTCCGGTCGCCCACGCGGGCCCCCACGCGCCGCCCTTCCTCCTCCTGCACGGCACCGACGACGTCCTGGTCCCCGCCCGCCAGTCCGTCCGTCTCGCCGAGGCCCTGAGGCAGGCCGGCCACCACCCCGACCTGCGCCTCCTCACCGGCGGCAACCACCTGTGGGTGGGCCTCTCCGACGAGGACGTCGAGGACTGCCACACCCGCACGGCGGACTTCGCCCGCCGCTGCACACAGGCCGGGGGAGGGTGACCCCGCGGGACGGGGGCGGGGGCGGGGGCCCGGGGGCCCGGCCCCCCCCCCCCCCCCCCCCCCCCCGGGCGCCCCCCCCGCGGGGGGGGGGGCGCCCCGGGGGGGGGGGGGGGGGCGGGGCCCCGGGGCCCCGGCCCCGCCCCCGGCCCCGCCGCAGCAGGGCCGCCGCTCAGACGGGCGGGGGACCCGGCGGCGTGCCCGTCAGAACCGCTTCTCGAAGTCGAGCAGCAGCGTGCGCAGGTCGTCGGCCATCCGGCCGCGTCGGTCGAGGTCCAGGGACCGCAGGAGGTCCGACTCGAACGCGTAGTGGTCCTCCAGGTCCCGGTCGAGGTCGGCGACGCCCTCGGGGGTGAGGCGCACGAGGGAGGAGCGGCCGTCGTCCGGGGACGCCGCGCGGGTGATCCAGCCGTCCTTCTCCAGCCGCTTCAGACGGCCGCTGAGCCCGGCCCCGGAGACGAGCATGGCCTGCCGCAGCCGGGTGGGGGTCAGTGCGTAGGGGGGCCCGACGCGCCGCAGGGCCCGCAGGACGTCGAAGTCGCCGAGGTTGTTCACGACCAGGCCGGTGCGCCGCCGGAGCCGCCGGGTCTGGGCCTCGTCGATCAGCTGGGCGAGGCGCTGGACCCGGGCGAGGACCTCGCCGGGCGAGACGTCCAGGCGCGGGCAGGCCGCCGCCCACTGCTCCGTCGCGACGTCGACGGAGTCCGCTTCAGGCATGTCGTTCGCTCCCTTCGCACCTGAGGAGACCCAGGTTACAAGCGGGGGAAGGAATCGATAGATAATTCGTTCGCGAACTATCTATATCCTGGTGGGCATGCGCAGCGAACATCCCTCACCCCCCGTCCCCGACGCGGCCACGGGCACTCATGCCGGCGACGTCGGAGCCCGCGCCGCACCGGCCCCCCGGCGCAGGTCGCCCGGTACCGTGCTGGCCAGCACCAGCCTCGGCACCCTCCTGGTGATCCTGCTGACCTCCGGTCTCAACATCGCGTCCCCCGCCATCCGCACCACCTTCGACGCCGGCGACACGGCGATCGGCTGGGTCCTCTCCGGCTACACGCTGGCCTTCGCCATGCTGTCGCTGACCGGAGGCGCGCTGACCGACCGGTTCGGCGCGCGGCGCGTCTTCCTGGCCGGGCTGGGCGTGTTCTGTGCCGCCAGCCTCGTCGCCGCCGCGGCCCCCACCGTCGCCCTGGTGGTCGTCGGCACCTTCGGGGAGGGCGTGGGAGCGGCCCTCGTCCTGCCGTCCGCGCTCGCCATGATCCAGTTCGTCTACGAGGACGTCCCCGGGCGGCTCTCCTGGGCCATCGGCATCTGGGCCGGCGCCAACGCCCTGGGGGCCGCCCTCGGGCCGGTGCTGTGCGGGGCGCTGGTGTCGGTGTCCTCCTGGCGGGCCATGTTCGTCGCCGTGGCCGTCCTCGCGGTGGTCTTCGCCCTGATCGGCAGGCCCGTACTGCCCCCGCTGCGCGGCGGTGCGGCCCGCCTCGACCTGCCGGGACTGCTGCTGATGGTGGTGCTGCTCGGCCTCGTGGCCTTCCTCGCCCACGACTGGCGGGCCCTGCCCCCGGCCGTGCTCGCGGCCGGCGCCGTGGCGGCGTGCGCGGCCGCCTGGCTCTTCGGCCGCGTGGAGAGGCGCTCGCCGGCGCCGATGCTGCCGCCGAGCCAGCTGCGGGACGTGCCCTTCAGTGCCAACGCCGTGGTCACCGTGGTCGGGACCGCCGCGTTCTTCGGCACCCTCTACCTCACCAGCATGGGCTTCCAGGACGAGCTGGGCATGACGCCCTTCCAGGCCGGTCTGGCGCTGCTGCCCCTGGCGGGCGGCAACATCGTCGCGGCGCTCGCGGCGGGCCGGGTCATCGGCCGGCTCGGCGTCCGCGGGGCGATGATCCTCGGGTCGGTCCTCGTCGCCGGGGTCCTGGTCGTGATCCCGCTGCTGTTCGGCCACTACGCCGCGCTCGTCCTCCCGCTGATCCTGCTGGGCGCGGGCTGGGGACTGCTGGTGCCCACGACGTCCACGGCCGGCCTCGCCCGTGCGCACCGCGGCAAGGAGGGCGTGGCCTCCGGGGTCACGGCCGGCGGCCGCGAGCTCGGCGCGGCGCTCGCCGCCGCGGTGCTCCTTCCCCTCGGGGTCCGCGCGGGCGTCTGGAGCGCGGCGGCCGTCGGGCTCGTCTCGCTGGCCGTGGTGGTGCTGTGGGTCCGCGTCCACGACCGGCCCGCGAGCGGCACCGGCGACCGCGGCTGAGGCGCCCTCCTCCCGGTCGACGGCCGCGCTCCGGCATATGCCAATGCGGCCGGACCGACCGGGAGTTGGCCGAAAACCGGCCACCGGGACGGCACTTCAGTGCCCGTAACGGTGAAGCAAGGCCGGGGAGTTGACGGCGGGACGGGTCGTGTAAAGCGACCTAACGGGACATCCGGAAGGCGGGCCGCCCGGTTCGGAGCAGATCGTTCCTCTACCACGGCTCCCTGGTCCCGCGGCACGTTCGCGACGAAATCGCCGGCTCGGCGGACTGTCCACTCAGTCCGATCGAAGCACTCGACCGGGTGACTAGCATGAGCCAGTGTCCGGGGCCCGGACGATCATGTCGGGTTGGCGTCCTCCTCCCGACGTGCGGCCGTCGTACGCCGGTCGACCCGTACCTCTCCCGCTCAAGACCGAGGATCCGCGGAATGTCAGAGCCTGCACCGGCCATGCCACATCGGTCCGCCACAGCGCGGCACGCCTCGCCGGCCGTTCCCCTGGCCGTGCTGCTGGTGAGCGCCGCGGCCGCCGGCGGCGCGATCGCGGCCGCACCCGCCCACGCCCGTGCGTGGGCGGCGGCTTCGGCCCTGATCGTCTGGGTCCTCCTGGCGGTCGCCGTCGTGGCCGGTACCGCGCTGATCCGCCGTGCCCGCCGTTCCGCCGCCGCGAGGGGCGCCGAAGTCGCCGACCTCAGCAGGCAGTTGGCGCACCAGACGGCCGAGGCCGCACACCTGGTGAACGTCACCCTGCCCGCCGTCGCCAAGCGGCTGCGGGACGGGGAGAGCGCGAACGCCGCCGTGGGCCGGGTGGCCCCGCCCGCCGATCCCCAGCTCCGCCAGATCGTGCACACCTTCGCCGCCGCGCTGGAGCAGGTCGTGCAGTACGCCGCCGCCCTGGACAGCGAACGCAGCAGCGTCCAGCGGGACGTGGACCGGGGCAGGGAGGAGCTGGAGCGGCTGACCGCGGAGACGCTGCCGGCCGCGGTGGCCAGGCTGCGCGAGGGCCAGTCCGCCGACACCGTCCTCGCCGAGCTGGACCTGCCGCGGCTGCCCCTGCTGCGTCTGCCGGCCGAGCAGTTCGTCCGCGAACTCGCGTACAGCGAGCGGCGGGCCGCCGCCGCGCAGGCCGCCTCGGCCAAGGCCCTCAGCCGCGTCCAGGCCAAGGCCGTCAGCATGCTCGCCGACCTGCGCGAGATGCAGGAGCGGCACGGCGAGGAGGTCTTCGGCGACCTGCTGAAGCTGGACCACAGCACCTCCCAGCTGGGCCTGATGACCGACCGCCTGGCCCTGCTCATGGGCGGCCGCTCCAGCCGCGCCTGGAACAAGCCGATCGTCATGGAGAGCATCCTGCGCGGCGCGGTCGGCCGGATCGCGGCCTACCAGCGGGTCCGGCTGCACTGCTCCACGGACGCCGCCATCTCCGGCTTCGCCGCCGAAGGCGTCATGCACCTGCTCGCCGAGCTGATGGACAACGCCGCCAACTTCTCGCCGCCGATCGACGAGGTCCACGTCTACGTCGAGGAACGCAGCGCCGGACTGGTCGTCACCATCGAGGACAGCGGCCTGAAGATGGCCGACGCGGCCATGCGGCACGCCGAGGAGGCGGTGGCCGGACGCGTCACCGACCTCGCCTCGCTCCAGGGCACCCGGCTCGGCCTGGCCGTGGTCGGGCGCCTGGCCGTCAAGTACGGCATCAGCGTCAACTACCGGCCCTCGTCGCGCGGCGGCACCGGCGTCGTCGTCCTGCTGCCCCCGCAGCTGCTCGCCCAGAAGCGCGAACCCGCGCCGCGCGAGACCCCGCGCCGTCCCACCGTCGCCGCGCCCACGCCCGGGCCCGCCCCCGCCGTCCCGCCCGCGACGGCCGCAGTGCCCGACCCCGCCGCGCGCCCGGTCGCCACACCGCGTCCCGCCGCCCTCGCCGAAACCCCCGAGCAGGACGCCCACCGGCGCACCGCGGACTCCACGCCCAACGGGCTGCCGGTCCGCGCACCCGGCCGCACCATGGCCGAGGCCGAGCGGGAGCGCCGGCAGCGCAGGGAGACGGCCGAGGCCCCCGCGGGCGACGAGGCGCACCGGCCGGCGCCGGCCGTCGCGCGGGACGCGGGCGCACGCTTCGGCGCCTTCCACCGCGGACGCCACTCCGGCGGCGACAACGCGCCCTCCGGCGGCGACACCGCGCCCTCCGGGACCGGCACCGAAGCCGAGCCGCCGGCCACCGACTAGGTCCCCCGACCTCCCGCACGGCGCCCGGGGCTTCGGCGCCCCCCACCCCCCGCTCGAGTTCGTCAGATTGGAGGAACGGGCCGCGGACGTCCGGACACCTGGACACCACGGCCCCACCACCCACCATGCAGACCACCGACAACAGCCTCACCTGGCTCCTGCAGGGCCTTCTGGAGCGCACCCCCGGCACCCGGCACGCCCTGGTCCTGTCCCGGGACGGCCTGAAGCTCTGCTGGACCGAACACCTCACGCTCGACCAGGCTGACCAGTTGGCGGCGATCTGCTCGGGCATGCAGGCCCTCGCGCAGGGCGCGTCCGTCGAGTTCGGCGACGGCAGCGGCGGCGTCCGCCACTCCATGACCGAGTTCCACGGCGGCCTGCTCTTCATCGTGGAGGCCGGCCAGGGCGCCCACCTGGCGGTCCTCGCCGAGGAGAACGCCGACCCCGGCGTCGTCGGCCACCAGATGACCGAACTGGTCGAGCAGATCGGCGAGCACCTGCGGGCCGAACCGCGCGGGGGCACCCAGGGGAGCGCCTCCTCGTGATGCGCAGGCCCGTGGACACCGGCGACCCCCACCGGCTCTACACGGTCACCGGCGGGCGCAGCCGGGCGGACGACGCGTTCGACCTGGTCACGCTGGTGGTGGCCGAGTGCGAGCCCGGCGCCGGGATGCAGTCGGAGCACGCGCGGATCCTGGAACTGTGCCGGCATCCGACGGCCGTCGTGGAGATCGCCGCCGAGCTGAAGCTGCCCATCACGGTGGTGCGCATCCTGCTCGGCGACCTCCTCGCCATGGGCCGCATCACCGCCCGCCACCCGCGCGCGGCCCGCTCCGCCGCCTCGCTCCCCGATTCCGCCCTTCTCAAGGAGGTGCTCCATGGGCTCCGCAACCTCTGAGCTGCCCGCCCGGCGCACACCCCTGTCCGACGCCGCCGAGACCGGCCTGAAGATCGTCATCGTGGGCGGGTTCGGCGTCGGCAAGACGACCCTGGTCCGCTCCGTCAGCGAGATCCGGCCGCTCAACACCGAAGAGGTGATGACGCAGGCGGGGGTCGGCGTCGACGAGACGAACCGGGTCGCCGCGAAGACCACCACCACCGTGGCGTTCGACTTCGGCCGGATCAGCCTCAACGACCGCATGGTGCTGTACCTGTTCGGCGCCCCCGGCCAGGAACGCTTCTGGTTCCTGTGGGACCGGCTCTTCTCCGGCACCCTCGGCGCGGTCGTCCTGGTCGACACCCGGCGCATGGACGACTCCTGGTACGCGATCGACCGGCTGGAGCACCACCGGACGCCGTTCGTCGTGGCCGTCAACCGGTTCGACGACGACCCCCGCCGGTACTCCCTGGACGAGATCCGCCAGGCGCTGTCCCTGCCCGCGCACGTGCCGCTGGTCGACTGCGACGCCCGGGTCAGGTCGTCGGGCAAGGACGTACTGATCACCCTCGTGGACCACCTCTACGAACGGGCCATGGCCCAGGAGACGACACCGTGACCGACACCGGATCCCCCTCCCCGCACGCGGCACCGCCGGGCTGCCCCGCCCACGCGGGCGCGGTGCGCCTGGCCGGTCTGGAGTACCAGCAGACGCCGTCGCAGCTCTACCGCGAACTGCGCCGCCGGCACGGCGCGGTGGCGCCGGTCCTGCTGGACGGGGACATCCCCGCCTGGCTGGTGCTCGGCTACTCCGAGGTCACCTACGTGACCCGGCACGACGAGCTGTTCGCGCGCGACTCGCGGCGCTGGAACCAGTGGGAGAACATCCCCGCGGACTGGCCGCTGATGCCGTTCGTGGGCTACCAGCCGTCGGTGCTGTTCACCGAGGGCGAGGAGCACCGGCGGCGGGCCGGGGTGATCACGCAGGCGCTGGAGGGCGTCGACCAGTTCGAACTGGGCCGCGAGTGCCAGCAGATCGCCGACCGGCTCATCGCCTCCTTCGCGGGCAGCGGCCAGGCCGAGCTGATGAGCGCCTACGCGCACGCCCTGCCGATGCGCGCGGCGGTCCAGATGTGCGGCATGCCGGCCACCGGCACGGACACCCAGCGGCTCGTGGAGGACCTGCGCATCTCCCTCGACGCGGCCGAGGGCGACGACCCGGTGGCCGCGTACACGCGGGTGGGGGAGCGGATCGCGCAGCTGGTGAAGGAGAAGCGGGAGCGGCCCGGCCCCGACGTCACCTCCCGCATGCTGACGCATCCGGCGGGGCTGACCGACGAGGAGGTCGTGCAGGACCTGATCTCCGTCATCGCCGCGGCGCAGCAGCCCACCGCGAACTGGATCTGCAACACGCTCCGGCTGCTGCTCACCGACGAGCGCTTCGCCCTGAACGTGTCGGGCGGCCGGCTGAGCGTCGGCGAGGCGCTCAACGAGGTGCTCTGGCTCGACACGCCGACGCAGAACTTCATCGGCCGCTGGGCGGTGCGCGACACCCAGCTCGGCGGGCGGCAGATCCGGGCGGGCGACTGCCTGGTGCTGGGACTGGCCGCGGCCAACACCGACCCGCTGATCTGGCCCGAGGCGCACGTCGGGGCGGAGAACTCCGCGCACCTGTCGTTCAGCAACGGCGAGCACCGCTGCCCCTACCCGGCCCCGCTGCTGGCCGACGTCATCGCCCGCACGGCCGTCGAGACGCTGCTGGAGCGGCTGCCCGACCTGGTGCTCGCGGTGGAGCCGGAGGAGCTGACCTGGCGCCCCTCCATCTGGATGCGCGGCCTGACGGCGCTGCCGGTGCAGTTCACGCCGGTCGTGCAGTAGCACGCCCGGCGTGGTGAGCCGGGTCGGCCGCCGAGCGCCCGACCCGGCCGGCCGTCAGGGCGCGACCGGGGTGAACCGTACCGGCAGGGACTGCGGCCCCCGGGTGAAGACGCCCTGCTCCACGGGGTCGAAACCGTCGGCGAGCCGCACGTCGGGCATGGCGTCGAGGAGCTGGCCGACACCGATCTCCACCTCGGCCTTGGCGAGCAGGGCCCCGACGCAGAAGTGCCGGCCGAGCGCGAACGCCAGGTGGTCGGCGGCGGCGGAGAAGGCGGTGGCCGTGGTCAGGTCGTCGCGGAAGATGTCGAACCGGTCCGGCTCCCGGTAGCGCTCCGGGTCCCGGTTCGCCGCCCCGATCAGGCAGGTGACGGTGGCGCCGGCCGGAACGGTGCCGCCGCTGAGGGCGACCTCGGTGGCCGACTGCCGCATGATCATGTGGACGGGGGGCGTGTAGCGCAGCGTCTCGGCGAAGGCCCGGGCGATCAGGCCGCGGTCCTCCCGTACGGCCGCGAGCTGCTCGGGGTGCAGCAGGAGGTTGGCGAAGATGCTGGCGATGGCCTTGTCGGTGGTCTCGCCGCCCGCGGCGAGCAGCAGACTGCAGAACGCCTTGATGTCCTCGTCGCTCATCCGCACCCCGTCGACCTCGGCGGCGCACAGCGTGGACAGCAGGTCGTCACCGAGGTTCTCGCGGCGCTCCCGGATGATCGGGAACATGTACTCGGCGAACTCCACCCGGGTGCGCTCCCCGGCCGCGGTCACCTCCGGGTCGCCCGAGAGGTTGCCGAGGAAGGCGATGACCGACGTGTACCAGCGGTGGAACCGGGCGTGGTCGGCCTTGTCGAGGCCCAGCATGTCGGCGATCACGTTGACCGGGAAACGGGTCGCGTAGTCGGCCACCAGGTCGGCGGACCCGGTGTGCCGGAAGGCGTCGATCAGCTCCCGGGAGTTGTGCTCGATGACGGGCAGGAACTTCTCCTGCAGGTCGCTGCCGCGGAAGGCCGGGGCGACCAGCGCCCGCCGCACGGCGTGCTCGCGCCCGCTGAGCTGGAGGATCGTCCTGCCGTGGACGGGCTCGATCTGCCAGTCGTAGTTGTCGGTGGTGAACTCGTTCTTCTTGTCCTTGAAGATCCTCTCCACGTCCTCGTAGCGGGAGACGACGTAGCTCTGGGTGGCCTCGTGCCAGAAGAGGGGCGCGCTCTCGCGCATCGCGCGGTAGGCCGGGTAGGGATCTGCCGCGAACTCGGGCGAGAGGATGTCGGGGACCTGCTGCGCGGTGGACATGGAGCTCCTTCAGGTCAAGGAACATGCGTACCGCACAAGGCTATTGATCATCACCGGGCCGGAACAGAGCAGTCCGGCCCGGTGACGCGTCTTGGCCAGGCGCTGGCCGAAAGCAGCCCCCCGGCCGGGCCGTCGGGGCTGTTTCCGGTCACGCGCCCTCCCCGTGGGCGGATCAGCGGGTGTAGGTGACCCGCCGCTCCTTCAGGGCCTCACAGTTGGAGCCGTACACCGTCACGTACACGTTGGCGATGTTGCCGCCCCAGTCCACGCAGTGGCCCTTGCCGTAGACCCGGGTCGGTCCCGCGTAGGACGTGTACCGCCCGGAGTCCGCGTCGCTCTCCTCGGTGTCGGGCACGTAGACCCACGCGGACATGGGCAGGGCGGTGCCCGGGCTGTTCCGGATCGTCGCCACGCAGTTCTGGCCGTTCGCGGCGTTGTACGTCAGGTAGACGGTGCCCAGCGAGCCGATGGGCGCGGAGTTCACGGTCGCGTAACCGCTGCCGCAGACCTTCTGCGGTGTGGTGTCGGGCGCGGCGGACGCGGGCGCCGCCAGGGCGGTCGTGGTCCCGGCCGCCAGGGCTCCTAATGCGGCGGCGGTCAGTGCGGAACGCTTGAATCCCATATTTCCCCCTTGTGGATTCAGGAGGCGTTTCCTCCTGTCCGGTGTGACTCGCGAAGTATCCGAAGGGTTGTGCCCTGTCGGTGAGGCCGGCCGCCTCCCCGCTCCTCACCGGGCGGCCGGGACGAAGGAGACCCGGAACATCTCCTCCCACCGCTTGCCGGTGAGGAGGAACTGGCTGCCGCCGGGAAGCGCGGCGATCCCGTTCAGGACCTCGTCCGGCCGCGCGGTCCTGCCGAGGCCCGACGCGTCGACCGTCGCGGTGACGTGCCCCGTGCCGGCGTCTATCCGCACGATGCGGTCGGTCGTGAACACGTTGGCGTAGACGCTGTCGCCCACGCACTCCAGTTCGTTGAGCTTCTCGACCGGCCGGCCCCGCAGCGTGACGGTCACCCCTCCCGTCGCGGTCATGTCGTCGGGGTCGCGGAAGGTGAGCCGTGCCGAGCCGTCGCTCGTGACGAGGCGGTGGCGGCGGTGCTGGTAGCAGATGCCCCAGCCCTCGCCCGGGTAGGGGACGCGCCGGACCTCCTCGAGGGTGCGCGCGTCGCGCCGGACGGCGACGCCGTTCTTCCAGGTGAGCTGCCACAGTCCGCGGCCCACCACGGTGATGCCCTCGCCGAACCAGTGCTCCGGCAGCCTCGCCACCACGCTCGGGGGCCCGCCGGGCGGGCCCGAGCGGACCGAGGACTCCCCGAACCGCCCCGTGCTCTCGTACAGCCGGCCTTCCCGCACCTCCAGCCCCTGGGTGAAGGCGCGCGGGTCGTGCGGGAGGACCTCGTGCACCTCGGCGCGCAGGCGTTCCACCTGGTCGGGCCCGGTTCCCGCCGTGCCGGGCAGGAAGCCCAGGCACAGCGCCACGGCCACGGTGGACGTGCCGAACGGGCGGGGTGCCGCCAGGCGCGCCATCGGCTCCTCCTGTCCGCCCGTCTCCGGCGCCCTGCGCGGGGCCGCCCTCCCATGGTCCACCGCGGTGAGCGGGCACGCCTCTCGGGCGATCCCCCCGGCACCCCGCCCCACCCGGCACTTTCATGATCGTTTCATTGCGTTCTTGTGGCAGGAGGGCCCGGACCGTCGACACCCGGGGCAGGCTGGGGAGACAGTGATCTCCCCGGCCAGCAAGCGCTTTCCCCGCGCTGCTCCGCCATCCGACCATGGAGATCACCGTGCCCGTGCCGCACCCCCGAAGAACCGTCGCCGCCGTCGCCGCCGCCCTCCTGGCGGGTCTGCTCACCGCGCCCGCCGCCGACGCCGCCCCCGAGACCCCCCGCCGGATCGTGGAGCACCTCGACCGCGGCCTGGTCGCCGTACCCTCCGGCAAGGGCACCTTCCTCAGCTGGCGCCTGCTCGGCACCGAGTACGCGCGGTACGGCGACGACATCGCGTTCAACGTGTACAAGAACGGACGCCGGCTCAACCGCACCCCGATCACCCGCTCGACGACCTACCAGGACGACACCCGGGGCAAGGGCACCTACACCGTCCGGGCCGTCGTCGACGGCCGGGAGCGCCGGGCGGGCCGGGCCGCGCTCGACTTCGCCGGCGGGTACGCCGAGATCCCGCTCGCCACCGCCGACGGCTACACCGTCCAGCACGCCTGGCCGGGCGACCTCGACGGCGACGGCCGCCACGAGCTCGTCGTCAGCCGGCTGTCCGCGGACCGCTCCGGCACCGACCTGCTGGAGGCGTACGCGCTCACCGGCGAACGGCTGTGGCGCGTCGACCTCGGGCCGAACTCGCTCGCCCAGGCGCCCGGCAACGGCGCCAACGACCCGGCGCCCGCCGCCATCAGCGGTTCGACGGCCATCGGCGGGTACCGCAACGACGACAACGTCACCGTCCACGACCTCGACGGCGACGGCCGCGCCGAGGTGCTGCTGCACACCGCCGACGGCACCACCTTCGCCGACGGCTCCCGGGTCGACGCGGCCTCGCCCGCCGACCAGTTCGTCTCCGTCGTCGACGGGGCGACCGGCACCGAACGCACCCGGCAGCCGGTGCCCGGCGACTTCACCGCCGACGGCCCCTCCGGCGGCCACTTCGGCATCGCCTACCTGGACGGCCGGCACCCCAGCCTGGTCACCAAGCTGGTCACCCGCGTCGGCGCCAGGCGCGGCGCGTTCCGCATCCTGTTCCAGACCTGGGACTTCGACGGCACCGACCTCACCCGCCGCTGGAAGTACGTGGTGCCCGCCGACAGCGGCGCGACCAGCTTCCACCAGATCCGCACCGTCGACCTCGACCAGGACGGCAGGGACGAGATCGCCGACGGCAACTACGTCGTCGACGACGACGGCACCCTGCGCTACGTCGTCGACGGCGCCGGGCACGGCGACCGCTTCGACATCGCCGACCTCGACCCCGCCCGCCCCGGCCTGGAGGGCTTCGCCGTCCAGCAGTCCGAACTGGGCGTCGTGTCCGGCTTCCCCTGGTACTACTACGACGCCGGCACCGGCGAGCGCCTCGCGACCGGCGCGCACCCGGCCGACCCGGTGAGCGAGGCCGACCTGGACGTCGGCCGCGGCAACGCCGCCGACATCGACCCCGGCCACCCGGGTTACGAGTACTGGACCTCCACCGCCGACGTCACCCGGCCCGGCGCCGGCGTCTTCAACGTCCGGGACGGCAGGATCGCCACGACCACCCCGAGCGTCAACTTCCGCATCTGGTGGGACGGCGACAAGGCTGCCGAACTCCTCGACTACACCCATGTCGAGAAGTGGGACCCGGCGACCGGGACCGGCGCGAAGGTCTTCGCTCCGTCCGGCGTCGTCTCCGGCGCCCGCAACGCCACCCCCTTCTACGGGGACCTGGTCGGCGACTGGCGCGAGGAGATCCTCGCCGAGACGACCGACCACACGGCCCTGCGCCTGTACACCACCACCGAGCCGACCTCGACCCGGATCTACACCCTCGCGCAGAACCCCGCCTACCGCCTCGGCTGGACCGTGCGCGGCTACCTGCAGTCCACGTACACCGACTACTACCTCGGCACCGAGACCCGCCGCGTGCCGAGGCCCCTCATCACCACACCCGAAGGAGCCGTCTCCCGTGACCACCACGCGTAGGGCCTTCACGGCCCTGGCGGCCGGCGCCGCCCTCGCTGCCGTCGCCCCGGGCACCGCGCAGGCGTCCCCCGGCGAACGCCGCCGCGGACGCCTCGTCGCCCGCGACGACTTCCGCCACGGCCTGGGCCGATGGGCCGTCGAACTCCAGGACGGCGGCACCGTCACCGCCTCCCGCGGCGTCCTGGAGATCGACGTCCCGAGCGGCGCGACCGTCTGGTTCAGGCAGCGCCTGGAGGGGCCGTACGTGCTCCGGTACACCGCCACGCCGGTCGCCGAGGGCGGTGCCAACGACCGCGTCTCGGACCTCAACAACTTCTGGAACGCCACCGACAGCCGCTCCCCGCACGACCTCTTCGCCACCCGCCGCGGCGGCGCCCTCGCCGAGTACGACCACCTGCGCACCTACTACGTCGGCTACGGCGCCAACACCAACACCACGACCCGGCTGCGCCGTTACGTCGGCGAGGCGGGGGTGCGCCCGCTGGTGTACGACTACACCGAGCCGCTGCTCGTCCCGAACGAGCCGCACCACGTCCGGATCCTCTCCGACGGTCCGACGGTCCGCTGGTGGAACAACGGCCGGCTGGTCTTCGACTACGAGGACCCGGAGCCGTACACGGCCGGGCACTTCGCCTTCCGGACCACCTGGAGCCACTTCCGCATCAGCGACTTCCGGGTGTGGAGACTGCCGCCCCGGACCCGTTGAGCCGCCGCGGGCCGGAGGGCGGCCGCCCTCCGGCCCGGGCTCACACGTGCTCAGCCCGCGGCGGCGCCGAACCACTTCGCCAGGTGGCCGAGGAGGTCCTGCTGGTCCTCGCCGGCCCAGGCCACGTGTCCGTCCGGCCGCAGCAGCACGGCGGGCACGTCCGGTTCCCCGCCGGCGTCGACGACGTGGTCGACCCGGTCCGCCCAGCCCGTCACCGAGAGCCGGCCGGTCCGGTCGAGGAGCAGCCCGCGGCCGCGGTGCATCAGCGCGTAGAGGCGGCCCCGCTCCAGGGGCACGTCCCGCATCCGGCGGCCGAGCAGCGCGTGGCCCTCGCCGAGGTCGTAACGGACCCCGACGGCCGTGATCATGCCGGTCACGTACCGGTTCACCTCCTCGAAGTCCATCAGCGTCGAGAACAGCCGCCGCAGCGCGGCCGCACCGGGGTCGGCCCCGAGCAGCGCGATCTGCGCGCGGGTGTTGTCCAGCACGCGGGCGCCCACCGGGTGGCGCTCGGCGTGGTAGCTGTCCAGCAGCCCGTCCGGCGCCCAGCCGGCAACCTCGGCGGCCAGTTTCCAGCCGAGGTTGAACGCGTCCTGGATGCCGAGGTTGAGCCCCTGCCCGCCGGTCGGCGGGTGGACGTGCGCGGCGTCGCCGGCCAGCAGCACCCGGCCGACCCGGTAGCGCTCGGCCTGCCGGGTGGCGTCGCCGAACCGGGACAGCCAGCGGGGCGTGTGCACCCCGAAGTCGGTGCCCGCGGTGGCCCGCAGCCGCTGCCGGAACTCCTCCAGCGTCGGCTGGGCCGTACGGTCCTCGGACACCCCCTCGGCGGGTACGACGAGGCGGTACGTCCCGTCCCCCAGCGGGGCGGCGCCGAACCGCAGCTGGGTCTCGCGGACCCGGGCGACGACGGCGGCGATCGTGTCCGGGTCCGCGGTCACCTCCATCTCGCCCAGCAGCGTCTCGACCTTGGCGGGCTCGCCGGGGAAGCCGACGCCCAGCAGCCTGCGGACCACGCTGCGGCCGCCGTCGCAGCCGGCGAGGTAGCGCGAGCGCTCCCGGGTGCCGTCCGCCAGCTCGACGGTCACCCCGTCGGCGTCCTGGCTCAGTCCGACGACTTCGCTGCCGCGCCGGATCTCGGCACCGAGTTCGAGGGCCCGCTCGTTCAGCAGCCGCTCCGTGACCGGCTGCGGGGTGGCGAGGCCGTAGGGGTGGGCCGTGTCCAGGCGGTCCGGCCAGGGCTTCGTGATGCCGCCGAAGAGACCGCCGACCTGGAACTTCTCACTGACCGCGAGGAACCGGTCCAGCAGGCCGCGCTGGTCCATCATCTCGACGCTGCGCGCGTGCAGCCCCTGTCCGCGGGACTGCCCGGTCGGCTCGGACAGCCGCTCCAGCACGAGCACGCGCACGTCGTGCAGCCGCAGCTCGGCGGCCAGCATCAGACCGGTCGGTCCGGCGCCGACGATGATCACGTCAGTCATGTGCACCACATTTCTGCTGGTCCTGGCTTCGGCCGCCGATTCTGCGGCACCCCGGGGGCCTTGCCGCAAGCCCCCCGGTGCGCTATACGTTGAGAGTGGCAAGGAGCCGGTGACTCCTTGCCTTTGTTCTTTCC
Source organism: Streptomyces sp. NPDC085946 (assembly GCF_044540485.1). NCBI lineage: Bacteria > Bacillati > Actinomycetota > Actinomycetes > Kitasatosporales > Streptomycetaceae > Streptomyces > Streptomyces sp. NPDC085946. The sequence continues at coordinate 66,740 of NZ_JBITSF010000011.1, read as the reverse complement.
GCCGCCGTTCCCCGCCGCCCGCCCGCCGTCGTACGGGCCGGCCCCGGGGCGGACCGATCCCGGTGGCGCCCGCGAAGTCCCGTTCCGTGACAGGTCCGTGAGGGATTCGGAACGTCTGTGCGGTGCAGTTCCGTCCGGTGCGGGGTATCTCCATCGGATCCGGGGGGTGCCGGACAAGGCTGATGCGACGGGGGCGGAGCACGTGACGAGAGAGGTGTGGAGCGGCAGCGCCGGGATCGGCGCGGCCGACGCGGTCTTCGAGCTGATGAGACGGCTCATCGACAATTTCCGGGACAACCCGCCGGTGACACCGCTGGTGGTCCTCCAGGCCGCGGAGGAGGACGCGTCCGGCGCGCTCGACAGACGGGTGGCGCAGGTCGTGGAGTTCGTCCGGCAGGGCCATCAGCCGCGGGGGCTGATCGCCAAGCGGCTGGACGGCGGAGGCGGGTCGGACGCCTACTCCTCCGCGATCGACATGGTGCGCCAGCTGTGCGAACACCCCTGGGACAACGAGAGGCAGTCGCAGTACAAGGGGTTCGACTTCCCGCGTTCCCGGCTGCTGCGCGCGATCGAGCAGGCCGCGCCCGAGGTCGGCGGCGAGGTGACCACGGTGTGGTCCGCCGCCCAGCGCCGCGAGCGGCTGATGCGGCGCCTCGCCGAGCTGCGCTGGCGGCCGGGACGGGACCTGGACGACGCCGACGGACAGGGCCGTGCCTCGGCGCTGGCGGACACCGTCGGCGCCGTGGCGAACCCGTCCGGCTTCGTGGGGGCGATGTTCATCGCCTGCCTGAGCGTGCTGCTGGGCGAGGGCGGCTGGCGCACGGCCGTGTGGGGCGGGGCGCTGGCGCTGGCGGCGTTCGGCGCGGTCCACCTGCTGGCGCGCAGCGCGCCGCCGCTGCTGTGGCTGCGCAGGGCCAGCCGCTGGTTCGCGACCACCACCTTCCTGGCCCCCGCGAGCGACCGGCCGGAGGCCGCCGAGTGGTCCCGCTGGCGCCCGGCGAAGTCGTGGGAGACCATCCGGGGCCGGGCCTTCGCCGTCGCCCAGCAGGTCGTCGCCGCCCAGGCGGGCGACCCGACGGCCCGTCAGTTCCACGTGGAACTGCGGGTGCTGGCCCTGCTGGAGGACCTGCGCGAGAACTTCCGGCCGCGGACGCTCGACCTGCGCCGCCGCAAGCGCACCGTCCCTCCCGTCGTGTACCTGCCGTGCGCCACCGAGGACGACGGCGGCCTGCTGCTGCTGCGGGCCATCAGCAACGTGCGCAGCCGCCGCAGCGAGGTGGATCCGCTGCTGGTGCTGGCCGCGGCCCCGGCGGCCGAGCGGCTGCGGCCCCCGGGCTCCGAGGCCCCCGGACAGCCCGCCCCTTCCCGGCCCGACGAGACCGGGGACGACCCGGAGCGGGCCTTCGCGGCCGACGTCCGGTACCAGGAGTGGGTCACCAACCTCAACGCCGGCCAGTCACCCGGCCGGGCGGCGGCGCTGCCGTGGATCCTGCGCATACCGCTGCCCGCCGACGAACTGCGCCGCCGGCACTCCGCGCAGCACGCCACCACCCGGATCCGCCGCACCGCGGCCTGGCTGCTGTGGTCCCGGCCCTGCCTGGCGGTGGTGCTCGCCATCGCCCTGGCCCTCGGCTTCCTCGGCAACCGGTGGATGGCCGAGCGGTACTGCCAGGGCCGGCTGCTGGGCTCCAACACGGACTCCGTCCTGGTGGACGGCGAGTGCGTGGGCGTGGCCACCGGTGACGTGCGCCTGGCCGCGGGCAACAGCCTGTCGCTGTACGGGGCCGGCAAGGGGGTCACCTTCGACGCCGTCGAGCGCGCCATCAGGGACGAGAACGCGAGGATCGGCCCCGGCGACAAGTACGTGACGATCATCTACGCCGGTCCCGTCACCGCCGAGGACGAGGCCCACACCCGCAAGGGACTGGAGGAGATCACCGGCGTCTACCTCTACCAGCACTACACCAACGTCAGCACCCACCAGCCGACCAAGATCCGGGTGCTGCTCGCCAACGCGGGCGAGAACATGCTGCACACCATGCCCATGGCCCGCCGCGTCGCGGACCTGGCCCGCCGCGACCGGTCCGTGGTCGGCGTCGTCGGCATGGGGCGCGACACCACCGAGAGCGACGACGCCGGGACCGTCCTCAAGGGCGCGGGCCTGCCCGTGGTGAGCACCACCAACTCCGGCAGCCACCTCGCCAAGGGGCTCTCCAACTGGTTCGGCCTGGCCGCCACCGACGAGGAGCAGGCCGAGGCGATGCTCGTCCTCGCGCGGCAGCTGGCCCGCGACGAGCCCGGCGCGCGGGCCGTGGTGCTGTCCCGCAAGGTCGGCAGCGAGAAGGACTACTACACGACCGAGCAGGCGCGGGTGGGCCAGCTCATGCTCGACCGGGCCGGGTTCGGCCTGCTGCCCGCCCAGAAGTACGGACTGAGCCCCAACGGCGAGCCGGAACTCACCACGCCGGTCGAGGAGATCTGCGCGAGCGACCCGGTGCCGAAGGCCCTGTACTTCGCGGGGCGCGTGGAGGACGTGCCCAACCTGATGTCCCAGCTCGGCTCCACCCCGGGCTGCTCCGGCCGGGACATCACCGTGTTCACCGGCGACGACCTGACCAAGAGCAACTACGACGAGGGCGAGAGCCTGCGCATCCCGGAGGAGGTCACCCTCTACCACTTCGCCCTGGCGCCGATGGACCTGGTCGGCACGACCGGCTTCTACGAGGACGCCCGCCGGGCCCTCGCCGCGCTGCTCCCCGAGGGCGTGACGCCGCCGGCGCTCGCCGACCCCGCCCGGCCCTGGAACGACGCGCTGTTCTCCAGCGGCCAGTCGGTCATGGCGTACAGCGCCACCGCCGTGCTGTACCGGGCGGCGAAGAAGGGCGACGCCCCGCAGACGGCCCCGGAGACCTGGGCCGACCTGCGCTGGCGCCCCAACCCCAACCTGCCGGTCGGCACGGTCAGCTTCGCCGGGAGCCAGCCGTACGCCCCCCAGCGAGGACACGGGTACAAGATCGTGCGGGTGACCTACCGGGGCCACAAGGTGCGGTCGGAAACCGTGTGCGGACGCCCGGCGGGCAGTGACGATCCGCTGGTCGCACCACCGGCACCCAAGGGCGCCGATCCGCGTACGGTGTGCGACGCCGGGTGAGTCCGGCCGGACGACGGCCGGGGGCGGCGGGCGGCACCGCCCTGGGCGGGGACCGCCGTGGGCGGGTCCCCGCCCGGCCGCTCCCGAGCTGAGGGAACACCGTCCGTGGGGCATCGTGGAGACAGGGACCGATCGCGGCACGGGCGGGGGAGTGCGGAGGAGGAGACCGGTGGAGCCGTCGGACGACGAACTGCTGGACTTCGACACCCGCGCCCTGGAGGACTGGGACGAGGACCGCGCACGGGCCGCGCTGGACGGGCGGTACGGCGTGCTCTACCGCAACCACCTGCGGATCGCGCTCCACCTGGACCGCTGGGCGCGGGCCGAGAGCCGGCGGACCGACACGGACCCCCGCTACACGTCCGGCTACGTGCAGGCGCTGGAGGACATGGCCGCCTTCCTGCGGCAGACCTTCTACCTCCCGCAGGGGCCCGACTGAGCCACGGCCCGGCCGGCGGACCGCCGGCGCCGGGACCTCCGCACGGAGCGGGCCCCGGCCGGTCCGGGCCGCCGGCCGGGGCGGGGTGCGGTCAGGGCTTGCGGGCCACACCGCCGAACATGGCGACCTCCTCGGCCGGCTCGGCGCCGCCGTCGGAGGGGCGCCAGCGGTTGCAGGAGACCACGCCGGGCTCCAGGAGGTCGAGGCCGTCGAAGAAGCGGCGGACCGCGTCGGGGGTGCGCTGGGTCAGCCTGGGGGTGCCGTGTTCGTTCCAGAAGGCGACCGCGGCGTCGACGTCGGGCAGGTCCGGCCGGGTGATCGTGTGGGACAGCACCAGGTGACTGCCGCTCGGGAGGGCGTCCATCAGGCGCCGCACGATCCCGTGGGCCTCCTCGTCGTCCTCGATGAAGATGACGACGCCGAGCAGGATCAGGGCCACGGGCCGGCTGAGGTCGAGGGTCTCCCGGGCCTGCTCCAGGATGGTGTCGACGTTGCGCAGGTCCTCGTCGAGGTAGGCGGTGCGGCCCTGGGCCGTGCTGTAGAGCAGGGCCTCGGCGTGCGCGAGGACGATCGGGTCGTTGTCGACGTACACGACGCGGGAGTCCGGCGCGAGGCGCTGGGCGACCTCGTGGGTGTTGTCGGCGGTGGGCAGCCCGGTGCCGATGTCCAGGAACTGCCGGATGCCGCAGTCGGTCACCAGGTACTCGACCGCCCGTCCGAGGAACTGCCGGTCCGCGCGGGCGTACTCGCCGATACCGGGGTGCAGCGCGCGGATCTGCTCGCCCGCCTGCTGGTCCACCTCGTAGTTGTCCTTGCCGCCCAGCCAGTAGTTCCAGATCCGTGCGGTGTGCGGCTGATCGGTCCTGATCCGGTCGTACGGGTCGTCGGAGGTGGGGGTGTCGGTCATGCGGGCACTCCAGTTCGGTATGCGCGTGTCAAGCGGCAACCTATAGCAAGGAGTTGAGCGCCACGGGCCTTCGCGCGCAGGTGCGCCCGGGCAGCCGGGCCGCGGGGCGGTGCCGCCGCGGCCCGGCTGCCCGGGCGGGGCGCCGGGCTACCCGGCGTAGGTCTCGAACTCGGCGACGCGGGGCGTGCCGTTCGAGCCGGTGATCTCGAAGGTGATCTTCTGCAGCGAGGTCCGGGCGAAGGAGATGGTCCCCGCTCCGCTGCCCGAGGCCAGGACGGCACCGGTGTCGGCGTTCAGCAGCCGCCAGGAGCCGATGCCGCCCGTGGAGCCGGCCGCCTCGCGGATGACGACGCGGGAGACCGCGGTGGGGGAGCCCCACTTGACGGAGACGGAACCGGTCGAACCGGACGGCGACCAGTAGGTGTTCATGTTCCCGTCGCGCACGTTGCCGTAGCTCGTCCCGTCGGCCTTGCTGGAGCCGTCGGCGCCGGCCCCGATGCTGAGGTTGGTTCCGCTGGGCTGGGTCGGCGTCGGGGTGGGCGTGGTGGGCGTCGGGGCCGGGGTCGTCGGGGTCGGCGCCGGCGTCTGGGGCGAGCAGTTGCCGTCCGACACCTGGAGGCCCTTGCCGGCGCCGGCGGTCCGGCCGACGACGTCCGGTACGCAGGCCGCGGCGTCGAGGGTGTAGGCGTACGGGATGCCGACCGTCGTGTTGGACTGCGGGTTCGGCCCGGCGGGGTTGTGGTCGCCGCTGCGGGCGGACCACGTCACGTTGTCGAAGACGTTGCCGCTGACCTGCCAGTAGCCGGCCGCGTCGGTGTAGAAGGTGCCGAGGACGTCCTTGGAGTCCTCGAAGTAGTTGTTGTCCACCTTGGCGCGGGCGCCGGCCCGGGAGTTGATGCCCGACTCGTTGAGGTTCTTGTAGTGGTTGTTGTAGATGTGGGCGATGCCGCCGCGCAGCAGCGGGGTGCGGGAGTCGATGTTCTCGTACAGGTTGTGGTGGAAGGTGACGTAGCCGTTGGAGGTGTCGCTCTCGCTGGAGCCGATGAGCCCGCCGCGGCCGGAGTTGCGCAGGGTGCTGTAGGACAGGGTCACGTACTGCGTGTTGTCCTTCATGTCGAACAGGCCGTCGTAGCCCTCCGACTCCCCGCCCGACGCCTCCAGGGTGACGTGGTCGACCCACACGTTGCGGACGTTGCTCTCCATGCCGATGGCGTCGCCGCCGTTGGACGTGGGGGAGCCCGACTTCTTGACGTTCCGGACCGTCACGTTCTGGATGATGATGTTGCGGGAGTCGCGGATGTGGATGCCCAACTGGTCGAAGACGGCTCCGCTGCCGACCCCGACGATCGTGACGTTGCTGATCTGCTTGAGCTCGATCACGCCGTCGGCGGTGCTGCAACTGCCGCCGGACACCTTGCTGGTGTTGCCGTGGTTGATCGTCCCCTCGACCTGGATGGTGATCGGGGTGCTGCTGCTGGCGCGGCCGCACAGGGCCGCGTGGATCGCGGTGCCCGTGGTGGCGCGCACCGTCTGTCCGCCCGCGCCGCCGGTGGTGCCGCCGTTCTGGGTCGCGTAGCCGGTGGCGCCGCCGGCCGCCGCCGACGCCTCGGGCGTCGACAGCAGCACCCCGGTCGCGGCTGCCAGGGCCAGCGTGGCCGCCCCCGCGGAGAGCTGCAGCGTCCTGGGTCGTCTCATCCTCGTCTGCCCTTTCGTCGAGCCTGCTGAGTGGTGCCGGTGGGGTGCCGGGTCCGGTGCGGGCGGCGCCGCCCGGCCGTGACACCGGGGGTGGTGCGGTGGCGCCGGCCGTGGTCGTGCCGGGCGCCGTACTCCGTGCTGTACTTGCTCGGCGGGCCGTCGAGGTGGCCGACCTGCCGCAGGGCAGATCGCCGGCCGGCCGTGCTGCGGGTGCCGTGCTCGCCGTCGTACGAGACCCCGGCGAGGACGCGGTCGGACGCCGGGAGCACCCGGTGCCCGCTCACGGCGGGACCGCCGTGAGCGGGTGGTGCCCCCGTCGCCGGGTCGTGCGGAGCGGTGCGGGGTGGTGCGGAGCGGTGCCAGCGCCGGTCCGTGGCAGGACCGGTGGCGCCGTCCGGGTGACGGCCCCCCGTCCCTGGCGGCCGTCACCCGTGGACCGCGCGGTGCGCGGGCGCGGTGCGCCGTCGCGCCGCGCGCCCGTCGTGCAGGGCGCGCCGGCTTCCGGGTGAAGCCCCGCGCCGGGGTGGTGGCGGCGCGAGCACACCGGCGCGGGAGGCGCCGGGGTGTTCGTCCCCGCCGGGTTGTCGCATGTGAGAAAGCGCTTTCCCTGGGTCCCGAGCGTGAGAATAGGGCGGCTGCTGACGGGCTGACAAGACTCGTGCAGCAACGTAGAAAGCGCTTTGCGTGGTGTGCCGTACTCCGGCCGTTTTCCGGTCGGTTCCTAGACTGGGGACCGTGCCCGGCCCCGGTGGCACGTCCCGTACGGGAAGGCGGTGGCGCTCCATGCCCTACGTCGCTGTGAGCGCGCTCAGCCATCCCGGGCTGCTGCGCGAGCGGAACGAGGACAGTCTCGTCGTCGGGCCGTGGACCCTGTGCGCCACCGTGACCGAGAGCCCCCAGACCCTGGTCTTCCCCCTCGGTACGCCCCTCGCCGTCGCCGTCGCCGACGGGCTCGGCGGGCATCCCGGCGGTGACGTGGCCAGTGCGGTGGCCGCCCGCCGGATCGCGTCGATCGGTTCCGCCCTGACCGACGAGGAGGCCGTCCGCGCGGCCCTGCACGCCTGCAACCACGCGGTGTACCAGGCGGCCGGCGACGCGGACGGCGCGCTCGCCGCCATGGGGACGACCGTGGCCGGTGTCGTCGTCGGGCCCGGCTCGCTCATGGTGTTCAACGTGGGCGACAGCCGTGTCCTGGCCCACTCCCGCGACGGGCTGCGCCAGGTGAGCGTCGACGACAGCCCGCCCCTCGAACCCGGGCAGCGCACCACGTCCCTGGTCACGCAGTGCCTGGGCGGCAGCCCGGGCTACCGCTCCGTCAGCCCGCACGTGACGTCCGAGCCCCTGCGGGCGGGCGAGCGGTACCTCGTCTGCACCGACGGTCTGACCGATCCGGTCCCGCCGGAGGCCCTGGAGGAGGTGCTGCGGGAGCACGACGACGGCCGGGCGGTCTTCGAACTGTGGAAGGCCGCCATCGAGGCGGGCGGCCCCGACAACATCACCATGGCGCTCGTGCGCGTCGGCTGACCGCGCACGCGAGGGAGGGGGCCGGTGCCGCGTGCGCCGGCGATGGTGAGGAAGCCCGCGCCGGCGGCGACCGGCGGGGCGGCGCGCGAGGGCTGCGCCGGGGCGCTGCGACGGGCGTGATGCGAGGAACACCCGCGGCTCCGGGCGGGCGGAGGGCGCCGGTGACGCGTGCGCCCCGCAGGCCGGTGCACCGACGCGAACGACCCTGTCGGATCGGCGAGTTGCCCGTAGTCACGGAGAACGCGCCGCCGTGAGCCGGGCCGTGGCCGGCGCGGCGGGCCGGGCGGCCCGGACGGCCGCCGGTGCGGCAGGTCCCCTCCGCGCTGTTCCAGTCCGTTGTCCGTGGGTACAGTCGCCTCGGCGCCGGATGCACGCGGCGCCTTTTTCGAGCAGCGAGGGGGGAACCATGACGAGTGCGTGCAGCGAGTCGGAAGGCTCCCGGGTGATCGCCGGGCCGTCCTCGCCGGTGGAGGAGCAGAAGCAGCGGATGCGGCGCCGGCTGGAACGGCTGATCGGCATCGCGGCCACCGAGGGCAACGCCCTGCTGCCGCTGCGCAACGGCGACGAGATCTTCCCGGCCATGCTGGAGAGCATCCGCGGCGCCGAGCACACCGTCGACATGATGACCTTCGTGTACTGGCGCGGCGAGATAGCCCGCCGGTTCGCGACCGCGCTGGCCGACCGGGCCCGCCACGGGGTGCGCGTGCGGCTGCTGCTGGACGGGTTCGGCAGCCGCCTGATCGAACGGGACCTGCTGGAGCTGATGGCCCGGGCCGGGGTCGAGGTGGCGTGGTTCCGCAAGCCGCTGTACCTCACCCCGTTCAAGCAGAACCACCGCTGCCACCGCAAGGTGCTCGTCGTGGACGAGAGAACGGCGTTCACCGGGGGAGTGGGCATAGCCGAGGAGTGGTGCGGGGACGCCCGCGACGAGAGCGAGTGGCGCGACACCCACGTCCAGGTGTGCGGGCCCGCGGTGGACGGCATCGCCGCGGCCTTCGCGCAGAACTGGGCCGAGTGCCACGACACCCTCTTCGACGAGCGCGACCGGTTCACCGGCCACACGCCGCAGGGCGACGCGGTCGTCCAGGTCGTCCGCGGCTCCGCCAGCCTCGGCTGGCAGGACATGCAGACCCTGCTGCGGGTCATGATCGAGTCCGCCCAGACCCGCTTCCGCCTGGCCACCGCCTACTTCGCCCCCGACGCCTACTTCGTCGACCTGCTGTGCGCGGCCGCCCGGCGCGGCGTCGAGGTGGAGATCCTGCTGCCCGGCCCGCACACCGACAAGCGGGTCTGCCGGCTCGCCGGCCAGCACTTCTACGAGGACCTGCTGGACTGCGGCGTGCGCATCCACGAGTACCAGCCGACGATGATGCACGCCAAGGTCATCACCGTCGACCGGTTCGCCGCCCTCATCGGGTCCACCAACTTCAACCGCCGCTCCCTCGACCACGACGAGGAAGTCATGCTCGCCGTGCTGGACGAGGACTTCACCGCCACCCTGGACCGGCACTTCGACGAGGACCTGCGGGTCAGCGAGCGGATCGAGAAGGGCCGCTGGGCCCGCCGCTCCGTCTCGCGGCGCCTGTGGGAGGCGGCCGTCATCCCCATCCGCCGCTTCCTGTGACCCGCGGGCAGGTGCCCCGCCGAGCCACCCGGGTCCGAGCGCCCGCCCCCGCCCCCGTCCGCGCCGCCGTGCGCCGTTGAGCGCCGGGCACCCGTGTGGTGTCGTACGGTCCTCGGGCACCGCGCGCGGGCGGTGCGGGACACTCGCCGACGGCGGAAGCCACGGCGGACAGGGGGATCGCCGATGAGAACGGACGCGTGGGCGCAGTGGGGGGCCGCGGCGTCGGCACAGGTGACGCTGGAGAGCCTGCTGTCGGTGGTCGGGGCGGGATCGCTGGAACTGCACGTCGCGCCGGGCGGCCTCGGGGCGCCCGTCACCGGCGTGACCGTGCTCGACCCGCTGGAACCCGGCGTCCGGCCAGGGCAGTTGCTCCTCGCGGTCGGTGTCGACGCGCGCTCGGCGCACGCCGTGGACGTCTTACGGCGGGCCGGCGAGGAAGGCGCCACCGGAGTGGTCTTCGGCCCGGGCACCGCGGGGCCGCCGGCTCCCGCGCTGCGCCGGGCGGCCGAGGAGGCCGGCACGGCGGTGCTGTTCCGCACCTCCTGGTGCACCTGGGACCAGGTGCTGGGCGTCCTGCGGGCGGGACTGGCCGCGGCGGGCCTCCCGCCGGACCTCACCACGCAGGCCGTGCCGCTCGGCGACCTCAACGGGCTGGCCGACGCGGTCGCCGCCCTGGTCGGGGGCGCGGTGACCATCGAGGACATGGACTCGCGGGTGCTGGCCTACTCCTCCACCGACACCGAGGAGGACGTGGACGAACTGCGCCGGCTGACCATCCTCGGCCGCCGGGTCCCGTCCTGGCGCGTGACCGCGATGCGCGAGGCCGGGTTCTTCCGGGCGCTGTGGGGGCAGGGCGACGTGCTGTACCGGCCGGCCGGCGGAGCGGACCCGGAGCGCCTGGTGGGGGCCGTGCGGGCCGGGGGCGAGGTGCTGGGGTCCGTATGGGTGGCGGCGATCGCCGGCCGCTCCCTCGCCCCGAACGCCGCCGAGGCCCTGCGGGCCGCGACCCGGGCGGCCGCCCCGCACCTGCTGCACCACCGTACGCGCGGCGCGGACACCCGGCTCGTGGAGGAGGCGGCGCGAGCGGTGCTGGACGGGCGCGGTTCCGCCGAGGTGCTCGCCGAGCGCGCCGCGCTGCCGGAGAACGGCGCCGGCGCCGTCCTCGCCGTGCACGCCGAGGGCACGGACCGGGACGACGACGAGGTGTCCCGCCTGCACGGCCTGCTGGCCCTGCACTGCTCCGCCCACGGCCGCCGTGCCGTCGTCGTACGGGCCGGGGAAGCGGTGCTGGTCGTGCTGGGCGCCCTGGACCGCGACCGGGAGCGGGCCGGCACGCAGGTGACGGAGCTCGGCACCTCGCTGGCCGGGCAGGTCGCGGCCGGCCTGGGCGCGACCGTGCGGGTCGGGCTGGGAGACGTGGTCGCGGGCCTGGCGGACCTGCCCGCCTCCCGCCGGTCGGCCGAACTGGCCCTCGCCGCGCTGAGGACGGCCGCGGGCCCCCGGGTCGTCGCCCGGACCGAGGACGTCGCGGAGACGGTCGGCCTGATGCGGGTCGTGGAGGCGCTGCGGGAGGTGCCGCTGCCGCAGGGCACCCCGGTGGAGCGGCTGGCGGCGTTCGACGCGGCGCACAGCGGGAGTTGCCTGCTGCGGACGCTGCGGGCGTACCTCGACCACTTCGGGGACGTGCCCGCCGCGTCCCGCGCGCTGTGCGTGCACCCCAACAGCCTGCGCTACCGGCTCCGCCGCATCACCGAGGTCTCCGGACTCGACCTCGGCAGCTCCGACGCCCGGCTGCTGGCCCAGCTCCAGCTCCGGCTGCGCGACGGCGACGAAGGAGGCACCCCGGACTGACGGCCCGGCGGCCACGGCGGCCGACTGTGCGCCGGCACCATGACGCGGCCCGTCCTTCGTGGCCGCGCACAACGGCCGGCGGGCCGCGTCCCGGACGCCGCCCGCCACCCCGGTCCCGCCCCCGGCGTCTTTGAGGTCTCCACGAAGACGTGCCGCCCGGACACGGCGCAGCCTGGAATCCGCCCGGGCCCGCCGGGCATCCGGCACACCGACCCCGGAGGGGACCCATGACCGATCGCACCGACGCCGCCGCACGGCGGGAGCACATCCTGCGCGCGGCCGTACGGCAGGGCCTGCTGGACCCCGAGCGGTCCCTGCTCGCCGGGTTCGTCGACCTCGACGGCGTCGCCCGCACGGTGGGCACGCTGCACGCGGCGTTCCCCGCCGGGCCCCGCGTGCTGCACGCCTTCGCGGCGAAGGCCAACTGCCTGGTCCCCGTCCTGGCGGAGCTGGAACGGCACGGCATGGGCTGCGAGGTGGCCACGGGCGGCGAGCTGGCCCGGGCGCTCGCGGCGGGCTTCCCCCCGCACCGGATCGTGTTCGACTCACCGGCCAAGACCCGCGCGGAACTCCGGTGGGCCCTCGACCTGGGCGTCACGGTCAACGCGGACAACTTCCAGGAACTGGCCCGGATCGGCGAGCTGCTCGCCGGACGCGCGACCGCCTCCCGGATCGGCGTCCGCGTCAACACCCAGGTGGGCGGGGGAGCCATCGCCGCGATGAGCACGGCCACCCGGACCTCGAAGTTCGGCATCCCCCTGTCCGACCCGGGCAGCCGCCGGGACCTGCTGCGCGCGTTCCGCACCCACCCCTGGCTGACCTGGGTGCACACCCACGCCGGATCGCAGGGCTGCCCGCTGGACCTCATGGCCCGCGGAGTGGCCGAGGCGGTCGCCTTCGCCGACGAGGTCAACGACGTCCTCGGGCCGCGCCGGGTGACGGGCATCGACATCGGCGGCGGGCTGCCCGTCAACTTCGCCGGCGAGGAGATCACGCCCGACTTCGCCACCTACGCCCGGCTGCTGCGCACCCACGCGCCCGGCCTGTTCTCCGGACGGTACGAGATCGTCACCGAGTTCGGCCGGGCGATCCTGGCCAAGAACGGGTTCCTCGCCGCCTACGTCGAATACACCAAGTCCGCGGGCGGCCGGCCCATCGCCCTCACCCACGCCGGCGTCCAGGTCGCCACCCGGACGGTGTTCGACCCCGAGTCCTGGCCCCTGCGGATCACCGCGCACGACCCGCACGGCCGGGTGAAGCAGGGCAGCCCGGTACGGCAGGACATCGCCGGACCCGCCTGCTTCACCGGCGACCTGCTGGCCCGCGACCGTGCGCTGCCGCTGCTGGAGCCCGGCGACCTCGTCGTGCTCCCGGACACCGGCGCCTACTACTTCTCGACGCCGTTCCACTACAACAGCCTGCCGGAACCGGCCGTGTACGGCGTCCGCACGGGCGAGGACGGCCGGGTCGACTTCACGCTCGTCCGGCCCGCCCAGGACCCGCACGCGCTGCCGGACTCCGCCGGCCGCGCCGTGCCCGTCCCCCCGTCCCGCGGCCTCGTGCGCCGCTGACCGTCCCGCGAGGAGCACCGAGGTGGAACACGAGAACCGGACGAGGGGCGACGGCGGCAGGCCGTTGCTCAGCCAGCGCGCCGCCGTGGTGTTCCTGCTGGCCGCGCTGGTCGGCGTCGGTGCCGCCGTCCTGGCGGCCCTGGCCGGCAACGTCTGGCCCCTCGCGGTCAGCGTCGGCAGCGGCGCGAGCGCCATGGCCGTCGTGTTCTTCGACCAGATCATCGACTGACCCGACCGACCCGTCCGACCGTCTGACCCGGCCGATCTGCCTGGCCCGGCCGATCCGTCTGATCCGCCCGGCCGGCCGGGCACGCCTCAGCGCGCCACGGCGCGGTTGTGCCGGACGGAGGAGAGGAAGGAGGCGCCGATCAGGGTGACGCCGACGAGGCCGGTGACGATGTCGTTGATCTGGTACCGGATGCTGGCCAGCAGGATCAGGGCCAGGGCGCCGATGGCGTAGTGGGCGCCGTGCTCCAGGTAGATGTAGTCGTCCAGGGTGCCCTGGCGGACCAGGTAGACGGTGAGCGAGCGGACGTACATGGCGCCGATGCCCAGGCCCAGGACCATCAGCACGATGTCGTTGGTGATGGCGAAGGCCCCGATGACGCCGTCGAAGGAGAACGAGGCGTCCAGGACTTCGAGGTAGAGGAAGGTGAAGAAGGCGGCCCGGCCCGCCAGGGCGGTCGCGGACCGGCCGGAGCCTTCGGACCCCTGCCCGGTGCGGCCCTCGCCGTCCTCCTCCGTCTCGCCCTCCCCGCCGGCCAGCCTGCTCTCGAAGAAGTCGGAGAGCCCGCCCACGACCAGGTGGGTGATCAGGCCCGCGATGCCGGAGACGAGGACCGTCTGGGCCTTGTCCGCGTGCGCGCCGCCGTGCTGGTGGGCGTGGACGGCGAACGTCAGGGAGGTGACGAGGAGGACGCCGAGCGCGACGCAGACCGACAGCATGTCCACCCTGCCGAGCCTGGCCAGCGGCCGTTCCAGCCACCCGATCCACTTGACCTCACGGTCCTCCAGGACGAAGTCGAGGAAGATCATCAGCAGGAACATGCCGCCGAAGGCGGCGATCGACGGGTGCGCGTCGGTGACGAGCTGCTGGTAGCGCTCCTTGTCGGTCAGCGCGAGGTGTACGGCCTCCGGCGGCGCGATCCGGGCGCTGACCGCGACGACGACGATCGGGAAGAGCAGGCGCATGCCGAAGACGGCGATCAGGATGCCGACGGTGAGGAAGATCCTCTGCCAGAAGGCGTTCAGCTTCCCCAGGATGCCGGCGTTGATCACCGCGTTGTCGAAGGACAGCGAGACCTCCAGGACGGCGAGGACGGCGACCAGCCCGAGGGCCGTCCAGCCGTCGTACAGCACGCCGGCCACCAGGCCGAGGGCGGTGACGGCGAAAGCCCACCGGAACGTCTTCAGCAGCACGGGCACTCTTCCTCTCGTCGCACGCGTGACGATGACTCCGGGTTCAGTGCCCTGATCACGGCCGTCCAGTACGGGAAGTCCCGCCGCGGGCGCCGTACAGTGGAAACCACGACCTCTGCCGGGCCTGGGGCCTTCGTGTGCCTCAGCCACCCGCCGGCCCCGGCCGGCATCACGCGGAGGTGCCTCGTGGCTTCTCGCCCCGCCCCTTCCCGACGCGATGTGCGGCTGCCCGACGACCGCGGCTGGCTGCTGGAGGCCGCCTGCATCGGGGAGGATCCCGAGCTGTTCTTCCCCCTGGACGAGCGGGAGAACGATCCGCAGGTCGCCCGGGCCCGGGCGGTGTGCCGCCGGTGCCGCGTCCTGCTCGACTGCCGGGCGTGGGCCCTCGACCAGGGCGAGGACGCCGGCATCTGGGGTGCCACCACGGCCGCCCAGCGCCGTGCGATCCGCCGGGCCCTGTTCGACGGTCCCGCCCGCCGATGGTCCGACCGGCCGGGGCGGGAGGAGCGGACGGCCTCCTGATCCCCGCCCCCGTCACGTCAGGTCGGCGGGGTGCGGTCCGCCGGCAGCGCGCATCCCGCCGTCCGGCCGGGCAGGCGCCGGCGGTTGTCCGCCACGAGCCGGTAGACGACGTGGGCCGCCCAGCGCACGGGCGGCAGGGTGAGCAGCGCTCCCGCGACCGGCCACGCGCCGCCGGCGCTCAGCAGCAGCTTCGCCACCGCCTGGGCGCCGCCGTACACCGTGCCCGTCGGGGTCACCCAGAGGGCTTCGTGCCGCGCGCGTTCCGGTGCGACGCCGAGAGCGGCGAGATCGGCCCGCTGCGAGGGGACCGCGTCGCACCGGGGACGCACCACACGTGCGACCAGACGCACCGAGCCGGTGCAGAAGCCGCAGTCTCCGTCGTAGACGAGCACAGGCCGGGTCCGCATCCCCCCATCATGCCGCGCCCGCCGCCCTCGCGGTTCCGGGCGGCGGTGGTGGTGCCGGCCGGGGCAGGGGCGGATGCCGGGCGGGTCTCCGCCGCGGCGGCCGGAGCGGCCGTGCCGGCCGCCGCCGGGACGGCCCCGCCGCCGTGGTCGTGAGCCGGGTCGGTGCCTGCTCCTCCCCGGCAGGAGCGCGCGTCCCCCCGGTCGGTGCGGTGCCGCCCCGGGAGCGCCACGGCCGCCAGGTGCGCCGGCGGCCGGCCGGGGCGCCGCCCTGCCGGCCCCGCTTCTCCTGCCCGGCCGGGTGACCCGTGGGTGTCACGCGATCACCCTCGTACCCCCGCCGCCGACGGCCGTGCCGCCCATGGCCGAGGCGGCCGGGCGGCCGTGCGGCCGAAGAGGTGGCGACGGGAAGGCGAGGGGGTTGTTGACGCGCGTAGCCCGTCGGCCTCACCCTGGTCGACGGCCGCCCGCGCGGCGGCCGTTGCTCGCTCCATTCCGGGAACGACGGTCGGGAGGCCGGGATGTTCGAACGCGTGGCACGCTTGCTCGTCTCATTTGTCATGGTCGCGACAGGCGTGGTGCTGGGGGTCGGTGCCACCGCGGGCACCGCGCACGCCGACGAGTGCTACACCTGGAGCCGCACGCTCTCCCAGGGCTCGTCGGGCAGCGACGTGACCCAGCTGCAGATCCGCGTCGCGGGGTGGGTGACCTCCGGCGAGCGGCTGTCCTACGACGGCCAGTACGGCGCGCGGACCGCCGCGGCCGTGGCGAAGTTCCAGGCGGCGTACGGGCTGCCCGCGGACGGCGTCGCCGGACCGCAGACCTTCTCCAAGATCTACTCGCTGCAGGACGCTGACTGCACGCCGGTCCACTTCAGCTACGCGGAGCTCAACCGGTGCAACTCCGACTGGTCGGGCGGCGCGGTACCGGCGGCCACCGCCAAGGCGAACGCCCTGAAGACCATGTGGAAGCTGGAGGCGATGCGCCACGCCCTGGGCGACGTGCCGATCACCATCTCCAGCGGCTTCCGCTCCTACGCCTGCAACAACGCGGTCGGCGGCTCGTCCACCAGCCGTCACCTGTACGGCGACGCCGCCGACCTCACCGGCTCGCCGACCCTGTGCCGGCTCGCCCAGCAGGCCAGGACGCACGGCTTCTCGGAGATTCTCGGCCCGGGCTACCCCGGCCACAACGACCACACCCACCTGGCCTTCGACCCGTCGCCCTACTGGTCCGCCCCCAGCTGCGGCATCTGACCGGCACACCCCCGGCGAACGCCGCATCGCCGGACGGCCGGGCAGCACCCGGGGCGCGTCGGCGTCCCGCCCCATGCCTCGGTCGCACGCCATGACGGCGACGGGCGCGAGAGCCACCCGGGCCGGCCGGTGCCGCGGCACCGGCCGGCCCGGGTGGCGGCGGAGGGGCGAGACGGCGCTCCGGGGGCTCCGCCCCGGGCGGCGGTGCTCCGCGGGCCCGTCTCAGCCCCGGGCGCCGGCAGCCGAAGAAGCCGCCTCCTGCTGCCGGTTCAGCTTCTCCAGGACGCGGTCGCGGAGCAGCTCGTACTCCTCACGCAGTCTGCGCAGCTCGCCGTCGGGCGGGCGGGGGACGACGACGCCCCCGGTGACGATCTCCTCGGGCCCGAACTGCTCGCGGGTGAGGTCGATCTCGACGCCCCGGCCCAGGCGGTTCCACCAGTGGTAGTCCACGCGTTCCCCGTCGACGTGGACCTCCCCCCGGATCAGCTCCCCTCCCAGCAGGTCGTTGACCACCAGGGCGGTCACCCCGCACTGGTCGCGGGCCGGATTGTCCTCGGTCCAGCGCGACCGGTACTCGGGCGTGCACGTCTCGGCGGTCCAGCTTCCGCGCACGGCGCGTTCGATGTCGGTGAGCAGCAACGGTGTCATGCCGGTGATCGTGCCAGCAGGCACTGACAACGGCTCCGGACGGTGACCGGACGACGAACGGCCGGCCGGTGTCCTCCCGGACGCCGGCCGGTGCGCGCGGGGTCGCTCAGGCCGCCGGCCCGGGCAGCCACAGGTCCGGTCCGAAGACCTCGTAGCGGATCTTCCGCGCCGGTACTCCGGCGCCCAGGAGCCGGCCGCGGACGTCGCGCATGAACGGCAGCGGGCCGCAGAGGAACACCGTGGCGTCCTCGGGCAGTTCGACGCCGTCGAGGTCCATCAGGCCGGAGCGGGCGCCGGGTTCGGACGCGTCCGGCCGCTCGTACCAGAACACGAGGCGGGCGTCCGGCAGTTGTCCGGCCAGCCGCCGGGTCTCGGTGCGCAGCGCGTGGTCGGCGGGGGAGCGGTCCGCGTGCAGGACGAGGACCGGGCGGGCCCAGCCGAGGGCGGCGAGACGGGCCAGGATGCCGGTCATGGGGGTGCAGCCGATGCCCGCGGAGACCAGCACCAGCGGGGTGGCGGAGTCGGCCGCCTCGTCGAGGAAGACGTCGCCGAACGGCGCGGAGAGCGTCAGTTCGTCCCCCGGACGGACCCGCTCGTGCAGCAGGCGGGAGACCTCGCCGTCGGGGGCGCCCGCCGTTCCCGCGACCCGCTTGACGGTGATCCGCCGCAGTGCGCCGCCGGGGTCCGAGGAGAGGCTGTACTGGCGCAGCTGGTGCACGCCGTCGGGCATGCGGACGCGCACGCTCACGTACTGGCCCGCCCGCGCCCGGGGCGCCGGTGCTCCGTCGGCCGGGCGGAGCACGAAGGACACCACGTCCGGCGTCTCGGTGCGGCGCTCGACGACCGTCCACTGCCGCCAGGTCCGGCCGGGCTCGACGCCGGCCTCCTGGTAGAGGCGGGCCTCCTGGGCGATCAGGGCGCCCGCCATCAGCCAGTACACCTCGTCCCAGGCCGCGGCCACCTCCGGGGTGACCGCGTCGCCGAGGACCTCGGCGATCGCACCGAACAGGTACTTGTGCACGAGCGTGTACTGGTCTTCGGTGACGCCGACCGCGGTGTGCTTGTGGGCGATGCGGCCCAGCAGGGCGTCCGGCCGTACGTCCGGGTGCTCCAGCAGCGCGGTCGCGAACCCGGCGATCGACCCGGCCAGGGCGCGGCGCTGGGCCCCGCTGGCCTGGTTGCCCCGGTTGAACATCCCGTCGAGCAGCTCCGGCCGGTCGCGGAACATCGTCCCGTAGAAGCGCGCGGTGATCTCGTCCAGTGCCCCGGCCACGGCGGGCAGGGTGGCACGGACCACGGCGGCGGATTCTTCGGACAGCATGAGGCCTCCCGGCAGGGGGACGGGGTGGAAGGGCGCCGCCCGGCAGCGCGGCGACGAACTCTGTCTAGCAGGAGCCGGGCGGCGTTCCGGCGCCGTCGACCGCCCCGGGGCGAAGAGGGGCCGAACGGCGTCCCCGCCGAGGACCACCGGCCCACCGGCCCGTCCCCGTCGCAGGGCCGCACGGCCCCGGGACGGGGACGGGCCGGCCCTGTCCGCCGCCGGTACGCCCACCGGGGCGGCGCGCCGGCCACCGGCGCGGCGCACGGCAGCCCGCGCACCGCCCCCGGACGTCCGGGGCCGGCGGTCAGGCCTCGCGGATCACCGCCACCCCGCCGGGCGGAACCGTCAGGCCGTTCTCGCCGGCGGTCGCGCCGCTCAGCAGGTCCCGTCCGGAGACGGCCGCTCGTACCCCGGCCCGGGTGTGGTTGACGAGGAACAGGAAACGGGAGCCGTCCTCGCCGTGGCGCCGGACGGCCTCCACCCCGGCGGGCAGGCCCGGGACCTCGGCGGTCAGGCCCGCTTCGGCCAGCAGCGCGTCGACGACCGAGGCGGTGCCGGCCTCGTCCAGGCGCGTGGCCACGTACCAGGCGGCGCCCTGCCCGTGGTCGTTGCGGGTGACGGCGGGGAGGCCGGCCAGCGGTCCCTCCGCCCAGGTGCGCACGGCCCGCGCGCCCGCCAGGCGCGTCTTCTCGCTCCACAGGTCCGCCCGGCCGCCGTCGTCCAGCAGCGGGGTCTCGTCCTCCAGCAGCGGCCAGAACTCCTCCGACCGCACGCCGAGCAGGTCGCGGAAGGCCCCCGGATAGCCGCCGAGGCGCACGTGGTCGTGCTCGTCGGTGATGCCGCTGAAGAAGGTGACGAGGACCGAGGCCCCGGAGCGCGCCGCCTCGGCGATCCGGGCGGCGTCCCGGTCGGTGACCGTGTAGAGGGTGGGGACGACGACCGCCCGGTAGCCGGACAGGTCGCTCCCGGCGCCGACGACGTCGACGGTGACGCCGCGCCGCCACAGGGCGCGGTACCAGCGCATGACCTCCTCCGGGTACCGCAGGGCCTGGGTGGGGTGGCTGTCGAGCTCGCTGCCCCACCAGGCCGGGTAGTCGAAGACGAGCGCCGCCCGGGCGCGGACCCTGCTGCCCCGGACGGGGGCGAGGGCCTGCAGCCGGCGGCCCAGTGCGACGGTGTCGCGGAAGACGTCGCTGTCGGGGCCGGCGTGCGGCACCATCGCCGAGTGGTACTTCTCGGAGCCCGCCGCGGACTGCCGCCACTGGAAGAACATCACCGCGTCGGCGCCGCGCGCCACGTGGGTCAGGGAGTTGCGCAGCATCTCCCCGGGACCCTTGGGGCGGTTGCGCGGCTGCCAGTTGACGGCCGACGTCGAGTGTTCCATCAGCATCCACGGGTCGCCCCCGGCGACCCCGCGGCTGAGGTCGGCGCTGAACGCCAGCTCGATGTGGGACTCGGGGTCGGCCGCGACGAGGTAGTGGTCGTTGGCGATCACGTCCAGCTCCGCCGACCAGGAGAAGTAGTCCATCCACTTGGTGCGGGTGGTCATCATGAGGTTCGTGGTCGCCGGCACGTGCGGGGTGACCTCGCGCAGCACGTCGCGCAGGGCCCGGTAGTGGGCGAGGTGCTCGTCGGAGCAGAACCGGGCGAAGTCGAGCTGCTGGGTGGGGTTGACGGTGGTCGGGGCGGTGCGCGGCGGCAGGACCTCGTCGAAGGTGTCGTAGCGCTGCGACCAGAACGCCGTGCCCCAGGCGGAGTTGAGGGCGTCCACGGTGCCGTAGCGCCGGGCGAGCCAGGCGCGGAAGGCGGTGGCGGCGGCGTCCGAGTGGTCATGGGGGACGTGGCAGCCGAGTTCGTTGTCCACGTGCCACAGCGCGAGCGCGGGGTGCTCCCCGTAGCGTTCGGCGATCTTGCGGGTCATGCGGACCGCGTACGCCCGGTACACGGGGGAGGAGACGGCGTAGGACTGCCGGCTGCCCTGCTGCAGGACGGTGCCGTCGGCGGTGCGGGGCAGGATCTCCGGGTGCCGGCGCGTCAGCCAGGGCGGTGGTGAGGCGGTGGCGGTGGCCAGCGCCACGCGGATGCCCGCGGCGTGCAGGCGGTCCAGCACGGCGTCGAGCCAGCCGAAGTCGTAGTCGCCCTCGCGGGGTTCGAGCATCGCCCAGGAGAAGATGCCGACACTGAGGAGGTTCACGCCTGCCCGGCGCATGAGCTCGACGTCCTCCAGCTGGACGTCGAGGGGCCACTGCTCGGGGTTGTAGTCACCGCCGTAGGCGATGCCCGGGACGTCGAGCGGCCAGGGGCTGGGCGTGGTCATCCGGTGGGTCCTTCGGGCGTCGGAGCGAGCGGTGGTCACGGACTGGCAGAAAGGGCTTTCTGCGGCCTGAGCACGCTAAGAGCGGGGCGGAGGGCTGTCAAGGGCCGGGCGCGGCCCCGGCGGGAGCGCGTCCGGCGGCCCTTCGCAGGGACGGAGTCCGCAGCCGGCAACCGGTGTGCCCCTGCTGCCGGTTCGTGAGCCGGCCGTCGCGCCCCTCCCCTGGGCCCGCGGCGGGGCCAGCGTGCCCAGCAAGGGTTTTCTCCCGCGGCGGGAGCCGGAACCCGGCCCCCCTCCCGCCCGGCGGACCGTCCCGTACCCCGGCCGCCTCACCGAAAGCCGAGGAACCCGTGACCGGACACAGTCCCCCGGCCGGAACCCGGCCGCTCCCCGGCCCCGGCGAGCGGCGGCACGGCCCACGGGCCGGGCGCGGTGCCCCGCTTCGCACCGCCCGCCGCGGACCGGCCCCGGCGCCGCTACGCGATGGCGGGCACGGCCACCGGGTGGGCCTGCACGTCGACGCCCTCACCGGTGAGCACGCCGACGTCGGTGAGCCGGTCGCCCGGCTTGGCCCCAACCCCGCCCGCATCGACCACCACGACGACCGGGCCGGACGCGCCCTCGGCGGTGACGGGCCCGCGGGACTGCCCCGTTACGCCCCCGCCGACCTGGAACGCATGACCGGCGAGCAGGCCGTCGACACGGTCGTCGTCACCAGCGTCTACCGCACCCACGCGGAACCCGTCGACCGGAGCCTGCGCGCGGGCGCCGACGTCGTCGTCGAGAAGCCGCTGACCACGGACGCCGCCGGCTGCCGGCGCATCACCCGGCCCGTCGCCGACACCGGCGGGGACGTCGTCATGACGTTCGACTGTCGTTACGCGCCCCGCAACGCGACGCTCCGCCAGGTCATCGCGGACGGTGTCATCGGCCAGGTCACCGGCCTCCGCATCGCATGGGTGCCGGACACCGTGCACGGCGCCGACTGCTTCCGGCGCCGGCACCGTGGGAAGACCGACTCCGGCGGCCTCCTCGTCCACAAGGCCGGCCACCACTTCGACCTCGTCAACTGGTGGATCGACGACGTCCCCACCCGCGTGTACGCCTCCGGCGGGCCGCGCTTCTACGGCGACGCCGACGCCGCCCGCGGAATGGGCCCGCGCCCCGGGCGGGGCACCGGCGCGAAGGGTGACCCCTTCTCGCTCGACCCGCGCGACGACCCCCGCCTGGAGGCGCTCTACCCGCGGGCCGAGCGCCACGACGACTACCGCCGCGACCAGGACCCCTTCGCCCCGGGCGTCACCGTCGAGGACGACATGTCCGTCCTCGTCGACTACGCCCGCGGCGCCACCCTCGCCTACTCCCTCAACGCCCACAGCCCCGGGGGGGCTACCGGGTCTGCGTCAACGGCACGCGGGGCCGCGCCGAACTCGACGTGGTCGAGCGCGGGCACGCCGACTCCGGCGGGGACGCCGTGCCGGACCCCTCCGCGACCGCGGACGCCTCGCGCGAGGACCGGGTCCGCACCGCCGGGCACCGGCTCCTCGTGCAGCAGCACTTCCGGCGCGCGACGGAAGTCGTCGTCCCGGACGGCATCGGCGGCCACGGCGGGGGCGACACCCTCCTCCAGGACGTCTTCCGCCGCGCCCTGCGCCTGGAACCGGACCCGCTCGGCCGCGCGGCCGGCCACCTCGACGGCGTCCGGGCCGTGGCCGTGGGCATCGCCGCCAACGAGTCGACGCTGACCGGGCGGCCGGTGCTGATCGACGACCTCGGGCTCGGCGTACCGCTCGCCGGCGGCGGCCCGCGGCCGCGCACGGCCGGGCAGCAGCCGACGGGCACCCGACCCCGCGCGCCGCGGGACGCGGACCCGGGACGTCCGTCCGACGGCCCGCCACCGGACGATTTTGCATGGCGTGCATCTTTGCATAGCATGCAAGTTATGTCGGAGAAGGGTGCCGCGGGGGACGGTCTGCGGGAGCGCAAGAAGCGGGCGACGCGCGCCGCACTCGCCGAGGCCGCGGTGCGGCTGGCCGCCGAACACGGCGTGGACAAGGTCACCGTCGAGGCGATCAGCGCCGCGGCCGGAGTGTCCGTACGGACCTTCTTCAACTACTTCACCACGCGCGACGACGCCTTCGTCGTGATCGACGCCGACGCGGGCGTACGGATCCGCCGCGCGGTGCTCGACGCGCCGGCCGGGCTCTCCCCGCTGGAGGCCCTGCGCGAGGCCATGGCGGCGGAACTGACCGAGGCGGAGCGGCAGCACGAGCTGTGGCGGCTGCACGCCGAGGTGCTGCGCGCCTCGCCGCACCTGCTGGTGCGCAGTCTCGGCGCGCACATCGCGGACGAGACCGAACTGGCCGAGGCCATCACCGCCCGCATCCGCTCCGCCGGCGGGCCGCCGTCCGCCTCCGCCCCCGGGACGGCGTGCGACGAGGAGCGACGCAAGGCGCTCGACCTGTACCCGCGGCTGCTGGCCGCGGTGGCGGGCGCCGCGGTGCGCGTCAGCGTGGAGCACTGGTGCGCCCGGCAGGAGGAAGCCGCCTTCCGTGACGTCTTCCAGGAGGTGTTCGACCTCCTCGCCGCCGGTCTCCCGGCGCCCACCGCGTAGTCATCGCGCCGGCCGTCCGGCACCCGCCGCGTGGTTCCGCGCGGCCCCGGCCTCCGGCACCCGCTCCCACCCCCGCTGTCGCTCCGCGCCCGCGTGCGCCCGACCCTGTCGGCGTCCGGCCGGCGCGGACCGTCCGACCTCACCGAAAGAGAACCCGTGACCTCACTCGCGGCGCCCGACGACGCGCCTCCCACCTCCATGACGCACCGGCAGATACTCCAGGCCATGTCCGGGCTGATGGCCGGCATGTTCGTCGCGATCCTGGCCGGCACCGTCGTGTCCAACGCGCTGCCCACGATCATCGCCGACCTGGGCGCCAGCCAGTCCTCCTACACCTGGGTCGTCACCTCCGAACTGCTGGCCATGACCGCGACGGTGCCCCTGTGGGGCAAGCTGTCCGACCTGTTCAACAAAAAGCTGTTGCTCCAGCTCTCGCTGGGCATGTTCGTGGTCGGCTCGCTGCTCGCGGGCTTCTCGCACGGCGTCGGCCTGCTCATCTTCAGCCGGGTCGTGCAGGGCATCGGCGCGGGCGGCCTGACCGCCCTCGCCCAGGTCGTGATGGCCTCCGTCATCCCGCCCCGCCAACTGGGCAAGTACGCCGGCATCTTCGGCGCCGTCTTCGCCGTGGGCACCGTCGCCGGACCGCTGGTCGGCGGCGTGCTGGTCGACACCTCCTGGCTGGGCTGGCGCTGGTGCTTCTTCATCGGCGTGCCGTTCGCCCTCCTCGCCATCGCCCTGCTCCAGCGCACCCTGCGGCTGCCCACCACGCGGCGCGAGGCGCGCATCGACTGGCTCGGCGCCCTCCTCATCGTCGCCGGCGTCTGCGCGCTGCTCATCTGGGTGTCGCTGGCCGGCAACGAGTTCGCCTGGGCGTCCTGGCAGACCGCCGCCCTCGTGGGCGGTGGCGTGCTGCTGCTGACCGCCGCCGTCCTCGTCGAGGCCCGCACCCCCGAGCCGGTCATCCCGCTCGACATCTTCCGCAACCGCACGGTGACCCTGACCACCGTCGCCAGCCTCCTGGTCGGTGTCGCCATGTTCGGCGGGACCGTCTTCCTCTCGCAGTACTTCCAGGTCTCCCTGGGCAAGTCGCCGACTGTCGCCGGTCTGATGAGCCTGCCCATGATCCTGGGCCTGCTGGTGTCCTCCACCGTCGCCGGACAGGTGATCAGCCGCACCGGCCGCTGGAAGCGGTACCTGGTGGCGGGCGCGGTCGTCATGACCGCCGGTCTCGGGCTGCTCTCCACCATCGGCGTCGAGACGCACTTCGGCCTCCTCAGCCTCTACATGGCGGTGCTCGGCGTCGGCGTCGGCATGCTGATGCAGAACCTGGTGCTCGCCGCCCAGAACGACGTGCCCGCCGCCGAACTGGGCGCTGCGACCTCCGTGCTGTCCTTCTTCCGCAGCATGGGCGGCACCATCGGCACCAGCGTCCTCGGCGCGATCCTCGCCAACCGCGTCACCAGCGAGATGACCAAGGGCCTCAGGGAAGCGGGCGTCACCGCGCCGGCCGGCGAGAGCTCGGGCGAGAGCAGCGTCCCGGACATGGCGGCGCTGCCCGCCCCCATGCGGTCCGTCGTCGAGCACGCCTACGGTGTCGCCACGGCCGACCTGTTCCTCATCGCCACGCCGTTCGCGCTGCTCGCGCTGGTCGCCGTCGTGTTCGTGAAGGAGAAGCCGCTCAAGACCACCAGCGGCCTGGAGCGCCTCGCCGAGGAGACCGGCGCCCCGGGCACCGCGCCGGAGCGGGGTACCGGGCACAGCCCGTCACGGGTGGAGCCGGTGGAACCGGCAGAGCCGGAGGAGTCGGCGGGGCCTGCGGGTAAGGACCCGGTGACACCGGTCGGCTGAGCGCGCACCCGGCGGACGGGGCGCGGACGCAACCGGACGGGGCGGCCCACCAGCCATGGGGGGCCGCCCCGTCCGCCGTCGTGAGGCGCGGGAACGGGTTTGCGAGTCCCGCCACCGGCGGGTGATACTCCCCGTCCCCCCACCGTTGTCCGCCGTGCCGTCCTCTTCCGACAGGGGCTCTGCCCGATGAGTGTTCTCGCGTGCGCGCAGCACGCCGTGGTGTCCGCCGCGGTCCCGAAGGGCGGTGCGTGACCGGTGGAGATCACCCGCGCCGTCGTCCTCGGGCTCGCGATCGCGTGCGCCGTCGCCTACTACCGTCGGCTCACGGGAGGTCTGCCCTCCTGGGGCGCGTCCCGCAAGGCCAGGGCCCTGGGGCTGCTTCCGGAGTCCCGGCAGAACACCTCGTGGGCGGCGGCACCCGGCCCCGAGCTGGAGCAGGCGAGGGCCGCGGCCGCCGACGGCCGGTGGGAACCGGCGGCCCGGCTCCTGGCCGCCGCCCGGGAGCAGCGGGACTGGGCGCGCCGCGCGTACTACGCCGACGCGTTCGGCTCCCACCAGGCGGCGCACCCGGGCGGCTGGCTGGACGCGTGGGAGGCGGCGGCCGGTCCGGACGACCCGGACGTGGCGGTGGTGCGGGCCTGCGCGACGGTGTCCCTGGCCTGGCACCTGCGGGGCGGCGGCTGGGCGAAGGACACCAGCCGGGAACAGTTCGCGTCGTTCCACGGCACGCTGGACCGGGCGCGGCGGGAGACCGCGCGGGCCGCGCGGGCGAACCCGGACGATCCCACGCCGTACCTCTGCGAGATCTGGACCGGGCTCGGCCTCGGCTGCTCCCACGAGGACATGCGCCGGATCTGGAAGGAGGTCACCGCCCGGGCCCCGCACCACTTCGGCGCGCACGGCGCGGCGCTGCAGTACTGGTGCGCGAAGTGGCGCGGCTCCGAGGCCCTGGCCGTGTCCTTCGCCCGCGAGGCCGCGGCCACCGCGCCGCCCGGCAGCCTGCTCGCCGCGCTGCCGCTGATCGCCTGGTACGAGCACCACGACAGCGGCGCCGAGGCGGCGGACTTCCGCGCGCCGCACCTGCTCGCCCTGGTCGACGCGGCCCTGGAGGACCTGGCCGCGGCCCCGCCGGACCACCCCGACACGGCGCGCGTGAGGCACCTGCTGGCGTACTTCCTGACCCGGCAGGGCCGGCACGACGCGGCCCTGGAGCAGTTCCGCCTGGTCGACGGCTACGTGGACGCCCTCCCGTGGCGGTACTGGAGCGACCCGGCCGCCGCGTACTGCCGCTGGCGGGACCGGGCGGTGCGCGGGTCGGGCCGGCACTGAGCGACCGGCCGGCCCGCCCGGCGGCCGTACCGCGCCTCACCGCGCGGCGGCTCCGGGGGAGCGACCAGGGCGACGCCCGGGCCGGCCGCCCGGCGTCCGGCGTCCGGCGGCCGGCTCCGCGCCGTGCCGCGCGGCGCACGCGGCAGCGGTCGCACGCCGTCGGGGACACGGGAAGACACGCGTCCCGGCGTCGACCGCGACCGCACCGGGGCCGTGAACGACAGGGCGTCGGCGACCACGGCGCACCCGGCGCCCGACGCGGGTCGTTCCGCGCCCGCGGGACCCCGTGCGGAGCGGACGCCGCAACCCGCCTGCCGGTGACGGCCGTTCACGACCGGCCGCCGGGATGCCGGGGCCGCGGCACCCCCGCGGGCCGGTGGGCCACCTCCGCGCCCCTTCCGCGTCCCGGAGGGCCGCCGGACCCACCGGCCGGCGTCACACGGGAACGGGACGAAGCGCCAGGCGGAGGCGTCCGAACAGCACACCCGTACGCTCGAAGACGTACAAGGTGATGCGGTCCTGCTACATCTCGCGGGAGTCGCGGCACAAGTGATCACGGGTCACCCGGAGACGGCCGGCTGCCCCTCGTTCTCGTCCGCATCGGGAAGGATCGGATCTCTGTGCGCGCAACCCCTCGCAGAGCCGCGGCCGCCCTGGCCGCGGCCGCACTCGCGACCCCGCTCCTGCTGGCATCCGCGTCCCCCGTCACCGCGCACCGGCATGACCCCGCCGGCCGCGCCGCCGGGGAAGCGGCCGAGCTCTCCGAGGAACTGGTCCGCGAGTCGTCCGCCCGGGACGCCTTCGAGCACTTGCGGGAGTTCCAGCGGACGGCCGACCGCGCGGGCGGCAACCGCGCCGCCGGAACGCCCGGCCACGCCGCGTCCGCCGCGTACGTGCACCGGCTGCTGAAGAAGGCCGGGTACCGGGTCTGGTACCAGGACTTCGAGTTCGTCTACACCGAGACCCGGGCCGAGAAGCTGTCCGTGGTCTCGCCCGCGCCGCGCGACGTCGCGATCGCGGCCATGACGTACACGAAGTCGACGCCGGCCGGCGGCATCACGGCGAAGCTGGCCGCCGCGCCCGTCGACGCCGACGGCACCCACGGCTGCGAGCCCGGCGACTTCGCGCCCGGGGCCTTCACCGGGAACATCGCGCTCGTCAAGCGCGGCGGCTGCGCCTTCGGGGTCAAGCAGGAGAACGCGGCGGCCGCGGGTGCGGTCGGCGCGATCGTCTACAACAACGTCGAGGGCGCGCTCTCCGGCACCCTGGGCGACCCGGCGGCGGACGGGATCCCGATCGGCGGCATCACGCTCGCGGCGGGCGAGAAGCTCGCCGCGGACCTCGCGCGGGGCCCGGTGAAGGTGGCCTTCGAGATCCGCCAGCACCAGGAGGAACGTTCCACCAGGAACGTCATCGCGGAGACCCCGCACGGCGACGCCGCCGGCACGGTGATGCTCGGTGCCCACCTCGACAGCGTGACGGCGAGCCCCGGCATCAACGACAACGGCTCCGGCTCCGCCGGTCTGCTGGAGGTGGCCCTGGAGCTCGCCGAGACCCGCGAACGCCCCGCGAACAAGGTGCGCTTCGCCTGGTGGGGCGCGGAGGAGAACGGTCTGCTCGGCTCCGAGCACTACGTCGCGCACCTCGGCGACTCCGGCAGGAAGGAGATCAGGCTCTACCTCAACTTCGACATGATCGCGTCACCGAACCACGGCCTGTTCGTCTACGACGGTGACGACTCCGACGGCGTGGGCGCACCGGCCGGCCCGGCGGGCTCCGCGCAACTGGAGCGCGACATCGGCGAGTTCCTCGACCGGACCGGCACGCCGTACGAGGGCACCGACTTCACCGGCCGCTCCGACTACGGGCCGTTCGTCGAGGCGGGCATCCCCTCCGGCGGCACCTTCACCGGCGCCGAGGAGATCAAGACGGCCCCGCAGGCCGAGAAGTTCGGCGGCACGGCCGGGGTCGCGTACGACGCGTGCTACCACGCCGCGTGCGACGACCTCGACAACGTCGGCATGCGGGCGTTCGACGTCAACATCGACGTCATCGCCCACGCGGTGGGTACGTACGCCCAGGACCTGGGTTCCCTGCGCGAGCCGGTCACCACCGTGCCGACCGGGGGCGGCACGGGCAGCGGCGGCGGCCTCCACGACGGCCACGACCGCGAGGTGACGGAGTAGCGAAGCCGTTCCCGGCGGGAGCGCCGAAACATTCGACGGCTTTCGGAACGGTGAGGTGGCGGAGAGGTCGGCGAGGATTCCGTAAGTGGGCGGAAATGGGCCTTGCCGAAACATTTCGCAGCTCTGACTGCTGATCTCCAATTAACTTTCGGAGTACTTTCGGAAACAGAGTCATTGACCGCCTTTCCGGGCCGGGTTCATACTCTCCAGCGATCCCTCGTAACCGGAACCTCCCCCCTCGGCTGTCACCAGGAGGAAACATGCACGAGAACCCCCCACCCGCACCGACGCTCTCCCGCCGGAGCCTCCTCGGCGGTGCCGGTGCCCTCACGCTGGCCACCGCCTCCGGTCTGCTGCTGCCCGGCACCGCGCACGCGGACACGACCATCACCACCAACCAGACCGGCACCAACAACGGCTTCTACTACTCGTTCTGGACCGACGGCGGCGGCTCGGTCTCCATGACCCTGTCGTCGGGAGGCAGTTACCGCACCAACTGGACCAACTGCGGCAACTTCGTGGCCGGCAAGGGCTGGAGCAACGGCGGACGGCGGACGGTGCGCTACTCGGGCAGCTTCGCCCCGTCCGGCAACGGCTACCTCACCCTCTACGGGTGGACGGCCAACCCCCTCGTCGAGTACTACATCGTCGACAACTGGGGCACCTACCGGCCCACGGGCACGTACAAGGGCACCGTCACCAGCGACGGCGGCACGTACGACGTCTACCAGACCACCCGGTACAACGCCCCGTCCGTGGAGGGCACCAAGACCTTCAACCAGTACTGGAGCGTGCGGCAGTCGAAGAGGACGGGCGGGACCATCACCACCGGCAACCACTTCGACGCCTGGGCCCGCTACGGCATGCGGCTCGGCAGCTTCAACTACTACATGATCCTCGCCACCGAGGGATACCAGAGCAGCGGGAGCTCCAGCATCACGGTGAGCGGCTGAGCCCCTGACCCGTCGCCGCCCCCGCGTGCGGCGGTGCTCGCCGCCTCGCGGAACCCCGTTGCGGGGCCGCCGCTCGGCGGTCCTGAACGGGCGGGCGGCGGCCCCGGCCGGGGAAGTCCCGGCCGGGGCCGCCGGTCCCGGCGCCACGTCGCCGTCCCTCGGCCGGGACGGCGCGGCCTGGGCGACGGCCCACCGGTCGGTGCCGTCGACCGGGTCGACGGCCAGGTTCCCGGCCGAACGCCGGAAGGTCCGGGTGGCGCTGCCGTTGAACCGGCCCGCGTCCACGGTGATGTCACCGTTGATCCGGACGTCGTCGGGGCCGGGGCCGAGCCCGCAGACCGAGGCTCAGAAGCCCGGTTGGGCGTCGATGTCGTGACAGGTGCCCGGCTTCAGCGGGAACCGGTGGCGGCCGCTGCCGAACCGGCTCTCCTCCTGCTGCGCGAAGACCTGGTCGGACTTCTGCCGCGGGTTCGGCGTGGACGGGCCGACGACGACGTTCGGGCCGAGGTCGCCGCCGCCCCGGAGGCCGGAGCCTCCGCCGAGGGGGAGCGGGAACGCGGTCGGCTCACGCTGACTCGCTTAGGGCAGTCTGCCGTTTTCCTTAAGGCTTCTTGAAGCCGGCCTGCGCAGGGGCGGTTTCCGCCAGGGCCGGGCCTAGGCTCACCGCACCCCCACACAGCCCCGGTGGGTGCGGTCGTGCCCGCCGGGGCTCCTCTGCCGACCGACCTACCGAGGTGTCCTGTCCATGGGTTCTCGCCGAGCCGCCCGCCCGTCCCGCTCCCGCTCGCACGCCCGGCCCGGCGGCGGGCCGCGGAGGCGCACCACCGCACTGGGACTCGGAGCGGCGGCGCTCGCCGCGGGGGTCGGGGTCGCGCTGACCGGCCTCCCGGGGGACGACGGCGACGCCTCGGACCGGGTCGCCGCGCGTTCCGCCGCCGAGGCGCCGGCCCCCGGCGGGACTTCGGCACCCGTCTCGCCGTCCGTCAGCGCGAGCGTCACGGCCTCCCCGTCCGCCGACGCCTCCCCGTCCCCCCGGAAGAAGCCGGGGAAGCCCGCCCGGTCCGCCTCCGCGACGCCGACGGCCGAGCCGGTGACGAAGGCTCCCACGGAGACCGTGAAGGCTTCGGCCGAGGCGGGCGGCGGCCGGTCCGCCGGCGGGGACAGCGCCGCGCGGTCCGGCTCGGGCGGGACGAGCACGCCGGGGAACACGAGCGGGTCAGACGACTCCGGCAACGGCCCCGAGGCCCAGGTGCTCGCCCTCGTCAACCAGGAGCGGGCCGAGGCCGGTTGCTCGCCGGTCACCGCGAACGACCGGCTGACCCGCGCCGCCGACGACTACAGCGACGTGATGGCCGCGAGCGGGGTGATGTCCCACACGGGCCCCGACGGCTCCACGATGGCCGGCCGGGTCGAGGCCGCCGGATACCGGTGGGCCACGCTGGGCGAGAACATAGCCCGCGGGCAGGCCGACGCCGCGTCGGTGATGGAGTCCTGGATGAACAGCCCCGGCCACCGCGCGAACATACTCAACTGCGCGTTCCAGGAACTCGGCGTCGGCGTCCACTTCGGCGACAACGGGCCCTGGTGGACCCAGAACTTCGGCACGAGCCGCTGAACCGGATCACCGCCCCGCCCCCAGGGCGAACGACACCCGCACCCGCGCCCCGCCCGTCGGCGCACGGCCGATGGTCAGTTCGCCGTCCGCCGCCCGGGCCGCACGCGCCACGATGTCCAGACCGAGACCCGTGGAGCCGCCGACGCTGACCCCCCGGGTCAGCGCGGCGTCCGGGTCCGCGACACCCGGGCCCGCGTCGTCGACGGTGAGCAGCACCTGCCCCTCCGTCCGCTCCACCCGGACGGTGAAGGCGGTGCCGTGCGGGGTGTGCCGGAAGACGTTGCCGATCAGGGCGTCGACGACGGCCGCGAGGTCGTCCTCGGTGAAGCGGACGGGCGTGGGCCGCGGGGTGAAGTACCGCTCGCACGGGCGGTCCTGCTGGGCGGCGAGGACGGACCAGAAGTCCAGGCGCATCGCGACCACCTCGGCCACGTCGCACGGCTTGGCCGGCTCGGACCCCGCGCCGCCCGGCGGGGAGGCGGCCAGCGGCGCGCGGGCGGCCGTGATGATCGCGTCGAGCTCGCTCTCCAGCTGCGCCGCCGCGTCGGCCACCCTGCGCGCGCTCGGCGTGGCGCCCATCCGGTCCGCCTCCAGGTAGAGGGCGGTCAGCGGGGTGCGCAGCCGGTGGGAGAGGTCGGCGACCAGCTCCCGTTCGACGGCGAGCAGGTCGACGACCCGGTCGGCCATGGTGTTGAACGCCGCCCCCGCCTCCCGCAGTTCGGGCGGGCCGTCCGGCTCCACCCGTACGCCGAGGTCCCCGGAGCCGAGCGCGAGCGAGGCGCGCTTCAGACTGCGGGAGGACCGTACGACGCGGGCCCCCAGCCGGTCGGCGACCAGCACCGAACCGCCGACCAGGCCCAGCGCCAGGAGCGCCATCACACCCCAGGACGCGGCCACCCCCCGGTTCAGCTCGGCGGCGGGCACATAGGCCTCCACGACCGCCACCTGGTCGCCGCGCAGCACGACGGGCTGCAGGTAGATCCAGCCGTCCGGGGTGTCCAGCGCGAGGGTCTCCCGGCCCCGCACGGCCCGTTCCAGCGCACCGCGCGGGGCGTGCGGGGTGCCGACGAAGGTGCCGTCGGGCAGCCGCACGGCGAGCCGGTCGGGCGAGCCGATCTCGGTGACGGCCTGCTGCACGTGGGAGCGGCGGGTGGTGAGGGCCAGGACCGGTGACAGCGCCGAGGCCCGCTGTCCGGCGACGGTGGTGACCCGGTCGCGGGCCTGCTCACGGACCAGGAGGGCGAGCGGGACGAGGAACGACAGCGCCACCATCGAGGTGACGGCGAGCGCGATGCCGGCGAGCGCCCGTCTCACGGCGAACCGACCAGCTTGATGCCGATGCCGCGCACGGTGTGGAGATAGCGCGGCTGCCGTGCCTTCTCGCCCATCTTCCTGCGGAGCGCGGAGAGGTGGACGTCCACCGTCTGCTCCTCCAGATACGGCTGCCGCCACACCTCGGTGAGGATGCGCTGCCGGGATATCACCTGGTCGGCGTGGGCGGCCAGATAGGCGAGCAGGTCGAACTCGCGTCGGGTCAGCGGCAGTTCGCGGCCCGCGAGCCGGGCGGTGCGCGCCGCGGGGTCGATGTGCAGGTCGGCGACCCGGAGGTCGGACCCCCCGGCGGCGCGGACGTCGGCGGGTGCGGAGCGGCGCAGCACGGCGGCCAGCCGGGCCGCCAACTGGCCGCCCGAGAACGGCTTGACCAGGTAGTCGTCGGCCCCCGCGTTGAGCAGCCGGATGATCTCGGTCTCGTCGTCCCGGGCGGTGGCGACCAGCACCGGCACGCGCGAGATCCCCCGGATCATGCGCAGCACGTCGAGCCCGTCGAGGTCGGGCAGACCGAGGTCGAGCACCACGATGTCCGGCGGGTGCCGGGTGACCTCGCGCAACCCCTCGAACCCCTGGTGGGCGGTCCGCACCGCGTGGCCGTGTCCGCTGAGGACCTCGATCAGCGCGGCCCGGATCACAGCGTCGTCCTCGACGACAAGTACGGAGGCCATGGTCGGGAACGTTAGCCGGTCCGTCACCATGGTGTCGTGCCCCGCCTCCTGCGCTACCTGCTCATCTGGCTGTCCTGCACGGCAGCCAGCGTCACGGCCGTCATCCT
Source organism: Streptomyces sp. NPDC085946 (assembly GCF_044540485.1). Taxonomy (NCBI): domain Bacteria; kingdom Bacillati; phylum Actinomycetota; class Actinomycetes; order Kitasatosporales; family Streptomycetaceae; genus Streptomyces; species Streptomyces sp. NPDC085946. The sequence goes on along the minus strand of NZ_JBITSF010000011.1, from coordinate 33,442 downwards.
GACGATCCACTTCGTCGTGGGCTCGACCCGGCCCACCGCACCCGTCGCGCAGTCGGTCCCGCAGGACCTCCCGCCGTCGCCGCGGCCCACGCCGTCGGCGAGCCCGGAGCCGGTCCCCAGCCCGGCACCGAGCAGGAAGCCGCCCGGCCCGGTCCCGTCCCGGACGGCAGAGCCGCCCCGCACGACGCGTCCCGCACCGGCGGCGACCGTCCGCCCTTCCCCGCGGCCGACGAGGACGGGCGGCGGCGAGGCGGGCTGCGGGGAGGACGCGTCCGGCGTGTACACGGTTCCGTCCCAGGGCGGCAAGGCGACCGTGCGCTTCGGCGGCGGCAGGGTGTGCCTGGTGTCGGCGGTGCCGAACCAGGGCTTCACCGCCAGCACCCGGCAGACCGCGCCGCAGAGCCTGACGGTGACGTTCTCGGGCGGCCGCCACCGTTCCGAGATCACCGCCACGGCCGGCCCGCAGAACCGGGCGAGCGTGCGCGAGACCTCGTTCTGAGGCGCCGCACTCCTCACGGGTGCGTGGTGTCCTCCGGCGAGCCGGCGTCGACGAGCAGGCCGGCACCGCCGCGCCGGACCCGCGCGCTTGTACCCCCGGGGCAAGCGCTGAGGGTCCTGTCCCCCGCTGACGGAGGGCAGTAGCACGCCGGTCGGGGCGCCGCCGCCGGAGTACCCGATGCCGGCGCCCGGGTTCCGCGCGCGGCCGCCGCGGTCGCGGAAGAGGACGCGGCCGGGGCCCCGGACCGCGCCCGCCCGGGGACGCGGGCGGACGTCCTCGGGGCGCCCGGGGTGCCGCCGCGCACGCGGCCCCGCGTGCCGTCGGGTCCCACGTGCCGTCGGGCCCCGCGTGCCGTCGGGCCGGCGTGCACCGGACACCCGGCCGGGGCGGGGGACCGGCGGCCGGTGCCTTGGCCGATCTCCTGGGGTGACCACCGACTTGACCCTGCCGCCGCGTGTCGCCCACCGCGGACAGGAGGTCACCGCGCCTCGCCTCCGCGCTCCCCTCGCCCTGCTCGCGGAGGACCCGCGCACCGGCTGCGGCACCGGGCGGCTGGTGGCGGAGCTGTGGCCGGACCGGCTGCCGGAGCGGCCGGGCAAGGCGCTGCAGGCCCCCGTGTCCCGGGCACGGGCGCGGGCGCGGCTCGGCGCCGAGTCATCGGCGGCACGCCGACCGGATACCGGCTCACCCTCGCCGAGGGACAGGTCGACGGCTCCGCCCTGCTGCCGCACGCCGCCGCGAGCGCGGCCCGGGCCGGGGCGGGCGACCACGCGGGGTCGCCGGCGGCGGCCGAGGCCGGGCTCGCGCTGTGGGAGGGCACCCCCCTCAGCGCGGTTTCAGGGTGGTTTCAGCGTTCTCTGGAACCGGTGCCGCGTCCGGGCCCGTGCGGACGACGGCCTGGTCGCCGTGCGGACCGAACAAGTGCAGGATCTCCACGGCGTCGGGACCGGCGGGCCCGAACCAGTGGGGCTCGGAGGTGTCGAACTCGGCCACCTCGCCCGGCCGGAGGGTGACCTCGCGGTCGCCCAGGACGAGCCGGAGTTCGCCGGCGAGCACGTACAGCCACTCGTAGCCGGAGTGGCTGACGAGCCGCGGCTCGCGGTGCGCGAGGACCTGCTTGAACACCTGGACCCGGCCCGGGTACTGGGTCAGCGGGACGAGGACGCTGCCGGGCCCGCGGCTGCGGGGCTTGAGGTGCACGCGGGGATCGCCGGTGGCCGGCGCCGCCACGAGCTGGTCCAGTGCGACGCGGTGTGCCCGGGCGAGGGGGATGAGCAGGTCGAGCGTCGGGCGCCGCCGCCCCGACTCCAGACGCGACAGCGTGCTCACCGAGATCCCGGTGTCGTCCGCGAGGGCCTCCAGGGTGAGCCCGCGGTCGCGGCGCAGTGCGCGCAGCCGTGGCCCGATGCCGTCCAGAATCCCGGCGAGTTCCGCGTCCATGGGGGCCATTTTGCAGCCTTCGCAAAAACCCTCGGTGGGCCGGGTCTCCCGAACCGAGCATGAGCGGGCAGCCGATCCCGGCCCGACCGAAGGGGAACGCCTGTGACCACCACCTCCCTGACCGCCCCACCCCCCGCACTCGACGCCCGCCGGCGCTGGACCGTGCTCGCCGTCTGCGCGCTGAGCATGTTCCTGGTGGGCGTGGACACCACCATCGTCACCGTGGGCCTGCCCGAGATCGGCCGCGGCCTGGACGCCGGCACCCGCGGCCTCGCATGGGTCGTCGACTCCTACACCGTGGTCCTGGCCAGCCTCCTGATCGTGTCCGGCGCGCTCGCCGACCGCCTGGGACGACGCCGGGTCCTGCGGGGCGGGCTGGTGCTCTTCGGCGTCGCCTCCCTGGCCTGCTCCCTGGCCCCCTCGCTCGGCGCGCTCGTCGCGGCGCGGGCGGTCCAGGGGATCGGCGCCTCGATGCTGAGCCCCGTCGCCCTGGCCATCGTGGTGAACGCCATGCCCGACCGCCGGGAGCGGGCCCGGGCGATCGGTGTCTGGGCGTCGGTCTTCGGGCTCAGCATGGCGGCCGGCCCGGTCACCGGCGGGGCGCTCATCGCGGCGTTCGGCTGGCGGTCGGTCTTCTGGATCAACGCGCCGGTCGTCGTCGCCGCGCTCGTCCTGGTCGCCGTGTTCGTGCCCGAGTCCCGCGGGGAACGCGCCCGGCGACCGGACCTGCCCGGCCAGGCACTCCTCACGGCGGCGCTGTTCCTGTTCGTCGGCGTCCTCATCGAAGGACCCCGCATCGGCTGGGCCTCGCCCACGGCACTCACCGGCTACGTCCTGATCGCCGCCGTCACCGCCGCGTTCGTCCGCGTCGAACTGCGCCGGACCGAACCCCTGATGGACCTCCGGCTCTTCCGGCGACCGGCCTTCGGCACGGCGGTGCTGGGCGCGGTGGCGGTCTTCGTCGCCCTGAACGTGAGCCTGCTGCTCACCACGCTCTACCTCCAGCACGGCCGCGGCTGGACCCCGCTGGCCGCGGGCGCGGCGACCCTGCCCATGGCGCTCGGAGCCGCCGTGTGCGCGCCCTGGTCCGGCGTCCTGGTGGGACGCCTGGGACCGCGCCGTCCGCTGCTGCTGGCCGGCGGGTTCATCGCCGCGGGCGGCCTGAGCCTGGTGGACCTCGGCCCGGACACCGGCGTGCCGCTGCTCCTGTGCGCCTACCTGTTCATCGGCATCGGCTTCGGCTTCGCCAACGCCCCGCTCACCGACACCGCGGTCGGCGGGCTGCCGCCGACCCGGGCCGGAGTCGCCGGCGCCGTCACCTCCACGGCCCGCCAGGTCGGCTCGGCGGTGGGCATCGCCGTCACCGGAGCCCTGGTCACCGACGTCGGCCCCGCCGGCCTCGCCGGGGCGTCCCACGCGGGATGGCTGCTCGTGACGGCCTGCGGCCTGTTCCTGCTCGCCGCGGCGCGCACCGCCCGCCCGGCGACCGCGGGGGCGTGAGGCGATCACGCCGGCGCAGGCCCGCCCCGCACGGGTGCCCCGCCGCAGGCGCCGAGCCACCGGAAACCCGGTGGCCGCGGCCCCCGGCCCCCGGTACGCTCCAGGCCCCGGCCGGCCGTGACCACGGCTGCCCCGTCCCGAGAGTGATCCCCGTGACCAGCCAGCGCGCGACGACGACCCTGTGGCGTCCCACCGGCCCCAAGGAGCTGGAACTGGTGCGGGAGCTGGACTGGCGGGCCTGGCCGCCGCGCCTCCCCGAGCAGCCGATCTTCTACCCGGTCCTCGACGAGGACTACGCCGTCAGGATCGCCCGGGACTGGAACGTCAAGCACGACGGCGCCGGTTTCGTCACCCGGTTCGAGGTCGAGTCCGAGTTCCTGCGCAGGTATCCGGTCCGGCAGGCGGGCGGGCGGACCCTTCTCGAGCTGTGGGTGCCCGCGGAGGAGCTCGACGAGTTCAACCGTCACCTCGTCGGCAGGATCCGGCTGGTCCACACGTTCCGCTGAGCCGTCCCCGGCGGTCCGTGGCGCTCCCGCCGGCCGGCCCGAGCCGGACGGTCAGGGGCGGGGGCCCAGCTCCGGAGCGGTGGGGGACTCGCCGGTCAGGTTGGTGATCAATTCGGTGCAGAGATCACGGATCTTGATGTTGCGGTGCTGCGAGGCGGAGCGCAGGATCCGGAAGGCCTCGTCCGCGGTGCACCGGCGCTGACCCATGATCACGCCCATGGCCTGGTCGATGACGCTGCGGGAGCGCATCGCGGTCTGCATCTGCTCGGCGAGGTCCCGCGCGTCCATGATGCGTTGGGCCAGGGCGATGCCGCCGGCGGCCTGCGCCGCGAGCGAACGCAGTCCGGTGACGTCGGTGTCCTTGAAGGCATCGGGCTCGGCGGCGTAGAAGTTCAGGGCACCGGCGGTGTCGGGGCCGACGGCGATCGGCAGGGAGAGGGAGGAGCGGATGCCGCTGGCGGCGGCGTAGGCGGGATAGTCGCCGAAGCGTTCCTCGCTCAGCATGTCGCCGACGACGATCTCCTCGCCGTTGCGCAGGGACCGCAGGCAGGGGCCGTCGTCCTGGTCGTACTGCTTCTCGTCCAGCTTCGGGGCCGGCGGTCCCGCGCTGGCCACGGTCAGGGGCCGCCGGTTCCGCTCCAGCGTCACGCCGGTGCCCTCGACACCGGTCAGGTCGCGGGCGGTCTCCGCCAGCGTCTGCAGGAACTCCTCCAGCGACTCCACCTCGAGCAGCCACTGGGTGATCTGTACGCCGCCGTCGGTCGCGCGGTCGGTGCCCACAGCGTTCTCCTCCCTCGGCCCTCCGGCCTCGTGGCCCACCGCCGGAGCGACGGCGCTCCGCTCCGGTGACGAGCACCGCTTCCGCGGCGCTCGTCACCGGAGGGCCCCTGCGCCGCCGGCCCGTCACAGACCTCCGACTGCCCACCGTACGCCGCCGCACTCCGGCGAGCGGAGCGTCGGGACGGGGCGTGACCGTGTCGGGCGGGGGAAGCCGGGCACCCGGACCGAGAGCAGGAGGCGACCGGCGTGGTCGAGCGGAGGAGGGCACCGGTGGGACAGCAGACAGCACAGGACGGTCGGGGCACGGGAACGTGCAAGGCGTGCGGCAGCAGGCCGGCCGACCCGGCCGGCGGCGCCGCGCGGCTGTGCGCGCACTGCGCCGCCGTACTCGTCCTCCCGGACGCCTCCGGACTGGTCGAGGACGAGGGCGCCGTGGTCCGCCGCATGTTCGAGAACCGCGACCGGCGTGCGGAGCGGTGACGACCGCACCGCGGGCACGCCGGTGCCCGTGACGTCGTGCCGGTGCCCCGGCGCGGACCGGCGGGCGGCGCGGCGGGGTCGGTCCTCCCGTCGTGCGGGGAACTCCCGCCACGCCGCGCCGCGGACGTCGGCCGCCTCGGCCAGGGCCTCTGGGAGGCGTCCGGCCCCGGCCGGGACGCGGGCCCGGCGGTGGCGCAGGCCGCCGCTCCCGTGCACGGGGTGAGGGACCGGGCGCCGTCCGGTACGGCGCCCCACCCGGTCCGGCCCGGGCCGGACCGGCCGTCGGGGCCTCAGGGAGCGGGGACCTCGTCCACGAAGGCCGTGCCGGCGCCGCGGTAGGCGGCGACCTTCGCGTTCACCTGGGCCGGGGTGAGGACCTGGTCCTTGACGTGCAGGACGTAGTCGACCCGCTGGTCGTAGGCGCGCGGGGCGGTCGAGGTCTGGCCGTTCAGGTCGATCAGCCACTGGTTGAAGTTGATCGACATCGGCCGTTCGGGCAGGTACCGGGCGTCGTGGGTGCCGAAGAGCTGCCCGTCGACGTAGTAGGTGATGGCGTTGCCGTCGATGGTCACGACGAGGTCGTGCCAGCCGGCGAAGCTCGTCCGGCTCTCGCTGTGCTGGTTGACGGCCTGCCAGGGGTCGGGGTTGTAGGTCTCCCAGGAGGTCGTGTACAGGATGTTGGCCGGCTCGCCCCAGCCGCCGTTGGGCAGGTACTCGAAGTCGTACTCGGCGTAGTCGTCGGCCATCGGCGCCTTGAGGTCGTTGATGGTGAAGAAGGTCTGGACGATGTGGTCGCCGTCGGGGCCGGACTTCGGGGCGTCCGAGAACTTGACGCGGGCCGCGTAGGTGCCGTTCTTGAACTTCATGTCCCGGGTGAGGACTTCGGTGTGCCGGGTGGACTCGCCCGTGCCCGCGGTGGAGGTCTCCAGGTTCATCACCCTGCTGCCGCCCTCGGTGGTGAAGGTGACCTTGGACGGGTCCCAGGTGGCACCGGGCACGCCGGGACCGCCGGAGTTGGAGCGGACGTTCCAGCCGTGCGCGGAGAGCGCGGGGTCGGTGTGGGACGTGTAGGTGAAGTCGTCGAACAGGGTCTGGCCGCCGCCGGGCGGGTCGGTGGGGTCGGTCGGGTCCGTGGGGTCGTCGTCGGCGGGCGCGGTGCCCCACACGGTGCTCCCGGCGAGCCGGGCGGTGACCTTGTTCCAGTCCGCGTACGAGGTCTGGGCGGCGCCGAAGGAGTAGTCGTCGCTCTGCCGCAGCGTCTGCCAGTCCGACCGGTGGAAGCGCAGCTGCATGTCCCCGGTGTCGGCGCCCGGCGCCAGCGTCCCGGCCGACGGGGTGAAGCCGATCTCCAGGTAGCGGTCGGCCGTGGCGGTGGGGCTGCTCAGCGTGCCGAAGGTGCCGGTGACGGCGGAACACCCCTTCACCGCCCAGGAGCAGGCGAAGCGGTAGGCGGCGCCCGGCGCGTCGGCCTTGAAGTAGTAGCGGATCTTCACCTGGCTCAGCTGCACGGGGGCGGAGCCGGTGTTGCGGACCTTGAACCAGGGCTCGCTCTGGTCGGCGGTCGCGCCGCCCGCGCTGGTCCGGTACTGCACCACCAGGCCGCCGTCGGCGGCGGAGGCGGTGACGGCGGGAAGGGCGGCCAGGGCCGCGCTGCCCAGCAGGGCCGACAGGGCCAGGGCCGAGCGGGCACGGAGGCCGGTCGGACGAGTGCTCATCCGCGTGGGTCCTTTCCGGGGGGAGGGGAGGGCTCCCGCTTGCTGCGGGAGAGTCGTGGTGGTGCCGGCGGGGCGGGACGCGACGTCACACCGCCGTGTGCGCCGGCGGACGGGGCGGTACGGCGTGCGGGACGCGCAGCGCGTCCAGGCGGAGCAGGTGTCCCGCCAGGCGCGCGCGGAAGTCCGGCCAGTCGGGCGTCGGATGCCACACCCGCTCGGCGAGCGCGCACAGACGGGGGAAGGACAGGTACTCGATGTGCTCGGGGGTGGTGACGAACTCCGTCCACACCTGGCCCTGCGCGCCGAGGATCCGTGCCTCCAGCCGCGGATCGGGGGCCTCGGGGGTGAGCTCCAGTCCGTACACGGTGGGCAGGTCGACGACCGGGCCCGGCTGGGCGGGGGGCTCCAGCGGGCCGGGGCCGCGCGCGTGGTCGAGGTAGGTGGTGCGGTGGTCGGCGTGGACGACGTCGTGGCCGCGGCGGGCGGCGGCCCAGGCGTGCGCCGGTTCCCGCCAGCTCATCACCGCGCAGTCCACCGGCAGCGTGATGCCGGTCTCGGCCCAGGCCACCGGACGGCGGCCCGCCCGCAGCACGTGGTCGGCGATCCGGGCCAGGAACCAGCCGTGCAGTGCGCGGGGGCCGCGCAGCCCCTCGCGGGCGGCGCGGGCGAGCGCGGCCGGGCTGTTCTCCCATTCCACCGTGGGGCACTCGTCGCCGCCGATGTGGAGGTACGGGGACGGGAAGACGTCCATCACCTCGTCCAGGACGGTGCGGAAGAAGTCCAGGACGTGGTCGCCGACGCCGAGCACGTTCTCGCACACGCCCCACCGCGTCCACACGTCCAGCCGCCGCCCGGGATCGTTGCCGAGTTCCGGGTGGGCGGCCAGGGCGGCGCGGACGTGTCCGGGCATGTCGATCTCCGGCAGTACGGTCACGCCGCGCTCGGCCGCGTACGCCACGAGGCCGGCCAGCTCGGCGCGGGTGTAGGAACCGCCGTGCGGCCGGCCGTCGAACCGGTCGCTTCCGGCGGGCCCGGTCATCGACTCGCGGCGCCACCCGCCGACCTCGGTCAGCCGGGGGTGGGCGGCCACCGGCATCCGCCAGCCCTGGTCGTCGGTGAGGTGCAGCTGGAGCACGTTGAGCTTGTGGAAGGCCAGCAGGTCGACGTAGCGGCGCAGGTAGGAGGCCGGCTGGAAGTGGCGGGCGACGTCCAGCATGGCGCCGCGCCAGGTGTGGTGCGGCCGGTCGGTGATGTCCACCGCGGGCAGCTCCCAGTGGGGGAGGGGCCGGGGCCGGTCGGACAGGGCCTGGTGGGGGAGGAGCTGGCGCAGCGTCTGGATGCCGCGCAGCAGCCCCGCCGGGCGGGCCGCGCGCAGCAGCACGCCGTGCGCGCCGACGGTCAGCCCGTACCCCTCCGCCCCGAGGCCGAGGGCGGCGTCCAGGGCGAGGACGACGGTGCCGTCGTCGGCGTGCTCCAGGCGCAGCCCGGTGGCCGGGGCGAGGTACGACCGCAGCAGGGCGGCGGCCCGTTCGGTGCCGGGGGTGACCCGCAGCCGGGTGGTGCTGTCGAGACGGAAGCGGCCGGGGCGCGGGCGCAGTTCGCGGGGCCGGGGGACGAGGGCGAGGCCGGGGTGCGGCAGGTCCACAGGTGGTCTCCGGGGTCGGCGGGACACGGGTCGGCGGAGGCGGTTCAGCCCTTGACCCCTCCGGACGCGAGGCCCGAGGTCACGTGGCGCTGCAGGGCGAGGAAGACGATCAGCGCGGGCAGGGCGAAGAGGGTGGAGGCGGCCATGGTGGCGCCCCAGTCCGTGCCGAACGTGGACTGGAAGGAGGACAGCCAGACCGGCAGGGTGCGGCTGTCCTGCTGCTTGATGATCAGGAAGTTGGCGTAGGTGAACTCGTTCCAGGCGGTGATGAACCCGAACAGGGAGGTGGCCATGAGGCCGGGCGCCAGCAGGGGCAGGGCGACCCTGCGGAAGGCGGCCTGCCTGCTGCAGCCGTCGACCTGCGCCGCCTCCTCCAGCTCGGGCGGGATGCCGGCGATGAAGCCCCGCAGGACCACCACGGTGAACGGCAGGGTGATCATGAAGTAGACCAGGGTCAGCGTCGGCAGCCGGTCGAGCATGCCGGTGTCCCGGGAGATGATGTAGACCGGGATGACCAGCGACTCCCAGGGCGCCATCTGCGCGATGAACACGGCGAGCATGAACTGCCGCCGGCCGCGCCAGCGCAGCCGGGCCACGGCGTAGGCCGCGCCGAGGGCGACGACGAGCGCGAGCAGGACGGCGCCGAGGGTGACCAGGACGCTGTTGCGCCAGAACAGGGCGAAGCCGTCGGCGCCCACCGCGCGCCGGAAGTGGTCCAGCGTCCAGTGCTCCGGCAGCAGCCGCGGGTCGTCGGACTGGATGTCGCGCGACGGCTTGAACGCGGTCGCCGCCATCCAGCACACGGGGAACAGGCAGATCACCACGGTCAGGGCGGCGGCCGCGTGCAGCGGCAGCCGGCGTGCCGCGCGGCGCGGCGCCGTCGTGCGGGGGCGGGCGGCCGGGGCCGTTCCGGCGGGGGAGGGTGCGGCGGTCACGGACGTTCGCCTTCCTGACGGAACAACTGGCGGAAGTACACGACCAGGACGCCGCTCATGAGCAGCACGGTGACCATGGAGGCGGCCGATCCCAGGTCGTAGCGCTGGTGGGCGAGGGCCGTCTGCACGGCGTACACCGGCAGGACGGTGGTGGCGTCCCCCGGCCCGCCCCGGGTCATGACCCAGATCTGCACGAACGTCCTGAAGGTCCAGATGACCTCCAGCGACAGCACGAGCATGAAGACCGGGCGGATCAGGGGGAAGGTCACCGAGCGGAAGACGCGCGCCGCGCCGGCGCCGTCCATCCGGGCCGACTCGTACAGCTCGCCGGGGATCGTGGTGAGGGCCGAGTACAGGGTGATCGCCGCGAAGGGCACGGACTGCCAGACGACGAGCGTCACGATGATGGCGAACGCGGCGCCGCCGTGCGCGAACCACGGGTAGCCCTCGAACGAGGTGAGGCCCAGGCCGGTGAGCAGCTCGTTGACGATGCCGAACTCCGAGTGGAACATCCACTGGAAGACCGTGGTGGCGGCCACCACGGGAACCGCCCAGACCAGCACCAGGGAGCTGAGGACCACGGTCCTGCCGGTCCTGCCGAGCCGTTCGACCATGAGGGCGACCAGGGTGGACAGGACCATGATGACGACCACGTCGACCGTCATGAACAGGAACGTGCGGCGCACCACCGCCCAGAACCGGGGGTCGGACAGCAGGGTCCGGTAGTTGCGCAGTCCGACGAACTCCGCGTCCCCCAGGATGAGCTGGCGCAGCCCGAAGTCCTGGAAGGACATCACCACGGCCCGGGCCAGCGGATAAAGGAGCAGGTACAGCATGCCCAGCACCGCGGGCGCGACCAGGAGGTACGGCCAGGGGGAGCCCCGGCGGGCGGCGCGGGTCCGCACCGGTCGCCCGGCGGGCCGCGCCGGACGGCGGCCGGCCGCGCGGGGCACGCCTCGCTCACGGACGGTCGGCACGGTCCCTCCTCTGCCGGGCTGTCGGGTGTCGTCCCGCTCGGCGGCCACGTCCACGGTCAGGAGGCGCCGTCGAGGGCGCTGGTGATGGCGCGCGACGCCTTGGCCGCCTCCGTCCTCGCGTCCCGTCCGGTGAGCACGGCCGTCATGTACTCCTTGATCGGGTTCTTCGCCTCGACGGCCGCCCACCGGGGGGTGTTGGGTGTGGCGTGGCCGTTCGCGGCGCCGACCGCCATCGCCGCGGCACCGGGGTCGGAGGCGACGGCACCGGCGAGCGTGGTCTTGTTCGGTACGTAGCTCATGGCCAGCGCGAGCTTCTTCTGCCAGGCGTCGCCGGTGAGTTCCTCGATGAAGGTGAACGCCTCCTCCTGGTGCGCGGCGACGGCCGGGACGACGAGGTCGGAGCCACCGGTGAAGACGGCGCCCGGGGTCCCCGCGCTCTTGCCCGGGATGGGGAAGTAGCCCAGCTTTCCCTTGAGTCCGGGGTTGTGCTGCACGACGGCGTTGGCGTTGCCCGGGGTGGCGATGATCTGGGCGACCTGTCCCCCGGCCATCACCTCGGCCTGCGGCGGACGGGCCTCGTCGGAGTCCTCGGGGCCCTTGCCGAGGGCTTGCAGCCGCTCGTAGAAGGCCATGGCCCGCAGGGCGGCGGGGCTGTCGAGCGTCCCCTTCCACCCGCCGCCGGACTCGACGGCGAGGTCGCCGCCCTCGTCCCAGACGAACCCGGCGAGGACGTACCAGTTCTGGCCCGGCAGGTAGATGCCCTGCGTACCGCCCCGGTCGAGCGTGCGGGTCGCGGCGATCCACCGGTCGCGCGTCGTGATGCGGTCGGCGTCCACCCCGGCCTTCTCGAAGAGGTCCTTGCGGTAGACGACGACCCGGTTGGCCGCGTAGAACGGGATGCCGTACTGCCTGCCGTCGTACGCGCCCGGCTCGGCGAGGCCCTTCAGCCAGCTCTCGCCCCCCAGTTCGGCGACCTTGCCGGTGAAGTCGGTCAGGCCGCCGCTCTGCGCGTACCGGGCGACCTGGGTGTTGCCGACCTCGATGACGTCCGGGGCGTCGTTGCTGGCCAGCGCCGCGGTGACCTTCTCGCCGATGCCCTCCCACTCCTGGATCTGGATCTTCACGTCGATGTCCGGACGGGCCTTCTCGAAGCCGGTCTCGAACTCCTTCTGGAAGGCGGCGGAGACGCTGTCGCGCATCAGCCACACGTCGAGCGCGGTCCTGCCGCCCGCGGCGTCCTGCGACCCGCCACCGGAGGAGCAGGCGGTCAGTCCGATGGTCATGAACATGGCAGTGAGGAGGGCGAGGGAGGAGGACTTCACGGTTCACCTCGGGATACCTGGGGACGGGCGGCGCACGACACCCTCGGTTGACCAGTTGGCCTCCGGGGCTTTACCAGTGGACGTCGGACGAAGGTGGCATAGACCAATCCAGACGTCAACCCTCCCCGTACACAACGGAGTTCACGGGACGGGGCACCTGGAAACAACGCTGCAGTACGGCTGGATCAGTCCGCGGGCGGCGGACTAGACTCTGCCGACCAGCAGACCAGTTGCGGTCAGCGTCATACCAGTTGCCCAGCCGACGACGAACGAGAGCCCCGCATGGAGATCGATGCCGCCGCCTCCGGCGCGGTGCTCAAGCGCGAGCGGGTCCGGGACGCGATCCTCCAGCTCATCGAGGAGCGGCAACCGGGCGACGCCATCCCCTCCGAACGCACCCTGTGCGGGCGGCTCGGCGTCTCGCGGCCCACGCTGCGCGCCGCGGTGGACGAACTCGTCGCCGCGGGACTGCTGGTGCGCGAGCACGGCCGGGGCATGTTCGTGGCCGCCGAGAAGATCACCCAGGAACTCGTCTCCGACCGCCACGCCTTCAGCCTGCCGCAGGCCGGCGGCGTCTGGACCAGCAGACTGCTGGAGTTCCGCACCCTGCCGGCCGGCGCCCGCGTCGGACGCAAACTGCGCATCTCACCGGCGGCGGACATCCGGTACGTGGCCCGGCTCCGGCTGGTCGACGGCGCGCCGATGGCCATCGAGCACCTGCACGTACCGGCGTCCCTGGTCCCCGACCTCACCAGCGAGGAACTGGAACAGGGCGACCTGTACGAGCATCTCCACGACCGCCACGGCGTCCAGGTCGGCGAGGCCGTGCAGTCGATCGAGCCCACCGTCGTCACCCGGGCCGAGGCCGACCTCCTCGACGTGCCGGAACTGTCCCCCGCCCTGCTCTTCGAACGCCTCACCTCCGACACCCGCGACCGCCCGGTGGAGTACGTGCACTCGCTCTACCGGGGCGACCGCTACCGCATCGTGTCCCGGCTCTCCCTCGGCCCCCGCACCCGTCCGCCGGCGCAGCGCGAAGGCCACCACCCGGGCATCCCCCCGGGAGACCTGGCACACGGCGATCCGGTGACGTTCTCCGCGCGAGGGGTGGTGCAGGAAGGCATGTGACCACGGCCCGGCCCGGCCGCGTGAGATCCGGCAGGACAGCGGGGCCAGGGGGTCGGCCCCCCGTCCCCCTGTTCCCCCGGGCCGTCGCCTGCTTCCCGGGTTCCCGCCCGATCCGGGCCGCCCTCCTGCGCACCGTCCGGTGGTACGCCGCCGTCGCCCGTCTCCGACGGCGGCAGACCGTGCCGGAACGATGCCGACGCGCCGCCTGCGGCAAGGGGCGGAGGAGACGGACCGCCTGGCGGCCCCTCCGGCCGGTGGATAGGCTGAAAGGAACGCGTCGGTGACCTGCCCCGATCCGGTGGTGTCCGACGCGGGGTGTGCCGGGAAGTCTGGTCGGCGTCCGAGGGGCCGTACGTCCCGAAGCCGACGCCCCGGAGGTCGCCTCTGATGGCTGCCGCGCCCCGTACCCGTCCCGCCTTCCTCGGCATCCTGCCGCTGCCCGAGCGCAACGCCGTGGTCCGGGCGCTGCGGACGGAGACGGCGGGCGGACTGGTGCTCCTCGCGGCCACCGTGGTCGCGCTGGTGTGGGCGAACACGCCGTGGAGCGGCGCCTACGAACGGATACGGGACTTCCGCTTCGGCCTGCCCGCCCTCGGCCTCGACCTGTCCGTGGGGCACTGGACCTCGGACGGCCTGCTCACGGTCTTCTTCCTCGTCGCGGGCGTCGAGCTGAAACGCGAACTCGTCCTCGGCGCACTGCGCACCCCCGCCACGGCGGTCCTGCCGGTCATCGCCGCCCTCTGCGGCATGATCGTGCCCGTCGCCCTGTACGCCGCCACGGTCACGGCCGGCGGTGGCAGCCTCCGGGGCTGGGCGGTCCCCATGGCCACCGACATCGCCTTCGCCCTCGCGGTCCTGGCGGTCCTCGGCACCCACCTGCCCTCCGCGCTGCGCGCCTTCCTGCTCACCCTCGCCGTCGTCGACGACCTGGGCGCGATCCTCGTCGTCGCCCTCTTCTTCACGGGCGGCCTGAACCCCGCCGCCCTCGGCGGAGCCGCCGCCTGCCTGGTCCTCCTCCACCTGCTGCAGCGCTTCCGGGTGCGCGGCTGGTGGTGGTACGTCCCGCTCGGCCTCGTCGCCTGGGCACTGACGTACCACGGCGGCGTCCACGCCACCGTCGCCGGTGTCGCCTTCGGCCTGATCCTGCGCACCACCCGCGACGAGGGCGAATCCGCCTCTCCCGCGGAACGCGCCTCCCACCTGCTCCACCCCCTCTCCGCGGGTGTCGCGGTGCCGCTCTTCGCCCTCTTCGCCGCGGGGGTCGGCATCTCGGCCGCGGCCCTGGAGGCGGTCTTCACCCGGCCCGAGCCACTCGGGGTCGTGCTGGGTCTGGTCGTCGGCAAGACCCTGGGCATCTTCGCCGGCACCTACCTCGCCGTCCGCTTCACCCGGGCCCGGCTCAACCCCGAACTGGCCTGGGCGGACGTCCTCGCGCTCGCGGTCCTGGCCGGCATCGGGTTCACCGTCGCCCTGCTGATCGGCGAGCTCGCGTTCCCCGACCCCGCCGCCGCCGAACACGTCAAGGCCGCCGTCCTGACCGGCTCGCTGACCGCCGCCCTCCTGGCCGCCCTCCTCGTCAGACGCCGCAACGGGGTCTACCGGCGCCTGTACGAGGAGGAGACCCGCGACGAGGACCGCGACGGCGTCCCCGACGCCTACCAGCGGACCGGCGCCGCCGAGAGCTGACCGCCGGCGCGCGGCACGCGCCGGCCCCCGTTCCGGAGGGCAGGCGGACGTCGGGGCGGGCGGAGGGTCCGGGACGTCAGGCCCTCATGGCACATCGCGCCGCACCAGGGCCCTGGCGACGGGCTCGCCGCTGCGCCGCGCGTACGTCATCCGCTCGCGCACGTCGCGCAGCGTCCGGGGCCGGTACCCGGGCCCGCCGCAGCAGCTCTTGTGGAAGCCCACGCCCGCGTTCAGCAGCACGGTGAGCGTCCGCCATGCGGCGACGTCCCGCCGCCGGGGCGCCGCGAAGGCCGACCCCGCGTGCACCATCGGCTCCGCACAGCGCGGGCAGATCCGCTGCCTCGCCCGGTCGTAGGGCTGCTTGTACGAGACCCGGCAGGGCAGGCAGACGTACGAGGTCTTCGCGTGGGACATGGGCTCAGAGTAGGGATCGCTCCCGGAGCCGACCAGCGGTTTTCCCGGGAGCGGTCGGCGAACCGGCGGCCCGCGCAAGGGAGACGGCGGGCGGAACGCCTCCCGCTCGGTCGTCGCGGGACCGCATTGTACGAGTGATGCATCCAAAACGCTCGCGGCGGCGAAGTACTGGTGAGGACGCAGAGTCCACGCCCGACGCCCGAGGGGGCGGCCATGACCACCACTGCTCCGTTCGAACACCGCCCGTCCCGCAGCATCGCCCTGCCCCGCAGCCGGCACGCGCCCGCCGTGGCCCGCAGGGTCGCGTTCCGCTGGTTCGCCGCCGGCCGGGGCACGGCGGACCGGGCCTCGGACGCGGTGCTGGTCGTCTCCGAACTGGTCACCAACACCCTGCGCCACACCAGCGGCCCGTGCCTGCTCACCCTGACCGACGACGGCGCCGTGGTGGACGTCGCCGTCACCGACACCAGCGCGGAGCCGCCCCACCTGGAGGACCCGGACCGCGCCGGTGAGCACGGCGGCTTCGGCATGGCCATGCTCGCCGAGCTGGGTGCCCGGGTGACCGTCGAGCCCGTGCCGCACGGCAAGACGGTGCACGCCGTACTCGACCTCGGGCCCGACGCGGCGCCCGCCCGTGCGGTCACGTCCCTCCACCACCGGAACCCGGTCACCGGTGCCCGACGCCCGGCTCCCGTCCCGTCCCGCCGCACCAGGCCTGCGCCGGGGACGGGACCAGCTTCTCCGGGCGGGCACGCGCCTCCTCCGTGACGGTCTCCGCCCCACGTCCGAGGAGCGCCGAGGGGAGGGAGGGCCGAGCGGGCGACGGCCACGCGCCGGTGGCCCGCTCAGCCGGCCGTCCGCCCCCACCGGGACCCGGCCTCCCGCCATTCCGCGTCCCAGGCGCGGCCGCGGCACCGGTCGAGGACGACGCGCGCCGCCCGGAACGCGGCGGCGGCCACGCCGGTGACGGCGATGGCGGAGGCGGTTCCCATGAACGCGGCCTCCAGCTCGGCCTGGGCCGGTGTCTGCGGCTCGGGCGTGATCCGGTCCTGCCGGTCCGTCCACACGACCACCCGATCGCCGGCTCTCCGGTCCCCGTCCACCAGCGCCTTCCCCGTGTGCCGCGTGCCGTCCGCCGCCGTCCAGCGCACGGTGGCGAACACGCGGTCGCCCACCGTCGCACCGACGGCGCTGTCGCGCGGTGCGTCGCGGACGAGGGCGGCGGTGACCGGATGCCGCTGCGCGCGGCGCTCGGCGAGCGCGTCGACCGTGGCGTCGGCGCTCAGCACACCCGCCAGCGGCCCTCCCACCGCGACGACGAGCCAGACGAGCACCAGGATCCAGGCCTCCACCACGTCCACACGGCGGCGCAGCGGACTGCGGCGCCACCGCCACAGCGACCGCCGCGCGGCCCGGTTCGCGTGCATCGTGCTCACCTCCGGCTGCCCCTCCAGCCTAGGTCCGGCGCACCCCGCGGGCACGGCCGCCGGGGCCCTGCCCGGCGGCCGCCGTCCGCGAGGGCGGCGTCGGTGACGAGACCTCCGGCGAGCGGTCGCGCAGGCGCGGGCGGCGAGGGAGCCGGCACGAGCGGGGCGATCGGGTCCGGTCCCGCCGGGTGCGGCGGGTCCCGGCCCGCACCGGACCGGGCACGTTCCCGGAACGGGCCGGCAGCGACGTGCCGGGGCCGCGGCGGATCGACCGGGACCAGCGCCGCACCGACGGCGGACGCGGAACCGGCGCGGGCGGAACCGGCGCGGGCGGGACCGGCCTCGACGATCGTCCGCGCGCCCCCGGAGACCAGCAGACCGCCAGGCCCGTGCGCACCCGCCCGGCCGCGGTGCCCGCCGGGCCGCCCGCATCCGCGCCGGCTCACCTCAGCCGGCGCAGGTAGGGATCGTGGGCCCGGCGGGGCAGCAGCCGGATGCGGGCGTCGAGTGCGGTGACGCGGTCGGGCCGGGCGAGGACCGGGTCGAGGCCGGCCTCCGCGAGCTGCGGCAGGTCGTTCGCCATCCGGGACAGCCGCAGCAGCAGCTGTTCCACACCTCCCAGGTCGACGGGCCCGGTGCCGTCACCGCCCAGGAGGAGGGGCGCGCAGCGCGGTGCGGTGATCAGGTCGCGCACGTCCCGGTCGGTGAGCGGGGCGAGCCGTGCGGCGTGGTCGGCGAGCACCTCGGCGGCCGTGCCGCCCAGCCCGAAAAGCACCAGCGGCCCGAACACCTCGTCCTGCGTCACCCCCGCGAACAGCTCGGTCCCGCGGGGCGCGAGCGGCTGGACCACCACCCCGGTCATAAGGTGGCCGAACCGCGCCTCGAAGTCCCGGAAGGCGGCGCGGACCTGGGCGTCGCCGCGCAGGTCCGGGTGGACGGCGTGCCGGGCCGCCCCGTGCAGCAGACCCGGCCAGTACGCCTTCAGCACGACCCGGCCGTCCGGGCCCCGCAGCCGCTCGGCGGCCAGTACGGCCTCGTCCTCCGTCTCCGCCCACGCCCACGGCGACCGGGCGATGCCGTAGCAGTCGAGGAGTTCGGCGCACGTGCGCGGGTCGAGCCGGCCGCCCTCGGGCCGGTCCCCGAGGAAGCGGGCGACGACCGCGCGGGCACGGGCGGTGTCGACGTCGTCGAGAGACGGGACGGCGCCGGGCGGCCGGGCGAGCCAGCGGGTGCGTTCCGCGGCGTGGGCCAGCGAGCGGGCGGCCGCCTGCGGGTCGGCGTACGCGGGGACACGGCCGGTGCCCGAGGGCAGCAGCCGTACCGGCACCTCCTGGTCGAGGAGGACCGCGGCGACCGTTCGGCAGCGGCGGCCCGGGGCGTCGGTGAGGGCCCTGACCAGGACGTCGCCGGTGGCCGCGGCGACCGCGGTGGGCACCAGCGCGACCACCACCGCGTCGACGCCGTCGTACGCGGCGAGGCGGTCCAGGCAGGCGCGCAGCTGCTCCTCGGAGACCGCCGCCGTCGTGTCCACGGGGTTGGCGGTGCCGGCGCCCGCGGGCAGCACGGCCAGCAGGTCCTCGACGAGGGAGGGCGGGAGCGCGGGCAGGCTCAGGCCCGCCTCCGCGCAGGCGTCCGCGGCGAGCACGCCGGCGCCGCCCGCGTTGGTGACCACGGCGACCCGGCTGCCCGTGGGCAGCGGCTGGGAGTGCATCAGGGCCGCCGTCTCCAGGAGTTCGGGAACGGTGCGTGCCGCGGTGATCCCGGCCTGGGCGAACAGCGCGCGCCGGGTCATGGTCGTGGGGGCGGCGGCCGCGGTGTGCGAGGCGGCGGCCCGCCGGCCCGCAGCCGTGCGGCCGGCGTCGACAGTCAGGATCGGCATGCGCCGGGTGACCCGGCGCGCCGTCCGCGAGAAGGCACGCGGGTTGCCGAACGACCCCAGGTGCAGCAGCGCCAGGTCGGTGCGTCCGTCGGACTCCCACCACTGCAGCAGGTCGTTGCCGCTGACGTCGTACTTGTCGCCGAGCGACACGAAGCTGGACACGCCGATGCCCAGGCGGGTCAGCCCGCCGAGCAGGGCGATGCCGACCCCGCCGGACTGGACCGCGACCCCGGCGGTGCCCGGGGCGGGGCGGTCGGCGGCGAAGGTGGCGTCGAGACGCACCCCGTCCTCGGTGTTCGCCAGGCCCAGGCAGTCGGGACCGACCAGCCGCATGTCGTGCTCGCGGCAAGCGGTCAGCAGTGCCCCGGCCTGTCCGGCGTCGAGGCCCGAGGAGACCACCAGCACAGCGCGTACGCCGGACCGCCCGCACTCCCGGGCGACCCGGGGGACGTCCCGGGCGGGCACGGCGATCACCGCGAGGTCGGGGACGCGCGGCAGCGCGCCGACGGACGGGCAGGCGCGCACGCCGAGGATCGAGGAGGCGTCCGGGTGGACCGCGAACAGGCGGCCCGTGAACCCGCGGGTGATCAGGTTGCGCAGCACGGCCCGGCCCACCGACCCCGGCCCGCGTCCCGCGCCGACGACCGCCACGGTCCTCGGCCGCAGCAACGGGGCCAGACTCGCCACGTCGGCGGTGCGGCCCCGCCCCTCGACACTCACGCGGTAGGCCTCGCTGTCGTCCAGCGGGACGAGGAGGTGGACCTCGGATCCGTCGCGGAGCCGCTCCGCGCGCAGCCCGAGGTCGGTGAGGACCTTCAGGACTTCGTGGTTGTCGGCCAGCACGTCGGCGGTGAACGTCCGGATGCCGCGCGCCCGGGCGGCGGAGACCAGGTGCTCCAGCAGCAGGGTGCCCACTCCGCGGTGGTGCCGGCCGTCGCCGACAGCGAGCGCGATCTCGGCGCTGTCGGCGGCCTTCCCGCCGTCGACCTGGTACTCGGCGATGCCGATGACCTGGCCGCCGTGCTCGGCGAGGAGCGCGAGGTACCCGGAGTCCGCCGGCCGGGCGACCCGGGCGGCGGCCTGTTCGGCGGAGCGCCGGCTGACGGCGAAGAACCGCAGGCGCAGGTTCGCCTCCGACATCCCCGTGTACAGCCGGAGCACGGCTTCCCGGTCGTCCGGTCCCGCGGGCCGCACGCACACGGTGGTGCCGTCGGTGAGGAGGGCGTGCACCCGTTCGCCGGATGCCGGGGCGGTGGTCATGGCGTGCCTCTCGTCGACGGGGCTGCACGGTCAGCCTCGCGCGGGAGGGCCCCGGGTCCGATGGGCCGGTCGGGCACGGACAGGGCCGGAGGTCCCGGACCCACCGGCCCCGGTGATCACGGAGCGGCACTCGCGCAGACCGGCACTGCTCCGGCCGCCTCACCGCGGTCACTCCACCGCGGTCGCTCCACCGCGGTCACCTCACCGCGGATCCAGGTACACCTCGTCGGCGTAGCACCACGCCCACCGCTCGCCCGGCTCGGCGGAACGGGCCACCGGGTGCCCGCTGGCCTCGTGGTGCCCGGTGGCGTGGGCGCCGGGCGAGCTGTCGCAGCAGCCCAGATGGCCGCAGGTCAGGCAGAGCCGCAGGCCGACCCACGTCCACCCGCGGAGCGCGCACTCCCGGCAGACCCCGTTCGTCGCCGCCGGGGGACCGTCGGGCAGGTCGAGATGCCCGCACCCGCGCCCCTCCGGCCGGCCGCCGTCCGGGCGCACCGTCCATCCGGCCACGGTGTGACCTCCCCTCGGCGTCGTCGCGTGACGGCCTCGCGCCGTCCTGCCCTCGATTCCCGCCGTGGGGCGCGCACGGTTGCAGCCGATCGGCGCGGGGGTGCGGTCAGGCCGGCGCGTAGGTGAGGCAGTCGATCTCGTCCTGCTGGTACCCGACGGTGATCGCCGGCGCGTGGCACTCCAGCCCCCTGTTGTGGCGGCAGTCGGCCATCTTGCAGGCACCGACCCGGCCGGTCAAGGACGGTTCGCCGCCCTTCGTGTCCGCGTCCATGTACGTGTCGCAGACGGCGCTGTGGACGTCTCCGACGGTGATGGCGGCGGCGTGGCAGGTGTGATCGGTGTTGTACGCGCAGTTCTCGGCCGAACAGTCGTTGATGAGGGGCAGTTCCATGACGGGTGCGTTCGACATGTCAGTGGTCCTTCGTGCGTCACGCGGGGCGGGCGGCGCGACGGGTGCGCGCCTGTCTCCGTAACACTGTCCAGGACTTCGGCCTGCGCTGCACTTCGAGCCGCGGACCGGACCCGTACCGGGTGAGGCCGGGTGCCCCGCGCGGCCCCGCCCGGCCCGGCGGCGGTGACATTGCCTTCGCCGGCCGCGACGGGACGCGCCGGCCCCCGGATCACATGTCGTCGACGTGGCGCAGCACCGCGTCGTCGGGGATCCAGGGGAATCTGATCCCGGGGAAGCGCGCCGGCCAGGGGCCGTACGGGTCGAAGGCGAGCACGGCGTCGACGAACGGCCGGGGCGGCAGGTAGCCGTGGTCGGCGACGTAGTGGCCGATGAGGTGCGGAGCCGCGAAAGCCGTGCCCGGGGCGCCCGGCACACGGATCTCACCGGTTCCGGCGCTCGCGCGCAGGTGCCCCGGCCGAGGGACGTACCAGGGGTGCGCGTCCGGCAGCGGCGTGGGGCAGAGAGCGCACGCGTGGATGCCCAGCAGGGCGTTGACCTGCTGGGCGTCGACGACGGCCAGGAGCTTTCCGGTGAAGGACCCGGGAGCCGGGCCGCTCGCCCAGCGGTGGCCGGCCGCCGGCCAGCCGACGGCGAGGCGCCGGTAGGCGGGGCGGAAGCCGACGAAGCGCATGCCGTCGGTGAGATCGGTGAACGTGTCGTCCTCGCCCCCGTAGGTGTAGGGGCCGAGGTCCTCGGAGAACATGCGGCCATCATCACCCCGCCGTCACGGGCCCGTTCGCCGGCCCCGGGCGATTGTCAGTGCCTCCTCCTACGGTGTGATCAGTGGAACCCGCCGAAACGGTGGCGGGTCCGAACCTGGCGTGGGGAGGGGTCTGTCATGTCTGCCGGGTCCGCGGTGTCGACGACGTATCTGGAGCTGTCCCAGGAGGACGGCAGCGCGCACAAGTTCTACGAGGTGACCGTCAACGGCTGCACGGTGAACGTCCGTTACGGACGGATCGGCGCTTC
Source organism: Streptomyces sp. NPDC085946 (assembly GCF_044540485.1). Classification (NCBI taxonomy): domain Bacteria; kingdom Bacillati; phylum Actinomycetota; class Actinomycetes; order Kitasatosporales; family Streptomycetaceae; genus Streptomyces; species Streptomyces sp. NPDC085946. Next base: position 11,919 of record NZ_JBITSF010000011.1, on the reverse strand, counting down.
CGGCCAGACCCAGACCACGACGTTCGCCACCGCGCAGAAGGCGCAGGCCGCCGCCGCGAAGAAGGTGGGGGAGAAGGTCCGCAAGGGCTACGCCCCGGCGGTCGCCGGGCAGCGCGCGCCGCGCCCGGTCACCCGGCGCCAGGTGACCTCCGCGCCGTCCACCGCCCGCGCCACCGCCCCCGTGCTGTGGCGGTTCAACACCGGCTCGTCGGCGTTCGGCATCCACGTCGACGACGACCACTGCTGGGTCGGCAACCAGTCCGGCGACGTCTACACCCTGGACCACGACGGCACCGTCCTGAGCCGCTTCCAGCTGCCCGACGGCGTGAAGTGCCTGGTGGCCGACGACTTCTGGATCTACGCGGGCTGTGACGACGGCAAGGTCTACGACCTGTCCGCCAAGCTGCCGTTCGCCGCGTACGACATCACCGCGGACGTCGACATCTTCTGGCTGGACATCCACGAGGGCGTCCTGAACGTCTCCGACCGCGACGGCCGGCTCACCGTCATCGACCACGAGGACGAGCACCAGTGGGCCCGCCGCAGCCAGGGCTCCCACGCCTGGATGGTCCGCGCGGACGACCGGGCCGTCTACCACGGCCACCACCAGGGCGTGACGGCCTACGCGCCCGACGGCGGCGGCGAACTGTGGCACACCCCGACCCGCGGCGGCGTCCTGTTCGGCTGGCAGGAGACCGACGTCGTCTACGCGGCGACCGCCCACCGCGTCATCCAGCGGCTGTCCAAGACCACCGGCGCGATCGAGGCCACCTACACCTGCGACAGCGCGGTCTACTCGTGCGCCACCTCGCCCGGCGGACGGTTCGTCTTCGCCGGTGACGCGGCCTCGTCCGTCTACTGCTTCGACCAGGACGGCAGGCGCCTGTGGAAACTGGGCACGGGCAGCGGCTCGGCCCTGTCGATGCAGTACCGCGACGAGCGGTTGTACCTGGTGACCACGGACGGCTCCCTGGTGTGCGTCGACGCCGGAGAGGAGGCCGTCGCCGCGGCCCAGCAGGGCACGGTCCCGGTCGCCCGGGACATCAAGCTCGCCGCGGCCCTGCCGGCCCAGGCACCGGCCACCACCCTCGACGCGGTGGCGAGTGTGGCCCACGCCCCCGCCGGGACGGTCGTGGTCGAGTGCGTCCGCGAGGCCGGCCGGCTGCGCGTCCACGTCCTCTCCGAGGGCTACGACTCCACCTGGAACGTCCAGTTCCCCCGCGCGATACGCGAGCCCGGGGCTCGCTACGCCGTGGACGCCCTGCACCCGGCGGCCGGTGGCTTCTACCGGGTCCGGGGCGAGATCCGCCGCCTCCTCTGAGCCGCCCCGCGCGGTCACCAGCGGGTCAGGGCCGCCAGGAGGCCGCGGTGCGGGCCGTCGGGGGCGGCCGGCGGTACTGCCCTTCCCCGACGAGGACGGGCGGACGCGGCCCCCCAGGGCCCACCTGACCGCAGGGGGCTGCTCGCCGCTGCACGGGTTGCCGACGCCGGGCGCCCGACGGCCGGCGCCGGGAGGGCCTCCCGTCAGCCGGAGGCCCGGCAGGCGGCCCGCCGCGTCCCGTCTGCCGAGCCGTCGGCTCAACTCCCCGCAGCGCGACCGCTCTTCGGGGACAGGCCCGCACGCTCCGCCGTCTATCCTGGCCGCATGACACACACGGCCGGCACCGCCCTGGTCACCGGGGCCTCCCGTGGTCTCGGTGCCGTGATCGCCCGGCGTCTCGCGGCCGACGGGCATCGCGTCGCCGTCAACTACCGGAGCGGCGCCGAGCAGGCCCGTGGAGTGGTGGCGGACATCCGGGCGGCGGGAGGGACGGCCCAGGTGTTCGCCGCGGACGTGACCGAGGAAGCAGCCGTCACGGAACTCGTCGCGGACGTCACGAGCCGTCTCGGCCCCGTCACCACCCTCGTCCTCAACGCCACCGGACCGCAGCCGGAGCAGGACCCGGCGGCGGTGACCTGGCAAGCACACCTCGACCAGCTCGCCTTCTTCGTCAAGAGCCCCACCCTGCTGATGCAGGCGGTGCTGCCGGCCATGCGGGAGCGCGGTGGCGGCCGCATCATCCAGATCGGCTCGGACGCGCCGGAACGCGTCCTGCCCGAGATGTCCGCCTACATCGCGGCCAAGGCCGCCCAGCACAGCCTGACCGAGTGCTGGGCCCGTGCCCTCGGCCCGTACAGGATCACGGTCAACACGGTCGCCCCGGGCTGGATCCCGGTCGAACGGCACGCCGGAGCAAGCCCCGCGTCACTGGCCTCGTACACGGCCGACGTGCCCCTGCGCCGCATGGGCGACCCGGAGGACGTCGCCGCGGCCGTGGCCTTCCTGGCCTCACCGCAGGCGGCGTTCGTCACCGGCGAGCGCATCAGGGTCAACGGCGGACACACGCTGGGCTAGGGGCTGTCGTTCGGATCACGCCGCGGACGCGGGGCCCGGTGCGCGCATCCGCGGCGTTGTCGTCGGTTGCCGATGCTCCGCATCGCCGCCCTCCTCCGCCTTGCGGCTACACGCACCGGGCCCCGCTCACCGGCGCCGACGACCTACAGTCGATTCCCCGCGACCTGATCCGAACGACAGCCCCTAGCCCGGTGACGTCGGCCCGGCGGGGGAGGGCGGTCTCAGTGACGCCCAGGTGCGGGCCGGCGGCGTTCACGGGGTGCCCCTGTCCCCGGCGGCCGTCGCGGGCCGGCCGGACTCGGGCACACCGGCCAGGTCGGCCGCCTCCGCGCCGGGCTCGGGCTCGGGGCCGAGCCATTGGCAGAACAGCACGGTGGCGTCGTCCTGGAGCCGGCCGTCGTGGTGTTCGAGCACCGCGCGGACCACCCGGCGGAGGGTCTCGGGGACGGACAGCCCGTCGGCGTGGTGGCGGACGAGGAAGTCGGTGAAGCGTTCGACGCCGAACTGGGCGTCTCCCACGCCGCCGGCTTCCACGATGCCGTCGGTGTACAGCACGACGCGGTCGCCGGGCTGCAACTGCTCGCGGCACACCCGGCTCTCCAGGCCTAGACCGGTGCCCATCGGGTGGGCCGGAGGACAGTGCGGCTGCGTGGCCCACCGGCCGCCCCGGATGACCAGCGGCGGGTGGTGGCCGCGGTTGACCCACGACAGGACGCCCGTGCGGGTGCCCAGGGTGGCCAGCACGCCGGTGACGTAGCGCTGCTGGTCGTACTGTTCGATCAGTGCCGCCTCCACCGCCTCGCCGCAGGCCACGAGGCCGCCTCCTTGCCGGCGGGTGTTGCGGCAGGAGGCGACGGCGAGGTTGGCGGACAGGCCGGCGGCGGTGTCGTGCCCCATCGCGTCGAAGACCGACAGATGGACGAGGGGACCGTCGGTGGCGTAGTCGAACGCGTCCCCGCTGATCCGGTAGGCCGGTTCCATCGCCGCCGCGATCACCACCCGTCCGTCGGCGTACACCCGCGGCGGCATCAGCTTCCACTGCATCTCCGCCGCGACGTTCAGCGGTTCGACCCGTTCGGTGCGCGCCAGCAGGTCGCTGGTCTCCCGTCTGCTGTGGAGGATCAGCGCCAGCAGCGCGGCCAGCCGCTCCACGGCCTCGCGCGCCCGGTCGTCGTCGTGCACCGAGGTGACCCGCAGCACGCCCAGACGCTCGGTGCCGTCCAGCAGTGGAACCCACCAGTCGCGGCCGTCCGCCCCCGCGGGCCCGGCTGGCAGGATCTGCCCGTGCTGGAAGGCCCGTCCGGCCACACTGCCCTGCACCGGCAGCCGCGCCCGGTGCTCCTCGCCGTCCCCGTCCTGCCCGGTCAGCAACCGCAGCACCTGCCGCTGCAGATCCCCGAGGTAGATCAGCACCTGCGGGAAACCGGCCTTCGCGGCGTTCTCGCGCGCCTTGGCCGGCAACGACTCCAGCGGCATCAGATGGCTCTCCGCCAGCAGGCCCGCCAGCATCCGCCACCCGCCCGTCTCCCTGTCCGGTCCGAAGGACACCACGTCATCTCCCGCCCGGCCGACACGTCACCCCCTCCCGGAGTACCCGGACCCGGCGGGTGTCCCCGTACCGGCCGGTGGAGCCGGCCGGTACGGGGACACGGGGGCACTTCGGTCACGGTGCGGACGGGGCGCTGCGCGCTCAGTCCTCCCGGGCCGCCTTCAGCGTGGACCGCAGGGCGTAGAAGGCCGGCTTGCGGTCGAACTCCTCGGTCATGACCGTCGCGGAGCCCTCGCCCTGGAAGAACACCGGCACCCACGAGTACTTGTCGGTGAAGCCCCAGATGGTGAACGAGTTGCAGCCCTCGACGGCCAGGCAGGCCGACAGCGCGCGCCGGTAGTAGTCGGCCTGCTGCTTCTGCTGCGCGTCGGTGGGCACGCCGCTCTCCGGCAGGTCCATCCGTACGTCGAGCTCGGTGACGGCCGTCTCCAGCCCCAGCGCGTCGAACCGCCGCAGGTTCTGCTCCAGGTCGCCCGGGAAGCCGTAGCGCGTGCTCAGGTGCGCCTGGACGGAGAAGCCGTGCACGGGAACGCCCTGCGCGAGCAGGTCCTGGGTGAGGGCGTAGTAGGCGTTGCTCTTGGCGTTGACGCTCTCGACGCCGTAGTCGTTGAAGAACAGCTTGGCCTTCGGGTCGGCCTCGTGCACCCAGCGGAAGGCGTCGGCGACGATGCCCGGACCGAGTTCGCGGATCCAGATGTTGTCCTGGGTGCGCAGGGTGCCCCGGTCGTCGAAAATTTCGTTGGCGACGTCCCACTGCTGGATCCTGCCGGCATAGCGGCCGACGACAGTGGTGATGTGCTCGCGCAGGATGGCGCGCAGCTCCTCCTTGGAGAAGTCGCCCTGCTCCAGCCACGCCGGGTTCTGGCTGTGCCACAGCAGGGTGTGCCCGCGCACCACCTGGCCGTGCCGCTCGGCGAACGCGACGATGGCGTCGGCCGCCTTGAAGTCGTACCGGTCGCGCTCGGGGTGGAGGAACTCCCACTTCATCTGGTTCTCGGGCGAGACCGAGCTGAACTGGCGCCCGAGGATCTTCCGGTACTCCTTGTCCGAGGTGAACGGGTCCGGGTAGTCCTGCTCCAGGTGGTGCCCGCCGCCCGCCACGGCGGTGCCCACGTAGAAGCCCTCGGGAGCGGCCGAGCGCAGCCGGTCGAACCGGGCCTCGGAGTGCGGCGCGGCCTGCCGGCCGGCCGACGGGCCGGCCGTGGCCGTGCCCGCCACGAGCGGCACGGACAGTGCGACGGCGGCCACCGCCGCCGTGGCGAAACGAAGCGATCTCATACGGGGGATCTCATTCCGTCGGTCTTCGAATGTTTCGAAGTTGATTCCGAAACATTGGGGCTGACGGAAGCTAAAGGCTCGGCGAGCGCGGGGTCAATACCCCTGCACGCACGGGTGTCTCCTCCTCGCTCGCCGCACGGACGGTGAGGGCGCCCCGGTGCTGCCCGGACCCTGCCACCGGCCGGCGCGCGGGGGTCGGCCCGCTGTCGCCGACGGCGTGGATGCCCGGTGCGCAGACGGACCGTTCCGTCAGAGCCTTGGGATACTCGCGGGGTGAACGAGACCAGCGCCTTCATACTGGGTCGGCTGCGGGAAGCGGACCCCGCCGTACGTGACGACCTCCTGCGGATCCTGGACGGTGTCGTCCGGGACCTGCCCGCCCGCTGGCGGCGCCGCAAGGGCGTGCCGCGGCTCATGGTGTCGCTCGACGGCCCGCACGGCGTGCGCGTGGAGCCGGTCACGTTCGGGGAGCTGTCCCGGCACGGGTTCCTCGACGAGTTCAGCCGCTGGGCCGCCGGCGTTCCCGTGGCGAAGGCCCGGGAGACCGGCTGCGCGGCGCTGGTGTACGGGAACCGCATCCACGCGAGGTTCAACCAGATCGGTCCCTACGGCTCGGCCTGGCACCTGCCGGACACCCGGGTGCACATCCGCACCGCGCACCGGGACATGCGCATGAGCCCGGACTTCTCGCTCCCCTTCGAGGTGGAGGGCAGGTTCTTCCCACGGCTCGTCTTCCCCGACTGGGTGTCCGACACGCTCGCCCGGGCCCGGCAGGCCTGACCCCGGGCGCCCCGGCCCGCGACGGGGGCGACCGGCGTGGCGTCCAGCATCCCCGGCCGTGTCCCGGTCAGGAATCGAGGGGCCCGGGGAGGGGCACCGTGACTGGCGTCGTCGCCATGGCTTCCCTCGGATCCGTCCCCCTCGAGGTGGCCGACCCCGCCGCGTCGGCCGCGGCCTCGCGGTGGCGAAGGGCTTCGGCGGCAAGTACGTCGAGTTCGCCACCGGGCCGGGAGCCGTCAAACCGGCGCTGTACGAGCGCCGTGCCCCGGCGAAGGCCGCCGGGGTCTCTCCCGGCGGCACCGGATCGCACCGGCCGACGATCACCGGCGACGCCGGGCCGTTCACCGATCCGGACGGGTTCGCGTGGGCGACCGCGCCGGAGACCGCGTCGCTGTGAGCGCGGCGAGGCCGGGGGGCCTCGGGCGGCGGTCGCACGCGGCCCCGGGCGGCGCGACCGGCCGCCCGGGGACCGCCGACCGCCCTCAGGTCACTTCTGGTAGCCGAGGACGGTCATCATGCCGGACTCGGAGTGGTACAGGTTGTGGCAGTGCAGCATCCACAGGCCCGGGTTGTCGGCGTGGAAGTCGAACACCAGCTTGCGGTGCGGCAGGACGATGGCGGTGTCCTTGCGGGCACCCGCCCCGTCGATGCCCGTCAGGGCGAAGGTGTGGCCGTGCAGGTGCACGGGGTGCCACATGTCGGTGGCGTTGATGACGCTCACCCGGACCCGCTCGCCCTCACGGACCGGGTGGCGGTGCTCGACGGAGTAGGGCCGGTGGTCGAAGGCCCAGTCGAACTTCCTCATGCTCCCGGTCAGCTTCACGCGCATCTCGCGGTCCGGTTCCCTGTCCCGCAGGGCCACGCTCTCCGCCGGCACCAGGCGCCGGCCCGGCACGGTCCTCCCGTCCAGCTCCCTCGGATGCGCCGAGGGCGGGGGAAGGGCGCCTGCCTTCTTGGCGGTGCGCAGCACGGCCAGCGCCCTGGCCTTCTTGCCCTCGGCGAGCGCGACCAGCGGGAACACCCCGTCCTTGGCGGTCACGAGCACGTCGTAGCGCTCGGCCATGCCGATCAGCAGGGCGTCCGTCGTCCGGTGCACGACCGGGTAGCCGTCCGTGTGCGTCACCGTCATCTCGTGGCAGTCCAGCGCCAGCCGGAAGGCCGTGTCGGCCGCCGCGTTGATGATCCGCAGCCGGATCCGGTCCCCGGGGCGGGCCCGGAAGACCGACGGAGCCTGCGGTCGCCGCCCGTTGACCAGGTGATACGGGTGAGCGACGTGCCCGCCCACGCCGTGCAGCATGCGGCTGTGCGAGTCGTGCAGGATCCGGGCGGAGCCGCCGGGGGAAGCGGACGCCCCGGTGTGCGGGTGGGCGGACGCGCGACGGCCGGTGCCCTTGGCCTCGGCCTGCGGCCCCATGGCCATCGGTGCTTCCTCGTCGCCCCGCAGCAGGGTGAGCACGCTGTCGGGGGTGGAGCCGTCCACGCCGTCCACCCAGTCGTCCAGGACGACGATCCACTCCTTGTCGTAGGAGAGCGGCTCCCTGGGGTCCTCGACGATCAGCGGGGCGTACAGGCCGCGGTCGGGCTGCATGCCCGAGTGGGGGTGCAGGAAGTACGTCCCGGGGTGCGGCACGGCGAAGCGGTAGAGGAAGTCCGTGCCCGGCGGGATGGGGGCCTGGGTCAGACCGGGCACGCCGTCCATGTCGCAGCGCAGGCGCAGGCCGTGCGAGTGCAGCGTCGTGGCGGCGGGCAGGCGGTTGGCCAGCGTGAGCGCGAGGACGTCGCCCGCGGTCACGCGCACCGTGCTGCCCGGCAGCGTGTCGCCGTACGCCCACGACCTGACCTGTCTGCCGCCCAGGTCGAGCACCGTCTCGTCGGCGGTGAGGCGGACCCGGCGCAGGGGGCCTGAGCCGCGTTCCCGCTCCGCTGCGAGGACCTCCGGATCGGACGGGTTGACGTATCCCTTGGGTCCCTCGGGGACGAAGGCGCCGCCGTGGCCGTTGCCCCCGGAGCCCGACGCGGACCGGGGACGCGAGGCGGAGGCGGACGGCGGGGCGGACGGGGACTGCGAGCCGGTTCCGGAGCAGGCCCCCAGGGCTCCCGCGCCGACGGCTGCGATCGATGCACCGAGCAAGGTACGTCGCTTAGGTGTGTTCATGATCAGATAACACACGTTTTAGTCCGTTATGTCAGGGAAGCGGTGCGGCGCGTCTTCGGAAGGGGCACGGACCGGGGCCGCGCGGGACGCCGTCCGGGGGTGTGGCCGGAACGCGGCAGGGCTCCCGGCACCCGGCCGGTCCGGGTCCGCCGCACGCCCTGCTGCCCGTGGACGCCCACCGCGCGCCCGGCCGGGGCGGGACCGGGGAGCGCGCGGCCCGCGAGCCGGGGAAACCGCCGCGCCGGCACGGGCCGGGACCACAACCCCCCGGCGTTCCCGGGTGTCTTGAGCGGTGACGGTGTTGTCGGCGAGGAAGGCGTCCCCCGTGAATCCTGTGAGTTCGTACTGGGCCGTGCCGCTGGTGGCGGGCCTGCTGGCGCTGGCCCCGGGACCGTCCGCCGAGCCGGACCGCACGGACACCGCGGCCCGCGCCCCGGTCCGTGACGACTTCGACGGCGACGGCCACCAGGATCTGGCGGTCGGCGCGCCGCGGGCCACCGTCGACGGCCGTGCCGCGGCCGGGTACGTCGCCGTCCGCTACGGCGGACCGCGCGGCGCGTCCGGTGCCGCCGCGCTCCGGCGGGCCGTCATCGACCGGGCGACCAGCGGCATTCCCGGCGGCCCGGCCCGCGGCCAGGGCTTCGGCACGCAGGTGTCCAAGGGCGACCTGAACGGCGACGGCTACGCCGACCTCGTCGTCGGCACCGCGACCAGGACCTCCGACGCGGTGGTCGTGTGGGGCGGACCGCGCGGCCTGTCCGGCGGTACGTCGATCCCGGCCTCCCGCACCGAGACCGGCGACTTCGACGGGGACGGGCGGCTCGACCTCGTGCTGTTCCGCACGCAGGCGGCGCAGGGCGACGACCCCGTCGGCACCACGGCCACCGTGTGGACCGGCCCCGTCACCCGGGCCGGCCGGCCCGCCCGCACCAGCGCTCTGGACGGCGCGCACCTGCAGTACCGCGACGTCCGGGACGGCGCCGTCGGCGACGTGAACGGCGACGGCCGCGACGACCTCGCCCTCGGCCTCCACGTGGGCGACGGCTCCTACGGCACCCGGTTCTACCTCGCCACCGCCGGCGGCCTGACCCCCCGCGAGAACGCGATCCCGCAGGGCGACGGCGACCTCGCGCTCGGCGACACCGACGGCGACGGCTACGCCGACGTCCTGGTGGGCGACACCTACGAGTCGGTGGTCCGCGTCGCCCGGGGCTCGGCGGCCGGCGTGGCCCCGCGCGGCGGCTGGAAGACCTACAGCCAGGACACCCCCGGCGTCCCGGGCGTCCTGGAGCCGGACGACGGCTTCGGCGCCTCGGTCGCCGTCGGCGACGTCACCGGCGACGGCATCGGCGACGTGGCCGTCGGCGCGCCCGGCGAGGAACTCGGCCACGACGACGGCGCTGGCTCCGTCGTCGTCCTGCGCGGCACCCGCACCGGCCCGACCGGCACCGGTGCCCGGGCCTTCACCCAGGACACCGGCGGCGTCCCCGGCGCGGCGGAACCCGGCGACGCGTTCGGCGGCACGGTCCGGCTGCTGGACCTCGACGCCGACGGCCACGCCGACCTGGCGGCCGCCGCGGTCGGCGAGAACACCGGGGAGGGGGCGGTCTGGGAACTGCGGGGCAGGGCGCAGGGGATCGTGCCGGAGGCGGCGTCGGTGGCCGGCGGCCGCGCGTTCGGGGCGCCGTACCGGAAGGCGGGTTTCGGAGCGGCGGTGGAGTAGGGCCGGTGACGTGTCCGACCGGTTCGACGAGCGGGTGGCCACGCGGGGAGGGCACCCGGCACCACCGGCGCCGGACCCGTCGCCCCGGCAGGGGCGGGCGGCCGCTGCCGGCCGCCCGCCCGGAACACCTCGCCGTCACACCCGCAGTCCCGGCGGACGCTGCCCGGCTCGTCCGGCGTGTTCCCGGCGACGCCGCCCGCGCCGTAGAGCAGGAGCAGTGCGGTGACGGCCTGTGGGCTGAAGCCCGCGGCGCGGGTGAGGTACGGGGACGCGTAGGTGTAGAGGGCGAACACACCCGCGGTGCCGAACACGATCACCAGGGCGACCCGCAGCAGGGCCCCGGAGAACAGGGGGCCGGAGCGGGTCCGTCCCGGAGTCTTGCCCGCCGTCGGCCGAGGCTCGGGCAGGGTGCAGCACAGGAGCAGCGCCGTTGCCGTCAGGCTCAGCGCGGCCAGGGACCAGAAGAGTACGGCGGCCCCGAGCACCTGGCGGTCCGTGAGCTGCCGGATCCGGCCGCCCCCGAGCCGGGCGGCGTCCTCGTCCGCACCGCCGCGGCCGCCGTCAACCCGGTGGACCTGCAGACCCGCGCCGGTCTGCACCAGGGACACAGTCCGCTCCGGCCGCCGATGGTCCTGGGCTGGGACGTGTCGGGCACGATCACCGCGGTGGGCGAGGAGGTCACGGACTTCCGCGTCGGCGACCGGGTCGTGGCGATGTCCGCGCAGATGGCCACCGGCCGCGGCACCTACGCCGAGACCGTCGCCCTGCCCGCGGACATCGTGGCCCCCGCCCCCCTGTCCGTCCCCCTGACCGACGCCGCGGGCCTGCCGCTGGCCGGCCTCACCGCCGCACAGGCGCTCGACGCCCTCGCCCTGCCGGCGGGATCCACCCTCCTGGTCACCGGAGCCGTCGGCTCGGTCGGCGGTCTCGCGGTGCAGCTCGCCCGCTTGCGCGACCTGACCGTAGTGGCCCACGTCCGGGCCGCCGGGGACGCCGACGCGGCCCGCGCGCTGGGCGCGCACCGGGTGGTCGTGGGGGAGGAGCCGACGGACGCGCGGGCCGACGGCCTGCTGGACACCGCAGGCGTGCCCGGTGCCGTCGCCGCCGTGCGCGACGGCGGCCGCCTGGTCTCGATCGTGCCCACCCGCGTACCGGCGGCCGAGCGCGGCATCCGGGTGTCCGTCTCCCACGTCGAGCAGGACGGCGCCGGCCTGGCGGCCCTCGGCGCGCTCGTGGACCGCGGCGAGCTGGGACTGCGCTCCGCGAAGGAACTGGGCTTCGAGGAGGCGGGCGAGGCGCACCGTATCCTCGGGGCGGGCGGCGTGCGGGGCAAGCTGCTCCTGACGCCCTGAGCCCTGACGCCCTGATCTCTGTGCACCCGCCCCCGGCGAGGGGCGGGTGCACCGGACGCGAGGACCGAGGAAGCGACGCTGTGACCGAACCGCGGGCCGGCGCCGGCCGGGAAGCCGCACACGAGGACGTCTCCCGGCTGTGGGAGCGCCTCGTGCCGATGTTCTCGTTGCTCCAGGGGCAGCTGGACCGGGTCCTGACGAACCGTCACGGTGTGGGACTGGCCCCGCTGATGGCCCTCGGCGCACTGGTCCGGGCGCGCTCCGGCTCCGCGACGGTCGGGGACGTCGCCCGGCGGCTGAGCGTCAGCGCGTCGGCGGCGAGCCGGATGCTGGCCCAGCTGGAACGCTCGGGCTGGGTGGCCCGGGTGGAGTGGCCCTGCGACCGGCGCATCAGCCGGGTGGCGGCCACCGAGCAGGGCCGCGGCGTCTGGGCGCGGGCCAGCCGGACGCTGGACGACGAACTCCACACCCGCTTCAGCACCTTGCGGTTCGACGAGAAGTACGCGCACGTCGTGGCACGCCTGTGCCGCGCGGAGGGGGACCCTCCCGGGCCGCGGCCTCCACAACCGCCGACGGCCTAGTGTCCTGCGCTGGTAGTCCGTCGTTAGATCTTGTATGAGTTCTCCTGCCGGTGTGCCGGTGCCGCGTCGTGGTCCGAAGCTGGAACCGCTTCTGCTGGACGATGAC